>JANLYQ010000093.1:0-91243 GCA_031365725.1 Sporichthyaceae bacterium | reverse complement strand
GCCCGCACCACGCAGCCAGCAAGGTCATAACCCGGAGCCGCTCGGGCATAGCGGCGACCAGGGACTCGAGCTCGGCGAGGCTGGCCGGCCGGATCTTCTTGGCGCGCTTGGCGGATCCGCCGCCGCGGACGTGGCAGGGGTTGGCAGCGAGCAGCCCGTCCTCGACGGCGGTGGCGAGGATCGACCGGAGTAGCGAGTAGGCGTGCGCCCGATAGGTCGGCGTCGAGGTGCCCAAGTCGGCGAACCACCGGCGTACGACGTCGGGCGTGATCGCCTTCACCGCGGTCTGGCCGAAGGTCGGCTCGAGCCGGGTCGCGAGGGTAGCCGCGTAGTGCTGACGGGTCCGGGGCTTCAGGTCCCGGCTGGCGAGCCACGTGCCGGCGTAGTCGCCGAACAGGACGGCTGCACCGCGCGGGGTTGGGGGAGCCCACTCGTCCCGCAGGATCTCGGACTGGCGCAGGGCCAGCCACGCCTTCGCGTCACCCTTGGTGTCGAACGTGACCGGAGCCTTGTGGGTCGCCCCGTCCGGGCCGGTGTAGCGGGCCTGCACCCGTCCCGATGGCAGCACGCGAACGGACCCGAACGATGCGCGCCGACCTCGCGTGTTGCCGCCCGACGCGATAGATCGTCGGCGTCCAGTACCGCTCTCCGTGCCAGTCACATGCCAGATGATGCCAGAAAAAGAGGCTAGGCGTGTCCTCTTGTGTACCCGCGTGTCCGGCGATACTGTGAAGCGAATTCGCAGGTCAGAGGGCATTGCTGCAGGTGGCAACAGTGACGTGGTGATCTTCGGGTCACTGGTTCGAGTCCAGTATCGTCCACCGACTCACCGCCCGGGCGCGGTCGTAGAGTGCCGTCATGGTCACCCCGACACTCGCGCGCCCGCCCGCACTGGCCTGGGCCGGTGCCATCTTCGCGGCCGCCATGGTGCTCTCGACCGCTGCGCCGGCCGGGGCGGCAACGCCAGCGGTGAGCTTCGTGCAGCGGGTCGGCGGTCTCGTGCAGCCCACCCAGGTCACGTCGGCAAAGGACGGCTCGGGGCGGCTGTTCGTGACCGAGAAGACCGGCCGGGTGCGGTTGGTCGTCGGTGGCCGCTTGCGGTCGCGGACCTACCTCGACCTGCGTCGGCTGGTGCGCACCGATGGCGAGGGCGGTTTGCTCAGCATCGCCTTCCACCCCGACTTCGCGGCTCATCCCTACCTGTGGGCGGCCTACACCGACTCGGCTGGGGACCTCCGGGTCGCGCGGTTCCGTGCGCCGAACGCAGCGGCGACCAGCGTGCCGCTGTCGTCGTACCGCCGAGTCATCGACGCGCCGCACCCGCGCTACAGCAACCACTACGGCGGTCAGCTGGTGTTCCTTCCGGACGGCACCTTGGTGGTGTCGACCGGGGACGGTGGTAGCGCCGGCGACCCGTCCAACCATGCGCAGGACGTCACCAGCCTGGCGGGGAAGCTGTTGCGCCTCAAGGTGCTCGGGGCGCAGCGGACCTGCCGTAGGGCTTACTGCATCCCGTTGAACAACCCGCTGGCAGGGGCGAGTCGCGGTCGCCCCGAGATCTGGGCGCTCGGTCTGCGCAACGCGTGGCGGTTCTCCCTCGACGCCACCACCGGTGACCTCTGGCTCGGCGACGTCGGGCAGGACGCCTACGAGGAGATCGACCGGCTGCCGGCCGGGGTCGCGGGTGCCAACTTCGGCTGGTCCTGCCGGGAGGGACCCAGCAGCTATGCGGGCGAACGTTGTCGCCGCGGGCGTGCCTATCTGGGGCCGCAGTGGAGCTATGACCACAGCTATGGCGAGTCGGTGGTGGGCGGCTTCGTCTATCGCGGCAGCCGCTTCGCCGCCAGCATCGGCGGCGCCTATCTCGGCGGCGACTACGTCTCCGGCCGGGTCTTCCTCGGCACGAGTGGCGGGCTGCAGACCGTCGGGCGGCTGCCCAAGGTGACCAGCTTCGGGCAGGACGACAACCGCGAGCTCTGGGCGGTCACTCTGACCGGCGGGCTCTATCAGCTGGAGGTGTCATGACCATGTTGGGTCACGTCGCGGAGATCTGGGTCTTCCCGGTCAAGTCAATGAGTGGAGCCACTGTCGACTCGGCCGAGGTCGACACCGGTGGGCTGGTGGGCGACCGGTCCTGGGCGGTGGTCGACGACACCGGCGCCACCGTGACCGCCAAGCAAGAGCCACGGCTGCGTGAGGTGCGCGCGGGTCTGGTCGATGGTGAGGTCGCGCTCGACGTGCCGGGCGCCGAGCCCGGACTCGTCGGAGACGCAGCCGCGGCTGCCCTGTCGGGCTGGCTCGGACGCTCGGTGTCCCTCGCTCACCGAGAGGGCACCGGCTTCGTCGACAACGCACCCGTGCACGTCGTGTCCCGCACGTCGATCAGGGACGCGACCCACGCCGACGAGTGCGACGCCTGCGACATCGCGGCGCCGCGGGCGAACCTGGTGCTCGAGCTCGACCCCTCCGCAACCGGTGGGGAGCGGGCCTGGGTCGGTGACACCGTCACCGTCGGTGCGGCCGCTCTGGCCGTCGTCCGGCTGCCGGGTCACTGCCTCGGTGTCTATGCCGACGTGCCTCGGGGCGGGTCGATCTCGGTCGGCGACGAGGTCCTCAGCCGCTGAGCGCGTGAGAAACACCCGCGAGCAGACGCGGGGTCGGTCGGTAGCATCGCTGGCGGCGCCGTCAGCGTCGACGACCCCAGCCGAGGAGCACCCGTGCCTGACCTGCGCATCACCGTCGACGGCAGCGAGCGACACGTCGCCGCCGGTACGACGGCAGCGGAGGTGCTCGGCGATGACCGTTCGGTGGTCGCGGCGCGGGTCAGCGGCGAGCTGCGCGACCTCACCTACGAGCTGGCTGATGGCGACGACGTGGCACCAGTGGTGGTCGACTCCAAGGACGGCCGCAACATCCTGCGGCACTCGGCCGCCCATGTGATGGCTCAGGCTGTGCAGCAGCTCTATCCCGCGGCCAAGCTCGGCATCGGGCCGCCGATCGACAACGGCTTCTACTACGACTTCGACGTCGAGACACCGTTCACCCCGGACGACCTGACTGCCATCGACAAGCGGATGCAGCAGATCATCAAGGAGGCGCAGGTCTTCTCCCGCCGGGAAGTCAGCGACGACGATGCGCGGGCCGAGCTGTCGGGGGAGCCGTACAAGCTGGAGCTGATCGGGCTCAAGGGTGGCGCTGCCGACGCAGCCGCCGACGGTGCCTCAGCCGAGGTAGGCGGCTCGCAGCTGACGATCTACGACAACCTGCGCGCGGACGGGAGTCTCGCGTGGAAGGACCTGTGCCGGGGACCGCACCTGCCGACCACCCGCGGCATCCCGGCGTTCAAGCTGGTGCGCTCGGCCGCCGCGTACTGGCGCAGCAGCGAGAAGAACCCGCAGCTGCAACGGATCTACGGCACCGCGTGGGAGAGCCGCGACGCGCTGAAGGACTACCAGAACAGGTTGGCCGAGGCGGAGAAGCGCGACCACCGCAAGCTCGGCGCCGAGCTCGACCTCTTCTCCTTCCCCGACGAGCTCGGGTCGGGGCTCGCGGTCTTCCACCCCAAGGGCGGGGTGATCAAGCGGGTGATGGAGGACTACGTCCGCCGCCGCCACATCGAGGAAGGCTTCGACTTCGTCGGGACCCCGCACATCGCCAAGCAAGGGCTGTTCGAGACCTCTGGGCACCTGCCGTACTACGCGGGCACGATGTTCCCGCCCATGACCATGGAGGGCGCGGACTACTACCTCAAGGCCATGAACTGCCCGATGCACAACCTGATCTACCGGTCGCGCGGTCGGTCCTACCGCGAGCTGCCGCTGCGCCTGTTCGAGCTCGGCTCGGTCTACCGGTTCGAGAAGTCCGGGGTCGTGCACGGACTGACCCGGGTCCGCGGCCTGACCATGGACGACTCGCACTCCTACGTCACCCCGGAGCAGGCGCCGGGCGAGATCCAGCACCTGCTCGGCTTCCTGCTGGGCCTGCTCAAGGACTTCGGTCTCGAGGACTTCTACCTCGAGCTCTCGACCCGCGACGCCGACAACGAGAAGTTCATCGGCACCGACGAGCAGTGGGAAGAGGCCACCCGCGTCCTGTCCGACGCCGCCACCGAGACCGGGCTCGAGCTGGTGCCCGACCCGGGTGGGGCGGCGTTCTACGGCCCCAAGATCTCGGTGCAGGCGAAGGACGCCATCGGGCGGACCTGGCAGATGTCGACGGTGCAGTACGACTTCAACCAGCCGGCCCGGTTCGGTCTGGAGTACCAGGCGGCCGACGGCTCCCGCCAGCAGCCGGTGATGATCCACTCAGCGAAGTTCGGCTCGGTCGAGCGCTTCCTCGGTGTGCTTGTCGAGCACTACGCCGGTGCCTTCCCGCCCTGGCTCGCGCCGGTGCAGGTGGTGGGCATCCCCATCACCGACGAGCACGTGCCGTACCTGCACGATGTGGCCGCCCAGCTGCAGGCGCGCGGCATCCGGGTCGAGGTCGACACCTCCGACGACCGCATGCAGAAGAAGATCCGCAACGCCCAGCGGCAGAAGGTGCCGTTCATGCTGCTCGCCGGCGACGAGGACGTCGCCAAGGGCGCGGTGTCCTTCCGCTATCGCAGCGGCGAGCAGAACAACGGCGTGCCGGTCGCCGATGCGGTCGAGGAGATCGTGCGGGCGGTCGCCGACCGGGTGCAGGTGTGACGGACGGCGAGGGCTGGTCCGGCGCGCTGCAACGGCTGTGGGCGCCGCACCGCCTGGCCTACATCACCGACGACGACAGTTCCGGCGATGACGCGACCGGTTGCCCGTTCTGCAGCATCCCGTCGATGTCCGACCGTGACGGGCTGGTGGTGGCTCGCGGCGCCACGGTGTACGTCGTGCTGAACAAGCACCCGTACAACCCTGGCCACCTGATGGTGCTGCCCTACCGGCACGTGGCTGGTCTCGACGACCTCACCGATGAGGAGTCGGTCGAGCTGATGAGCTTCACCAAGCGCGCGGTCGCCGCCATCCGCACGGTGTCGGCCCCGCACGGCTTCAACGTGGGACTCAATCTCGGCTCGGTCGCCGGTGGGTCGCTGGCCGACCACCTGCACCAGCACGTGGTCCCGCGCTGGGGGGGCGACGCCAACTTCATCACCGTGCTCGGCGGCACCAAGGTGCTCCCGCAGCTGCTGGCCGACACCCGGCAGGTCGTGGCCGACGCCTGGCCCAGGTAGAACGCGACCTGCCGACGAACGCTCGTCAGTCGGCGTCTGACTGCCCGGTCTGCAGCTTGGCGGCCAGCTGGGCCGGCATCGGCTCGTGCCGGCTGTAGGCGCGGGAGAAGGTGCCGGTGCCGTGGGACAGGGAGCGCAGGTCGACCGCGTACCGCGTGATCTCCACCTGCGGCACGTCGGCCTTGACCAGGGAGCGTCCGCTGCCGATCGACTCGGTGCCGGTCACCCGGCCGCGCCGGGTGGACAGGTCGCTCATGACGCTGCCGACGTACTCGTCCGAGACCAGGACGGAGAGCTCGTCGACAGGCTCGAGCATGTGCACAGTGGTAGCCCGGGCAGCCTCCTTCAGCGCGAGTGCCCCCGCGGTCTGGAAGGCCATGTCCGAGGAGTCGACCGAGTGCGCCTTGCCGTCGGTCAGCGTGACCCGGATGTCGACCACGGGATAGCCGGCGGCGACGCCGCGCTCCATCTGGGTGCGCACGCCCTTCTCGACCGAGGGGATGAACTGGCGGGGCACCGCACCTCCGACCACCTTGTCGACGAACTCGAAGCCAGTGCCGGAGGGCAGCGGCTCGATCTCGATGGTGCAGACAGCGAACTGGCCGTGGCCGCCGGACTGCTTGACGTGCCTGCCGTGCCCGGTCGCCTTGCCGGCAAAGGTCTCCCGCAGCTGAACACGCAGCGGGACCGAGTCGACATCGACGCCGTAGCGGTTGCGCAGCCGGTCGAGCAGGACGTCGAGGTGCGCCTCGCCCAGGCACCACAGCACGAGCTGATGAGTCTCCGGGTAGTTCTCCAGCCGCAGCGTCGGGTCCTCGGCGACCAGCCGCGCGAGCCCCTGCGCCAGCTTGTCCTCGTCAGTCTTGGAGTGCGCGACGACCGCGACCGGCAGCAACGGGTCGGGCATCAGCCACGGCTCCATCAGCAGCGGGGCGTCCCTGCCGGAGAGGGTGTCGCCGGTCTCGGCCCGGCTCAGCTTGGCGACTGCGCAGATGTCGCCGGCCACGCACTCGGCGACCACGCGCTGAGTCTTGCCCAGCGGCGAGGTGATGGCGCCGACCTTCTCGTCGACGTCGTGGTCGGGGTGGCCGTGGGTCGGGCCGAAGAACCGCTCGGTGTGCCCGGAGACGTGCACGGTCGTGTCCGGCGCCAAGGTGCCGGAGAACACCCGCACCAGCGACACGCGACCGACGTATGGGTCGGTGGTCGTCTTCACGACCTCGGCGACCAGGGGACCACCGGCGTCGCAGGACAGCGGCCCCCGCGGCTCACCCTCGGGTGTCGTCACGGGGGGCACGTCGTGCTCGGCGGGTGACGGGAAGGCTTGGGTCACCACCTCGAGGAGCTCGGTGAGCCCGAGCCCCAGCAAGACGGCCGTGGGCAGGACGGGATAAAAGGAGCCGCGGGCCACCGCGGTCTCGAGGTCGTCCACGAGCACCTTGAGGTCGATGTCCTCACCACCGAGGTAGCGCTCCATCAACGACTCGTCCTCGGACTCGGCGATGATGCCCTCGATCAGGCTGTTTCGGGGCCCGTCGATCAGGGCGATGTGCTCGGGGTCGCCTGGTCGCTCGACCCGGCTGCCGCTGGAGAGGTCGGCGACGGTGCGCGACAGCAGACCGATCAGCCCGGCGGGGGTGCCGTCGTCGGCCGACATCGGCAGATAGAGGGGGAGCACCCCCGCGCCGAAGACCCGCTGGCAGACGGCCACCGACTCGTCGAAGTCGGCCCGGTCCTTGTCCAGCTTGGTGACCACGACCGCGCGCGGCATGCCGACCGCCGCGCACTCCTCCCAGAGCATGACGGTCGCGCCGTCGACCCCGTCGACCGCAGAGACCACGAACAGTGCCGCATCAGCAGCCCGCAGCCCGGCCCGGAGATCTCCCACGAAGTCGGCGTACCCGGGGGTGTCGAGCAGATTGACCTTGACCCCGTCGTGCAGCAGCGGTGCGAGGGACAGCGACACGGACCTCTGCTGACGGTGCTCGGCCTCGTCGAAGTCGCTGACGGTGCTGCCGTCCTCGACCCGGCCGGCCCGGTTGATCGTCCCGGTGGCGACGAGCAGGGCTTCGACCAGCGTGGTCTTGCCCGCGCCCGAATGCCCGACCAGCACGACGTTGCGCAGGCTGGCGGCAGCTCCGCTGGTGGTCTCGGTGTCGCTGGTGGGGGTCATGTGCCCGAGCCTTCACCCGGGTCGGCGTCGGGCACAAGACCTTGCGTGCGGGCGGGGTCAGCGGAGCAGCGAGATCCGTACGCCCGAGCTCACGCCGATGCTGCCCTGGGACCCGCCGGTGGTGCGCCAGCGGAGCAGGACTGCCTGCCCGGGGCGACCGAGGCGGGCCACGGCCACCGTGACCTGCAGGCTGCCGTCGGCGGCGCTGCGGTCGGTGGTGAGCGCGCGCCAGGTGCCTGTGGTGGAGGAGCGCCACTGCAGCTGTGCGGGTACGCCGATCAGGGGACCTCCGTTCGAGGTGTTCTGCAGGCGCCCGCGCACCGTCAGGCGGCTGTGGGTGTGCGCTCGCGAGGTTGGCACCCGGACAGTGACGGTGGTGGCGGGCCGGCTGCCGGTGGTGCCGGTCAGGGTCGGGGTGGCCGGGGATGTCGTCGGCGACGGGGTCGTTCCCCTGGTGGTGGTCACCGGAGCGGCCGACCCCGCCCGGGTGGTGACCGCAGCCGAGGCAGTCACGGTCTGACCGTCGCTCTGGGCGAGCGCGGCCGAGATGGTCAGTGGAGCGGTCATGGTCGCGGGACACGTCGCGGTCAGCGTCGTGGCCGCGCCGGTCAGCGGGGTCGTGGCGGTGCAGCCGGCGGTCATGGACCAGGTGAGGGCCCAGGTCTGGCCGGATCGCACGCCCGGGGCAGCCGTGACGCTGAAGGACGACCCGCGCACCTCCTGCACCGCAGAGATGGTCAGGACCGGTGCCTCCGGTGCAGTGAGGAAGTCGGAGCGGGCGACGTTCCAGCGCAGCGAGAGGTAGCTGCCCACCGGTGGGTCGATCGCGAAGTAGTCGTCGCTGCGGCAGTCGAGGTAGGCCTCACCGGCGGTGGGGCAGACCTGCTGCATCGTGACCCCCTGGCCGTCTGAGTAGCACATCGCGTCGGCCTCGTCGACGCAGTGGCCGGCCTGGGTGGTGTGCGGCGCTGTGCGCTGGACGCCACCCAGGGTGTGCACCAGCTCGTGCGCCTCGGTGGAGTGGTCCGGTCGGCCCCAGCACTGGGTGTCGACGCGGGCGAACTGGACGGCCCGGCCGTTGTTGTAGTTGGTGGGCGCGGGGGAGTCGTCGAGGTACTGCTGGGCCACTCCGCAGATGCCGCGGGACGGGGTGTCGACCAGGACCAGGTACTTGCGGTCAGGGCGGTTGAGGCCGACAGCGGTCAGCTCGGTGACGAGGTCAGAGAAGCGAGCTTCGGCGTTGACCGACACGGGGACGCGCAGGATGGACAGCGAGCAGTCGGGTGCGGTCACCCAGCGGACAGCGAGGTTCCCCCCACCGAGAGCGGAGGACGCCTGGAACGTGTCGTCCACCCGGGACACGAAGGTCACCAGCGAGGCGCGGATCGCGTCGTACCGGTCGGGGCGCCCCGCGGGCACTGCGTAGACCAGCTGCACCCGATTGCCGGTCACCCCGTCGGTGCTGCAGCCTGGGGCGGCGTGCAGCACCGGCAGCGGGCCGGTCGCGTCGCCGGCCTCGGCAACGGCGGCACCGGTGGCCTCCGCCTCGATGGTCCCGGCGCGGTCCCGCACGCCTGCCGTGGAGGTGTCGAGGGGGGCCTTTGGCGCGTCGTCCAGGTGCGCGCACAGAGTGACCGGCCCGCTCACGTCGCACGACTCGGCCGACCGGCTGCCCACGGCCGCCGGAGCAGGGCCGGCCCCGACGTCACGCTCAGGAGCTGGCTAGAGGCAGCCCCCAAGGGCAGCACCAGCGCCAGGGCGGTGGCCGGGAGGAGGAGTCGTTGTCCGATATGCACCCTGTAGGGATCGACGGTGGGTGACGACCGCATGTAGGTCCGTTCGGGTGACGCATGGTGCTAACGGACCACTCGGCGCACCATAGGTACGATCCAGCCCGTGCTGAACCGCTTCGCCCGTGCGCTTTTCACGCGCATCCTCACCCCGACCGCCGCGTTCCTGGTCCGCCGCGGGGTGAGTCCGGACGTCGTGACCCTGGTCGGCACCTTCGGTGTCGTGGTCGGCGCACTAGCGTTCTATCCCCGGCACGAGTTCTTCTGGGGCACCATCGTCATCACCTGCTTCGTCTTCTCCGACCTCGTCGACGGCACCATGGCGCGCATGAGCGAGCGCTCGAGCAGCTGGGGCGCGTGGCTCGACTCCACCCTCGACCGGGTCGGTGACGCGGCCGTCTTCGGTGGCATCGCGCTGTGGTTCTCCGGTGGCGGCAACGACCAGCTGATGGTGGCGCTGTGCCTCTACTGCCTGTCCACCGGCGCCGTCGTGTCCTACGCCCGGGCTCGCGCCGAGGGACTGGGCATGACCGCGGCTGTCGGCATCACCGAGCGGGCCGACCGCCTCGTCGCGATCCTCGTGGCGACCGGTCTGGACGGGCTCGGTGTGCCCTACGTGCAGGCGGTCGCGCTGTGGCTGCTCGCTGTCGGCAGCACCGTGACGATCGGCCAGCGTGCTCTCGCCGTTCGCCGGCAGGCCCTGGCCCGCACCCCGTGACCGACGTCGCGGTGCGTGCGTGCGCGACCGCCTGACCTATGGGCTGTACGCCGCCGGCTGGGCGTTGGTCCGCCGACTGCCGGAGCGGGTGGCCTATGCCTTGTTCGCCGCGGTCGCCGACGTGGCCTGGTGGCGACACGGACCCGGCGTACAGCAGCTGGAGGCGAACCTGCGCAGAGCCGCGACGGAGATCTCTGCTGACGGTCTGCGACAGCTGAGCCGGGCCGGCATGCGCACCTACCTGCGCTACTGGTGCGACACGTTCCGGCTGCCGGACTGGGACGCCGCGCGGGTCGTCGGCACGGTCCGGGTGATCGGCGAGGACCACCTGCGCCGCAGCACCGGTCCGGGGCAACGCGGGGTCGTCGCCGCTCTGCTGCACATGGGCAACTGGGACCATGCTGGTGCCTGGGCCAGCCTCACGGGCGCACCGGTCGTCACGGTCGCCGAACGCTTGCGGCCCGAGCGGCTGTTCGCGCGGTTCCTCGCCTACCGCGAGGCGCTGGGCATGGAGGTGCTGCCTCTGACCGGCGGCGACGGAGGTGTCATCGAGGTGCTCGGTGACCGGCTGCGCGCCGGACAGTTCGTGCCGCTGCTGGCCGACCGTGACCTCGGCGGGGCCGGCCTCGGGGTCGACCTGCTGGGCGCCCCGGCCCGGCTGCCGGCGGGGCCGGCGATGCTGGCGCTGCGCACCGGCGCGGCCCTGCACCCGGTGTCTGTCTGGCACGAGCCGGCGGACGCCGGTCCGCCGCGTCTCGTGGTCTGCTTCCACGACGAGGTGCCCGTGCCGGACCGAGCCACCGGCCCGACCCGGGCCAGACTGACGGCCATGACCCAGCAGGTCGCCGACGTGCTCGGCCGAGCGATCGTCGAGCATCCCGAGCACTGGCACATGTTGCAGCCGGTGTGGAGCGCCGACCGGGAGCAGGCTGCCGAGGTGTGGCCGGCATGAAGGTCGGCATCGTCTGCCCTTACTCCTGGGACGTGCCCGGCGGCGTGCAGTTCCACGTCCGTGACCTCGCCGAGGTGCTACAGGCGCGCGGCCACCAGGTGTCGGTGCTCGCCCCCGCCGACGACGACCTGCCGCTGCCGTCGTACGTCGTGGCGGCGGGGCGGGCCGTGCCGGTGCCGTACAACGGGTCGGTGGCCCGGGTGAACTTCGGGCCGCTGTCGGCTGCCCGCGTGCGCCGGTGGTTGCGCGAAGGCGAGTTCGACCTGCTGCACCTGCACGAACCCGCGACCCCGTCGCTGTCGATCCTCGCCGCCTGGGCGGCGACCGGTGCGATCGTGGGGACCTTCCACACCTCCACCCTGCGGTCCCGGGCGATGAGTGCGGCCTACCCGATCCTCGAACCTGCGCTGGAAAAGCTCGGCGCTCGGATAGCGGTCTCCGAGGCTGCCCGGCGCACCCTCGTCGAGCACGTCGGCGGCGACGCGGTCCTGATCCCGAACGGGGTGTTCGTCGACCGCTTCGCCGATGCCGAGCCGCGCGAGGAATGGCGAGGATCCGGCGGCACGCTCGGCTTCATCGGCCGCCTCGACGAGGAGCGCAAGGGGCTGCCGATCCTGATGGCGGCCATGCCGGCGGTGCTGGCCGCCCATCCCGGTGCCCGGCTGCTTGTCGCCGGTCGGGGTGATGAGCAGGAAGCGGTCGACGGGCTGTCGGAGCAGGTCCGGCAGGCGGTGACGTTCCTCGGCGTCGTCACCGAGGACGAGAAGGCCGCCCTGTTGCGGACCGTGGACGTCTACGTCGCACCCAACCTCGGCGGCGAGAGCTTCGGCGTCGTGCTCGTCGAGGCGATGTCGGCCGGCGCTCCTGTCGTGGCCTCGGACCTGGACGCCTTCACCGGGGTCCTCGACGGCGGGCGGGTCGGTGTGACGTTCCCGACCGGTGACGCCGACGCCCTGTCGGCGACCCTGGTCGGTGTGCTTGCGGACGAGCCGAGGCGCAGGGCGTTGTCGACCGCTGCCTCGACCTGGGTCCGGCGCTTCGACTGGGACACGGTGGTGGAGGCGCTGCTTGCGGTCTACGACACCGTGGCAGCGGGGGCAGGTGCGGTCGGTGAGGACGTGCCGCGGCCATGGCGCGACCGGTTGCGCCGATGAGCCTCGACGGCTGGGGTGTGCCGCTGCTGGTGACAGCCGCGGTGCTCGTGCTGGCGTGGTACCTCACCTTCGTGGCCACCCGGCTGGACCGGCTGCATGCCCGGCTGGAGGGTGCCAGCAGCGCGCTCGACGCGCAGCTCGTGCGACGTGCCTCGGTGGCTCTGCAGATCGCGGTCACCGGCCGGCTGGACCCCGCCAGCGGTCTGCTCCTCGCGGACGCCGCGCACGCCGCCCGGGAGGTCGACGGCGCCGACCGCGAGCAGGCCGAGAGCGACTTGTCCAAGGCTCTGCTTGCCGCGTTCGACTCGCCCGGCGCGACTGACGCGTTCACCGACGACGCCTCGGGTCGCGAGCTGCTGCACGAGCTGTCCGCGGCCTGCCTGCGGGTGCAGCTGTCGCGGCGGTTCCTCAACGATGTGGTGCGAGGGACCCGCACGGTCCGGCGCAAGAAGGCAGTGCGCTACCTCCGCCTGGCCGGGCACGCATCGTGGCCGGCCACCTCGGAGTTCGACGACACGCCGCCGGCGGCTCTGGCTGCGGGGGTCCCTGGGCCTCACAGGTAGGTCACGTACGGTCGTGTCCTGTGACCGACGCCCCCTCACTCATGACCAGGCCCTCGTCCCGGGGCGCCGTTGCGATCGTTCTGACGGCTCTCGCGCTGGCTCTCTCGGCCTGTTCCTCGGGTGCCGCAGGGCCCAAGGCCACCTCGGTCGCCACGCCGGCTCCGAGCTCGTCGCCATCGACCCCGACGCCGCCGCCCCCGCCGCAGCCGAGCCGGCTGTCCGGGCGGCTGGGCAAGACCGACGGCCCGGTGTTTGCTGTGAAGATCGACAACACCACGAGTGGGCATCCACAGGTGGGCGTCACGAAGGCAGACGTCGTCTACGTCGAGCAGGTCGAGGGCGGCGTCACCCGCCTCGCAGCGATCTATTCCAGCACCTACCCGACGTACGTCGGACCGGTGCGCAGCGCCCGCATCACCGACGTCGACCTGCTCCGGCAGTACGGCACGGTCGGCCTGATCTACTCCGGCTCGCAGGACAAGCTGGCCGGACCGCTGGACCGCGCGCCGCTCAAGCTCATCTCCTTCGACCACGACGCCACCGGCTACACCCGCAGCGCATCTCGACCCATGCCGTACGACGTCATCGGCAGGGTGGCCACCCTGCGCAAGCGGGCCGGCAACGTCAGCACGCCACCGGCGATGGGTTACACCTTCGGCCCGACCCCGACCGGCGGGAAACCGGCTGTGTCAGCGTCGGTGAGCTATCCCTTCGCCCGGGTGACGGCGACCTGGTCGGCGACCGAGAAGCGCTGGCTGATCTCGATGGACGGCGTGCCCGACCGCGCAGCCGAGGGCGGCCAGCTCGGCCCGACGACGTTCATCGTGCAGCGCGCGGTGGTCAAGCCGTCCAGGTACCACGACATCAACGGCGTCAACACCCCACAGACGATGACAGTCGGCCGTGGTGCGGCCACCTTCTTCCGCGACGGCCAGGTCTTCCAGGGCACCTGGTCAAGGCCGAAGGCGACCGACGTCACGGCCTACACCATCAACGGTCAGCCGGCGGTTCTTGCGGCCGGTCAGGTGTGGATCGCGCTGATCGGCAAGGACCGACCCGTCACGGTCCGCTGACCGGGGCTGCTGGACGACGTGGTCAGCGGGCGGTGCGACCCAGAATCGTCTCGACCTCATCGTGCTGGTCGGGGGTGAGCGCTCCGAGGTCGAGGGCGCCGAGGTTGTCCTCCACCTGGCTCGAGTTGCGAAAGCCGGGCAGCGGGATCGCTCGCGCGTGATGCGCCCAGATCCAGGCGAGTGCTCCCTGGGCGGGCGTACGACCGCCGGCCGTCAGGATGTGTCGCACGGCCTCGGCGCGGGCTAGGAAGTCCGGCGTCGGTCGGCCGTCGGTGAACCACTGCAGCCATTCGGGCTGCCGGCCACGGATGTCGTCGTCGGCGACCCGGCTGGAGGCGTCGTACTTCCCGCCGAGCAGACCCATCGCCAGTGGCGACCGGCACAGCGCGGCCAGGTCGTGGCGCTCGCAGAGGTCGAGCAGGTCCGCGTTGTCGTCCAGCACGTTGAGCTGCAGCTGAACGGCCGTGCAGTGTGCTCCGCCGGCAAACGCCTCGGCCTGCGCGAGGTCGTCGGTGCTGACGCCGTACCAGCCGATGAGTCCCTCGCTGACGAAGCCCTCGAGAGTCTCGACCAGCTCCGTCGCGCGCCTCGCGTCCACGTCCGGCGTGTGCAGCTGGTAGAGATCGATCTGTTCCCGGCCGAGACGGGCGAGCGACGCCGTCAATGCCCTCCGGACGTATGCCGGAGAGGTGTCGGTGCCGGTCAGCGACCGGGTCGACTCCTCGAAGGTGTTGCCGAACTTCGTCGCGACCCGCACCTCCGGGTGGTCACCGAGCACCTGGCCGAGCAGCCGTTCGCTGTGGCCGGCTCCGTAGACGTCGGCAGTATCGACAAAGGTCACGTCGAGCTCGAACGCGCGGTGCAGCGCCGCCAACGAGGTGACGTCGTCAACGCCGGCGTAGCCCAGCTGCTGATCACCAGCGGACATCTCGCCGCCGATCGCCCAGCAACCGAGACCGAGAGCGGTGACCATGAGGTCCGAGCGGCCGAGGCGGCGGGTGGTGGAGATCATGTCGTGATCTTCCCTCGGTCGCCGGGACTAGGTGCACCGGCGTCGTCGCGTGGTGCCGGGCCTACGATGGAGGGGTCCTGTCATCTCTCCCGTGAGGTCTGTCGTGCCGAGCCCCGAAGACACCGTGCGCACCACCCCTGCTTCCGATGCCAGCGCCGACACCGGCACCGGCACCGCGCGCGTCAAGCGCGGCATGGCGGAGATGCTCAAGGGCGGGGTGATCATGGACGTCGTCACCGCCGAGCAGGCGCGCATCGCCGAGGACGCCGGCGCGGTCGCGGTCATGGCACTGGAGCGGGTGCCCGCCGACATCCGGGCGCAGGGCGGGGTGTCGCGCATGAGCGACCCCGACATGATCGACAGCATCATCGCGACCGTCTCGATCCCCGTCATGGCCAAGGCGCGCATCGGGCACTTCGTCGAGGCACAGATCCTGCAGTCGCTCGGTGTGGACTACATCGACGAGTCCGAGGTCCTGACCCCGGCCGACTACGCCAACCACATCGACAAGTGGAAGTTCACCGCGCCCTTCGTCTGCGGTGCCACCAGCCTCGGCGAGGCGTTGCGGCGCATCACCGAGGGCGCGGCCATGATCCGGTCCAAGGGCGAGGCCGGCACCGGCGACGTCTCCAACGCCACCACCCACATGCGCACGATCGGCGGCGAGATCCGTCGCCTGACCTCGTTGTCCGAGGACGAGCTGTACGTCGCCGCCAAGGAGCTGCAGGCGCCTTACGACTTGGTCCACGAGGTGGCGCGCGCCGGCAAGCTGCCGGTCGTCCTCTTCACCGCCGGTGGCATCGCCACCCCGGCCGACGCGGCGATGATGATGCAGCTCGGCGCCGAGGGTGTCTTCGTCGGATCCGGCATCTTCAAGTCCGGCAACCCGGTGCAGCGGGCCGAGGCCATCGTCAAGGCGACGACCTTCTTCGACGACCCGGACATGCTCGCCAAGGTGTCCCGTGGACTCGGCGAGGCAATGGTCGGCATCAACGTCGAGGAGATCCCTGCACCGCACCGCCTCGCTGAGCGCGGCTGGTAGTCCGGCTCCCCATCCTTCCAGCTCGCACCCTCCTCACGTGACACGTATGACGTGTGGATCGGCGCCATGTGCTCGCGTGACGTTTCAGTCGGGAGGGGGTCTGCTGCCATGACCACGGCCATGACGTCAGCCCCCACGATCGGCGTGCTCGCCCTGCAGGGTGACGTGCGTGAGCACCTTGCTGCCCTGGTCGCGGCCGGTGCCATCGGCCGTCCTGTACGCCGGGCCGAGGAGCTCGACGGCCTCGACGGCCTCGTGCTGCCTGGCGGCGAGTCGACCACCATGGACAAGCTGGCGCGGGCGTTCGGTGTGCGGGACCCGCTGCGCGCGGCACTGCGGTCGGGCTTGCCCGCGTACGGCTCGTGCGCGGGCATGATCCTGCTCGCCGACCGGGTGCTCGACGGTCGGCCGGATCAGGAGACTCTCGGCGGCATCGACATGACGGTGCGCCGCAACGCCTTCGGCCGGCAGGTGAGCTCGTTCGAGGGCGACATACAGCTCGACGGTCTCGACGGCGGCCCCGTGCACGCGGTCTTCATCCGGGCTCCCTGGGTGGAAGACGTCGGCGCCGGGGTCCAGGTCCTCGCCCGAGTGGCCGACGGGCCGGCCGCGGGTAGGATCGTCGCCGTCCGCCAGGGCTCGCTGCTGGCCACGTCGTTCCACCCCGAGATGACGGGTGACGGCCGGGTGCACGAGCTGTTCGTCAGCATCGTGAGGGGTACATCGTGAGCGGCCACTCCAAATGGGCCACCACCAAGCACAAGAAGGCCGTGGTCGACGCGCGCCGCGGCAAGTCGTTCGCCAAGCTCATCAAGAACATCGAGGTGGCGGCGCGCACCGGCGGCGGTGACGTCAACGGCAACCCCACGCTGTACGACGCCATCCAGAAGGCCAAGAAGACCTCGGTCCCCAACGACAACATCGAGCGCGCGGTCAAGCGCGGCTCGGGCACCGAGGCCGGCGGCGCGGACTATCAGACGATCATGTACGAGGGCTACGGCCCCAGCGGTGTCGCGGTTCTGGTCGAGTGCCTCACCGACAACCGCAACCGGGCCGCGTCCGAGGTCCGCATCGCGCTCACCCGCAACGGCGGTTCGATGGCCGACCCCGGCTCGGTGTCCTACCTGTTCAACCGCAAGGGCGTGGTGATCGTGCCCAAGTCCGGTGCATTGAGCGAGGACGACGTGCTGGGTGCCGTGCTCGACGCCGGCGCCGAGGAGGTCAACGACCTCGACGAGGCGTTCGAGGTCGTGTCCGAGGCCACCGATCTGGTAGCCGTGCGCACGGCTCTGGTTGACGCCGGCATCGACTACGACTCCGCCGATGCGTCGTTCCTGCCCTCGGTCACCGTCGAGCTGGACGAGGACGGTGCCAAGAAGGTGTTCCGGCTGATCGAGGCCCTCGAGGACTCCGACGACGTGCAGAACGTGTGGGCCAACTTCGATGTCAGCGACGAGGTCATGGCCGCCGTCGTCTGACTCTGCGTCCTCCATGATCGTGAGGAGAATCGACACTAGCCAGATACCAACTCTCCTCACGAGCACGAGCACAACGCAGAGCGGTGCGGGTGGGTATCTCGCGGACCTATGTGCACACAGCTGTGGGCCATCCTGTGGCCATGCGGGTGCATCTGAGTCTGGCCGACGAGGGCCGGCGGCGGGCGCTCGATGACGCGATCGGACCTCTTCAGGACACCGGGCACGACTGGGATGTCGACGCCGCAGGGTGGGCTCTGTTACAACGTGCCGAGAGCCGACGCCAGTGACCTGTTTGCTGTTGGATTTCACTGTGCTGATGCGGGTCTTGGCGATCCGCGCGGAGGAAGGTCGACTTGCCGGGCGATGGAGGGGCGACTACGCCGCCCGGCCGGGGGGTGACCCTCTCACCGGCCGACTGCCTGGTGGCGGCTTGCGCGGTCAACGTCGGAGCGACGTTGGCGACGGGCAACGTCGCTGATTTGTCGATGGCTGGTCTCGTCGTCGAACACTGGCCGGTTGGTGTCTGAACGCAGCGTTGCTGACTCGGCCGACGAGCAGGATTTGATGGCGCAACTGGACATACATCTGCGGCGGATCTGTTGTCCACAAACGGTTTCTGGCTCCGGTTCTGTCGGTGGTGGCCGGTAGGGTGTGGGTATGTCAGAGGTCCTCGAGCCTGCAGCGGCACCGGAGTTGGTGCGCGCGCTCGCGGGGTTGGGGGAGCTGTTGGACCGGGTGGCGGTGTTGTGCCGGCCGGGGCCTGAGGGCAGCTTGTGGCAGCTGCAGTCCGCGGAGGTGCTCGCGGCTACGGCGGTGCTGCACGGGTTGACCCATCGGGCTGATGCCGCTGTCCACGCCTTGGTGGGGGAGGTCGACTCCCGGGGTGCTGCGGTCGAGGCCGGTGCACCTTCGACAGCGTCGTGGTTGCTGTCGAGGTTGCGGGTCCACCCCGGTCACGCCCGCCGGATCGTGGCGACCGCGACCGGGCTGCACACCGCACCCGGCGGCGGCCTGGTCGACCACCAAGGACCAGCGCCAGCGTCAGATATGGCCGACACGGACGCGGCCGACACCGAGGGCGGTCACACGGCCTACTCCGGGTCGGGGTGGTCGCGGGTGCGGACGGCGTTCGCTGCAGGCACGATCAGCGGGGAACACGCCGGGATCGTGTGCCACGCGTTGGCCGCGTTGCCCGACGGGCTCGACCCGGGGATCGCCGACGAGGCTGAGGCCTATCTGGTGGAGCGGGCCGGGGAGCACGACCCGCTGGTGCTGGCCCGGCTGGCCCGGCACCTGGCTCACGTGCTGGACCCCGAGGCGGGTGACACCTTGGGCGATGAGGAAGAGACCGACCGGTCCCGGCAGTCCCTGGAGATCACCGTGGGCAAGAACGGCGGGTCCCGGGTCTGCGGCCGCCTGGGCGCGGAGCTGACCGCGGCGCTGCTGGCCCAGATCCAGCCGCTCGCGGCACCGGCTCCTCGTGCCGACGGCCAACCCGACCTCCGCAGCCTCGGGGCTCGTAACGCCGACGCGTTGGCCGAACTGCTCCGCCGCGCCGCCGCGGCCGGGACAGGCCCTTCCCGGCACGGGTCACGGGCCTCGATCACGATCACCATGCCGCTGGACACGCTGCGACAGCGCCTCGGCGCGCGGGGGGCCGACCTGGACTGGTCCGGCCCGATCAGCGCCGCCACCGCCCGACGGCTGGCGTGTGACGCCCAGATCATCCCCGTCGTGCTCGGCTCACCGAGCGAACCGTTGGACGTCGGGCGGGCGTCCTACCCCGTCACCCACGCCATCTGGCGCGCCCTGGTCGTCCGCGACCGCGGCTGCGCCTTCGCCGGCTGCCTACGGCCACCGGAGTGGACCGAAGCCCATCACCTGCGACATTGGGCCGACGGCGGCACCACCACCCTGCCCAATCTCGCCCTGCTGTGCGACCACCACCACCGATCCGTCCACCACCACGGCTGGACCCTGCACCTAGACCACGGAGTGATCAACACCATCCCGCCGCCCTGGATCGACCCCCACCGCACGCCACGACCCAACACCCCACCGCCCCACCTCGCGGCATGAGAGATCTCAAGGCGGTCAGGCGGCGTTGCGCAGCAGGTCCTGCACGCGATGACGGACGACGGCGGTGGAGACCTCGAGCCGGTGGAGGATGTCTGTCGCGGTGCCGCCGGCGCGCAGGATACCGAGCAGAACGTGCTCGGCGCCGATGTCCTGGCTGTGCAGCGCGACGGCCTCGCGCAGCGACAGCTCGAGTGCCTTCTTTGCGTTGCCGCTGAAGGGGATGTGGCCGGCGCCGGCCCCTGACCGGCGCCAGACTCGCCGCCACCGGGAGTGGAAGGTCCGAGCGCTGTCGTCGCCGCTCAACGCACCCGGACCGAACTGGTCCTCGACCCGGCGGCGTACGTCGTCGAGGTCGATGCCCAGCCCACGCAGTGCGCTGTGGTCATCGAGACCCTCGGCGTTGCGGCGCGCCACCTCACGCCGGACGCCGTCATGGCTGACGCCGAGCTCGAGGAGCACACCCGCGAGCCGACTGTCGGGCCCGCCTACGACGCCGAGCAGCAGGTGCTCGGTCCCGAGCCAGCCGTGGCCCAGTTCGCGTGCCTCACTCTGGGCGCGCACGACGACCTCGCGGGCCGACGAGGTAAAGCGTTCGAACACGGTTATCGCCTCCCGGCGTGCTTCTTGTGTACGGCTTGCTTGCTGACCCCGAGCAGCGCGCCGATCGCGTCCCACGACCAGCCTCGGTCGCGTGCGTTGCGCACCTGCAGGGCCTCGAGCTGGTCGGCCAGCCGTCGAAGGGCGGCGACCGCGCGCAGGCCGACAGCCGGATCGCGGTCAATGGCCTGCTCGGTGACGTCGGGCGTGGTGGTCATGTTTGTCAACGTACGTTGACCGCCTCCGGCTGTCAACCCATGTTGACTCCTGGCTCGTCTGTGGGCAGCGGCCGGTGCGGTCGGCGCGTCGCGCACGGTGCTGGGCGGTGGGCGCCGGTAGCGTTCGGGTCCGAACAGGTGTTCGGACGGAACGGCTGCGACGACCCAGGAGGTACGACGGTGCGCGTGCTCGGCGTCGACCCAGGGCTCACCCGCTGCGGCCTGGGTGTCGTCGAGGGGGCGGCCGGGCGACCGCTCACCCTGATCGCGGTCGACGTGGTGCGTACGCCGCCGGGCGACGACCTCGGCCAGCGGCTGCTGGCAATCGAGCGGGTGATCACGGCCTGGCTGGCTGAGCACGAGCCCGATGTCGTCGCGGTCGAGCGCGTCTTCAGCCAGCACAACGTGCGCACCGTCATGGGCACGGCGCAGGCCAGCGCTGTGGCGATCGTGGCCGCGGCCCGCGCCGGCATCCCGGTCGCGCTGCACACGCCGAGCGAGATGAAGGCTGCCGTGACGGGCAGTGGTCGTGCCGACAAGGCACAGGTCGGGGCGATGGTGACGCGCATCCTGCGCCTCGACGTGGCGCCGCGGCCGGCCGATGCAGCCGACGCCCTCGGCCTCGCCATCTGTCAGGTCTGGCGCGGTGGCGCCCAGGCCAGGGTCGCCGCTGCGCTGCTGGCCGCAGGAGTGTCCCGATGATCGCCTTCGTCGCCGGCCGGGTGGCCGCGGTCACCCCTGACGGTGCCGTGGTCGAGGTCGGCGGCATCGGTCTGTCGCTGCAGTGCACCCCGGCCACGCTGGCTTCGCTACGAGTCGGCGAGCCGGCCCGGCTCCCCTCGTCGCTCATCGTGCGTGAGGACTCGCTCACCCTCTACGGTTTCCTCGACGACGACGAGAAGGCCATCTTCGAGCTGCTGCAGACTGCTACCGGCGTCGGGCCACGGCTGGCCCAGGCCATGCTTGCGGTGCACAGCCCCGACGAGCTGCGCCGCTCAGTCGCCAGCGAGGATCTCGCTGCGCTCTGCCAGGTCTCCGGTGTCGGGCGCAAGGGCGCCCAGCGCATCGTGCTCGAGCTCAAGGACAAGCTCGGTGCCATGCACGGGGGGGGTCCGGTCGGCTCCGCCCCCCGTCGTACGCCGATGGGCGCGGCGTGGCGCGACCAGCTGCACGGCGCGCTGATCGGGTTGGGCTGGTCGGCCCGCGAGGCCGATGAGGCGCTGGTCACCGCAGCACCCCTGGCTGAGGAGGCGACCGCCGCGGGTGAGACGCCGGACATCGCGGCGCTGCTCAAGGCGGCCCTGCGTTCGCTGAGCCGGGCGTGAGTGCCGTGCCGCTGATCCGCGGGGTGAGCAGCCGATGACCGACTTCCCGCGCGGCTCGGAGCGTCTCGTCGACCCGGCCCTCGAGGTCGACGGTGTCGAGGACGAGCACCAGGTCGAGGCCGCGCTACGACCCAAGAACCTGGCCGAGTTCATCGGCCAGCACCGGGTCCGCGAGCAGCTGAGCCTGGTGCTTGAGGCCGCTCGGCGTCGCGGCAAGGCGCCCGACCACGTGCTGCTCAGCGGTTCGCCCGGGCTGGGCAAGACCACCCTCGCCATGATCATCGCGGCCGAGGTCGAGCAGCCGCTGCGCATCACCAGCGGCCCCGCGATCCAGCACGCCGGCGACCTCGCGGCCGTGCTGTCGAGCCTCGCCGAGGGCGAGGTGCTGTTCCTCGACGAGATCCACCGGATGTCCCGCCCCGCCGAGGAGATGCTCTATCTCGCGATGGAGGACTTCCGGGTCGACGTGGTGGTCGGCAAGGGCCCGGGAGCCACCGCGATCCCGCTGGAGATACCGCCTTTCACGTTGGTCGGGGCCACCACCCGGGCCGGTCTGCTGCCCGGGCCGTTGCGCGACCGGTTCGGCTTCACCGCCCACATGGACTTCTACGATCCGGCCGACCTCGAGCTGGTGCTGGCGCGGTCGGCCCGGCTGCTCGGCGTACGTCTGACGCCTCAGGCGGCCACCGAGGTCGCCGGCCGCTCCCGCGGCACACCCCGCATCGCCAACCGGCTGCTGCGCCGGGTGCGCGACTTTGCCCAGGTGCGCGCCGATGGCGTCGTGACCGAAGACGTGGCGCGGGAGGCGCTGCTCGTCTACGAGGTCGACGAGCTCGGCCTCGACCGGCTCGACCGGGCCGTGTTGCGCGCTCTCGTCGTGAGCTTTGGCGGTGGACCCGTCGGCGTCTCCACCATCGCGGTCGCCGTCGGCGAGGAACGCGAGACGGTCGAGGAGGTCGCTGAACCGTTCCTGGTCCGAGCCGGGCTCCTGGCCCGTACGCCGCGGGGCCGGGTGGCCACCCCCGCCGCCTGGGCCCACCTGGGGCTGCGGCCGCTGCGTGGCGCGGCTGTTGCGGCTGTCGCGGGGGGCGCCGACGGTCCTGACGTGCTGTTCGACGACCCGGAGGCCGTCGGCCCCTAGGCGCCGCCCCGCCGAGCTTTGTCGCCGTGGCAGGTTCGATGGCGACCGGCGACCGGTCCAGCTGTCAAGGGGCGGCTCCCGGTGCCGGCTGGGAGGACGAACGCCGCTGGGCGCAGGGTTTCGTCCGTCACGCGCGGTTGTTCCTCCCGGAGCGCACCCTTGGCAACGCTGGGGTCGCACCACTAGCACCACTAGCACCACCAGCACCTCCGGCCCTAGAGGCACCTCCATCGGCGGTCGGCCTACCGGCTGGTCGACAGAAATCGCGGCATAAGGGACCGGGGAGGGGTGCTGAGCCTTGACCGGAGCCGTTGCGCCGCGATTCGGGTCGGCGCGACATCGCGAGGCGGGAATTGCCCGCCGACGAGGCTGCGCGCGCGTCGACCTCGGCGTGATCGGGCTGTTCAGGAGTCAACCTCCGCGCGATCTGGCTGCGCCGGTGTCAACCTCGACATGATCAGGCAGCGTCTGGTCAGTCGAGGAGGTGGCGCCGGTGGCCGGCTGGTCGGACAGCGACTTCGACGCGTTCGTCGGCGCCCGGTTGCCTGCGCTGGTGCGCTTCGCCTACGCCCTGACCGGGGACCTCGGCCCGAGGCCCAGATCGCCGATGCCATAGGCGTCACGCCCGGCACCGTCAAGTCGCTGGCGTCGCGTACCCTGCGCGCCCTGCGCGCCCTGCGCGCCACGGTGCTCCATCCGGCGTGGGGCTGGCGGCGGATGTCGGGAGCAGCGGTTGGGATCGTCGTACGACGGGATCGGTGACGACGACCGTCGGCGGCACGACCGCGTCGCCACTGGTTTCGAGCCAGCCAGACGGGTCAGGCAGCCCCGCGGTGTCGACGCCAGACGGGTCGCCGTCGCCGGTGGCGGGCGCGACGTCGACCTCCGACGGGTCGCCGTCGCCGGAGGTGGGCGCGACCTGGGGGCCGCGACGTCTGGGTGTGCCCATCGAGCTGCGGCCCGTGCTGACCGAGGACGCGACCGGACCGTGCGCCTCTCCGAGCGCAGATCGGCTGGACGCGCCGGGCGGGAGCGGCTGCCTGACCCTCGGACCGGCCCGGATGACCATCCGGGCCCTGACGTCGCTCGGTATCGGCACCGCAACGACGTCCCAAGGCGTGCTCGACCCCACCCAGGAGACGATCGACCTGACCTTGACTGACGCGGACGCACGGGACTTCGCCACCCTCACCGCAGGGATGCTGGGCCAGCGACTGGCGGTGGTCGTGGACGGAGCGGTGCTCACCGCTCCGACGATCGCCGGCGTCATCGAGTCAGGTCAGCTGCAGATCCCGGGGCCGACAGCGGTGCTACGGCCCGTGGTCGTCGCGCTGACCCGCTGACGTGACGCGCTGACAGCTCACCCGGCGTCGAGTTGAGCGGCTGACCCGATGAGCGGGTGGCGTGCCGGGGACAGCGGCTCCACCGAACGGTCAGAGCCGCCTGCGGTCGGCCCGACATTGCACGGTCTGCCGCCGACTTGCCACTGTCTGTCGAGGTCAGGTGGGTAGACTCCTGGCCGGTCTGGCCCCAGCGTGTCCTGGGGCGACGCCGGGGACCTCCCGGCCACTACCTCCGTCGGAAGGGTCCTCGAACCCGTGCCATCGTTCGTCCTGTTCGCGCTCGTGCTGGTCGCGTTCTTCCTGCTGATCGTGCGTCCGCAGCGGGCGCGGGCCCGCGCGACGGCGCTCATGCAGGCTCGGCTGGCTCCCGGTGCCGAGATCATGACCACCTCCGGGCTGCACGGCACCGTGCGCGAGCTGCTCGACGACACCGTGCTGCTCGAGATCGCCCCCGGCGTCACCGTCCGGTTCGCCAAGGCGGCCGTGGGGCGCATTGTGGAGCAGGCAGACGTTGACGACCACGACAGCGAGCACGAGACCGAGGCAGACGCCGAGCACCTCGGCGGCGACGCCGAGCACCTGAGCGCCGACGCGGATGCACCGGCCAGCACCAACCACCCGAACGATCCGACCGACTAGACCCTCGCCGGTGCCCGAACAGGCCGGCGTACGAGCGCACAGAGAAGAGATCGTCACGTGGCAACAGCGAGCGCGGCGCGCCCCGGGCGCACCATCGCGGTGCTGGCAGTCCTTATCGCAGTGGTGTTCGGGGCGATCTACTTCGTCGCGCCGGACCACATCGGCAAGGGCACGCTGAGCATCGCGGACAAGTACAAGGCGCGACTCGGTCTGGACCTCGAGGGCGGGACCAGCGTCATCCTGCAGCCGCGGGTGGCCAAGGGTTCCGGCTCGGTACCGCAGGACTCGCTGAACCAGGCAGTCGCGATCATCCGTAAGCGGGTCGACAGCTTCGGCGTCTCCGAGGCGGAGGTCACCACCGCCGGCAACAACATCGTGATCTCGGTGCCAGGCAAGCAGGACAAGAGCATCCTCTCCACGGTGCAGCAGACAGCCGAGCTGCGGTTCCGGCAGGTGCTGCTCAGTGGTGGCCCGGCCCCGGTGTCGGCAAGCACGGCCAGCCCCAGTCCGTCCGTCTCCGGCTCGGCAGCGCCCTCGTCGTCCGCGTCGCCCTCGGTGAGTGGCAGCGCCACGGCAGCGCCGTCGGCGTCAGGGACACCCAGCCCGTCGCCGACCAGCAGCTCCAACAACGCGGTGCTGCCGCGGGCACTGCAGGCCGCCACCAGTGCGTCTCCGTCGCAGAGTGCCACGCCGTCGCTAACGACTCCGAGCGCATCGGCGAGCGGCGCCACGCCGGCGCCGAGCCTCACACCAGTACCCGGCGCTACGACGGCCCCTACCGGGCCGACGGCCGCGTCGCTGGGTATCACGGCCGCGCTGCAGCAGCGGTTCATCGCTCTCGACTGCACCAAGCCGGAGGCAGCGCGTCAGGCCCTGCGTGCCCCCGGGGCGGACAACCCGAAGAAGCCGATGGTCACCTGCGAAGAGAACGGGACGGCGAAGTACATCCTCGGTCCGGCCGAGGTGGTGGGCACCGACGTCAGCGGCGCAAGTGCCGGCCTCGCAACCAACAGCCAGGGCATCGCAACAGGTGGCTGGCAGGTCGACCTGACCTTTACCAAGAGTGGCGGAAAGAAGTTTGCCGCGGTCACACGACGACTGTTCGCCCAACCGGCAGGCACCGACCTCAACCGGTTCGGCATCGTGCTCGACGGGCTTGTCGTGTCTGCGCCGCAGACCAACGGCGTCATCGACACAGGGCAGGCCCAGATCACCGGCAACTTCAGTCAGAAGGAAGCCACCGACCTGGCGAACGTGCTCAAGTACGGCTCGCTACCGCTGACCTTCGACGCCGGCTCAGTCGAGGAGGTGTCCGCCACCCTGGGTGGTGACCAGCTGCGCGCGGGGTTGCTCGCCGGCGGGATCGGCCTGCTGCTCGTCGTGCTGTACTCGTTGCTCTACTACCGCGGGCTCGGCCTGGTGACGGTGGCGAGCCTCCTGGTCTCGGCGCTCACCACCTACGGCATGGTGATCTTCCTCGGCTGGCAGATCGGTTTCCGTCTGAGCCTTGCCGGCATCGCGGGTCTGATCGTCGCCATCGGCATCACGGCTGACTCGTTCATCGTCTACTTCGAACGCATCCGGGACGAGGTGCGGGACGGCAAGTCGCTGCGGGTCGCCGTCGAGTCCGGCTGGGTGCGGGCGCGGCGCACCATCCTGGCCGCCGACTTCGTGTCGTTCCTGGCCGCGGTGGTGCTCTACGTCCTGTCGGTCGGCAGCGTCCGCGGCTTCGCCTTCACCCTAGGGCTCACGACGGTGATCGACATCGTCGTGGTGTTCCTCTTCACCAAGCCGCTGGTGTCGATCCTCGCCCGCACGCGGTTCTACGGTCAGGGCCACAAGCTCTCCGGGCTGGCCGCCGACCGACTCGGTGGTGCGCGCCGCACTCTGGCCGGCGGGCCAACGCCTAGCTCCCGCCGACGCGGCAGCACCGCCACCGCCACCTCGACCGTCAAGGAGGCGTGATGAGCAAGCTCGGATCGCTCGGTGCCCGGCTCTACCGAGGCGAGGTCTCCTACGACTTCATCGGCCACAAGCGCAACTGGTACGCCTTCTCGGCTGCTCTGCTCGTCATCTCGATCGGCTCATTGCTGATCCTGCGGCTGACGCTGGGCATCGAGTTCCGCGGGGGAGCGGAGTTCCGCGTCACCTCCCCGACGGTCACCCAGGGCGCCGTCCGCGCCGAGGTGCACAAGATCGTGCCCGGCGAGGTCCTGGTGCAGAAGGTTGGCACCAACGCGGTGCGCGCCCAGACCAAGTCCCTGTCGACCGCGCAGCGGGAGAAGGTCCAGGAGTCGCTGGCCAAGCGTTTCGGGGTCACCCGCAACGCGGTCAGCACGCAGTTTGTCGGACCCAGCTGGGGCCGCGACGTGTCGGGCAAAGCCCTGCGAGCCCTGTTGTTCTTCCTGCTCTTCGTCGTCGTCTTCCTCTCGTTGTACTTCGAGTGGAAGATGGCGGCGGCTGCGATGATTGCTTTGCTGCACGACCTCGTGATCACCGCCGGGCTCTACTCCCTGGTCGGCTTCGAGGTCACGCCAGCCACGGTCATCGGCTTCCTCACCATCCTCGGCTACTCGCTCTACGACACCGTCGTCGTCTTCGACAAGGTGCGCGAGAACACGGCCGGTCTGGCCGGTGGCAGTCGCATGACGTACAGCCAGGCTGCCAACCTCGCGGTCAACCAGACCTTGGTGCGATCGATCAACACCTCGATCATCGCGTTGCTGCCGATCGCCGCGATCCTCTTCGCCGGCATCGCGCTGCTGGGTGCCGGTCCGCTCAAGGACCTGTCGCTGGCGCTGTTCGTCGGTGTCGCGGTCGGTGCCTACTCCTCGATCTTCATCGCCACCCCGCTGCTCACCGGCTTCAAGGAGCGGGAGCCGGCGATGCAGGCGCTCGCCCGCCGGGTGGCCGGTCGCCGCGCCGGCAGCGGCGTCGAGTCACCGAGCTCCCGACGTCGTGCAGCTAAGGGAGGCACGGCTGCAGTCTTGGCCGCTGCGGGTACGGATGGCGGGATCGACGACAACACCACGGTTCCCGACGACGAGCAGGCCGTCGCCGCAGGCGCGACGACTGCCGGTGCTGCCGGTGCTGCCGGGGGTGCCGGTGCTGCCGGACGGCCGCCGGCGGCCAAGCGCCCGCAGCCTCGTAAGGGAGCAGCGGGGCGCAACCGACCGGGCGGCAAGAAGCGGCGATGACCGGCGACCCGTCGGACGCGCCCGAGGTACCCGTGGCGACCGGCGGTCCGTCGGTCGATGTCGCCAATGCCGTCGATGCCGTCGGTGCCGTCGATGCCGCCGATGTCGTCGCGGCACTCGCAGCCCGGATCAGGGACGTCCCCGACTTCCCGACCCACGGGATCCTCTTCAAGGACATCACCCCGCTGCTGAGCGACCCGGCGACCTTCGAGCTGGCGATCGGTGCCATGGCCGAGCCGTTCCGCGCCGCCAGCATCGGAGTGGTGGCGGGCATCGAAGCTCGCGGGTTCATCCTGGGCGCCCCGGTCGCGTACAGCCTCGGGGTCGGCTTCGTCCCCGTGCGCAAGAAGGGCAAGCTCCCCGGCGACGTGGTCGAGGCGTCCTACGACTTGGAGTACGGCTCGGCCACGATCGAAGTGACCGCGGACGCGTTCACCACGGGACAGCGGGTCCTCATCGTGGACGACGTGCTTGCCACCGGCGGCACAGCGGCCGCGGCGGTCGACCTGGTGCGCCGCTCCGGCGCGGAGGTCGCGGGCGTCGTCTTCCTGCTCGAGATCGGCTTCTTGTCCGGCCGTGAAGCGCTGGCCGCCGCCGATGCACCTACGCCGGTCGCGGTGCTTCTCGGCTGAGACGCCGCTGACCGTAGGATGGGATTGATCAGCCCTGCGGCCGCGAGTGACGAGGAGGCGCCCACCTTGCCCGATGCGTCAGTCACCAGCCCGGTCGACCTCGACACCAAGGCCGACGGGGCCGCCAACCCGCCCGAGGCGGGCGGAGGCGCCGAGACCGTCAGCGGAGTGCCTGGTTCGGCCACCAGCCGCCGCGTCCGCTCGCGGCTGGCACGGCTGGCGTCCCAACGCCCGAGCGCCCACCCTGTGCTGGAGCCGCTGTTCCGCGTCGTGCGCCAGACCCACCCGAAGGCCGACCTCCGGGTGCTGGAGCGGGCCTACGAGATGGCCGAGCTGCACCATCGCGGCCAGCTGCGCAAGAGCGGAGACCCCTACATCACCCACCCGCTGGCCGTGACGACGATCCTCGCCGAGCTGGGCATGACCCCGCCGACCTTGGTCGCTGCGCTGCTGCACGACACCGTCGAGGACACGGCCTACACGCTGGAGACCCTGCGAGGGGACTTCGGCGACGAGGTCGCTCACCTCGTCGACGGCGTCACCAAGCTCGACAAGGTGAAGTACGGCGAGAACGCGCAGGCCGAGACGTTCCGCAAGATGGTCGTGGCGATGGCGCGAGACATCAGGGTGCTGGTCATCAAGCTGGCCGACCGGCTGCACAACATGCGCACCCTGCAGTACGTCAAGCCGGCCTCGGCCGAGCGGTCCGCGCGGGAGACCCTCGAGATCTATGCCCCGCTGGCGCACCGGCTCGGCATGAACACCCTCAAGTGGGAGCTCGAAGACCTCGCGTTCGCGGCGCTCTATCCGAAGGTCTACGAGGAGATCGTGCGGCTGGTCAGCGACCGCGCACCGAGCCGCGAGGACTATCTCACCGGCGTCATCGAGCATGTCAGCGGCGACCTCAAGGGCGCCAAGATCCGCGCGTCGGTGACCGGGCGCCCCAAGCACTACTACTCGATCTACCAGAAGATGATCGTGCGCGGCCGCGACTTCACCGACATCTACGACCTGGTCGGGATCCGCATCCTCGTCGACTCGGTGCGCGACTGCTACGGCGTCCTGGGCTCCATCCACGCGCGGTGGAACCCGGTGCCGGGGCGGTTCAAGGACTACATCGCGATGCCTAAGTTCAACATGTACCAGTCGCTGCACACGACGGTGATCGGGCCGGAGGGCAAGCCGGTCGAGCTGCAGATCCGGACCTTCGCGATGCACCGCCGGGCTGAGTACGGCGTGGCAGCGCACTGGAAGTACAAGGAGGACCCCGAGCAGTCGGCACCGAGCGACGGCGGCCGCGGCGGCAAGGGCGAGACCTCACCCGGGGTGGCCAGCGAGATGGCATGGCTGCGTCAGCTGCTCGACTGGCAGCGCGAGACCGAGGACCCGGGGGAGTTCCTCGAGAGCCTGCGTTTTGACCTGAAGGCCGCCGAGGTCTATGTCTTCACGCCCAAGGGCGATGTCGTGGCACTGCCGGCCGGCTCGACCCCGGTCGACTTCGCCTACGCCGTGCACACCGAGGTCGGTCACCGGTGCATCGGTGCGCGGGTGAACGGTCGGCTCGTCGCGCTCGAGAGCACTCTCGACAACGGCGACAACGTCGAGGTCTTCACCTCCAAGGCGCAGGGCGCGGGGCCGAGCCGCGACTGGCTGACGTTCGTGCAGAGCCCGCGGGCCCGCAACAAGATCCGTGGCTGGTTCAGCAAGGAGCGTCGCGAGGAGGCGATCGAGCAGGGCAAGGACGCCATCACCCGCGCGATGCGCAAGCAGAACCTCCCGATCCAGCGACTGCTCACCACCGAGACCCTCACCTCGCTCGCGCAGGATCTGCGCTATCCCGACATCTCCGCGCTGTACGCCGCCATCGGCGACAGCCACGTGTCGGCGCAGTCCGTGGTCACCCGGCTCGTCGAGTCACTCGGCGGCGAGGAGGGCGCGACCGAGGACCTGTCCGAGGTCATCACCCCGGGCACGCGCAGTCGTCGCCGCTCGGCCAGCGACCCAGGTGTCGTGGTCAAGGGTGCCTCCGACATCTGGGTCAAGCTCGCCCGCTGCTGCACCCCGGTGCCCGGCGACGGGATCGTCGGTTTCGTGACCCGCGGCAGCGGTGTCTCGGTGCACCGGTCCGACTGCGTCAACGCGGTGGCGCTGTCCGACCAGCAGGACCGCATGGTCGAGGTCGAGTGGGCGCCCTCGGCGTCGTCGGTGTTCCTCGTCGCGATCCAGGTCGAGGCGCTGGACCGGTCCCGGTTGCTGTCCGACGTCACCCGGGTGCTCTCCGACCAGCACGTCAACATCCTGTCTGCGTCGGTCACGACCACCCGGGACCGGGTGGCGATGTCGCGCTTCACCTTCGAGATGGGCGACCCCACCCACCTCGGGCACGTGCTGCGCGCGGTCCGTGGAGTCGACGGCGTCTTCGACGTCTACCGGGTGACCAGCGGCAAGGCGTAGGGCGGCTTCCCACCCGGCAGATGCAGGGCGAACGACTGCTAGTCGCTGGCCACGTGGTGCTCGAACGCGTAGCGATCCGCGCGATAGATGTGTGACCCGAGCTCGACGCCCTGCCCGTCGGCGGCCCATGCGGTGCGGGTCATCGTGAGGACCGCCGAACCACGGGTGATGCGGAGGGTGCGGCATTCCACGGTCGTCGCGACCCGGGCACCGATGACCTCGGTCGCTGAGCTCGGCTGCGGCCCCCCGCTGGCCCGGATGCACTCGTACAGCCCCCGCATCTCGAGGTCGTCACGACGCAGCCGGGCGACTCGCACCGGCACATGGTTGAGCATCAGGGCCAGCGGCTCGTCGCCGGTGAAGCGCAGGCGCCGTACTACGGTCAGATCGCTGCGCGGGGGCACGTGCAGGGCCAGAGCAAGGCTGTCGGTGGCCGGCAGCACCTCGAGGGAGAGGACCTCGGTGCGTGGCTCGCGGCCGCTGCGGGCCAGATCGTCGTACAGGCTGGTGAGCTCGACGGGGCGACGGACAGTGGGGGAGACGACCTGGGTGCCGACGCCGGGCTTGCGGACCAGCAGGCCTTTGGTGACCAGTTCCTGCAAGGCCCGGCGCATCGTGGGCCGGGAGATGCCGAGCTTGTCGGCCAGCGCCACCTCGTTCTCGACCCGGGAGCCTTCGGGGAGGCGCCCGGTCTCGATAAGGACTTGCAGGCGCCCGGCCACCAGCGCCCAGAGCGGCACCGGTCGGCTGCGGTCCTCGGGGGACACTCGCAGAGCCGACACCGCCGCCGCCCAGACGTCGGCATCGACCAAGTCGGCTCCGGGCCGGCCGTCCGGAGCCCGAGTTTGTCCTGACAATGTCTGCACACCGGCACCGTAGCCGTCGCCTGCCATGCCTGACCAGGCCCACTCGGCAGCGGTCCATTTGTCAGGACATGATGTTGACACGGCGTGAGCCGGGCGGTTCGATGGGATCAACACCCAGGGACGCGCAACGATGGGCCGAGCGGGCCGGTAGTGCGTCGCACAGATCCCAGCGAGAGGCAGCGCGTGAGGACGATCGAGCACTGGATCGGCGGCATGGCGACGCCCGGAGCCTCGACCCGGAAGTCTGAGGTGTACGACCCCGCGACGGGCCAGGTCCAGGCTGAGGTGCTGCTTGCCACGACCGGCGACGTGACCGATGCCGTGGCCGTGGCCGCGCAGGCCTTCGTCGAGTGGTCCCAGACCTCGGTCACCAAGCGCGCCAAGGTGCTCTTTGCCTTCCGCGAGCTGGTCAACTCCCACGCCGACGAGATCGCCGGACTGATCGTCGATGAGCACGGCAAGGTCTTCTCCGACGCGCTGGGCGAGGTGGCCCGTGGCCTGGAGGTGATCGAGTTCGCCTGCGGCATCCCCAGCCTGCTCAAGGGTGACTTCTCCGACCAGGTGTCTACCGATGTCGACACCTACTCCTTCCGTGAGCCGCTCGGTGTCGTCGCGGGCATCACGCCGTTCAACTTCCCCGCCATGGTCCCGATGTGGATGTACCCCGTGGCGATCGCGTGCGGCAACACGTTCGTGCTCAAGCCCAGCGAGCGCGACCCGTCGCCGTCGCTGCTCATCGCGGAGCTCTGGCAGCGGGCCGGCCTGCCCGACGGCGTCTTCAACGTCGTGCACGGCGACAAGGACGCGGTTGACGCGCTCCTCGACGACCCGCGGGTCGCGGCTGTGTCGTTCGTCGGTTCCACGCCGATCGCGAAGTACATCCACGAGCGCGGCAGCGCTAATGGCAAGCGGGTGCAGGCCCTGGGTGGCGCCAAGAACCACGCCATCGTGCTGCCTGATGCCGACGTCGACTTCGCGGCCGAGCACCTGGCAGCCGCGGCGTTCGGCTCGGCCGGCGAGCGCTGCATGGCGATCTCCGCAGCCGTCGCCGTCGGCAGTGCCGCCGACGCGGTCGTTGCCGCCGTCAGCGCCAAGGCGCGCGCGGTCAAGGTCGGTCCCGGTCGCGACTCGGCCAGCGAGATGGGCCCGGTGGTCACCCGCGCCGCCCAGCAGCGCATCGAGGCCCTCATCGGCACCGGCGAGGCGCAAGGCGCCCGGCTCGCTGTCGACGGTCGCGGTCTCTCGGTGCCCGGCTACGAGGACGGCTTCTTCGTCGGTCCGACGGTCATCGACGCGGTCACCACCGAGATGGAGGTCTATCGCGAGGAGATCTTCGGACCGGTGCTCTCGGTCGTACGCGTCGACTCAGTCGAGGACGCCATCGCGCTGATCAACGCCAACCCCTACGGCAACGGCACCGCCATCTTCACCAACAGCGGGGCGGCGGCGCGACAGTTCCAGCGCGGGGTCAACGTCGGCATGATCGGCATCAACGTGCCTGTCCCGGTGCCGATGGCGTTCTACTCCTTCGGTGGCTGGAAGGACTCGCTGTTCGGCGACAAGCACGTGCACGGCGCCGAGGGTGTGTCGTTCTACACCCGCGCCAAGGTCGTCACCGCGCGCTGGCCGGCGCCGTCGTCCGAGTCCGGCGCCAGCTTCCACTTCCCGACCTCGAAGTGACCGGCGTACTCAGCCTGCTGGTCGCCGAGCTGACCGCAGCGATGCGCGCGCAGCGCACCCGCACCTACCTGCGCGGCGCCGGGATCGACCGGTGACCGTGCGCGTCGGTGTCATCGGCACCGGCATGATCGGCCAGGACCACATCCGGCGGCTGACGACGGTGCTGGCCGGTGCCGAGGTCGTCGCGGTCACCGACGTCGATCTCGGTGTCGCGGCGCAGGTGGCCGGCACGCTGCCGAAGGCCACGGTGCACACCTCCGGCCACGAGCTCATCGCCGACCCCGACGTCGACGCGGTGCTGGTCACGTCGTGGGGGCCGACGCACGAGGACTTCGTCCTCGCCGCTCTCGCGGTGGGCAAGCCGGCGTTCTGCGAGAAGCCGCTGGCCACCACCCAGGAGGCGTGTCGGCGCATCATCGAGGCCGAGGTGGCGGTGGGTCGGCGGCTGGTCCAGGTCGGCTTCATGCGCCGCTACGACATCGCCTATCGAGCTCTCAAAGGTGTTGTCGACAGCGGCTCGATCGGCTCACCGCTGATGCTGCACTCGCGGCACCGTAACCCTTCCGTGCCCGGGCACTACACCCGCGAGATGGCGATCACCGACACCGCGGTGCACGACATCGACATCGCCCGGTGGCTGCTCGAGGACGAGATCGTCAGCGCCACCGTTCTCACCGCGCGCAAGAGCCGGCACGGCGCAGAGCTGCAGGACCCGCTGCTGATGATCTTCCGAACCGCGGGCGGCGTGCTCGTCGACGTCGAGACCTCGGTCAACATCCGCTACGGCTACGACATCGGCGGCGAGGTGGTGGGCGAAGACGGCACCGTGGCACTCGCCGACCCGAGCCCGATCGTTGTGCGGCACGCCGGCAGCGTGTCCGGCCGCGTCCCCGACGACTGGCGTGAGCGCTTCCAGCAGGCCTACGACACCGAGCTGCAGGAGTGGCTGGACGCGTTGGTCACTGGCCGCGGCGCCACCGGTCCGAGCTCCTGGGACGGCTATGCCGCAGCGGTCGTGTCCGATGCAGCGGTGGCCGCGTTGCGCGACGGTTCCACCGTGCCGGTCGTCCTCGGCCCCCAGCCCGCGTTGTACGCCGACCCGTCGTGAGCGATCCGGTGGCGGTGCCCGAGGTCGCCGGTGGGGGTGCGACTGCCCGCCCGCTCGAGGTCTTGACCGTGGGCCGCGTCGGTATCGACCTCTACCCCGAACAGCCCGGCCCGCTGGCCGGCGTACAGACCTTTGCGAAGTTTCTCGGCGGGACGGCGACCAACGTCGCGGTCGGCGCCGCACGGTTGGGACGGCGCGCGGCGGTGCTGACGAAAGTCGGCGACGACGCGTGGGCACCGTTCGTGCGCGACGCACTCACCGGCTTCGGTGTCGACCCGACCTACGTCGGCACGTCAGTCGGTCTGCAGACGCCGGTGGTGTTCTGCGAGCTCGACCCGCCGGAGGACCCGCCGCTGATGTTCTACCGCGCGCCGCTCGCGCCCGACCTCACTCTCGTTGATGACGACGTGCCGTGGGACGTCGTTGACGACGTGCCACTGCTCTGGGTGACCGGCACCGGGGTGTCGGTCGAGCCGGCCCGGTCGACCCAGCTCGCGATGCTGGCCCGACGTGGCCGGACCGCTGCGGGGTCGGGCCGGTTCACCGTGCTGGACCTCGACTGGCGGCCGACGTTCTGGCCGTCGCCGCAGGACGCGCGACGTGAGTACGCCGCCATGCTCGGCCACGTCGATGTCGTGGTGGGAAACCGTGCTGAGGTGGCGGTCGCCGTCGGCACTGCCGAGCCCGAGGTGGCCGCTCACCGGCTGCTCGACCTCGGGGTGCGCCTCGCCCTGGTCAAGAAGGGCGCCGACGGTGTGCTCGTCGCGACACCCGACGGGATGACGACCGTGGCGCCGCACCCGGTGCAGGTGGTCTGCGGTCTCGGCGCCGGCGACGCGTTCGGTGGCGCGCTGGTGCACGGGCTGCTGGCGGGCTGGGACCCGGTCACCATTGCTGCGCACGCCAACGCGGCCGGTGCGCTCGTGGCGTCCCGGCTGTCCTGCGCGGATGCGATGCCGACGCTGTCCGAGCTCACCGCGATGGTGGGGACATCATGAGCATCGACGCAGTCGGAGCGGACAGCATCTCGGACGTGGCATGGGCCGAGCTGATGGAGACCCGGGTCAGACGCCCGAAGTCGGTGGCTGAGGCCTACGCCGCTCGTCAACGGCCGGCATCGCTGCTGTCCGACCAAGGCACGCTGTTCCTCGTCGCCGCCGACCACACCGCACGCGGAGCACTGGGCACCGGTGGTGACCCGATGGCGATGGCCGATCGGCGGTCGCTGCTCAGTCGGCTCGTGACGGCGTTGGCCGACCCGAGCGTCGACGGGGTGCTCGGCACGCCCGATGTGGTCGAGGAGCTGTTGCTGCTCGACGCGCTGGACGACAAGGTCGTCATCGGCTCGATGAACCGCGGCGGGCTCGACGGCGCCAGCTGGACCATGGACGATCGGTTCACCGGCTACGACGCGGCGGCAGTCGCAGCCAACCGGCTCGAGGGCGGCAAGATGCTGCTCCGCATCGATGACGACGACCCCGGCACAGCGCCCACCATCGAGGCCTGCGCGCAGGCGGTCAGCGAGCTCGCTGCTCTGGGCCTGATGGCGATGGTCGAGCCGCTGCCCTACGAACGCGACGGGGTCGGCTCGCTGCGGCTGCGTCGCGATGCACCAGCACTCGCCCGAGCCGTGACAATTGCGTCGGGTCTGGGCACCACGAGCGCCTACACCTGGCTCAAGCTGCCGTCCTGCGACGACCCGCAGGCGGTGTTCGGAGCCACGACGTTGCCGTGCGTGGTCCTCGGTGGGGTGCCTGGCCCCGACCCGGCAGCCGACCTCGTGTCGTGGTCGCACGCGCTGCGGGTGCCGTCGGTGCGTGGCCTGGTCGTCGGTCGTGCGCTGCTCTATCCCCCCGACGGCGATGTTGCCGGCGCTGTCGCGGCTGCCGGTCGGGTGCTGAAGGCTGCGCACGAACCGCAGGAGCGCGCGTGAGGTTGCTGCACCCCACCGGCAGCCTCATCGGGCCCGAGCCCGGCGACGTGGTGGCGCTGACACCGGAGGAGGCTGCACCCGACACGGTGGAGGCGCCGTTCGACCTCGTCGGCCGTCGGTCGGTCTTCACCCGGGTCACCGACTTCGCCCATATCACGGGCCGTGCGCGGCGGCGGCTGGCTACCCGATGTACTACCTCAACGTCCTGGCCGGCCCGGGTGTCGAGCGGTCCATGGCGTTCTGCGACGACCGCGCGCACGCGTGGCTGCGCGCGTCGTGGGACGGCGCCGCGACCGACCCGCGAGTGCCGGTGACCTTGACGACCGAGCTGGGCTTCGAGACCGGACAGCAGGCGGGGAGCACCTCATGACGAGCATCGGCACAGTCCGGTTGAGCACCGCGCAGGCGTTGGTGCGCTGGATGATCGCCCAACGCAGCGAGCTGCTCGACGGCACGCAGGTTCCGCTGTTCGCCGGGGTTTTCGGCATCTTCGGGCACGGCAACGTGCTCGGTCTGGGCACCGCTCTCCACGCGGCGCGGGACGAGCTGCCGACCTGGCGAGGGCAGACCGAGCAGGGCATGGCGTTGGCAGCCGTCGCCTATGCGCGTGCCACCGACCGCCGTCAGGTGATGGCCGCGACGTCGTCGGTCGGTCCTGGTGCGCTCAACATGGTGACCGCGGCGGGCCTCGCGCACGCCAACCGACTGCCGGTCCTGCTGCTGCCGGGCGACACGTTCGTCGGTCGCGCACCTGATCCGGTGCTGCAGCAGGTCGAGCACTTCAGCGACCCCGGGCTAACCGCCAACGACAGCTTCCGCGCCGTCTCGCGGTACGTCGACCGCGTCACCCGGCCCGAGCAGCTGCTGGCGACCCTGCCGCAGGTGGCGCGGGTGCTCACCGACCCCGCTGACGCCGGACCAGTGGTGCTGGCGCTGCCGCAGGACGTGCAGGTCGAGGAATGGGACTTCCCCGAGGCACTGTTCGCCCCGCGGCTGCACCAGGTGCCGCGGCCGCGACCGGACGTCCACGCGCTGGCCGCTGCAGCGGCCGTGCTGCGCTCGGCGGAGCGCCCACTGCTGATCGCCGGCGGCGGGGTGCGCTACTCCGGAGCGGGCGCTGCGCTGCTCGCGCTGGCCGAGGCGCACGGCGTACCCGTCGTAGAGACTCCGGCGGGACGCACGCTGGTCGGTCACGACCATCCGCTGTACGGCGGTGCGCTGGGCATCATCGGCTCGACCTCGGCCAACGTCCTCGCCTCTGCCGCCGACGTCGTGGTCGCGGTCGGCACGCGGCTGCAGGACTTCAGCACGGCGTCGTGGACGGTCTTCGCGCCTGATGTTCGGCTCGTGATGGTCAACGCCGCGCGCTTCGATGCCGTCAAGCACGGGGCGCACGCTGTCGTGGGCGACGCGCGCGCGGTGCTCGAGGAGCTCACCGGCGCCGTCGATGGCTGGACAGCCGACCCGGGCTGGACAGCCCGGGCGACCCGCGAGCGAGCGAGCTGGGACACCGAGATCGACCGGCTGCGCGCCGGGGCCGCGCCGGACGGGTCGCTGACCTACGCGCAGGTCGTGGGTGTGGTCAACGACGTGAGTGGTCCCGACGACTACGTTCTCGGGTCCTCGGGCGGGTTCCCCGGCGAGATGCACGGCGGCTGGCGCACGGTGTCGACGCCCACGGCCGGGGCGACGTCCGGGGTCACGATGGACCTCGAGTACGGCTTCTCCTGCATGGGCTATGAGGTCGCCGGGCCGTGGGGTGCAGCGATGGCTCGGGCTATGACACACCCCGGGGGAGTGGTGACGGCGTTGCTGGGCGACGGGTCCTACCTCATGCTCAACTCCGAGATCTACTCGGCGGCGTTGTCCGGCCACCCGTTCGTGGCGGTCGTGTGCGACAACGGCGGCTATGCGGTGATCCATCGGTTGCAGACCGGGCAGGGCGCTGAAGGCTTCAACAACCTGCTCGACGACTGCGCAGGGCCAGGTGCTGCCGCGGGCCTGCGGGTCGACTTTGCGGCGCACGCTGCCGCGCTCGGTGCTGTCGTCGAGGACGTGCCCGCTGGTGCGTCGGTGCCGGACCTGGCCGCCGCCTATGTCCGTGCTCGTGCCGCTGCTGTTGCCGCCGGTCTCCCCGCCATCGTGGTCTGCCGTACCCACCCGTCCACCTGGACAGAGGCGGGCTCGTGGTGGGAGGTCGGCGTGCCCACGTCGCTGCCGGGGAGATCGTCGTACGACGAGAACAAGGGACGTCAGGTCCGCTGGGTCAGCGGCTGAGGGATACGTCGCGGCCCGCCAGGGCGCGTCGACGTCGCACCCTCAGCTGAACTCGGTGAGGGTCTTCTCGGCCTCGACCAGCCAGCTGCGACGCGCCTCGATGGCAGCCTCGGCGTCGGCGACCTTCTTGTCCTGGCCCGCTGCACGAGCGGCGGCGGCTTCGCGCTCCAGCTTGTCGATGCTGACGCGTAGCTGGCTGACCGTGGCGTCCGCGCGGGCGCGGGCCTCCGGGTTGGAACGAGCCCACTGGGCTTCCTCGGCTGCGCGGACAGCGTCGTCGACCTTCTTCAGCCGGCCCTCGACGGCGTCCCGGTCGCCACGCGGCACGTGACCGATGTCCTCCCACCGCTCGTGCAGTGCACGCAACGTCGCACGCGCCGCCTTGTGGTCGGTGATCGGCAGCAGCTTCTCGGCCTCGGCGGCAAGAACCTTCTTGGCCTCGAGGTTCTCGGCCTGGCCGGCGTCACGCTCGGAGAAGACCGCACTCCGGGCGGTGAAGAAGACGTCCTGTGCGGCCCGGAAGCGGGCCCACAGGGCGTCCTCCACATCGCGCCGGGCGCGACCGACGTCCTTCCACTGGGTCATGAGGTCGCGGTAGGCCTTGGCGGTGTCGCCCCACTCGGTGGACTTGGCCAGCTCCTCGGCCTTGTTGATGAGCTTTTCCTTGCGCGAGACCGCCTCGTCGCGCTGCTCGTCGAGCTCGGCGAAGTGCACCCGACGACGCTTCTCGAACCCGGTGCGCGCCGTGCTGAACCGCTTCCACAGTGCGTCGTCGACCTTGCGCTCGAGCCGAGGTGCGGCCTTCCAGGTGTCGAGAAGCTCGCGCAGCCGGTCGCCGGTGCGCTTCCAGTCGGTCGAGTCGGTCAGCGACTCGGCCTCCTCGACCAGCTTCTCCTTCGCCGCCTGGGCTGCTGCTCGGGCCTTGGCCCGCGCCGCCTCGGACTTCTTGCGGCGCTCGTCGATGACGGTCTCGACCCCGTCGAGCCGGGTGAGCAGGCCGCCGAGGTCACCGACCGCGTTGGCCCCGGTGACGGTTTCGCGCAGCGCGGCCGCCGTGGCCTGGCTGTCCTTGGCCGACACACCACCGGCACGGACCCGTTGCTCGAGCAGCGACACCTGCCCGGCCAGCTCGTCGAACTTGCGGCCGAAGTACGCCAGCGCCTCGGCCGGTGTCGCGTCTGGGTAGGACCCGACTGCTCGCTCGCCCTCGGCCTCGCGGACGAGCACGGTGCCGTCCTCGGCGACGCGACCCCAGGTGGTGGGGTCGCTGTCTGCCGGGACGTCCGGCGCCGGAGCAGCTGGTGCGGGGGCTGCTTCTGCGGGGGCCTCGGTGGTCCGTCCTGGTGCTGGTGCTGGTGGCCGTGGTGACGGCCGGGCGATCTGGGCCGGTGTCGGCACCGGGCGTGGGGGAGTAGGAACCGGCCTCGGAGTGGGGACGGGCTCGGGGGTCGCAGGGGGCTCCGGCGTCTCGGTCATCTCAGCCCTTGCCGATGGTGACGTGGGTGAGGGTCACCTTGGTGGCGGGGGCGCCGTCCTGACTGCCGCCGGTCACACCGGCAGCGGCGACCTTCGTCACGACATCGAGACCCTTGGTGATGGTGCCGAAGATCGTGTAGTTGGGGCCGAGGGTGGTGTCCTTGTAGACGAGGAAGAACTGGCTGCCGTTGGTGCCGGGGCCGGCGTTGGCCATGGCGACGGTGCCGGCGGGGTAGTTGTTCGAGCCGGTCTTCGGGAGGTTCTCCTCGCCGAACTGGTAGCCCGGGCCGCCGGCCCCCGTGCCGGCCGGATCGCCGCACTGAAGCACGAAGATGCCCGAGGTCGTCAGGCGGTGGCAGCTCGTGCCATCGAAGTACTGCGACTCCGCCAGGTGCTTGAAGCTGTTGGTCGTGCAGGGCGCCTTGTCCGCGGCCATCGCGATGACGATGTCGCCCTGGTCGGTGGCGAGCGTCGCGGTGAAGGGCTTCTTGTAGTCCGCCGCCTTCTTCGCGTCATACGTCGGCAGGCCGGCGTCCTTCGCCGCGGTGCCTGCCTTGGAGTAGGTGCAGCCCTTAGCAGCGGCGGTGGTGGAAGTCGACGGGGACGCGGCTGCGGAGGAGGTGTTCGACGGGCTCGCGGAGGCACTGGGCGTCGCCCTCGCAGCAGTCGTCTGGCCGGCCCCGGGTGTGGCCACCGTCGTGCTCTTGCCCTTCAGCGCCTGGGTGAGGCCCACGATGCCGACGACGATGACGAGCACGGCCACCACCACGGCCGCGACCTGCTGGTTGCGACGCCGCGCGGCGGCCCGCTCGGCCCGCCGGGCCTGCTGACGCTCGTAGTGCTCCCGCGCCAGCTGTCGCTCGCGCTTCGCGCTCCCCGCCACCGATGCCTCCAGGTCGTGATGCTTGCCCATGGCCGTCCGGCCAGGCATACGGTCGGCCAGTCTAGGGTTTAGCCGTCCGCAGTCCATCAGACCAGATGCGAGAGGCCGCCTGTGCTGATCACCGGCTTCCCTGCCGCCGCATTCGGCACCAACTGCTACGTCGTCGCCGCCGGCCCGGGCCAGGAGTGTGTCGTGGTCGACCCCGGCATCGAGGTCCTCGACCAGCTCGACTCGGTGCTGGACGAGCACCGGGTGCGTCCGGTGGCCGTCCTGCTTACTCACGGCCACCTCGACCACACCTACTCGGTGACACCCGTCTGCGGCGCTCGCGACGTGCCGGCCTACCTGCACCCTGGTGACGCCGACATGCTCCGCGACCCGTTGGGCTGGCTCTCGCCGGAGACCAAGGCAATGTTCCAGGGACGACTGTCCTGGACCGAGCCTGACGACATACGACCGATGGGTGACGGTGACGTCCTCCGGCTCGCCGGGCTGGAGATCACCGTCGACCACGCGCCCGGGCACACCGCTGGGTCCGTGACGTTCCGGCTGCCCGAGGACGACGAAGCGCCCGGCGTGCTGCTGTCGGGCGACCTGCTCTTCGCCGGCAGCATCGGGCGGACCGACCTGCCCGGTGGCGACGACGCCGTGATGCAGGTCAGCCTTGCGACCAAGGTGCTGACGCTGCCCGACGAGCTGGTCGTCCTGCCGGGCCACGGGCCGCAGACCACCATCGGCCGGGAGCGCAGCACCAACCCTTACCTCCGACGACTCGCGATGGTCGACCTGCCTGCCGCGGGTGCACCCGCTGCCCCGACCCGAGGCATGTGAGTGGCCCGCATCGCTCCCCTGTCGGGGTTCCCCGAGTGGCTGCCCGGCGAGCGCATCGTCGAGCAGCACGTGCTCGACACCTTGCGTCGGGTCTTCGAGCTGCACGGCTTTGCGTCGATCGAGACCAGGTCGGTGGAGCCGCTCGAACAGATGTTGCGCAAGGGCGAGATCGACAAGGAGGTCTATGTCCTGCGTCGCCTGCACGGAGGCGAGGACGAGATCGACCCGAGCAAGACCCTCGGACTTCACTTCGACCTCACCGTGCCCTTTGCGCGCTACGTGCTGGAGAACGCCGGCAAGCTGGACTTTCCGTTTCGTCGCTACCAGATCCAGCGGGCGTGGCGCGGTGAGCGGCCGCAGGAAGGTCGCTATCGCGAGTTCTGCCAGGCCGACATCGATGTGATCGGCCGCGACGAGCTGCCCTTCCACCACGAGGTCGAGGTCGCGCGGGTGATGGCCGAGGCGTTGTCCGCGCTGCCGTTGCCGCCGCTGACGATGCAGGTCAACAGCCGCAAGCTGATCGAGGGCTACTACCTCGGTGTCGGTGTCGCTCCGGGTGAGCCGGTGGCCGGGGTGATGCGGGTTGTCGACAAGCTGGACAAGCTCGAGCGCCCCAAGGTTGTGGGCATGTTGCAGGACGAGGTCGGTCTCTCCGCCGCGCAGGCCGAGGCGTGCGTCGCGCTGGCCGGCGTACAGGCTGACGCCGAGACCCTGGCTGCGCGGGTCGACGCACTCGGGGTGTCGCACCCGTTGCTGGACGAGGGTGTCGACGAGCTGGGTCGGGTGCTTGCGGGCACCGCGGCTGCCACGTCGGACCGGGTGCGGGTCGTCGCGGACCTGGCGATCGCGCGCGGGCTCGACTACTACACGGGGACCGTGTTCGAGACGCGCATGCAGGGCTTCGAGCACCTCGGGTCGATCTGCTCCGGCGGCCGCTACGACGCGTTGGCGAGCGACGGTCGCACGACCTACCCCGGCGTCGGCATCTCCTTCGGGGTGTCGCGCGCCCTCGGGCCGCTGCTGTCCCGCGAGCTGCTGACGGCGTCGCGCAGCACACCGACGTGCGTGCTGGTCGCGCTGCCCGGTGAGGACGACCGCAACGCGATGGGCATCGTCGCCGACGCCTTGCGGTTGCGCGGCATCGCCACCGAGGTGTCCGCCTCGGCGCAGAAGTACGGCAAGCAGATCCGGTATGCCGAACGGCGCGGCATCCCGTTCGTCTGGTTCTCCCAGGACGGCGGCCACCAGGTGCGTGACATCCGCACCGGTGAGCAGCAGGACGCTGATCTCGCGGCGTGGGTCCCACCGACGGAGGACCTTCGCCCGCACGTGACCGGCGCCGTCGCCACCGACAGCTGACCTGCGTGCTCCGCGCACGCCGATACCTTGGAGCTCTTGTGATCCGCACTCATCAGGCCGGCACGTTGCGCGCGTCGCACGCCGGCGAGACCGTCACTCTCACCGGTTGGGTCGCGCGTCGTCGCGACCACGGCGGCGTGGCCTTCATCGACCTGCGCGACGCGTCGGGATTCGTCCAGGTCGTCGTGCGCGACGAGGCGGTCGCCGCCGGTCTGCGCAACGAGTACTGCCTCAAAGTGGTCGGAACCGTCGGCGTGCGCCCGGCCGGCAACGCCAACGCCGCTCTGCCGACCGGCGACATCGAGGTGGCCGCCGTTGACGTCGAGGTGCTGAACGAGGCGGCCCCGTTGCCGTTTCAGATCGACGACCACGTCGAGGTCGGCGAAGAGGTGCGGCTGCGCTATCGCTATCTCGACCTACGACGGTCCGGTCCGGCCGCGGCGCTGCGGCTGCGCAGCGCGGTCAGTCGGGCCGCCCGCGCAGTGCTGCATGCTCAGGACTTCGTCGAGATCGAGACGCCGACTCTGACGCGGTCGACACCGGAGGGTGCGCGCGACTTCCTGGTGCCGGCGCGGTTGTCGCCGGGCAGCTGGTACGCCCTGCCGCAGTCTCCGCAGCTGTTCAAGCAGCTGCTGATGGTGGCGGGGATGGAGCGCTACTTCCAGATCGCGCGGTGCTATCGCGACGAGGACTTCCGTGCCGACCGGCAGCCGGAGTTCACCCAGCTCGACGTCGAGATGAGCTTCGTCGACCAGGACGACATCATCGAGCTGACCGAAGAGATCGTGTCCGCGCTGTGGGCGCTGATCGGCTACGAGATCCCGTTGCCGCTGCAACGGATGACGTACGCCGAAACCATGCGGCTCTACGGCAGCGACAAGCCGGATCTGCGCTTCGGCCAGCCACTGGTGGACTGCACGGCATATTTCGCAGAGACGCCGTTCCGCGTCTTCCAGGCGGCGTACGTCGGTGCCGTAGTCATGCCGGGTGGGGGCTCGCAGTCGCGCAAGGAGCTCGACGGGTGGCAGGAGTGGGCCAAGTCCCGCGGCGCCCGCGGACTGGCCTTTGTGCTGGTCGGCGCCGACGGGGAGCTGGGTGGTCCGGTCGCCAAGAACCTGTCCGAGTCCGAGCTCGCCGGGTTGGCTGCCCACGTCGGTGCGGCCCCGGGTGACGCGGTGTTCTTCGCAGCGGGGGAGACCGTCGCCTCGCAGGCTCTGCTCGGTGCGGCGCGGGGTGAGATCGGACGGCGGTGTGGGCTGATCGACTCCTCGTCGTGGTCGTTCCTATGGGTGGTGGACGCGCCGCTGTTCGAGCCGTCGGCCAAGGCGCGGGCGTCCGGCGACGTGGCAGTCGGCGCCGGGTCCTGGACCGCCGTGCACCACGCGTTCACCTCGCCCAAGCCGGACTGGATGGACCGGTTCGAGGAGTCGCCCGGCGAGGCGCTGGCCTATGCCTACGACATCGTGTGCAATGGCAACGAGATCGGCGGCGGGTCGATCCGGATCCACCGCCGCGACGTGCAGGAGCGGGTGTTCGCACTGATGGGCCTGACCCCCGAGCAGGCACAGGAGAAGTTCGGCTTCCTGCTCGACGCGTTCGCCTACGGCGCCCCGCCGCACGGTGGCATCGCGCTGGGCTGGGACCGGATCTGCGCGCTGCTCTCGAGGGTCGACTCGATCCGGGACGTGATCGCCTTCCCCAAGAGCGGTGGAGGCTTTGACCCGTTGACCGCGGCGCCGGCGCCGATCACGGCCGAGCAGCGCAAGGAGGCAGGGGTGGACGCCCCGCCAGCGCGCGCCGCCGCGCCCCTTCCCGGCTAGCGGGAGCCGCCTACTGCGCTGCCTCCTCTGAAGTGGGCAGGGCAGTAGGCACCGCGGCACCGCGGCACCGCGGCACCGCCTACTGCGCTGCCTCCTCCGAAGTGGGCAGGGCAGTAAGTGTTCGGGCACCGCGGCACCTGCTACTGCGCTGCCCCCTCGGATGAGGGCAGGGCAGTAGGCGCTCGGCACCTGCTCCCGTGCCCGTTACGGTCGTCGCCGTGGACCTGTTCGAGGATGCCGCTGACGCGCGGGGTGACGCCGACAAGCCGCTGGCCGTCCGGATGCGTCCGCGCACCCTGGACGACGTGGTCGGGCAGGACCACCTGCTCGTGCCCGGCTCGCCGCTGCGCCGACTGGTGGCCGGTGACGGGGGCGTGGCCGGACCTGCGTCGGTGATCCTCTGGGGGCCACCGGGCACCGGCAAGACCACCTTGGCGCTGCTCGTGTCCTCGGCCACCGGGCGCACCTTCACCGAGCTGTCGGCAGTCAACGCCGGTGTAAAGGACGTACGGGCTGTCGTCGACGCGGCCCGGCGGCAGAGCTGCATGTCCGGGCGGCAGACGGTGCTGTTCATCGACGAGGTGCACCGGTTCTCCAAGACCCAGCAGGACGCCCTGCTGCCCGCGGTCGAGAACCGCTGGGTGACGCTGGTGGCCGCCACGACGGAGAACCCGTTCTTCTCCATCATCTCGCCGCTGCTGTCGCGGTCGCTGCTCCTGACGTTGGCGCCGCTCACCGACGACGGAGTGGCCGAGGTGGTGCGTCGCGCGGTCGCCGACGAGCGCGGGCTCCGGGGGTCGATCGAGCTCACCGACGACGCGATGGCGCACCTGCTGCGGGTCGCCGGGGGCGACGCGCGCCGGGCCCTCACTGCTCTGGAGGCGGGGGCCGGGGCCGCGCTCGCCGTCGCACCTCCGCAGGCAGAGCACGGCGGCGCAGGTGCTGACGTCGCTGCCCTCGACGGTCCCGCGGTCCTCAACGTCGGCATCCTGGAGACGGCAGTCGACCGGGCGGCGCTGCGCTACGACCGCGACGGCGACCAGCACTACGACGTGATCTCGGCGTTCATCAAGTCGGTGCGCGGGTCCGACGTTGACGCAGCGCTGCACTACCTGGCCCGGATGATCGAGGCGGGGGAGGACCCGCGGTTCATCGCCCGGCGGCTGGTGATCCTCGCCTCCGAGGACATCGGGCTCGCCGACCCGACCGCTCTGCTCGCCGCGGTGGCCGCGGCGGAGACCGTCGCCCTCATCGGCATGCCCGAGGGGCGCATCACCCTGGCCCAGGCGGTCATCCACCTCGCGTTGGCGCCGAAGTCCAACGCGGTGGTCATCGCGATCGACGCCGCCCTTGCCGACGTACGCGCTGGGTTGGCCGGTCCGGTGCCCCCTGCGCTGCGCGACGGCCACTACGCCGGCTCGAGTCAGATCGGCTCCGGCATCGGCTACGTCTACCCGCACGACGTTCCTGGTGCGGTGGCCGCGCAGCAGTACCCGCCGGACGCCGTGGCGGACCGGGGCTACTACCGCCCCACGCGGTACGGCGCCGAAGCGCGCCTCGTCGACCTCTGGGACACCTTGCGCGCCCGCATCCGTTCCCGCCCCTGAACTGCACGAGGGACGCGGGCGCCGCACGTGGGACCGCGGCTCACCAGCGCAGGCGGTGGGTCGGCGCACAAAGGATCTTGAGGGTGGGGCGGTAGGGTCGACGCATGTCTGTAGGAGACGTGGCCGGGCTCATCGCAGCGATCGCGTTCGTGCTGCTGGTGGGGGTGCTGGCCATCCCGCTGGTCAAGCTGGGCGGGGTGCTGGACGAGACCCGCAGCCTCATCAAGGGCGTGTCCGACGAGACCGTGCCGCTGCTGTCGGAGGTCACCAGCACGGTGACCACGACCAACGCCCAGCTGGTCCGGGTCGACACCATCACCAGCAACGTCGCCGCAGCGACCACCAACGTCTCGGCGATGACCGCGCTGCTCGCTGCCACCGTCGGCGGACCGGTGGTCAAGGTCGCGGCGTTCTCCTACGGCGTGCGCAGCGCTCTTGCCGACCGGCCGGGCTCGCGCACCCGGCGCAAGGTCGCCGACCAGACCCGCGCCGAGCAGGCGGGGGCCCGGGCTGCGAAGCGGCGGAGCGCCGGCTGATGCGTCGCCTCGTCTGGGTCGCCCTCGGGGCGGCCGCCGGGATCTATGCCGCCCGCAAGGTGCAGGCGACCCTGCACGCCTACAGCCCGGCCGGGCTCACCGAGCGCGCCGGCCAGCACGCCAGCGGGCTGACCGCCACCGTCCGCGCCTTCGCCGACGAGGTGCTTGCCGCCATGGGTGAGCGCGAGACCGCCCTGCGCGAGGCACTCGGCATGGCGCCGGAGCACGACGCGCTCACCCCCGCCGAAGCCGCCGACCTGCTCGCGCACCCGGCCAGCACCCACCATGACCGCCGTGACACCCAGCCGAGGAGCCGGATCTGATGGAGACCGCCGAGATCAAGCGTCGGTGGCTGCAGTTCTTCGGCGACCGCGGCCACACCGTCGTGCCCAGCGCCAGCCTGCTGCTCGACGACCCGAACCTGCTGTTCGTCAACGCCGGCATGGTGCCCTTCAAGCCCTACCTGCTCGGCCAGGAGACCCCGCCCTACGCCCGCGCCACCAGCGTGCAGAAGGTCCTGCGCACCCTCGACATCGACGAGGTCGGCAAGACCACCCGGCACGGCACGTTCTTCCAGATGAACGGCAACTTCTCCTTCGGCGACTACTTCAAGGAAGGCGCCATCGAGCTGGCCTGGGAGCTGGTCACCGGCTCGCAGACCGACGGCCTGCTCGGCTTCGACCCCGACTCGATCTGGGTCACCGTCCTGCACGACGACGACGAAGCCTTCGACCTCTGGCGCAAGGTCGCCGGCCTGCCTGAGGAGCGCATCCAGCGCCGTGGCCTGGCCGACAACTACTGGCACATGGGGGTCCCCGGGCCCGGCGGCCCGTGTAGCGAGATCTATGTCGACCGCGGCCCGGAGCACGGCCCCGACGGCGGCCCGGTGGTCGATGAGGAGCGGTTCCTCGAGATCTGGAACCTCGTTTTCATGCAGTCGGTGCTCAGCGAGGTCCGCAGCAAGGTCGACTTCGACATCGCCGGCGACCTACCGGCCAAGAACATCGACACCGGCATGGGTCTCGAGCGGGTCGCCTGCCTGCTGCAAGGCGTCGACAACGTCTACGAGATCGATGAGGTCTTCCCCGTCCTCGATCACGCGGCGGGCCTGGCCGGCAAGCGTTACGGCGCCATCGGCGGCGAGGCTGACGACGTACGCCTGCGGATCGTCGCCGACCACGTTCGTAGCGCGTTGATGATCATCAACGACGGCGTCAGCCCCGCCAACGAGGCCCGCGGCTATGTGCTGCGCCGGCTCTTGCGTCGCGTCGTGCGCTCCATGCGCCTGCTCGGGGTCGAGGACCCGGTGCTGCCCGAGCTGCTGCCGATCAGCCGCGACGCCATGTCCGCGTCCTATCCCGAGCTCGCCACCGGGTTCGGCCGCATCTCGACCCTGGCCTACGCCGAGGAAGAGATCTTCCGGCAGACCCTGCGAGCCGGTACGACGATCCTCGACACGGCTGTCCGTGACGTCAAGAACGCGACTCCGGCAACGGTGGGGACCACGGCAGCAACCCCGACCTTGAGCGGCGAGAAGGCTTTCGCGCTGCACGACACGTTCGGCTTCCCGATCGACCTGACCCTCGAGATGGCCGCCGAGCAGGGCGTGTCGGTCGACGAGGACGGTTTCCGGCGCCTCATGCGTGAGCAGCGCGAGCGGGCCCAGGCCGACTCGAAGGCGAAGAAGTCCGGCCACACCGACATGTCGAGCTATCGCGAGATCGTCGACGCGAGCGGACCCAACGTCTTCACCGGGTACGACGACGTCGTCAGCGAGTCACGCGTGCTCGGCATCCTGGTCGACGGGATGGCCGTTGCCGCTGCGCGGCAGGGCCAGGACGTCGAGGTCGTGCTCGACCGCACCCCGTTCTACGCCGAGGGCGGCGGGCAGCTCGCCGACCAGGGGCGGCTGCGCACCACCAGCGGCGCCGAGATCGAGGTGCACGACGTGCAGACACCGGTGCCCGGGGTCGTCGTGCACCGTGGCCGCATCCTGACCGGTGAGCTGGCTCGCGGCGACACCGTCATCGCCGCCGTCGACGTCGAACGCCGCCGGGCCATCAGCCGGGCCCACACCGCCACGCACCTGGTGCACAAGGCGTTCCGGCAGGCTCTCGGTGAGACCGCCACCCAGGCCGGCTCCGAGAACGCCCCGGGTCGCTTCCGGTTCGACTTCGCCTCGCCCACCGCCGTACCTCCCAGCGTCCTCACCGACGTCGAGCAGGAGGTCAACGAGGTGCTCGCCGCCGACCTCGCGGTGCGGGCCGAGGTGATGACCCAGGACCAGGCTCGTGCGGCCGGTGCCATGGCGCTGTTCGGCGAGAAGTACGGCGACCAGGTGCGGGTGGTCTCGGTCGGCGACTGGGCCCGCGAGCTCTGCGGCGGCACTCACGCGCTGCGCTCCGGGCAGCTCGGCGTCGTCAAGATCCTCGGCGAGGCCTCGATCGGAGCCGGCGTGCGTCGGGTGGAGGCGCTGGTCGGTGCCGACGCCTACCGCTTCCTGGCTCGCGAGCATGCGCTGGTCGCGCAGCTCACCGACACCCTGAAGGTGCGTCCCGAGGAGCTGCCGGACCGGGTGGGTGCCCTCACCGAGCGGCTGCGCGAGGTCGAGAAGGACCTCGAACGGGTGCGGTCGGCGCAGGTGCTCGAGGCGGCGGCTGACGTCGCGGCTGCACCGGTCGACGTCTTCGGTGTCGCGGTGGTCGCCCACCGCGCGCCCGACGGCACCGTGGCCGATGACCTGCGCCGGTTGGTGCTCGACGTGCGCGGGCGGTTCCCCTTCGAGCGACCGGCGGCCGTGGCGATGATCGCGGTCACGAACGACCGGCCGGTCCTGGTGGTGGCTGTCAACGAGCGCGGCCGCGAGTGGGGCGTCAAGGCCGGTGACCTCGTCAAGGCTGCCGCTGGTGTGCTCGGCGGTGGCGGAGGTGGCAAGGACGACGTCGCTCAAGGCGGCGGCACGGACCCCAGCAAGGTCGACGAGGCCCTGCGGCTGATCGAGCACACGGTCGGCCAGCGGGTGACCGGCAGCGCGTGAGAGTCGGCACGCGGGTGGCGGTCGACGTCGGGTCGGTGCGCGTCGGTGTCGCCGGCTGCGACCCCGCCGGCATCCTCGCCACGCCGGTGCAGACCCTGCAGCGCGGCCGTGGTGACCTCGCCGCCGTGGCCGGGCTGGTGGCCGAACGCGAGGCGATCGAGGTCGTGGTCGGGCTGCCGACGTCGCTGTCCGGCAGGCCGGGGCCGGCCGCCGGAGCTGCGCAGGCATACGCCGTCGAGCTCGCAGCACTGGTTTCGGTGCCGGTCCGGCTGGTCGACGAGCGGTTCTCGACCTCGGCGGCCCAGCGTGGGCTGCACGCCAGCGGGGTAGACACGCGCAAAGGCCGCAGCGTGATCGATCAGGCAGCTGCTGTCATCATCTTGCAGAGCGCCCTGGACGCTGAACGAGCCTCGGGACGCCCGCCGGGCCGGGTCGTGGATCCGGCCAATGACGCACACGACGCACACGAAGTCCGAGCAGGGAACGTCGACCGGGGGCCGCACGACACGAGCAGGAGACCCAGCCGATGACCGATCTCTCTGTCTGGTCGGAGGAGGAGACCGCGCGCCGACGCCGGCGCCGCCGCCGCAAGGGTGGCCGCGGCAAGGGGGCACTCGCGGTCCTGCTGGCCCTGCTGCTCGTGGTGGGCATCGTCGGCGGCGGTGCGGTCTTCGCCTTCGGCGGTCTGACCAAGGTCAAGCATCTGTTCAGCAGCGCCGCGGCACCCGACTATGCCGGGCCCGGTTCCGGCAAGGTCATCATCGAGATCAAGCAGGGCGACACCTCCGCAGAGCTCGCGAAGACCCTGGTCGCCGAGGGTGTCGTCAAGAGCGAGAAGGCGTTCCTCACCGCGGCCTTCGCCAACCCCGACGCCAACAAGCTGCAGCCGGGCTTCTACCAGCTGCAGAGCCGCATGCCGGCAGCCGACGCCCTCGCCACCGTCCTGGACCCGTCTGCCCGGGTGCAGTCCCGCGTCACCCTGCCCGAGGGTCTGCGCCTCGACGAGACCCTGGCCCGGCTCGTGAAGGACACCAAGCTCCCGCTCAAGGACTACAAGGCAGCCATCAAGCAGCGGAGCGCCAAGCTCGGCCTGCCGGCCTATGCCAAGGGCAACCCCGAGGGCTTTCTGTTCCCCGCGACGTACGACGTGCCGCCGGACGCCGACGTCGACTCGGTGCTCACGCAGCTGTTCTCGGCCTATGCCGTCGCCGCCGACAAGGTGGGGGTGGCGCGCACCAACCGGACACCTGAGGAGATCCTCGTCATCGCGAGCCTCGTCGAGGCCGAGGCCCGCAAGCCCGAGGACTTCGGCAAGGTGGCGCGGGTGGTCTACAACCGGCTCAAGGCCGGCATGCCGCTGCAGTTCGACTCGACCGTCAACTACGCGTTGAAGGCCGACAAGACGATTGTGACCTACCAGGACCTCGGTGCCGACTCGCCCTACAACACCTACAAGCACAGCGGGTTGCCGCCGGCACCGATCGACTCACCCGGCGTGGCCGCGATGACCGCGGCGGTCAATCCGACACCGGGTGACTGGCTCTACTTCATCACTGTCGACAACGCTGGCACCACCAAGTTCACCAACAGCTATCAGGAGTTCCTGAAGATCCGCGCGCAGGTCAACTCCGGCAAGTGAGCGAGCAGAGCGGGGGCGCAGCTGGCAGCATGCACCGAGCGGCGGTGCTCGGTTCACCGGTGGCGCACTCGCTGTCGCCGACCCTGCACCAGGCGGCCTACGACGCCCTCGGTCTGGTGGGCTGGTCCTACGGCGCGCACGACGTCGGCCAGCAGGACCTGGCGGCCTTCCTCGACGGGCTGGACGACACCTGGGTCGGACTCTCGCTGACCATGCCGTTGAAAGCGGCCGTGCTGCCGCTGCTGGACTCGACGACGCCGGTGGTCGACGCGGTCGGCGCGGCCAACACGGTGCTGCTCGCCGGTGGACGCCGCGCCGGTGACAACACCGACGTGCCCGGGCTCGTCGCGGCTCTCGCCCAGCACGGGATCACCTCGGTCTCGCGGGCGGTCGTGCTCGGTGGGGGAGCGACGGCGCGCTCCGCGCTGGCGGCCCTCGCGTCGGTGACCACCGACGTGACGGCCTACGTGCGCGATCCGGCCAGCGGCCCCGGGTTGGCAGCGGTGGCGGCGGCGTACGGCGTGGCCGTGGGGGTGCTGCCCTGGGCAGACGCGGCGGACGGTCTCGGCGCACCGCTGGTGGTGAGCACCGTCGTGGCGGGGGCCACCGATGCTTTGGCCGGCGGCCGGATCCCGAATCGGCCGGGCACGCTGTTCGAGGTGCTCTACGACCCGTGGCCGACGGCGCTGGCCGCCGCCTGGAGTGCGGCTGGTGGCCCGGTCATCGACGGGCTCGACCTGTTGGTGCACCAAGCGGTGCTGCAGGTCGCCGCGATGACGGCCGAGGCCGGCATCGTCGCCGACCCGGCCGCCCTCGTGCCGGTCCTGCGGGCTGCGGGGGAGCGTGCTCTGCGCTCCGGATAGCGCTCGGGTGCGGCTGGTCTCGCTGGTCCCGCGCGTCGCGCTCAAGGGATTGCCCCCGACGGCCGATGCCAGCAAGGACGGCGTTGGTGCGCCCCCGAGGCGCGCCGGCCCGCAGGCCCTTGCACCCGGCACGAGACGAGCGGTGGAACGATGAGCGAAGCGTACGGCGACCAGTCCGCGTCCGGCACCGGGCGGTCCGGCCGCCTGGACCGCATCCTGACCGAGCTCGTCGGTCAGGTCCCCGAGATCGAGGCCGCCTCGATCGTGTCCTTCGACGGCCTCGCGATGGCCTCGGCCCTGCCCGCCGGCATGGACGAGGACCGCGTCGCCGCGATGAGCGCCGCCCTGCTGTCGCTGGGCGAGCGGGCCGCCGAGGGCCTCGGTCGCGGCGCCTTGTCCCAGGTCTACGTCGAGGGCGAGAACGGCACCGTCTTCCTGATCTCGGCTGACGACGAGGCGGTCCTCGTGGCCGTCGCCGCCAAGGGTGCGAAGGTGGGTCTGATGCTCTTCGAGGTACGCCGGGCTGCCGCTGCGGTCGCCGCCGCTCTGCGGGTCGAGCTGGCCTACGAGCTGGTCGAGGACCTGGCCGCGCCGCTGCCCCTGCAGGTCGTCGCGCCCGCACCGCAGGGACTGCACCTGACCGACCCGGCGCCTGAGTCCCCTGGCTGGAGCTGAGATGAAGCTCGAAGGATCGCTCGACGCGTTCAGCCTGCCGGACATCTTCCAGCTGCTGAGCTTCACCAAGAAGGGCGGCAGTCTGCTGCTCGCCCGCGGTGTCTCCGATGGCGAAGTGGGGACCGGCTCCGAGGGCAGCGTCTACTTCCATGCCGGCCAGGTGACCGGCGCGTCCGCGGACAGCAGTCGGCAGCCTCTGGCTCGCCGGCTCGTGGGCAGCGGCTCGGTCGGGGACGACGCCCTCGCAGCTGCCGTGGCCGCTGCGACCAGTGGTGACGGCGTGGGTGTGGTGCGCGCGCTGCTCGACCAGGGCGTGCTCGACTCCGACGTGCTCAAGCAGGCCGCCACCGACCAGGCGGTCGACGCCGTCTTTGATCTGCTGCGCTGGCGCAACGGCGACTTCGCCTTCGTCGTCGACGAGGTCAACCCTGACGACGTCGGCGTGTCCATCAGCGTCGAGTCGGTCCTGGCCGAAGCCGAGAGCCGCAAAGCCACCTGGGATGCCGTCTCGCAGGTCGTCCCATCCGCGCGGGCCGTGCTCGCCATGCCGGTCGTGCTACCCAGCGACCCTGCCGTCAGCCGCGAGGAGTGGTCCCTGCTCGCGCTTGTCGACGGCCGGCGCACCGTCGGTGAGCTCGTCGACCTCACCGGCAGCGGTCAGTACGCGGTGGTTTCCACCCTCGCCGGACTCGTCCAGCGCGGCCTGCTCACCGTGCGTCCGCAGGACGGTGACGAGAACGCGGGCGACGACCACGTCGCCGTGGTCGTACGTCGCCAGGGACTGCTTGCGCCGCTCGAGGGAGCGCCGTTCGTGCCGGTGATCGAGGAGGCTGCGCCGGTCGTTGCGGCTGCTCCCTCTGCCGACGCCGGAGCGGTTGCCGAGTCCGACGACGCAGCCGAGACCGCCGAGACCGACGAGACCGACGAGACCGACGAGTCCGACGACGCCGATGGCGCCGTTACTGACCAGCTGCCCGGGCAGGGCGGTGCGCCGGTGGTCGACCACGACGACCACGACGACCACGACGACCACGAAGACCACGACGACCACGACGACCACGGCAAGAAGGACGAGACAGACGAGAAGGACGAGGCGGACGAGCACGCGAGCGCCGTGCCGGTGGGCGCGCAGATGCTCGGCGGTGCACACGTCCCGCACGACGTGGTGCCCGCCCGACCTGAGCCGTTCCTGCCCAAGCGGCAGGCGGAGTTCGACGAGTCCGGCCGGCCCACCGGCGTACGTCAGACGCACGTGCAGTCCGCTCCGTCGCCCACCGCCGGCGGCAACCACGGCAGCCACCACGGCTCGAGCGGCGGGCTCGGCGACGTCGTCGGCGCCACCGCGACCGCGCCCGACCCGGAGACCGCCTCGGCCATTCAGCGCGACCCCAACGTCAACCGCAGTCTGATGCTCCGGCTCATCGCCGGGGTCAGGGGGCTCTGATGGCACCCAGTCGTGGTCGCCGCCGCGGCGGCCAGGCCGTGAAGGTCGTCGTGACCGGACCGTTCGCGGCCGGCAAGACGACGCTGATCCGCACGATCAGCGAGATCACCGTGCTCTCCACCGAGCGCGGCGTCACCGACTCGACCCGGCGCCGCAAGGCCGAGACGACGGTGGCCATGGACTTCGGCCGCATCACCATCGACCGTGACCTCGTGCTCTACCTGTTCGGCACACCCGGTCAGGACCGGTTCGACTTCATGTGGGAGATCCTCGGCGAGGGGATGATCGGCTACCTGCTGCTCGTCGACGCCGACCGTGAGGACTCGGTCGACGAGGCGCAGGGCATCCTCGCCGCGTTCCGGACCATGGCCCACGTGCCGTACGTCGTGGCGCTGAACCGCGCCAGCGGCGACGACCACGCGAGGATCGAGGACGTCCGGCGCCGGCTGGAGATCCCGTCCGATGTGGCCATCCTGGCGTGCGACGCGACCGACAAGGAGTCGGTCAAGAACGTGCTGCTCGCGCTGCTCTACGCGGTCCTCGACGACGTCGAGACCGAGGCCGTCCGGGTCTGACGTGCTCGCGAGACTCCGGACGTGGACATCGATCACGTCGCTGGTCGGGCCTGGCGAGCAGGTCGGTCGGCACCGTCGGCCGCCGATCAGCCGGGGCACTCACGCTTCACGGAGCAGCCAAGGAACCCAGGGCAGCCAGGGCAGCCAGGGCAGCCAGGGCAGCCAGGGCAGCCAGGGCAGCCAGGGCAGCCAGGGCATGGTCACCCTCGTGCTGCGGGACGGCCACCAGCTCGTGCTCGACGCCGACTCCTCGCCCGCGCGGGCCATGACCCAGGTGGCAGGTCTACTCGCGCACTGGTGAGCATGATCCACCGCTTCAGGTGAGCCCCGCCCGATCCGATGGTCAGGGAGGGCCACCCGGCCATCCGGCTGTCGGGCAATCCGACAATCCGACCATCCGGCCGCACCGCCAGACCACGACCGACGACACATCGACCGCACCCAGGACGGGGAAGACGCGCGTGAAGCAGCTCGGCGACATCCTGCTGGAAGGTGGGCTCGTCAGCCCGTCCCAGCTCGAGCTCGCCTACGAGGAGCAGACGCGGGTCGGTCGGGCGCTGGGCCGGGTGCTCATCGAGCAGGGCGTGCTCACCGAGTCCCAGCTGGTCGCGGCGCTCGCCACCCAGATCGGTCTTCGCTTCGTCGACCTGTCGGAGTTCGCGGTCGACGGCTCGGCCATCGGCCGGGTGCCGGGCACGGTGTGCCGACGCCACTCGGCGATGCCGATCGGGTTCGAGGACGGCAAGCTGCTGGTCGCCATGGCCGACCCGGCCAACGTCTTTGCGATCGACGACATCCGCTCGCTCACCGGCATGGACGTCAAGCCGGTGGTGGCCACCCGCGCCGACGTGGCTGCTGCGATCGACCGCTACTACCGCGCCGACTCCGACCTCGACGACATCTCCGCCGTCCTCGACGCGCAGGAGGAGGAGGACGAGCTCTCCAAGGTCAAGGAGATCGTCGAAGACGCGCCGATCGTCAAGTACGTCAACCTGCTGATCACCCAGGCAATCCAGGACCGCGCCTCCGACATCCACCTCGAGCCCACCGAGACCGACCTGCGGGTCCGGTTCCGCATCGACGGTGTCCTCCACGAGGTCATGCGCTCGCCAAAGGCGATCCAGTCCGGAGTCATCAGCCGGCTGAAGATCATGGCCGACATCAACATCGCCGAGCGCCGCATCCCCCAGGACGGCCGCCTGTCCGTCAACGCCCACGGCCGGAAGATCGACCTGCGGGTGGCCACTCTCCCCACCGTGTGGGGCGAGAAGGTCGTCATGCGGATCCTGGACAACTCCACCGCGCGGCTCGACCTCACCGACCTCGGCTTCGCGCCGGACAACTACGAGCGCTACTCGCGCAGCTTCACGAAGCCCTACGGGATGATTCTGGTCACCGGTCCGACGGGTTCAGGCAAGTCGACGACGCTGTACGCGACGCTGAACATCGTCAGCAAGCCCGAGGTCAACGTCATCACCGTGGAGGACCCGGTCGAGTACCGGCTGCCGGGCATCAACCAGGTGCAGACCAACAACAAGGCCGGGCTGACCTTCGCCTCGGCGCTGCGCTCGATCTTGCGCTCGGACCCCGACATCGTGCTCATCGGTGAGATCCGGGACCACGAGACCGGCCAGATCGCGGTCGAGGCCGCCCTCACCGGTCACCTCGTGCTTTCGACGCTGCACACCAACGACGCACCGTCCGCGGTCAGCCGGCTCACCGAGATGGGCATCGAGCCCTTCCTCGTCGGGTCCGCCCTGGACGCCGTTCTCGCCCAACGACTTGCGCGTCGGCTGTGCACGAAGTGCAAGGAGGCGTACACCCCGACCGCTGAGGTCCTCACCGCCTCGCGCTTCCCGTGGCAGGACGGCGAACCACTGCCCGAGCTCTATCGACCGGTCGGCTGTTCGTTCTGCTCCAAGACCGGCTACAAGGGCCGGCTTGCGCTGCACGAGGTCATGCTCGTCAGCGAGGAGGTCGAGCGCCTTGCCGTCGAGAAGGCGTCCGCGACGGTGATCGAGAAGGTCGCGCGCGAACAGGGCATGAAGACGTTGCGCGAAGACGGGCTGACCAAGGTCCTCGCCGGAGTGACCTCGCTCGACGAGATCCTGCGGGTCGTCGTCTAAAAACTCGGCCAAGGGGGCCGCAGGTCCTCAAGGGTGCACCCCGACCCGCCGATCCTCTCGCGAGACAGGTGTCCCGCAGTCGCGGCGCATCACGGTGCGAGAGGGGTCAACAGGTGGAGACGTCGGGATACCAGCCGGTGCCGATCGAGCCGGGAGGCTTCGCAGCCGGCCCCGCACCCGCGGCGGACGACGCCGTCGAGAGCCCGGGCGCCGGGTGGAACTACTCCTTCGTGGCCGAGCAGCACACCGCTGCCGCCCCGTTCGCCGCCGCCCCCTTCGCGGCTGCGCCAAGCCTGCCGGCCGAGCCTGCGGCGTCCTACGCGGCACCCGAGGTGGATCCTCTCGACCCACTGGGGTCGTTTGCGGCACCGTCCTACGCACCCGAGGCGTCAGCCCCGGCCGAGCCTTTCGCGGCCTCCGCTGACTCCTTCGCTGCCCCGACGTACTCCGCCGAGACCTCGTACGTCGCCGAGCCCTCGTACACCCCGGAACCGTCGTACGCCGCCGAGCCCACGGCCTACCTGGCCGAGCCGGCCGCCGTCCCGGCCCACGCCCCCATGACACTGATGGACGCCGAGGTCATCGTGCCTGAGCAGTCCATGGGGCTGCAGCCGGAGCTTCCGGCGGACGCCCAGCTCGGCCTGGTCGAGGATGCTGCCGTCGGTATCGCTGCGTCAGAGGCCGACGAGTCGGCCTACCGCCGTGGCTCGACCGAGGCAGACGGTGACGAGCACGACGTCGTGCTCAACGACCTGCTCATGCACGTGCTCGACACCGGTGCCTCCGATCTGCACCTGACCTCCGGTGCCCGGCCGTCGATCCGCATCAACGGCTCGCTCAAGCAGCTCGAGGACCACCCGGTGCTCACCCCGCCGGTGATCCAGCGGGTGCTCTACGCGGCCCTCACCCAGAAGCAGCGGGAGAAGTTCGAGGAGAACCTCGAGCTCGACTTCGCCTACAGCGTGCCGGGCCGGGCCCGCTTCCGGGTGAACATCTACCGCCAGCGGGACGCCATGGGCGCCGCCTTTCGCATCATCCCGTTCGAGATCCGCAAGCTGGAGGACCTCGGGGTGCCGCCGTCAGTCGCCAACTTCGCCCAGCTGACGCGCGGCTTCGTGCTCGTCACCGGTCCCACCGGCTCGGGCAAGTCGACGACGCTGGCCTCGCTGGTGGACCTCGCCAACCGCACCCGCAGCGAGCACATCATGACGGTCGAGGACCCGATCGAGTTCTTGCACCGCCACCAGAAGTGCATCGTCAACCAGCGGGAGGTGGGGGAGGACACCTGGTCGTTCACCAACGCGCTCAAGCATGTGCTGCGTCAGGACCCCGACATCATCCTGGTCGGTGAGATGCGCGACCTGGAGACCATCTCGGTAGCGCTGACCGCTGCCGAGACCGGCCACCTGGTCTTCGCCACCCTGCACACCCAAGACGCGGCCCAGACCATCGACCGCATCATCGACGTCTTCCCAACCAATCAGCAGCAGCAGGTGCGCGTCCAGCTCGCCGGCACCCTGCAGGGCGTCGTCTGCCAGACCCTCGCCAAGACGAGGGACGGCAAGGGACGCGCCGTCGCCACCGAGGTGCTGGTGGCCACCCCGGCGATCCGCAATCTCATCCGCGAGGGCAAGACCCACCAGATCTACTCCGCCATGCAGGCCGGAGCCAAGCACGGCATGCACACGATGGACCAACACCTCGCCGACCTGGTCATGAAGGGTCGGATCGCCTACGACGTGGGGCTCGAGAAGTGCCACCACGTCGAGGACTTCAACCGCCTCACCGGCCGGGCCTGAAAGGCACTGACATGGCTGCCACGCTGACCTACGAGTACTCGGTCCGGAACAAGACCGGCAAGATCGTCCACGGCAAGCTCGAAGCCGAGTCCGAGGCGGTGGTCGTCCAACGCCTCAAGACGATGGGCTACGCGCCCATCCGGGTCGCTGCTGCCAACGCCGGCATGAAGAAGGAGCTGACAATCCCCGGCTTCGGGGGTCGGGTCAAGCTCAAGGACCTCGCCATCATGTCCCGCCAGTTTGCGACGATGATCAGCTCTGGCCTCTCGCTGCTACGGGCCCTGTCGATCCTCGCCGAGCAGACCGAGAACAAGAAGCTGCGCGACACCCTCCGAGAGGTGCGCAACGACGTCGAGACCGGCAACGCGCTGTCCTCGGCGATGGGCAAGCACGAGGAGATCTTCCCGCCGCTGATGGTGCACATGACCCGTGCCGGCGAGGTCGGCGGTTTCCTCGACGCGGTCATGAAGCAGATCGCGGACAACTACGAGGCCGAGGTCAAGCTGCGCGGCAAGGTCAAGTCCGCGATGACTTACCCCGTGGTTGTGTTCTGCATGGCCATCCTGGCTGTGGTCGGCATGCTGCTGTTCATCGTTCCGGTGTTCGCGGCGATGTTCAAGACGCTCGGCGGCACCCTGCCGGCGCCGACCCGCATCCTGGTGGCCATGTCACAGTTCCTCAAGTTCGGCTCGCCGTTCATCGTGGTGGCAATCGTCGCCAGCGTCATCATCTGGCGCAAGATCAAGCGGCGCGAGGACGTGCGCAACTTCGTCGACCCGATCAAGCTCAAGATCCCGGTCTTCGGCCAGCTGGCGCAGAAGATCGCGATCGCCCGCTTCACCCGCAACCTGGGCACCATGATGCAGTCCGGTGTCCCGATCCTGCAGTCGCTGAACATCGTGGCGCTGACCACCGGCAACATGGTGCTCACCCATGCTGTCAACGACGTGCAGGACAGCATCCGCAACGGCGAGTCGCTCACTGCTCCACTGTCCCAGCACAGTGTCTTCCCGCCGATGGTGGTGCAGATGATGGCCGTCGGTGAGGAGACCGGCGCCCTTGATTCCATGCTGCACAAGATCTCGGAGTTCTACGACCAGGAGGTCGAGGCCACCACAGAGCAGCTGACCGCGCTGATCGAGCCGCTGATGATCGCCGTGCTCGGTGCCATCGTGGGGTCGATGATCATCGCCTTGTACATGCCGATCTTCAAGATCTTCGACCTGATCAAGTAGCCCGCCCGGCGCTCCTGCGCCGAGCAGACCGAGGGGACCTGGCCGCCGGCCAGGTCCCCTTCGTCGTCCGGTCCCCGACGATCGGCTTACGCCGTTCGAAGGATGCGGTGAAGAAAGGGTTTGCCAAGGCTCAAGCCAGGCGGCCGCGCAACCGAATCCACAACTGTCATCGAACCGCTCCGGCAAGACACGGCACACCCGCTGCAAGGCGGGGCCGCAAAGCCAGGGGGCCGCACCCGCGGTCAGCCCAGCTACCTCTGCCGGCACCCTCACCGGGTGCCGTGAGGACCGGCGGCGCGGTTTCCATACGGTCCTGAAGGGACGCCTCACATGCTCGCTCGCATTCGCAAGTCGATGGACGAGAAGGACGAGGGCTTCACCCTCATCGAGCTCCTCGTCGTCATCATCATCATCGGCATCCTCGCCGCCATCGCCATCCCGGTCTTCCTGAACCAGCGGAAGAAGGCGGTGGACACCTCCATCAAGTCCGACCTGCGCACGGTCGCCAACGAGCTGGAGACCTACTACACCGACAACCAGACCTACCCCGCCGTCGCGACCAGCGCGGGTTCCACGTCCGCCAACGCCGTCGTGATCTCCGGCAGCTCGGTCTTCCTGTCCAGCGGCAACACCGTCTCCGTCGTCATCAGCACCGCAGCCGGTGCCAACGTCTACGCGGTCTGCGGCTTCAACGCCAAGGGCACGGCTGACGCGGCGGGCAACTCGTACGTCTACCAGAGCAACAAGGGCGGACTCCAGCCCGCCAAGGGCGCCTGCCCGTCGGGTGCCTTCTGATCCGCAGCATGACAGAAATCTGACGGAGGGCCGGGACGATCACGTCCCGGCCCTTCGTCATGGTCGGATCACGTGCTCGCAAGAGCGATCAGGCATGGCCTTGGCGGTGGCGAGCAACTGCTCGCCGCCGCCTTCGTCGTCCCAGGTGGCGCGGTGTCACGCGGTCCTTGCCCGGCGGGTCTCGCCCAGTCGGCCCACTCAAGGCGATCGGCCGGCCGACCGATGTGACACTCATGGGAGTTCCCTCGCTGCGTGAGCGGCTCAAGTCCGACGACGGTCTCACACTGGTCGAATGCCTGTGGGCGCTGATCGTGTTCTCGATCGCGGCCGGAGGACTGGCCTTCTCGCTGCAGGCAGCCAGCCACACCTCCGGCAACAACCGGCTGCGCGTGCAGGCGGCCAACCTGGGCGCACGTGAGCTCGAGATCGATCGCAACGAGTTCAACGCCACGGCCGACGGTCCGCTGGTCCTGGGTGCGACGGGGAGCACCACCAACCCGCACAACCTGATCGCCAGTGCGGTGGCTGGGTCATCCCTGGTCATCGACGGCGTGCCGTTCCAGGTGCAGCGCGAGGTGCAGTGGCTGCCGACCGGCTACGGGCAGAGTCCGTGTGACGGCGGTGCCCAGGTGACGTATCCGACGCTCAAGGTCACCGTTGCCGTGACGTGGGCAAACATGGGCAGCACTCAGCCGGTTACGAACTCCACTCTGCTGACACCCGCCAAGAACACCGTGGCCACGACGAACGGCTACATCGCCGCCAAGATCATCGGTGCTGACGGCACGGGTGTCGAGAACATGCCGGTCGTCTTCGCGAAGTCGGGTTCCGGCAGCCAGACCCGGCTGACCGAGAGCGACGGGTGTGCCGTGTTCGCCACCAACGACTACGGCAACTGGACCGTCACCGTCAACCAGCCCGGCTACGTGACCCCCGACTTGGTGACCTCCCGCACCAAGGCCGCCACCGTGGCCACCGGCACGCTTACCCAGGTGCCGATCTCCTATGACCGGTCAGCGACCATCAACACCACCCAGACGACGCTGGGCGGCTACGGGCTGCCCACCTCGCTGGCGCCGTTGAGCTTCTACAACTCGGGCCTACCGGCGCCGGGGCGAACAGCCGTCACCGCGGTGTCCGGTGTCACCACCGCCCTCGGTGGCCTCTGGCCGTTCACCGACGGCTACAGCGCGTGGCCGGGTTCGTGCGATCAGTCCGACCCCGCAACCTCCGGCGGCACCCGCGATGCCGGCGTCCCGTTGGTGGCGGGGGCAACAGTCAACCAGACTGTGTCGCTCGCCCCGATCAATCTCTTGGTGCGGCAGCGAAACGTGACCAACACCGCCTGGTTGACCGCTCCCGGGGTCACCGTGCGAGCTACCCCGGTGTCCGCAACCGGATGTGCCGTGGCGGACACGCTGACCCTCGGCGTCACCGACTCAGCCGGGGCGCTGCAAGTCAGCCTTCCGGCCGGCCCGTACACGATCACCGTGAATGGCCGCAGCCCGCAGAGCGGATACACCTGGCCGGTCACAGCGGCCAACCTCAGTAAGACCGTTCCGACCACCGTCCCGACGATCAACCTGGCGTTCTGATGACCATGACCCGAGCACTCCGTCGTCGCCTGCACGCCGTCCGAGGGCCGCTGCCGGACAGCGGGTTCACCCTGTCCGAGATGGTGGTGGTCATCTTCATCCTCGGTCTGATCCTCACCATGGCGCAGGGAGCGCTCATCGGCACGAACAAGATCGTCGGCGGCAACGTGGCGCGCAACGACCAGACACAGCAGGCCAGGGTGGCCATCGAGTCGATGTCGAGGTCGCTGCGCACGGCCATCCTGCCCACCCAGCTCAACTCGTCGTGCACCACATGTTCATCCACAGCGTTCATCCAGGGCGACTCGACCTACGTGACGTTCTACGCGAACTTGAACAACGACTACACCGTCGCCCCGCCGCCCGGCTTGAGCGACGACGGCCCGAGCAAGGTGTCCTATCAGGTAGTGAGCGGAACGTTGACCGAGTCGATCCGTCGGCCGGACCCGCACAACGCGAACCCGTCGAGCTACTCCTACACCTGCGCTGCAGGAAGTGTCGGCTGCACCGTCCGCAGTCGGGTTCTGGCTACCAAGGTGGTCATGAACCAGCCGCTCTTCACCTACTTCGCCAAAGACGGCATCACGTCGATCGCGACGCCGCTCGAAGCATCCACGACACGCCTGTCAGCAGTGGACAGCGTGGACATCTTCCTCACCGTGCGGTCTGCCGCCAACACGAAGGGCAGCAGCTTCACCATTCGTGTCCAGCTGCCCAACGTGGACTCGCTCAGCGTCTCGACCACTTCGCCCACTCCGTGATGACAGGGACCACGATGTCGATCAACACCCTCCACCGCGCGCTTCGGTGTCGAGTTGCCCGAAACGGCGACGATGCCGGCATCGCCATGATCTTCGTCGTGTGCATCATCATGATGATGACGGCGCTGGCGACGACCAGCCTGGCTTTCGCCCTGCAGGGCCAGCCCCAGGCCAAGCGCGACCAGAACTGGGCAGCCGCGCTGACAGCGGCCCAGGCGGGCGTGGCCGACTACGTGTCCCGTCTGAACAAGTCTGACGCCTACGCCCGCTCGGTCGACTGCGCGAACATCGCCCTGAAAGGGCCGAAGGCCGGCACCAACACCTGCGGATGGACGAACCTGACTCCGGCAGGGTGGGCCAACGCCGACGAGACCGGCGACACCGTGGGCCAGTTCCACTATGACGTGAGCACAGCCACTCTGTACCGGGACGGCGCTGTCCTGCTCAACTCCACCGGACGGGTCAACGGCGTCACCCGAACCATCCAGGTGCGGGTGTCGCGCGGCGGGTCCACCCAGTTCCTGTACTACACCGACTTCGAGGACGCCGACCCGGCCAACACCGTGGCCTACCCCGGTGGAGCAACCCAGGACTGCGGCGGCAGCGGGGCCTCGTTGGCCAAGTACTGGTACCAGGGCCGATCCGGCTGTGCAGAGATCCAGTTCGCCGGTTCCGATGTGCTCGACGGCCAGGTGCACTTCAACGACACGCCGTTGATGTCCAACGCCGGAGGGACCCGCCCCCGCTTTCTTCAGGGCTTCGAGACGGCCGACTTCAACTGCACGGCAGCGCTCGGCAAGGGCGACGCGTCCGGTGTCGGCACCAGTGCGGGCCAAGGCAAGTGCTGGCGGACGGGCAGCAGTGCTTACCCGTACGTCGGGACGAACGGCGCTGGTCCGGCGCTGGCTCTGACGCTGCCGGACAACAGCGACCAGTTCGCCACCTTCCCGGGTTGCGTCTACACCGGTGACACCCGCATCCGGTTCAAGAGCGACGGCACGATGGACGTCTGGAACACCACCAGTGCGGGCACCAGCCTCCTCGGGCCTGGAACGCCCGCGGGTACGAACTGCGGCACCGACACGCTCTTCGTCCCTGGCCCGGGTGGAGCGCCCACGGCGCCGCAAAACGTACCGGTGCCCAACGACATGGTGATCTACGTCAAGAACACCGGTTCGTCCGCGGTCTGCAACCCGGGACAGGTCGTCAACGGCTCAGCCTCGGGCAGCAGCAGCGGCGACATCATCCCGCTGCCGAGCTCCACCTCGGCGGACGGCTCTAGTGCAACCAAGACCTACGCTGCTGACGTCACCTTCTTCAACCCCTCGTCGCTGACGACGACGTACACCCAGTCGTGGTCCAAGGCATCAGGGTCCTGGTTGCCCACGAGTGCGTCGTCGCCGGCGGTCACCCCCACCGGAGACGCACACCAGGCGACCTTCGACTGCGGTCAGGGCAACGCCTATGTCGAGGGCACCGTCAAGGGACGTGTGACGGTGGGCGCGCAGAACAATGTCATCGTGACCGACGACCTCCTCATCGACGGCACCGCTGTTGGCGCTCCCGCGAGCGGGTCGACTCTGGTCGGCCTCGTAGCCTCCAACTCGGTGGCCGTCTACCACCCCGTCACGCGGGCCTCGAGCTCCTTGAACGGTCCCACCGTCGCAAAGACTGCCGGGAGCAACACGGCGACCTGCCCGTCCACTCAAACGACTACGCCGAGCTCCGGCGGTACCTCGTTGACGTGCACGTACGTCTACACCCGGACCGCGTCCAGCACGTACTCCGACCTGCTGGCAACCAACCTCAACCGCTACGTCTACGCCTCGATCCAGACGCTGCAGCACAGCTTCTGGGTCAACTCTTACAACAAGGGCAACGACCTGGGGAACTTGGTCGTGCGCGGCTCCATCGCGCAGAAGTGGCGCGGTGCCGTCGGGACCTCGGGAGGTACCGGCTTCGCCAAGGACTACGGCTACGACTCGCGACTGCAGTTCGCCGCGCCGCCGTACTTCCCGCAGTGGACCAACGCCACCTGGGGAGCCAAGACGACCGGCGAGCTCACCCCTCAGTACAAGACCGGCTGAGCCGCCTTCGGCGCGTAGGACACGTGGTCAGTTCTCGAAGTCGGCCTAGGCTGCCTCACCATGCTCTTCCTCGTGCTGGCCTCGGCCGTGCTAGGCCTGATCATCGGGTCGTTCCTTAACGTCGTGGTGTGGCGGGTCCCGCGCGGCGAGTCGGTCGTGTCGCCACCCTCGCACTGCCCGGGCTGCGACCAGCTGATCGAGCCTCGGGACAACATCCCGGTCGTGAGCTGGCTACTGCTGCGCGGCCGTTGCCGACGGTGTGGCACAGGCATCTCGTCGCGCTACCCCTTGGTGGAGGCCGGCACCGGCGTGGCTTTCGCAGTTCTCGCGTGGCGTCTGGGGCTGCAGCCCGAGCTTGCGGCGTTCCTCTACCTCGGCGCCGTCGGGATCGCACTGGCCCTCATCGACATCGACGTGCACCGACTGCCCAATTCGCTGGTCCTGCCGTCCTACGTCGTCGGTGGCGTCCTGCTCGGTGCGGCCTCGATCGCCCACCACGACGGCCACTCCGCCGTGCGGGCTGCTGTGGGCGGAGCGGCCCTCTACGCCTTCTACTTCCTCCTGGCGCTGGTCTACCCGAAAGGCATGGGCTTCGGTGACGTCAAGCTGGCCGGTGTCCTGGGCATGTACCTCGGGTGGCTGGGCTACGAAGAGCTGGTCGTCGGCGGCTTCCTCGGCTTTCTCTTCGGCGGCGTGCTCGGCGCGATGCTGATGGCAGTCGGTCGAGCTGGGCGCAAGAGCAAGATTCCGTTCGGGCCTTTCATGCTCGCCGGGGCACTTGTCGCGATCCTCTACGGCGGCACATTGGGAGACCTTTACCTGAACTCGCTCGGACGTTGACCCGGAAACGGGATTCCTGCCTCAAGGAGTGCTGACTAGCGACCGATCCTCTCCCTTGACACGGCTCGGACGTCGAGCCGGCCACGCGGCGAAGGCCGCGAGTGGAGGGAAACGTCGTGGCAGGACGAAGCGCGGTCGGTCTGGACATCGGGACCTCAGGCGTGCGAGCGGCAGAGTTGTCGTTCGGCAAGGGCAAGGTGACGCTGGAGAAGTTCGGCCAGGTCGCACTGCCGCACGGTGCAGTGAGGGACGGCGAGGTCGTCGACCCCGCGGCCGTCGCCGAGGCGATCCGCCAGCTGTGGGCGCACACCAAGTTCAGCAGCAAGAAGGTCGTCATCGGTGTCGCGAACCAGAAGGTCATCGTGCGCCAGGTCGACCTGCCCTGGATGCCCGCCGACGAGCTGAAGAAGTCGCTGGTCTTCCAGGTCAGCGACCTCATCCCGATGCCGGTCGAGGCCGCGGTGCTGGACTTCCACCCGCTCGGTGAGCTCACCGGCGAGAACGGCAACCGGCTGGTCCGCGGATTGCTGGTCGCCGCGTCGCGGGACATGGTCAACGCCAGCCTCGAGGCGGTGCAGGCCGCTGGTCTCACCCCCGTGGTGGTGGACCTCACATCGTTCGCCGTGATCCGTTCGATCGCCACCGTGGACGACCTCGGTGTCGGTGCCGAGGTCGAAGCAGTCGTCGACGTCGGCGCCCGGGTCACCAACATCATCGTGCACCAGGGCGGGGTGCCGAAGTTTGTGCGCATCCTGCTCATGGGCGGCCAGGACGTCACCGACGCCGTGGCCGAGCGGATGGGTGTTCCGCAGGACGAAGCCGAGGCGATGAAGCAGCAGCTGGTTGCCGGCGGGGCCGTCGGCAGTGACGCGGCGAGTCGAGTGGTGGACGCCACGATGGCGACCTTCGTCGACGAGGTGCGCGGCTCGCTGGACTACTACCTCGCCTCCAGCGGTTCGGCCCCGATCTCGCGGCTGTCCCTCACCGGCGGCGGGGCCCGACTTGCCCGTCTGAGTGATCGGCTCGGCCAGGCAACCCGCCTGCCCGTCGTCGCCGGCAACCCGATGAGCGGGCTGGCCCTGGGCAGCACCGGCCTTACCCCTGAACAGATCGAGTTCGTCCAGCCCCTCGCCGCGGTTCCCGTCGGCCTGGCCCTCGGAGCAGCATCATGAGCACTCAGACCCTGACCCGCACGGCGAGCCTGCCGAGGGTCAACCTCTTGCCACCCGAGATCGGCCAGGCCCGCCGGCTGCGCAAGTTGCAGGTCGGTCTGGGCGTCGGCGTGCTGGCGTCGATGGGTGTCGTAGCCGCGCTCTACGTGGCCGCCGCTGGAGATGTGTCCGCCGCGCACAATGGTTTGGACGACACTCACAGCAAGGGCGTGGCCCTGCAGGTGGAAACGGTGAAGTACGCCGACATCCCGGCAGCCATCGCCAAGGTCGACGCGGCGGCCGCCCAGCGCTCGCAGGCGATGGGCCAGGAAATCCGTTGGTCTTACGTTCTCAACGACCTGAGCCTTCGGGTCCCCTCCAAGGTGTGGCTGACCAACATCACGGTGGCAGAGAACGTGGATGCCACGGTCACCACGGTGCCGGGTGCCTACCCGGTGGTCGGAGTTGGCACCGTGTCCTTTGCGGGCGCGGCCTATGGCCACAACGACGTGGCCACCTGGCTGCAGGTGCTGGCTGGCGAGAAGGGCTTCAGCCAGGCCTACTTCGACTCCAGCACCGAGGACCCCACGATCACCACCCCCAGTGGCGACCCGTCGGTGCAGTTCACCTCTCAGGTGACGGTCACCGCAGACGCGCTGTCGCACCGATTCGACCCGAAGGCGGGCAGCTGAGATGAACCAGACCGGCAAGTGGTCCCTCGTGGCGATGGTCACTGCGGTCGCCGTGCTGGCGGCGGGGTGGTTCCTGCTCGTCTCGCCCAAGCGCGGCGAAGCGGCCGACCTGCGCAGCCAGGACGAGACCGCCCAGGCAGCCAACCTCCAACTACAGGCAAAGTTGCAGCAGTTGAAGGCCCTGGCCCCGCAGCTGCCCAAGAAGCAGGCCGAGTTTGCTGCCATCCGCAAGCAGATCCCAGACAACCCGGCCCTGCCGGACCTCGTCAGGCAGCTGACGGCAGCCGCGAAGAAGGCCGGTGTGGACCTTTCCACCATCGCCCCGGCGACACCTGTCGTGGTTGTTGCTGCCGTCCCAACTGCACCGGTCGCGGCGACGACCACATCCACCGCGACCGGCACGACCGGCACGACCGGCACGACCGGCACGACCGGCACTGTGACGTCGGCCCCCGCGGCTACCACCGACCAGCTGCTGCAGGTGCCGCTCGCCCTCACCGTGAGCGGGAGCTATACCGAGCTCAGCGATTTCTTGGACAGACTCGAGAGTCTCCGTCGGGTGATGTTGGTGACCGGCTTCTCGATGGGATCGAGCAAGGCGGCCGACGCTACGGCGGGCGCACTGAACCTGACGCTCAACGGCCGGGTCTACATGGTCCACAGCGTCCCAGCAGTCGCCTCACCGGTGGCCGCAGGCAGTGCGGCTCCGGGCGGAACGACCGGCGCCGCGACGACAGATGCGCCGGCCACCGCCGGCACCGCGAACTAGGCAGGGGCGAGACATGACCATGACCGACACCGCCTTCGCTCCGGGGCAGACCCGCAGCGACGTCGAGACCCAGCCCAGCGGGGGCACTCCGCCGGCGCGAAACAAGAAGCTGCTGCTGATCGTCGGCGGCGCGGTGGTGCTGGTGCTGGGCCTGGTGGCAGCGTTCCTGCTGCTGTCCGGCGGAAGTAGCGACTCGCCGCAGGTGGTCGTTCCCTCCGCCTCGCAGCCGGGGTCCGGCACCGCAGCCAAGCCCTCCACACCGCCGAGCGCGGTGGTTCCCGCCGCCGTCCCCGTGCGCAAGCACGACTTCCGGGACCCGTTCAAGGTGCTGCTCAAGCCGGCCGCCGCCAGCGACGTGGTGCCCGGCTCCGGAGCGGTGGCGCCCGCAACCGGCACGACCGGTTCGACCGGCGCAAGCGGCTCCACCGGCACCACGGGGACCGGGACCACCGGCACGAGCACCTCGACCGCGCCGAAGCCCTCCACCTCGCACCGGGTACAGATCATGTCGGTGGCCGCCAACAACACGACCATCACCATCAAGATCGACGGCAAGACCTACTCCGGCCTCAAGGCCGGCGAGGTGTTCGCCACCTACTTCAAGGTGATCGGCATCGGCGGCGCCGTCAACGTCGTGCAGTATGGCGACGTGAAGTTCAGCATTGCCGGCACCAAGGCCGTGACGATCGCCAGCTAGAACCAGCACCCGCAGCACCAGCAGACCCGGCAGGCGGGTCGTCCGCACAGCGGGCGACCCGCCCGTCCGCGTTCCGGGCCGTGGAAGGATCACGGTCATGTTGCGCTGGCTGACTGCGGGGGAGTCCCACGGCCCCGCCCTGCTCGCCACCCTCGAGGGCCTGCCCGCCGGGGTCGAGGTCAGCACCCACGTCATCGCCGATGCGCTGGCCCGGCGCCGGCTCGGTCACGGCCGCGGTGCCCGGATGTCCTTCGAGCGCGACGAGGTCGAGCTGCTCGGCGGCGTACGCCACGGATTGACCCAGGGCGGCCCGGTGGCCATCAAGGTCGGCAACTCCGAGTGGCCCAAGTGGGCTGAGGTGATGGCCGCGGACCCGCTGAACGAGGAGCAGGCAGCTGCCCTCGCCGGACAGGCCCGCAACGCCCCGCTGACCCGCCCACGCCCAGGGCACGCCGACCTCGCGGGCATGCAGAAGTACGGCTTCGACGACGCCCGTCCGGTGCTGGAGCGGGCCAGTGCCCGGGAGACCGCCGCGCGAGTCGCTCTCGGTGCCGTCGCGCAGGCCTTCCTCTCCCAGACCGTGGGTGCCCGACTCGTGTCCCACGTCGTCGCCATCGGCACCGCAACCTCCCCGGACGGCGTCTGGCCCGAGCCCGACGACGTGAAGCGGCTCGACGCCGACCCCGTACGCTGCCTCGACCCGGCAGCGAGTGCCGCGATGGTCGCCGAGATCGACGCCGCGCAGAAGGCCGGCGACACCCTCGGGGGTGTTGTGGAGGTGCTCGTGCACGGCCTGCCGCCCGGTCTCGGCAGCCACGCGCACTGGGACCGCCGGCTCGACTCGCGGCTGGCCGGAGCACTGATGGGGATCCAGGCCATCAAGGGCGTCGCTGTCGGTGACGGCTTCGAGAGCGCGGCCCGTCCCGGCTCCCGAGCGCACGACGAGATCGAGCGTGGTGACTACGGCGCCCTGCACCGGCGCACGGCTCGCGCCGGTGGCATCGAGGGTGGCATGACCACCGGCGAGCCGGTGCGCGTTCGTGCCGCGATGAAGCCGATCTCGACTGTGCCGCGCGCACTGGACACCGTCGACGTGTCCACCGGCGAGGCAGCCCGCGCCATCAGTCAGCGCAGCGACGTCTGTGCGGTGCCGGCTGCCGGCATCGTGGCCGAGGCGATGGTGGCCCTGGTGGTCGCCGACGCGGTGCTGGAGAAGTTCGGCGGTGACTCGGTGACTGAGACCGCCCGCAACGCCGCGGCCTACCTCGCCGGTCTCCGGTTCTCCTGATGCCCCCGCGCCTCGTCCTGGTCGGGCCGCCCGGCTCGGGCAAGACCACCGCCGCCGAAGGCGTTGCGGCGCAGCTGGGTGTTGACGCCCGAGACACCGACGCCGACATTGCCGCGGCAGCCGGCACCACCATCGCCGACCTCTTCGTCGAGCACGGTGAAGCACACTTCCGCGAGCTCGAGCGAGCCGCTGTCGCCACGGCCCTGGCCGAGTCGCAGGGAGTCCTCGCCCTCGGTGGGGGATCGGTCCTCGACCCGGACACCCGCGCGCTGCTCGCCGGCCACCGGGTGGTCTTCCTCGACGTCGGCATCAAGGACGCCGCCTCCCGCATCGGTCTCAACCGCGACCGTCCCCTGCTGCTGGGCAACCCGCGCGCGCAGTGGATCAGGCTGATGGAGGCTCGACGCTCGTTCTACACCGAGGTCGCCACCGTCACCGTGGACACCGACGGTCGCAGCCCGGCTGAGGTGGTCGACGAGATCGTCCGGCTGGTGCCCGATGCCTGAGCCGGTGCGGGTGCAGGTGCACGGCGACTCGCCGTACGACGTGGTGGTCGGCACCCGCGTCCTCGAGGCGCTCCGCGGGCTCGTCGGGTCGGGCCCTCGACAGGTGCTGCTGGTGCACCAGCGACCCATGGCCGATGTCGCCGACCGGCTCGAGAGACTGTTGCTGGCCGGTGGTGTCGACGTGGTGCTCGCCTCGATCCCGGCCGGTGAGGCGGCCAAGACCCTCGAGGTCGCCGGTCACCTGTGGTCTTTGCTCGGCCGACGCGAGTTCACCCGCACCGATGCTGTCGTGTCGCTCGGTGGGGGAGCAGCCACTGACCTCGCCGGTTTCGTGGCGGCCGCGTGGCTGCGGGGCGTGCGCGTCGTGCACGTGCCGACCACCTTGCTCGCCATGGTCGACGCGGCCGTCGGCGGCAAGACCGGCATCAACACCGCCGAGGGCAAGAACCTGGTCGGTGCCTTCCATCCGCCGGCCGGGGTGCTGTGCGACCTCAGCCTCCTCGCCACCCTGCCGCGCGCCGACCTCGTCAGCGGCATGGCAGAGGTCATCAAGGCGGGCTTCATCGCCGACCCGCGCATCCTTGAGCTGGTCGAGGGCGCCGGGGGCGCTGCACTCGACGCCACCGGTCCGGTGCTGGCCGAGCTGGTCACCCGTGCCATCCAGGTCAAGGCCGACGTCGTGTCGGCCGACCTGCGCGAGGCCGGACTTCGCGAGATCCTCAACTACGGCCACACCCTCGCCCACGCGATCGAACGCGTCGAGGACTTCCGCTGGCGGCATGGCGACGCGGTGTCGGTAGGGCTGGTGTTCGCCGCCGAGCTGGCCCACGTCGCCGGCCGCCTTGACGCTGCCGACGTCACCCGGCACCGCACGATCCTGTCTGGTCTCGGCCTGCCCACCACCTACGACGGCAGCCGCTGGCCGGACCTCCTCTCCGCCATGCGGGTGGACAAGAAGGCCCGCGGGGCGATGCTGCGGTTCGTCGTGCTCGACGGCATCGCCGCACCCGGGCGACTCGAGGGCCCCGACGACGACCTGCTCGAAACCGCGTTCAGGAAGGTTGCCTCATGACCCGGGTGCTCGTCCTCAACGGACCCAACCTCGGCCGGCTCGGCTCCCGCGAGCCCGACGTCTACGGTGCCGCCACCCACGACGACCTCGTCGCTGCCTGCACCACCACAGGCACCGAGCTGGGGCTGTCCGTGGAGGTGCGGCAGACCGATGACGAGACCGAACTGGTGCACTGGCTGCACGAGGCCGCCGACGCGCACCTCCCGGTCGTCCTCAACCCGGCCGCATTCACGCACTACTCCTACGCGCTGCGCGACGCCTGCGCCCAGCTGACCGCACCGCTGGTCGAGGTGCACCTCACCAACCCGCACGCCCGAGAGGAGTTCCGCCACACCTCGGTGATCTCCGGCGTCGCGACCGGCACCATCGCGGGCTTCGGCCTCGACTCCTACCGGTTGGCGTTGCGGGCGCTTGCCGCGTCGACCGGCCCGACCGGATAGCCTCCGCGCCGTGCCTGAAGCCCATGCCGTACGCCGGGAACGGCTGCGGCTCATCGCCCGCGAGGCGGGCGTCGAGGGCGTGCTCGTCACCCACCTGGTCAACGTCCGCTATCTCACCGGGTTCACCGGCTCCAACGCTGCCTTGCTCCTCACCGAGCGCGCGGCGGTGCTCGCGACCGACGGCCGCTACACGATCCAGGCCGATCGTGAGTCCCCGGACATCGAGCACCTCATCCAGCGCGCGTGTGCCCCGGCGCTGGTGGCGCGGGCCTCAGACGACCGGGTGCGCACCCTCGCTTTCGAGAGCGAGCACCTCACCGTTGCCGCACTCACGGGTCTGCAGCGCCTGGACCCGGCGCCGTACCTCCTGCCGCTGACGGGTGCGGTCGAAGGGCTCCGCGTCGTCAAGGACGACCGGGAGCTCGCGCTGCTCCGCGAGGCCTGCGCGATCGGCGACCGGGCCCTGTCCGAGACGCTGCACCGGGTCGCACCCGGTCTGACCGAGCGCGAGGTGGCCCGGCTGCTGGAGGCTGCCATGGTCGACCTCGGCGCCGACGGGCTGGCCTTCGACACCATCGTGGCGAGTGGGCCCAACAGTGCCGTGCCGCACCACCAGCCCAGTGACCGCGAGATCGCCCGGGGCGACCTGCTGACCATCGACTTCGGCGCGCTCTACCGCGGCTACCACGCCGACTGCACGCGCACCGTGATGGTGGGTCGGGAGCCCGAGGACTGGCAGCGCGAGATCTACCACGTCGTACGCCGGGCGCAGCGCGCCGGTCGGCACGCCCTCGAGGTCGGCGCCGACCTGGCCGCGGTGGATGCTGCAGCCCGCGACGTGGTGAAGGCGGCCGGTCACGGCGAGCACTTCCCGCACGGGCTGGGTCACGGGGTGGGGCTGGAGATCCACGAGGCTCCGATGCTGGCAGCCACCTCGAACGGTAGACTTCTGGCCCGTACACCGGTGACCGTCGAGCCTGGGGTCTACCTTCCCGGCCGGGGTGGCGTCCGCATCGAGGACACCCTCGTCGTGGGCCCGGACGGACCCGAGCTGTTGACGACGACACCCAAGGACCTCGTGGTCCTCTAGGACACCCGCACGCAAACCGAAGGACACACCCCTGTGGCGACGACGAACGACCTGAAGAACGGCCTGGTGCTCAACCTCGACGGGCAGCTCTGGTCGGTGGTGGAGTTCCAGCACGTCAAGCCCGGCAAGGGTGGCGCGTTCGTTCGCACCAAGCTCAAGAACGTGCTGTCCGGCAAGGTCGTGGACAAGACCTTCAACGCCGGCACCAAGGTCGACACCGCGATCGTCGACAAGCGCGACATGCAGTACCTGTACAAGGAGGGCACCGACTTCGTGTTCATGGACACCCAGTCCTACGACCAGATCCACGTGTCCTCGGCCACCGTCGGCGAGGGCGCGAAGTACCTGCTGGAGAACCAGGACACCGTCGTGGCCATCCACGAAGGCACTCCGCTGTACGTCGAGCTGCCCGCGTCTGTCGAGCTGACCATCTCCTACACCGAGCCGGGCATGCAGGGTGACCGGTCGACCGGCGGCACCAAGCCGGCCACCCTCGAGACCGGCGCCGAGGTCGCGGTCCCGCTGTTCATCGTCACTGGCGAGAAGGTCAAGGTCGACACCCGCGACGGCAGCTATCTCGGTCGCGTCACCGGTTCGTGATCGTCTGATGTCCGCCCGCAGCAAGGCCCGCAAACGCGCTCTCGATGTGCTCTTCGAGTCCGAGCAGCGCGGCGTCGACGTGCTCGAGACCCTCGCCGGCCGGCTCGCCGACGCCGAGCCGCCGGTGGCGGAATTCACGGTCGAGCTCGTCGAGGGCGTCGTGGCACACCGCGACCGCATCGACGAGCTGCTCACGACCTACTCCCACGGCTGGTCGCTGGATCGGATGCCGGCAGTCGACCGGGCGGTGCTGCGCCTTGGCACCTTCGAGCTGCTCTGGCGGGACGACGTGCCCGACGCGGTGGTCGTCGACCAGGCCGTCGAGCTGGCCCGCAGCCTCTCGACCGACGAGTCACCAGCCTTCGTCAACGGATTGCTCGGCCGGTTGGTCGACCTCAAGGAGAGCGACTCGCTCACGCCGTGACGGCGAGGTCGGCTCGCCTGTCGATCGGCTCCGATCAGCGTGGCGCGATGACGACCGAGCCGACTGAGGGACCACCGGGCAGGTGCACGACGCGGACGTCGCCGCAGCCCTGCAGCTGCATGACCTTCTCCAACACGCCGCGGCGCAGCTGCGTGATCACCACAGCGCCGGCGCCCTCGTCCAGCCGGGCGATCTCCTCGCACACCGCTCCCGTCCCGGTCTGGGTCTGGGACTGACCGGTCTCGAAGCTCATCAGCTTGGAGATGATGTAGGCGCCGAAGGTGTCGCCGTTGGCCGAGCCGCCGACCTCGATAGGCACCGTCACGGCCGGGGCAAACGCCGTCGCGTAGCGCCGCGCGATGTCCCACCGCTCGCGGCTGATGCGCACGTTTCCCGGGTCAGGGGAGACGCGATAGCCCTGCGCCGGTGCGACGGTCAGGCTGTGCGCGGTGGCCGACCCGACGCCCATCAGTGCAGGCACGCCGAAGGCGAACACGAGCGCCGTGACGACGGTCAGCATCGTGGCGCGACCGATGAACGTCGACGAGCTCCGGCGTCCGAGCATGTGCCACAGCGGACGCAGCAGCAGTGCGACGAGCGCCACCACCGCCAGCGCAGCTAACGGCGCGACGAAGACCGTGACGAACCACAGGGCCTTGCGGGGGTAGTACTGCGACACGTCCAGGCCGCCGCCGGCGCCGGCGAGCAGCACGGCGACCGCGACCGCCAGCCCGAGGACCGAGCCGGCCAGCAGTCGCGCGGTGTCACGTCGGTACGACACGCACAGCGGGACGAGGGCGACCAGCCCGACACCGAGAACCGGCCAGGGTGGGGTCGGCAGCCCGCCGATGATGCCCGCGATGGCGGCGCCGCCGCCGCGCCGCAGGCCGACCACCGGGATGGCGGCCAGTCCGGCGCACCCGGCGACCAGCAGCGCGACGCCGAGAGCGGATCGGCTCGGGCGGAGCGCGACCTGGGCCAGCCGCCACCGCTTCGGACGGTGCGGGAGCAGCGGCATCAGCAGCATCGCCAGAGCAGCCGCGGGCACCACGGCTACCGGCTGCCAGAGGTGCATCAACACCAGCACGTCGGCCGAGCCGAGGAGCACCAGCAGCCCCATCCGCGACGGGTGTCCGGCCAGCGCCAACCCCGCCAGGGCCAGGGCCCACAAGCCGACGAAGGCGAGCAGGCTCGGCGCCGCACCCATGTAGACGAACGAGGACAGGAACGAGTTGAGCAGCAGTGTCACACCGCCGAGGAGCACCGACGCGACGACGCCTAGCCACACCGGCAGCCGGACTGATGCGGCCACCCGCAGCACCAGTGCCGCAGCGGTCGCGAGCAGAGCGGCAAGCGAGAGCCAGACCACGGCCGCCATCAGCACAGTGTCGTAGGGGAGCAGATCGTGCGCACGACCAGGCGCGCTTGGCGCTGCCACGAGCGCGACCAGGAAGTGCAGGGCGCGCGGGTAGCCGTCGATTGTGTAGTCCAGGACGCCGTCGTGCTGGAGGTACTGAAGGATCAGCAGGTGCTGGCCGGTGTCGGTGCCCTCGAACACCCACGACACCGCAAGACCGGGCACGAATGCCTGCAGCAGCCCGACGACGGCTGCCCCCGCCGCCGGGAGATAAGCCAGCGCGCGCCACCTTTCCCGATCGGTGTCGGGACGTGGCGCCGGCTCCAAGCGGTGGCCACGCAGGCAGTGGTACGCCGACCAGCCGGCGTACAGCACGAAGATCGCGGCGAGAAATGTCGGCACAGCAAGCAGGCTGACGTGAACCGCCGCGGCGAGGGTGCCGGTGAGGATCGTGGCCAGCAGCAACCCGAGAACGGCCAGCGGCAGCGCCAGGTCACCCGGCACCCGCGGGCGTAGCAGCGCCCAGGTGGCAAGCACCAGCCCGCACAGGACCAGGGTGGGGATCCCGGACGCCAGTCCGACGGTGACCAGTCCGAGCGCGGCGAGCCCGGTCCACCGGGAGGGGGCCGAGTGCCGCGTCGCGACCGCGGGTGCGCCCGCAGGGGTCAGGTCGACACCCGCCTGGGCCTCAGGGTGTCCGGCAGGCTCAGTCGAACGGGTCGACCCGGTCGACCCGGCCGGCCCGGCCGGCCCGGTTGAGTCAGTCGCGGCGATGAGGGTCACTCCCTCTCCTCGGCAGGTGCCGGGCCCGGCCTGAGCGTCACGGACCGCGGGGAACCGGGACTCCGGGGACCCCGAGACCTCAGTCGAGCGCGCGGCGGGCGTCGGCGTTGAGCACGCCCCAGGTGATGAGCTGCTCGGTGAGCTGGCTGGGCGTCTCGTCATAGATGACGGCGAGGGTGCGCAGGTCGTCCTGCCGGATCGAGAGGACCCGGCCGTTGTAGTCGCCGCGCTGGGCCTGGATGGTGGCGGCGTAGCGGGCGAGCGGGCCGGCCTTCTCGGCGGGCACGACCTGCAGCTTCTCCAGGTCGAGGATCAGCCTCGGCGGCGGCTCGGCCGCACCGTTGGGCGCCCCGTCCGGCAACAGCTCGGACACGGGCACGGCGTAGAAGTCAGCCAGCTCGGCCAGCCGCTGCACCGTGACAGCGCGGTCGCCTCGCTCGTAGGACCCGACGACGACGGCTTTCCAGCGGCCGTCGGACTTCTCCTCGACGCCGTGCAGCGACAGTCCCTGCTGCGTGCGGATGGCGCGCAGCCGTCCCCCGAGAGCTCGTGCGTACTCCGTTGCCATGTGTACTCCTCTGTCCCCGCGGTCACCACAGGTGACCTGATCTTCGTCCCGGCCTCATGCCCCCCGCGGTGCGGGCGGGACGGGACCAGTATCGCCGCTACTCAGGGTGACGTTACGCAGAGTCACCGGAACATCCCCCGGATGGCCCGCATGTCTGCCCGAGCGGTGGACCTGTGCTGGGCTGCTAGCGTGGCGGCCGTCAGCACAGACATCCTTTAACGACCCGTCCTGAGAGGCGGGGAAGGAGGTCGAGTAAGCGGATGACGCCTACCCGCACCGTTCTCGAGGCCCCGGACATCGCCCGGGCTCTCACCCGCATCGCCCACGAGGTCCTCGAGCGCGCCAAGGGCGCCCAGGACGTGGTCCTGCTCGGCATCCCGTCCCGTGGGGTGCCGCTCGCGCACCGCCTCGCCGAGCGCATCGCCGCGGTCGAGGGCAGCCCGGTGCCCGTCGGCTCGCTCGACGTCACGATGTACCGCGACGACCTTCGCCTGCACCCGGCCCGTGCTCTGGCGCGCACCGACCTGCCCGCCGAGGGAGTCGAGGGCCGCACGGTCGTGCTCGTCGACGACGTCCTGTTCTCCGGGCGCACCATCCGGGCCGCCCTCGACGCATTGGGTGACCTCGGCCGTCCGGCCCGCGTCCAGCTCGCCGTCCTGGTCGACCGCGGCCATCGCGAGCTGCCGATCCGCGCCGACTACGTCGGCAAGAACCTCCCCACCTCGCTGGCCGAGCGGGTGCGGGTGGCACTGACCGAGACCGACGGTGAGGACAGCGTGACGATCGAGACGCCCGACGCATCGACGGCATCACCGGCGGCGGCATCACCAGCAACGGCAGCGAAGGCATCAACGACATCGACCACGTCCACCTCCGCGGCGGTGGCCCGATGAAGCCGCACCTGCTCAGCGCCGCCGACCTCACCCGCGACGACGCGCTGCTGGTCCTCGACACCGCCGAGGAGCTCGCCCGTCTCGCCGACCGCCCGATCAAGAAGCTGCCGACGCTGCGCGGGCGCACCGTGGTCAACCTGTTCTTCGAGGACTCGACCCGCACCCGCATCTCGTTCGAGGCCGCCGCCAAGCGACTCTCAGCCGACGTCATCAACTTCGCCGCCAAGGGGTCCAGCGTTTCCAAGGGCGAGAGCCTCAAGGACACCGCGCTGACGCTGGAGGCGATGGGGGCCGACGCGGTCGTCGTACGCCATCACGCCTCTGGTGCCCCGCACCGCCTGGCGCACAGCGGCTGGATCCAGGGTGCGGTCGTCAACGCCGGCGACGGCACCCACGAGCACCCGACCCAGGCCCTGCTCGATGCGTTCACCATGCGCCGCCGGCTCAACGGTCACGGCCACGACCCGGCGACGGGCAGCGACCTGTCCGGCCGGCGGGTCACGATCGTCGGCGACGTGCTGCACTCGCGGGTCGCCCGCTCCAACGTGCTGCTGCTGCAGACCCTCGGCGCCGAGGTGACGCTGGTCGCGCCACCGACCTTGCTGCCGGTCGGGATCGACACCTGGCCGTGCGCCACGTCCTACGACCTCGACGGCGAGCTCGCCAAGAGCGACGTGGTGATGATGCTGCGGGTGCAGCGCGAACGCATGGGGGCTGCATTCTTCCCCAGCGCCCGCGAGTACAGCCGGCACTACGGCCTCGACGGTGCGCGCATGGCGCAGCTCCCCGACCACGCGATCGTCATGCACCCGGGCCCGATGAACCGCGGCATGGAGATCGCGGCAGAGGTCGCCGACTCGGCGCGCTCGACGATCGTCGAGCAGGTGACCAACGGCGTCAGCGTCCGCATGGCCGTGCTCTACCTGCTGCTGTCCGGGTCGTCCGAGGGAGAGACCGCATGAGCACCGACAACCCCAGCGGGTACGCCGCCCGCGCCACGGTGGTCCGCGGCGCTCGGCTCCTGGGTGGCGAGCCGACCGACCTGGTGCTCGCCGACGGGGTGGTCGTCGAGAGCGGGCGCCACCTCAGCCGGGCCGGGGCCGAGGTCGTCGACGCCGACGGACTGATCGCGTTGCCCGGCTTGGTAGACCTGCACACCCACCTGCGCGAGCCGGGCCGTGAGGACGCCGAGACGGTCGAGACCGGCACAGCAGCAGCGGCCCTCGGTGGCTTCACCGCCGTGCACGCGATGGCCAACACCGATCCGGTTGCCGACACCGCCGGGGTGGTCGAGCAGGTGTGGCGCCTGGGTCGCGAGGCCGGTCACTGCGACGTCCGCCCGGTCGGTGCCGTGACCGTCGGCCTGGAGGGCGTGCGGCTGGCCGAGCTCGGCGCGATGGCCGACTCCGCGGCCCGGGTGCGGGTGTTCTCCGACGACGGCATCTGCGTGTCCGACGCGGTGCTGATGCGTCGCGCACTGGAGTACGTCAAGGCCTTCGGTGGGGTCATCGCCCAGCACGCGCAGGAGCCCCGGCTCACCGAGGGCGCGCAGATGAACGAGGGCGAGCTGTCCGGCGTGCTCGGTCTGCAGGGCTGGCCGGCCGTTGCGGAAGAGGCCGTCATCGCCCGCGACGTGCTGCTCACCGCACATGTCGGCTCACGGCTGCACGTCTGCCACGTCTCGACCGCCGGTTCGGTCGAGATCCTGCGCTGGGCCAAGTCGAAGGGCTGGAACGTCACCGCCGAGGTGACCCCGCACCACCTGCTGCTCACCGACGAGCTCGCCGCAACCTACGACCCGCTCTACAAGGTCAATCCGCCGCTGCGCACCGCCGACGACGTCGCCGCTCTGCGTGAGGCACTGGCCGACGGCACCATCGACGCGGTCGCCACCGACCACGCCCCGCACGCCCTGGAGGACAAGGACTGCGAGTGGGCGGCGGCCTCGATGGGGATGCTCGGTCTCGAGACCGCGCTCTCGGTGGTGCAGGAGGCGATGGTCGAGACGGGGCTGCTCGACTGGGCCGGCGTCGCGGATCGCATGTCCACCAGACCGGCGCGCATCGGGCAGGTCGACGACCACGGCCGCGGCCTCGCGGTCGGCGCACCAGCCCACCTGGTGCTGCTCGACCCGGCCGCCCGCCGCGAGATCGACCCGTTCGCGTTGGCGTCCCGGTCGCGCAACACCCCGTTCGCCGGGCGCACCCTGCCCGGCGCCGTGGTCGCGACGTTCCTGCGCGGACGCCCGACCGTGCTCGACGGGAAGCTCGTATGAGCAGCGCGGCGACCGCTCCGGCCCTGCTGGTCCTCGAGGATGGCCGCACCTTCCGCGGCCAGTCCTTCGGTGCGGCCGGCGAGACGTTCGGAGAGGCCGTCTTCTCCACCGGCATGACCGGCTACCAGGAGACGCTGACCGACCCGTCCTACCACCGGCAGGTCGTCGTGATGACGGCCCCGCACGTCGGCAACACCGGCATCAACGACGAGGACCCCGAGTCGGGGCGCATCTGGGTCAGCGGCTACGTCGTGCGCGACCCGGCCCGACGCGCGTCGTCGTGGCGTTCGCAGCGCACGCTGCAGGACGAGCTCGTCGCCCAGGGCGTCGTCGGTGTCAGCGACGTCGACACCCGCGCGCTCACCCGGCACCTGCGCGACGCCGGTGCGATGCGGGTCGGGCTCAGCACCCAGGACACCGACACCGCCTCGCTGCTCGACCGGGTACGCGGCTCCGCGGCGATGGTCGGTTCCGACCTCACCGGCGAGGTCACCACCCCGACGCCGTACGTCGTCCGCCCCGCAGGCGCCACCCGCTTCACCGTGGCTGCGCTGGACCTCGGGATCAAGGCGATGACCCCGCACCGGATGGCCGAGCGCGGCATCGAGACCCATGTGCTGCCGGCCACCTCGACGCTCGAGCAGGTGCTCGCCACCGGCGCCGACGGGGTGTTCCTGTCCAACGGTCCCGGTGACCCCGCGACTGCGGACCGGGTTGTTGCGTTGACGGCAGACCTGCTCGGCCGCGGGGTGCCGGTGTTCGGCATCTGCTTCGGCAACCAGGTCCTCGGCCGGGCGCTCGGGCTGCCGACGTACAAGCTGAGGTTCGGTCACCGCGGCATCAACCAACCGGTGCAGGACCGGCTGACCGGCAAGGTCGAGGTGACCGCCCACAACCACGGTTTCGCCGTCCAGGCGCCGCTGACGGGGACGTTCGACACCCCGTTCGGCGCGGCCGAGGTCAGCCACGTGTGCCTCAACGACGACGTGGTCGAGGGGTTGCGCTGCCTGGACGTGCCGGCCTTCTCGGTGCAGTACCACCCCGAGGCTGCAGCCGGTCCGCACGACGCCGCCTACCTGTTCGACCGGTTCACCGACCTGCTCGAGGCCACGACGACCACGACGACCACCAAGGCGGCCCGCTGATGCCCCGGCGCACCGACATCACCAGCGTGCTCGTCATCGGCTCCGGGCCGATCGTCATCGGGCAGGCGTGCGAGTTCGACTACTCCGGCACCCAGGCCTGCCGGGTGCTGCGCGAGGAGGGCATCAGGGTGATCCTGGTCAACTCCAACCCGGCCACGATCATGACCGACCCCGAGTTCGCCGACGCCACCTACATCGAGCCGATCACCCCGGAGATCGTCACCAAGGTCATCGAGAAGGAACGGCCCGACGCCCTGCTGGCGACCCTCGGCGGGCAGACGGCGCTGAACACCGCGATGGCGCTCCACGAGGCCGGTGTCCTCGAGCGCTACGGCGTCGAGCTGATCGGGGCCAACGTCGACGCGATCGAGGCGGGGGAGGACCGGCAGCGGTTCAAGACCATCGTCGCCGACATCGGTGCCGAGTCCGCGCGCAGCATCGTCGCGCACACCCTCGACGAGTGCCTGGCCGCAATCGACGACCTCGCCTATCCGGTCGTCGTGCGGCCGTCCTTCACGATGGGCGGTGCCGGTTCCGGTCTGGCTCGCGACGAGACGCAGCTGCGCCGCATGGTCGAGGCCGGTCTGCAGGCCAGCCCCACCACCGAGGTGCTGCTCGAGGAGTCCATCCTCGGCTGGAAGGAGTACGAGCTCGAGCTCATGCGCGACCGCGCCGACAACGTCGTGGTCGTCTGCTCGATCGAGAACCTCGACCCGATGGGCGTGCACACCGGTGACAGCATCACCGTCGCGCCGGCGATGACCCTCACCGACCGCGAGTACCAACGGCTGCGCGACATCTCCATCGACGTCATCCGCGCGGTCGGGGTCGACACCGGTGGCTGCAACATCCAGTTCGCCGTCAACCCCGTCGACGGCCGCATCATCGTCATCGAGATGAACCCCCGGGTGTCGAGGTCGAGCGCACTCGCCTCCAAGGCCACCGGCTTCCCCATCGCCAAGATCGCGGCCAAGCTCGCCGTCGGCTACACCCTCGACGAGATCCCCAACGACATCACCCGCGAGACCCCGGCGTCCTTCGAGCCGGCCCTGGACTACGTCGTCGTCAAGATTCCGCGGTTCGCCTTCGAGAAGTTCCCCGGCGCAGACCCGGTCCTCACCACGCACATGAAGTCCGTCGGCGAGGCGATGGCGATCGGCCGCAGCTTCACCGAGGCGCTGCAGAAGGCGTTGCGGTCGTTGGAGTCCCGCGATGCCCCGTTCCGCTGGGACGTCGCCGCCGCCGACCTCGACGTCGCCGACCTGCTGGCCCGGTCCGCGGTGCCGCACGACGGACGACTCGGTGACGTCCAGCAGGCACTGTGGGCCGGCGCGACCATCGAGATGGTTCACGAAGCAACCGGCATCGACCCGTGGTTCGTCGACCAGGTCGCTCTCATCAACGAGGTCGCCCTCGAGGTACGCGACGCACCCGAGCTCGACCGCGACCTGCTCGCCCGCGCGAAGCGGCACGGCTTCTCCGACGTCGCCCTCGCCGCCCTGCGCGGCATGCCTGAAGACGTGGTGCGCGGCGTGCGGCACGCGCTCGGCATCCGCCCGGTCTACAAGACCGTCGACACCTGTGCGGCCGAGTTCGCGGCGACCACGCCCTACCACTACTCGTCGTACGACGAGGAGACCGAGGTGGCTCCCCGCGAGGAACCGGCCGTCATCATCCTGGGCAGCGGACCCAACCGCATCGGCCAGGGCATCGAGTTCGACTACTCGTGCGTGCACGCGTCGTTCGCCTTGCGGGAGCAGGGTTTCGCCACGGTGATGGTCAACTGCAACCCCGAGACGGTGTCAACCGACTACGACACCTCCGACCGGCTCTACTTCGAGCCGCTCACCCTCGAGGACGTGCTCGAGGTCGTGCACGCCGAGCAGCAGGCCGGTCCGGTGCTGGGGGTCGTGGTGCAGCTCGGCGGGCAGACCCCGCTGGGTCTCGCGCAGCGGCTCAAGGACGCCGGGGTGCCGATCATCGGCACCAGCCCCGAGGCCATCCACCGGGCCGAGGACCGGGGCCAGTTCTCCCGGGTCCTGGCCGACGCCGGCCTCATCGCGCCCAAGCACGGGACGGCCACGTCGTTCGACGGGGCTCGCGCCATCGCCGCCGAGATCGGCTACCCGGTCCTGGTGCGGCCGTCGTACGTCCTGGGTGGTCGCGGCATGGAGATCGTCTACGACGACGAGCAGCTCGCGACCTACATGCGCGAGGCGACCGAGGTGTCCGCCGACCGCCCGGTGCTGGTCGACCGCTTCCTCGACGACGCGATCGAGATCGACGTCGATGCGCTCTTCGACGGCGAGGAGCTCTATCTCGGTGGCGTCATGGAGCACATCGAGGAGGCCGGCATCCACTCCGGTGACTCCGCGTGCGTGCTGCCGCCGGTGACCCTCGGTCGGCTCGTCGTCGCCAAGGTCCGCGAGCAGACCCTCGCGCTGGCGCGCGGCATCGGGGTGCGCGGCCTGCTCAACGTGCAGTTCGCCCTCGCCGCCGATGTGCTCTACGTCCTCGAGGCCAACCCGCGCGCGAGCCGGACCGCTCCGTTCGTCTCCAAGGCCACCGGGGTGCCACTGGCCAAGGCGGCCGCCCGGGTCATGGTCGGCGCGACGATCGCCGAGCTGCGCGCCGAGGGCCTGCTGCCCCGGGTCGACGCGGGCAGCCGGCTACCGGTGCCCGGTGCGCCGCCGACCCCCGTGGCGGTCAAGGAGGCGGTGCTGCCGTTCAAGCGGTTCCGCACCGTCGAGGGCCGCGGGGTCGACCACATGCTCGGCCCGGAGATGCGCTCGACCGGTGAGGTCATGGGCATCGACGCGGCGTTCGGCACGGCGTTCGCGAAGTCCCAGGCCGCGGCTTACGGCGGGCTGCCCACCAAGGGCTCGGTCTTCGTGTCGATGGCCGACCGTGACAAGCGGGCCATGATCTTCCCCCTCAAGCGGCTGGCCGACCTCGGCTTCCGGGTGCTCGCCACCGAGGGCACGGCCGACGTGCTCGGCCGCAACGGCGTCGAGGCCACGGTCGTGCGCAAGCACAGCCACGGCCGCGGCCCCGATGGTGAGCCGACGGTCGTCGAACGCATCCTCGCGGGTGAGGTCGACATGGTGGTCAACACCCCGTCCGGCCCGCGGGCCCGCGCCGACGGCTACGAGATCCGCGCTGCCGCGGTCGCGATGGACCGGCCGATCATCACCACGGTCCAGGAGCTCGCCGCCGCGGTGCAGGGCATCGAGGCCCTCGGCCGCGGGAGTCTCGACGTGCGCTCGATCCAGGACTGGGTGGCCACCCTGCGCGAGGAGGGGCCGGCGTGAGCGAGGGACCCCTGCAGGTGCCCGGCCAGCTGCTGTCCAGCCGGCGCGTCGGCGCCTACCACCACCTCACCCTGGTCGCTCCCGGCATCGCCGAGCGCACCAAGCCGGGGCACTTCGTGGCACTGGCCACCGGCGGACCGGACACCGGCATGTCGCTGCGCCGGGCGTTCTCGGTCTACAAGGTCAACACCAGAGGCGTGTACGGCGGCACGGTCGAGGTGGTGCTCGCGGTCCACGGGCAGGGCACCGCCTGGCTCGCCCACCAGCCGCCGCACACCCCGGTCGACGTGGTCGGTCCGCTGGGGCGACCGTTCGCCCTGCCGCGCGAAGGCACCGGACGCCCGGTCAGCGCCACGCTGGTCGGCGGCGGCTACGGCAGCGCGCCGCTTTTCGGCCTCGCCGAGGCCTTGCGCTCCCGCGGCTGCCGGGTCGACTTCGTGCTCGGCGCGGGCGACTCCGCGCGGCTGTTCGGTGTGCTCGACGCCAAGCGGATGGCCTCGACCGTCGCGGTCACCACCGACGACGGCTCCGCCGGGACCCGGGGCCGGGTCACCGACGCGCTCCCGCAGGTCATGGCCGCCGCCGGCACCGACGTCGTCTACGCCTGCGGACCGATGGCCATGCTGCGCGCCGTCACCGCCGTCGCAGCCGTTCGCGGAGTCGTCGCGCAGTGCGCGGTCGAGGAGTCGATGGCCTGCGGCATCGGGGTCTGCATGACCTGCGTGCTGCCCGTGATCGGTGACGACGGACTCACCCGCATGGTCCGGTCCTGCGTCGAGGGGCCCGTCTTCCCCGGCGACCGGGTGCGCTGGGAGGACGTCGGCACCGTCCCCGTCGGCACCGTCGGCGCACCCGGCACTGCAGCCTCCGGAGGGCACTGATGAGCGTCACCGTCCGCACCGTCCAGCCGGCGGGCGCGCCCGCGCCATCGGTCGACATGCGGGCCCGCCTCGGCGACCTGCTGCTGCCCAACCCGGTCCTCACCGCTTCGGGATGCGCCGCCGCGGGTCGTGAGCTGGGCCAGTTCTTCGACGTCGCCGACCTCGGTGCGGTCGTCACCAAGTCGGTGATGCTCGAGGCGCGGGCCGGCCGTGCCACCCCGCGCATGGCCGAGACCGCCAGCGGCATGCTCAACTCCATCGGCCTGCAAGGCCCCGGCATCGAGGCCTTCCTCGACCACGACCTGCCGTGGCTGCACGAGCAGGGCGCCCGCGCCGTGGTCTCGGTCGCCGGTAGCAGCGTCGAGGAGTACGCCGAGCTCGCTCGCCGACTGCGCGGTGCCCCGGGGCTGGTCGCCCTCGAGGTCAACATCTCGTGTCCCAACGTGGCCGACCGCGGACTCGTCTTCGCTCGCGACGCCGGGGCCGCGGCTGCCGTGGTGGGCGCCGTACGCCGGCACACCGCGCCCTCGGTGCCCGTCCTCGCCAAGCTCTCGCCCGACGTGACCGACATCGTCGAGATCGCCCGCGCGTGCGTCGACGCCGGCGCGGACGGACTCTCGATGATCAACACGCTGCTCGGCATGGCGCTCGATCTCGACACCATGCGTCCGGTGCTCGCCGGCATCACCGGCGGCCTGTCCGGCCGGGCGGTCAAGCCGGTCGCCGTCCGGTGCATCTGGCAGGTGCACGCCGCCCTGCCGCATGTCCCGATCCTCGGCATGGGCGGGGTCGCCTCCGGCCGCGACGCCCTCGAGCTGATCCTCGCCGGGGCCGACGCGGTGTCGGTCGGCACTGCGATCTTCTCCGACCCCTCCGCCCCGGTGCGGGTCCTCGCCGAGCTCACCCGGCTGCTTGCCGACCGCGGCTTCGCCTCCCTCGCCGACGCCGTCGGCCACGCCCACCGCCAGGAGCCGCAGTGACCGACCTCGCCCGTCCCGTCGACCCGACCCGGGGGCACGGCGGTCCCGCCCGGCCCGGCACGGCGCCGGTCGCCGTCGCCCTCGACGCACCGGACCTCGCGACGGCGCTGGCCTGGGCGCACGCGGCGGGACCGTACCTCAGTACGATGAAGGTCGGCCTCGAGCTCTTCCTGAGGCACGGGCGGGACGCGGTGCACCAGGTGCGCGAGGCCAGCGGAGGCCGGCAGATCTTCCTCGACCTCAAGCTGCACGACATCCCCAACACCGTTGCCGGCGCCGCCCGAGCGGTCGCCGACCTCACCCCTGCCTACCTTACGGTGCACGCCAGCGGCGGTCCGGCGATGGTGCGAGCCGCGGTCGAGGCACTCCCCGACACCCGCGTCGTCGGCGTCACCGTGCTGACCTCGCTCTCGCCCGGCGAGCTCGCGGCGATCGGCGTCGTCGGCTCGCCGCGCGACGCCGTCCGTCGGCTCGCGGTGCTCGCCGTCGAGGGAGGAGCGCGCGCCCTCGTGTGCTCACCGCTGGAAGTTGCCGACGTACGCCGTGAGGTCGGGCCGGACGTGCACCTGATCACCCCCGGGGTGCGACCCGCAGGCTCCGCCGGTGGCGACGACCAGGCACGGGTCGCCACCCCGCAGCAGGCGCTGGCCGACGGGGCCGACCTGCTGGTCGTCGGTCGGCCTGTCACCGGCGCACCCGACGTCGGGGCGGCTGCAGCCGACCTTGCGGCGTCCCTGGGCTGACCTAGCGGAGTGCCGGGGCTGACCTCGCGGAGTGCCGGAGCTGACCGGTCGGTCAGCACGGCCTCGCTCGTTCGGTCCGACTCGGCGAGCAGGCATTGCCCCGCATTGCTTGTCAGGCCGTGCACTCGCTAGGTTCAGCGGATCGTTCGACCCCCATCATTTGCTCTCGATGCACGAGGTGACCTGCAGTGGCGCTGCCCCCCTTGACCCCCGAGCAGAGGTCGGCGGCCCTCGAGAAGGCCGCCATCGCGAGGCGCGAGCGGGCGGTGGTGAAGAACCGGCTCAAGCACTCGGGTGCCTCACTGATCGAGGTCCTCAAGGAGGGCGGTCGTGAGGGCGGCAACGACATCGTCGGCAAGATGAAGGTCGTCGCCGTTCTCGAGGCGCTGCCGGGTGTCGGCAAGGTCCGCGCCCGCAAGATCATGGAAGAGATCGGCATCTCCGAGAGCCGTCGCGTGCGTGGTCTCGGCACCCAGCAGCTGGCCGCCCTCGAGCGGGAGTTCGGCGGCTCAGCCTGATGCCCTCGGTCGGGGCCGCGCACGCCACCGACCGGCCCCGCCTGCTGGTGCTCTCCGGCCCCTCGGGTGTCGGCAAGAGCACCGTCGTGCGCGCGCTGCGGGCCGAGCACCCGGAGATCTGGCTGTCGGTGTCGGCAACCAGTCGGCACCCGCGTCCCGGCGAGGTCGACGGGGTGCACTACCACTTCGTCACCCGGGCCGGCTTCGAGGCGCTGGTCGCCGGGGGCGGCCTGCTGGAGTGGGCCGAGTTCGCCGGCAACCTCTACGGCACCCCGCGCGAGCCGGTCCTCACCCATCTGGGGCAAGGCCGCCCGGTCGTGCTCGAGATCGACCTGCAGGGGGCCCGGCAGGTGCGCGCCGCGCTGCCCGAGGCGCACCTGGTCTTCCTGGCCCCGCCGTCCTGGGACGAGCTGGTACGCCGGCTCACGTCCCGTGGCACCGAGGACCCGGCGATCGTCGAGGCGCGGCTGGGCGTGGCGCGCCAGGAGCTCGCGGCCGAGCCGGAGTTCGACGCGACGCTGGTCAACACGAGCATCCCGGAGGTCGTCAGCCACCTGGTAACCTGGGCGCTTGCCCCCGACACCGCCCCGTAGGCGGTCCGGGCGCACCCCCTGACGTCCATCGGAAGGTCACCCGTGTCCGGCATCGCCGCCGCACCTGAGGGCATCACCAACCCGCCCATCGACGACCTGCTCGCCGCGACCGACTCCAAGTACAGCCTGGTCATCTACGCCGCTAAGCGGGCCCGTCAGATCAACGCCTACTACTCCCAGCTGGGCGAGGGCCTGCTCGAGTACGTCGGTCCGCTGGTCGAGACCCACGTGCACGAGAAGCCGCTGTCGATTGCCATGCGCGAGATCAGCACCGGTCAGCTGACAGCCGAGAAGATCGACCCGGCCTGACCGGCGCAGGCCCGACCGGCGCAGGCCAGACACGAGTGTCGAGCTCCACGCCCGGCTCGCGCCGCGGTGCCCGCACCCGGGCGGCGTACGGCGTGATCCTGGGTGTGGGCGGCGGCATCGCCGCCTACAAGTCGGCCGAGCTGTTGCGGCTTATGACCGAGAGCGGCCACGACGTGCGGGTCGTGCCGACCCGTGCGGCACTGGAGTTCGTCGGCGCCCCCACGTGGTCGGCGCTTTCCGGGCACCCGGTCACCGCCGAGGTCTGGGACGACGTCGCTGACGTGCCGCACGTGCGCCTCGGGCAGGAAGCCGACGTCGTGGTCGTCGCACCCGCCACCGCCGACCTGCTTGCCCGCGCCGCGCACGGGCTGGCCGACGACCTGCTGACCAACGTGCTGCTCACCGCGCGCTGCCCGGTGGTGATGGCCCCGGCCATGCACACCGAGATGTGGCTGCACCCCGCGACGGTGGCCAACGTCGCCACCCTGCGCAGCCGTGGTGTGCAGGTGATCGAGCCCGCGAGCGGTCGTCTCACCGGCACCGACACCGGGCCCGGTCGACTGCCCGAGCCGGCCGAGATCTTCGCTGCCGTGACCCGGGCCCTGGCCGGGCGGACACCGGCTGCCGACCTCGCCGGCCGGCACGTCGTGGTGTCCGCCGGCGGCACCCGCGAGCACCTGGACCCGGTGCGCTTCCTCGGCAACAGGTCCTCGGGGAAGCAGGGCTGGGCGCTGGCCGCTGCCGCCCTGGGCCGCGGCGCGCAGGTCACCCTGGTGGCCGCCAACGTGTCCCTGCCGCCGCCGGCCGGGGTCACCGTGGTCCGGGTCGTCTCCGCCGAGGAACTACGCCGAGCCGTGCTGGCTTCGGCGACCGACGCTGATGCGGTCGTGATGGCGGCGGCGGTGGCCGACTTCCGGCCTACGCAGGTCTCCGCCTCAAAGATCAAGAAGACCGGCGGTGACCCCGAGCCAGTCGCCCTCGAGCGGACCGCCGACGTGCTGGTCGAGCTGGCCCGGCACCCGCGGACCCGCGAGGGCCAGGTCGTGGTCGGGTTCGCCGCCGAGACCGGGGACGCCCACGCCGACTGGCTCACCCACGGCCGGGCCAAGCTCGCGGCCAAGGGGGCTGACCTGCTGGTCGTCAACGAGGTCGGTGCCCCCGGGCACCCGACCGGCTTCGAGGGCGACGACAACGCCGCGGTGGTGCTCGCTGCCGACGGCACCGAGACCTCGGTCCCCCTCGGGTCGAAGGCGGCGCTCGCCGATGCCGTCTGGGACCACGTCCTCGATCTGCTGGCTGCCCCCGCCGACCGATAGACTGCCCTGCCGCGGTCCACCCGCCTGTCGCCCTACGCCCCCCGTTCGCCACCGCGAGGAGTCACCCGTGTCCCGCCGCCTGTTCACCTCGGAGTCCGTCACCGAGGGCCACCCGGACAAGATCGCCGACCAGATCAGCGACTCGATCCTGGACGCCCTGCTCACCGACGACCCCAAGAGCCGGGTCGCCGTCGAGACGCTGATCATGA
>JANLYQ010000073.1:0-29318 GCA_031365725.1 Sporichthyaceae bacterium | reverse complement strand
CGCCGGGCCAGCGCGACCTGGGCGCCGATCCCTTGCCCGACCCGATCCGCCGGCACCCGGCCTGCCCGCTGCTCCGCGCGTTGGGACACCGCGAAGTCCGCAGTCACCACCGCCTGCGCCGCGGCGGCGGCGGACTTCAGGTGTTCCAGCAGCTCGAGCTGGGTGACCCGCTCCGCATCCCCCACCGACCGGTCCAACCCGGTCAACGCCGCGATCCACCCCGCCACCGACTCGGTGGGCAGCTCCGCACCAGAGGCTGCTGCGGGGGTAGCCGCAGCGGAGGTGGGCGCGCCGGGTGATGTGGCTGCGGGGGCAGCCGCGGCGGCGGTGGCGACGAGCGTCGCGGTGCCACCTGCTGGCGCCGCACCATTGTCGAACATGTGTTCGATTCTATGGCTGCCTGCGCGCTGAATCATGACCCTCGCGCGACCTGTGGACGGACGCTTGTCGGGGCAGGCCGAACTCGCAACAACCCCGGCGCGTGCGGCCTCGACAGTGAGCAGAGGTGGCCTCGCTGGTACCGACTTCGGCGCCGTGCACGGCCATTCACGCCTTCACGCCACTGGACCATCCTGGTTCCGCACGCCGCGGTCGCGCACGCACCCGCGGTCGCGCGAGGCTGCTGCGCCGAGGTGGCCGCACGAGCGGGGCGCCGTCAGCCCACCGGCGTGAGCGGCCCCGACAGCGACTGCTCCGAAGACGCCTCCGCCGATGACGCCGCGTGTGAAGCATGCTCCGCCGGCGAGGCTGCGCGCCGCCGAGGTGGGGCTCGACGTCGGCGTCGGCGAACGACGATCAGCGCGGCAGCCACGACGAGCAGCAGGGCGGCGAGGCCACCGGCGAGGGTACGAAGCGGCATGGCGACCGGCGCGGTGGACACCAGTGCCGGCAACGTCTGCCGCGGGGGCGCCTGGACCACCCAGCGATAGTGACCCTTCGCCTCCGGCAGGCCGGCGCGGCGGGCGACCACCTCGATGCGTACAGCGCCGGGGGCCGCAAGATCGACCGCGGCGGACCACTGGCCGTCGTCGATCAACTCGGCCGCCACGGGGGCACTGCGGCGACCGCCGTCGTCGACCACCCGCACCACCACTGCCGTCACCAGGCCCGGCGACGGGCGGCGGGTGTCGAAAACGCCGACGAGCACGACGTTGGCGCCGGGCCGGTTGGGGCGCACAGCCACCGTCTCCTGCAGGTCGGCGACCTGCCGGTCGACGACAGGCACGGTGCGCGGCGCGGGCGCCGTGACCAGCAGCGGCTCGGTGGCCGGTTGCGCGGAGGTGAGGACGGCAGCAAGGCCGAGTGCGGCAAGAAGCGCGAGGACCTCGAATGGCAACCGAGCGCGTACCCGGTTCGTACGCCGGGCAACGGAGCCGCGGCGCAGCGCCACGGTGGTGGACAGTCCGAGGAGACCGGCGACGACGGTGACGGCGACCTTCGCGAGCAGCACCCGGCCGTAGACCGTCACCAGTGCGGCGTCGACCGACCCGACGACCGAGCTCGCGAGATAGACGCCGGTGACGACCATGATCGCCACGCAGGTCGCCGCGGGCCAGCCGAAGGCGCGCAGGGTGGCGCGTGCGGCGGCGGCGCGCGGACCGCCGGTGCGCAGCACAGGCAGCAGCACGACCGCGGCGACCAGGACAGTGCCGGACCAGGTCCCTGCGGCGAGCAGGTGCAGTGCATCGGCGGCGACGCGGGTGGGGGACACGTGGGTGCCACTGGCTGAGTGGCCGACCAGCGCCGTTCCGACACCGGAAACCAGAGCAGCCAGGGCAAGCAGGGCGAAGGCGTGGCGCCGCACAACAACTGTGGCGCGGGGACCTGTCACGAGTCGCGCACCGGTAGCGCCGACGAGCAGCAGCAGGCCGGCTTCGCGCACCCACCAACGGTGGCCGTAGGTACCGGACAGCAGCCGGCTGATCGGGTCGCCGCTGCCCTGGACCTGGAGGAGCAAGAGACCGATACCCAACACAGCGGCGGCGACAGCGCCGCTGACGGCTAGCTGCTCGCTGCGTCGCGCGAGGTCGGCGTGCGCAGGAACCCGGCGCCGCACCAACGTCGAGAGCAGCGAGCCGCCGAGGGCGATGGCGAGGCCGAGAAACACCAGCCACCTCAAGCCGGACTCGTCGAACGCGGGCCGTGGCTCGTGCAAGGTCGGAGCGGCGACGGCCTGCTGGACGCCGAAGACGAGCACGCCACTGGTGCGGTGCAGGTCGTCGATCGACAGCGTCTCCCACGTCACCCGATAGGTGCTGCGCGGCAACGCGGGAAGGCCGACCAGCAACACCATCGGGGACTCGGTCGTAGCCGAGCTGGCGGTGGCCTGATGGATGTAACGAGTGACGTAGTGGTGACCCGTGCCGTCGACGATGTCCACCTGGGTGGCCGAGCGCTCGACCGACTCGCTGAAGCCGAGCCGCAGCTCGGTAGGTGCCTTGTCGAGCACGGTGCCGTCGGCCGGGTTGCTGCTCGCGAGGTAGGCGTGCGCGGAGGCGTACGGCGCGGGGCCGAGCAGGAGCAGGGCTAGGACCACGAGCACGACCGTGACGAGCCGAGCCGGCCATGGGGCAGCTCGTCGCACGTAGGGCGACATCAGGTCACCAGACGGGGACGTGACGCAGCACCAGATCGCCGTACACGATCGAGATGGTTTCCTCGGAGCGCACCAGGTTCTTGGGGTTCTGGTAGACGAAGTAGTACTGCTGGCCGGTGCGCAGGACGTGGCCCTGCTTCATCAGCGAGACGCGATCGGCCCTGCCGGCTCGCTTGTCGCTGCGCAGGACCGGCGGGTGTGCGCGGTCGGCCTGGAACCGTTGGGCCTTCTCGCTGTCGAGCACGACATAGCTGACGTTGACCAGGCCGCCGTCAGCGATGACGGCCACCCGGGAGAACCTGATGCCGAGCTTGTCCTCCATTGCGGCGCTCTGCGGCATGGTGTGGTTGATCTTCGTCGTCTGACCGGCGAATGCGACGTTGCGCACGACGAGCCCGACCAGTGCGACGACCACCACGACGACGGCCATCTGCAGCCATCGACGCATCGACGACGAGCGCGGTGCGGCTGGTGCCGCCGGCGCGGGCCGATCGGCTGTTGCTGTGCTGGACATCTGCTCTCCCCCTCGGGTCTCCGGGGCCACGCGGGCCCCGGAGACCATCCCTCGGATCTGATGAACGTGCTGTTAGAGCGTGAACCGCGCCGACACGAACGAGTCGATGTACGCCGTCCCGGCCGAGCTGCCGGTCGCGGTCCGGGTGAACCCGGCGACCGCCCCCAGCACTGCCGTGTCCACCCTCAGTGTGCTCGTGTTGCCGGCCAGCCGCACGGTGTTCACCACAGTCCCGCTGGTGACCGTCAGCACCAGCGAGCCCTGACCGGCGCCGAGGGCAGCAGGTCCAGCGAGCCAGTCCACCTGGATGGTGGAGGCCCCGGTGACAGGGAGGTAGGCGCTGGTCAGTGCACCCAGGCCGCCGGACCTCGCCATGACGATCCGGACCTGGGCTGGTCCCTGGTTGGTCCGGTGGTACTGCACCGTGAAGACCCGGGCGTTCGTGGCCGAGCGGGCCTCGAACAGGGTCATCGCGGTGCCGACCGCACTCCCGGTGGTCAGCGTGTTCGGGTTGAAGGCGAACTTCGCCTTGTACGCCGTCTCCGCTGCGGGTGTGTTGTCGGTCAGGAAGGACGCCGCGTTGGCCGCCCCACCCGGCAGGGTGAGCTGGAAGCCCATGTTCGTCCCGCCGACGGGGATGCCTGCCGCTGCCGTCACCGACACGCCTCCGGTGGACGCCGCCCACGCCGCGAACGTGCCGGCGTCGAAGGTGTCTCCAAAGATCGCGTTCGGGATGTAGACGACGACTGGCGCGAAGACCACGTTGCTCCAGTTGCCTGCCATGTCCTGGACCCGGAGGTTCACCTGGTTCGAGGTGGCCGGACCGGTCATGGTGACCGAGACGTTGCCGCCGACAGTGGTGAACGGAACCTTGGTGCCCTTGCCGGCTCCCGGGTCGGTGGTGCCGATCCAGACCTCAGCGGCCTGGAGCAGCGCACCCCCCGGTGTCACGGCCGTCTCCGTCAGCGGCGCCGTCAGGGTGAGCGCCGCGTTCGGCACCGGCCCGGTCGCCGTGTTGCCAGGGACCACCGCGAGTGCGCCGAGGACAGGAGCTGTCTTGTCGACGTACAGGTTCACCGTGAAGAGCGGGCCCCACGTGCCGGCCGCGTCCTTGGCCCGCACCTTGACAGTGTGCACGCCGATGCTGAGCGCCCTGACCGCCGAGATCGGGATCAGACCGTAGACCGACTCGGTGGGGCTGTCCCACTTGGCGTCGACAGCGAGCATCTGGATGCCCGTGCCGCCGGTGGGGACTGCGACCTTCGGGTCGAGGAAGGCCTCAGCGGCCACCACCTTGATCGGCACGCCGGTCCCCGCGTTCGGGTCGGTCGCCGAGGCAGAGATGATCAAGCTGCCGGGGTTGGCCTTGTCGGTGACGATGCCATTGCTCGGGTTGGGCGAGACGCTGGCCGCGTCGACGTTCGGTCCGTGCAGGTCGACCGGGAGCGGGATGTCGAGCACCGGCCCCCACAGGCCGAGGCTGTCCTTGCTGCGGATGAAGACGTGGTGCAGTCCCTCACCGAGAGCGGCCACATCAGCGCCCGCGATGGAGGCGTCCAGAGAAACTACCGACGCGATGCGGTTCGGCGTGATGTGCGTCGCCGTGCCGGGGGCCGGCGCCGGGTTGGCCGACTCGAGGTAGTACTCGCCGTCGGTGAGGGTGCCGCCGGCTGCGGAGTCGTCGCCGGTGGCGCTGATGGCGACCGGCAGGACGCCGTTGGCGGGGGTAGAGGTGGCCGAGCCGCCACTGGTGAGCGGACCGGTCTTGGGCAGGTTGAAGACCGCCGAGCCGACGACGCCCCAGTTGCCGGCGGAGTCGAGACCTCGGACGTAGACGATGTGCTTGCCGGCGCTGAGGCCGTCGAGCACGATCTGGCTGATCGTTCCGATGATGCCGGTGACCGACTCGGTGCCGAAGGTGCCGGTCATCGCCGTGCCGAAGCCCGGTCCGATGGTGGTGAAGTCGTCGATGAGGAACTCCGCACCGGAGACGTTCGAGTGGCCGGTCGTGGCCTCACTGAGGTCGGCGGTCACGGTCGCTGGCGCCAGACCGTTGGACGGGTTGGGGCTGATCGCGATGTGCAGCGACTTGGGCCCGACGGCATCAGTGATCGGCGGCGGCGCGTTGGTGTCGACGAACGTCATCATGCCGCCGAACGCGGTGATGGTGGAGCCGACGCCGGTGACCTGGTTGTTGTTGTCCAGGTGCTGCGCGCTCTCGAAGAGCGCGAGCTTGGCCTCCGGTCCGGCCGGCACCGGCACGAGTGAGTCGGTCGTGGTGCCGGGGTCGAGGACAGCGGTGACCTGCTCGGCCGAGTAGTTCAGCGGGTGACCGTCGAAGGCAACCTGGGTCTGGGTGGAGCCCAGCAGGCTCATCGTGTGCGTTTGTGATCCCACGTTGACGTAGCGCAGCAGGACGGTGCGGCCCTGGTCGGTGCTGATCGGGTCGGTCGAGGGGAAGGCCTTCCCGTTGATCAGCCGGTACGCCGGGTGGAACTTGCGCATGTCGAACGAGCTTGGAGCGGCGTTCAGCGCAGGGTCGATCTCACTGAGCACCACGACGGCCTCGTCGTCGAACGCGTTGCCGTTGGCCGTGCCGTCGCTCGCAAGCACCACGAGAGCACCAGCAAGACCCATCGCGACCTGACGGGCACCGTTGTCGGTGTGTCCGGCCTGGTAGAGGTAGGTGCCGGGACGGCTCGCCGTGAAGGTGTAGGTGCGGGTGCCCCCGTTGCCGACACCGGAGACGTCGTCACCGTTGAGCAGACCGGTGGCGCTGACCTGGGTCTGACCTGGCAGCGACAGCGACACGTTCTCGCCGGCCAGCTGGTTGTGCAGTGTGATGCTGACCGTGTCGCCCTGATTGACCACCAGGAGCGGGCCGGGTGCAGAGGCAGAACCGGCGGTGCTGGTCCCACTGAAGCCCCAGATCGGCACGGCGGTGCCCAGCACCGAGGTGCTGCCCGACAGCGCGTAGAGATCGCAGGAAGCGACGGTGCCGGTCCTGTCGCAGCCCTGGTCGGCCAGCTTGACTATCGGCCGCGCTACGGCAGCCGCCAAGGACCCGACCGCAGCCACGCGCGCCGAGGAGGACAGCGCTCCGGCCGCCTGCGCCGGACCAGCAGCCGCCACGGTCGCCAGTGTCGTGGCGGCGACCAGGCCAGCAGCTAGTGCCGACATCGGTCGGGGCAGTCGGCTTGATCGGCGCGCGCGCCGGTCGGCCGGGAGGGAAGACGTCATGACAGTGCTCCCAGTCATCGCAGCGGTCCTTACTTGGTCGGGCAGCCGGCCGGCGGGTCGATGCGGAAGACCGTCATCATCCCGCCGAAGGTCGCCCCGTAGTTGGTGGCCTGCTCGAGCGCGTGGCTGTGTGCGATGTGGTAGTACTCGCCGCACTCGTTGTTGTTCGTGATGGTCGTCGGCGTGGGGTTCTTCGTGCCGAGGTAGGGGCTCTCGCTGAACCAGGTGTCGGTGCCGACCAGCAGCTGGTCGGTGATCGCCGGGATCTGCGTGGGGATCGGGTTGGTCAGTGCGCTCCAGCCCTCGACGTCGCGCCAGTCCATGAGCACGTCGAGTGTCTGTCCGGGCTGAACGTCCAGGTCGTACTTCTGGTACGACAGGTCCTGGCCGGTCGGTCCCGCGAGGGCGTGGCCGTCGACGTTGACCACGCGTTCGTCGCTGCCGTGCGGGTGGAACGGGTAGTTGACCGTGCCCGCGTTGAGGTACCTGATCGTGGCCGGCAGCGGGTTCGAGCTCGAGTCGTACGGCTTGATGTGCACGAGCGCGCCATAGGGCTGGTTGGGCAACCACGCCGCGTTGTTCGGTGCCAACGTGTCCGGCATGCTCCGGCCGTTGATCATGAAGTAGCGCGCGTGATAGTTGCCCCACACGATGGGCTGGCTGCGCTCCACCGCTAGGTGCACGTCGGGGTCGACCTCGGAAAGCAGGAAGACGTACTCGTGGTCAGGGTTGAAGGCAGAGTCGACGCGGTTGTTCTCCTGTCCGGCGCTGGCCGCAGGGCGCACGATGAGCGCGCCGTACATGCCCATCTGGACCTGCTTGTCGACGTCAGTGCCGCTCTTGTAGAGATAGCTCCCAGGAGTCCCGGCGGTGAAGGTGTAGGTCACCGAGCCGCCAACCTTCGTCACACTGTCGAATTTGTCGGCGACCTGCACGAGCGAGGTCAGCGAGCCGCCGCTGTCGCTCTGCGGCTGGGCCGGGTTGCCGTCGGCCTGCACGTTCTTCTGCCCGGGGAACACGATCGAGGTGTCCTCGGGAAGAGTGTTGTGCAGGACCACGGTCACCTTCGTGCCGGAGGTCACACAGAGCGTCGGGCCGGGTAGCTGGAAGCCGCGGGTGCTCGCGCCGTAGCTCCACATGTAGATGGAGTTGCCGTCGGGGGTCGACACATAGCCGTCCTCCGCCGTCAGCGAGAACGCCTGCTGAGGATCGGTGTCGCAGGCGATGCCTTCGGAGGTGCCCGACGCCGCGTGTGCGGACAACGGTGCGGTCGCGAGTGCGGCCGCCAACAGCGCGCCGATGCCCGCCACGGCCGTCAGCCGCCGCGACCTGAGGGTGCGTGCCAGATTCATCAGATCTCCTCGGTCAGTCGCGGGATCACGCGTTTGCGGCGGTCTGTGCGGGCAGCGTGGCGGCCGGGGAGACGACGATCTTCGTCATCATGCCGCCGTAGCCGGGGCCGCCACCGTTGCCGAGGTAGGAGTACTTGCGGTCGTAGAGCAGGTACTCCCCAGGCGCGGGTGCGGTGAAGATGACGTCGCGGCTCTCGCCAGGACCGACGTCGACGGTGTTGGTCGTGAGGTAGTTGAGGGTGCCGTCACGGCCCCTGAGCTGGCTGGCGTCCTTGGCCACCACCATGAGGTCGATGTTGTCGACAGTCATCGCGTGGTTCTGGTAGCCCAGGCTGGACAGGCGCAGCAGCACCTTCTCGCCGGCGTTGCACCTGATGAGCGACGAGATCGGCTGGTACTGCAACCGGCCCGCGGCGTTCGAGTTCGGGTCGCCGTTCGCCTCGACGGTGTCGGGGTAGGCGCGGCCGTTGAGCAGCCAGAAGCTGGGGTCGTAGTCGGTCCAGTTGCTCACCTGGATGTGCGCATCGCGGTAGTGCGCTGCCGACCACAGCTCGGTGATCATGAAAGCGAACTCACGGTCGTAGCGAGTGGATCCGTCCCCGTCGTTGTAGGCGTACTTGGTGCCGATCGGGTCGCCGTTGACCGGTGCGTTGTTCTGCTTCGGCCGGACGAACACCATGCCCGTCATGCCCATCTGGACGTGCTCCACGTCCTCGAAGTGGCAGTGGTACATGTAGGTGCCGGCGTCGTGCGGACGGTAGAAGTAGGTGAAGTCACGGCCCACCGGCACGGCGAGGCTGAGCTCGGGCACGCCGTCGAACAGCGGGATGGCGTTGACGAAGCCGTGCCAGTGCAGGGTGTGGCCGTCGAAGAGGTCCGGGCGCTGCAGCAGGCCGAGGTTCGTCAGCGTGATCTGGATGTCGTCCTCTTCGTCGAAGGACATCATCGGAGCGCTGATCTGCGCCTTGCCCCGCTGCGCGGCGACCATCGCCGGGCTCATCCCCGTCACGTCGCGGAAGCCGAAGACATAGGTGTTGAATCCGCTGGGGGCCAGCGAGTCCGGGAAGAACGGCAGGTCGGCCGGGGCGTTGTCCGGCATCGCCACCCAGCCGTCGGTGCCCACGAGGTGCACCGACTTCTGCGGGTGAGCAACCGCCGCGGCAGTCGCGAGACCGCCCGCGGCGCGGGCCGGGGTGCCGGCCGCGACGAGGCGCGCACCGAGGAGCGTCGCGCCCGCGGCGCCTGCGCCACCGGCTAGCAGGGAGCGTCGGGTCAGACGTCCGGCTGAGATGTCCTGGGTCACGATGGTCTCCGGCTTCGAGAAGGAACGTGCTGAGCTGAGCGGACTGCTGAGTGCTGCGATGCGTGTGGTGCAAGGGGAAAGGGCGGGCGAAGCGGCCTGGCCGCCGCGAGGGGGGGTTGCGGCGGCCAGGCCACGTGTGGGTGGGTCAGGGAGTGAGCTGGTCCGAGCCGATGTCGTAGCGGACGAGCGGTGCCACGCCACTGGGTCGGACGTTCCCGTCGATGTCACTCGAGGGCGCGAATACCGTGTAGCCGAAGGGAGGCACCGGCGGGATGGAGTTCGACGGCAAGCCCCAGACCACAGCCTTGCTGGCTGCGCCTCCGCCGTAAGCCGGTGAAGCGGTACCGACCAGGTGGTAGTCACCCAAGAGGCTCGGAGGCAGCTGCTGGGTCACGATGACCGCCTGCCGGAAGGCAGGGAAGGTGCGCAGGTTGAGGAGGCTGACGCCCACGTCGTAGGAGGTGGTGAAGCCCGGGTCGACCCCGACCTTGTTGGTCGGCGAAGCGACGACGTCGCTGCTCAGTGCTCCGGCCTGCAGGACCGAGTTCGTCGGACTGAGCTGGGCCGAGTGGTCCGCTGCACCCATGTCCCACCCGAATGCGTCGGCCGCTGTGATGCCGGTGACCGTCCCGCCGTCGAAGGTTCCCGCCCGGTTGTCCGAGAAGATGTCGTTGAACAGCGTGGGCTTCCCGTACGTGGTCGACTTCAGGATCGATGCCCGTGCGTTGAAGACGTTGTTGTTCAGGAGGCGTGCCCGCAGCGGGAGGCTCAGCGGGCCGGTGGACAAGCCGGCAGGAGCCGGCTGGCCGTCGCTGGTGACGGCCGTAGCCGTCGTCAGGTTCTTGGCGATGGTGTTGTTGACGACGTTGACGAACACCGCGTCGTCGAGCGCCAGGCCGCCGCCCTCGTGGGCGGAGACGTTGTTGGCGATGGTGTTGTTGGTGATGTCGATGGTGCCGAGCGCGTTGCGCACCTGAGTCGGCGTGGCAATCCGGCCCGGCTGGCTGACGTTGGAGCCGCTGACCTGCAGGAGCCGGATGCCGCCGCCGTCGTCGTTGGCCAGGTTGGCCTGGATCACGTTGGCGTCGATGGTCACCGGACCACTGCCAGGTGAGAGGGAGTTCGGGTCGGCAGGCAGCTCGCCGGCGACCATGATGCCGCCGCCCTCGTCGTAGGACTGGTTGAACCAGATCCGGTTGTGGTCGATCGAGTTGCCCGTGGCCGCCAGGCCGTTGCTGCCGTTGTAGCCGAAGGCCGAGATGGCGCCGCCGTACTCCGAGGAGTGGTTGCCACAGATGGCGTTGTGGTCCACCGAGTAGCCCGCACTGCCGGCGAAGATGCCGACGCCCCCGGCGAGGTTGGTCCCGCCGTTGTCCCGGATCTGGTTGCGCGAGAGCTTGAGGTCGGTGTTGCGGTTGTTGGTGACGTAGGGGGTGCCGACCCGAACGCCACCGCCGTAGGAGCCGCCGTTGCCGACGATGACGTTGTCGGTCAGCTGCAAGCCGGCGACGTTGTTGTGGACGTAGACACCGCCGCCCTGGGTGATCAGGGCACCGGTGGCGCCGTACGGTGTCTTGATGCCGCCGGTGATGATGTTGGCGTTGACGCCGACGTTGGATTGGGCACCACCGGTGATGGTGAAGCCGTCGATGGTCAAGGCGTAGGTGGACGGGACCAGGTTCGGCCCGCTGGTGCCGTGCAGCACGGTGACGGCGGCTGCGTCCGGGACGGCCGCGTTGCCGGAGTAGGCCAGGCTGCCCAGCAGCGCGATCCACGCGATGCCGTCGGGGTTGTCCGGGTTGAAGGCGGAGCCGTCGATGATGGAACCGGGGACGTAGGTCGTGCCCTGGAAGCCGCCGGGGCCAACGCCCTGGAGGTGCACCTGGTGGTGCACGATCACGTTCTCGGTGTACTCACCCCGCGGGCCGTCGACGGTCGGGGTGCCCGGCCACACGACGACCAGCCAGTAGGGACGATTGCCGGTCGGCAGGGCAGCGTTGAGAGCAGCCTGGATGGTCGAGTACTGCTTGCCTGGACCGACCTCGGCGAGCTGGGGGTTGCTGGTGGTCTGGCCCCTCGTGTTGTTCACGAAAGCACCGAGAGCCTGGATGGTGAGGCCGTTGTAGGTGAACAGCTTGCTGGTGGTGTTGGTGATGCTGAGCGCCAGGGCTCCGTTGAACGGCACGTTGGTCGTAACCGGGAGGCCATTGACGATGGTGGTGACGGGGATCGTCGCAGGCACCGTGAAGGTGATGCTCGTGTCTGACCAGTTGGGTGCCGTGACGGAGACCACGGTGTCGTTCACCTTGAGCACACCGGGTGTCGCTCCGAAGCCGACCCCCTTGACCGTGACGGTCCGGGGGTCCGGGGACGCCAAGGTCGGCTGGCGGATGTAGGGCCGGTCCACCGCGAAGATCTGCGGGGAGTTGGCGGCGAGGTCACAGATGGTCCGGTTGGCGACCGTGGTGTCCGGCGTCAGGACCGTCGCGGCGACCTGGGTCGGCGCCTCGTCGGTGACCGTGTAGAGACCAGGCCAGGCCTGGAAGTTCGTGGCGATGGTGCGGAACCGAGGGTTGTAGTCCGCGTTGAGGGCACCCGGTTGTCCCGGGTCGTTGCCCACGAAGCGGTACATGTTCGGGCAGGGACCGGCGGGCACGGGGCAGTTGAAGGTGTCGGTGCTCGGCACCAGCGCCTCGTAGAGCCCGTTGTAGTCGGTGTGCGTGGTGTAGGTCAGCCGACCGAAGGAGTCGTAAAGGCCGACGGGCACGTTCGGGATGCCCTGCGCCTCGCCGTAGTTGGCGCTGCGACGGTCCAGCGAGATGCCGAGGTCGTTGAGCGTCAGGCCCCAGAAGTGGGTGGGCAGAGGGACGTCGGTGAAGAGGTTGAAGTTGGGCGCGGTGGCCTGCCCGTTGCGCACCGTCACGAGCTTGTCGGTGCAGGACGGCTTGTCCTGCCCCTCGAACGGGCTGCCGCCGCCGGCAACGAAAGCCGGGTTGGTGACATGCACGTTCTGCATCGGGCCGGCGCAGGGCGAGATGATCCCGGCCTGCTGGGACGGCGGCTGCACGGGCGTGGGCACAGGCTGCGCACCGGCCGGCGGGTCGCCCGCGATGGCCGGGCTGGCCGGCGGGAAGTTCGACTGCGGCAGATAGCTGTCACCGTCGAAGACGTTGACGTCGGCCTCGGAGGTGGCCTTGTACATCTTGCCGCCGCCGACCGGGTTGTTCGGGATGTCGACAGCGACGATGTAGTCGCCCGGAGTCAGGTCGCCGAAGCCGTAGTTGCCGTTCACGGTCTGGCCGAACGCACCGGGCGTGTCATCGCCCGGACCGACTGCCGAGCCGAGCATCGGTGCCTCGACACAGAAGTAGTTGGAGTTGCCGGCCGGCGGCAGCGCGAGCTGGTCGGCGTTGGCGCCGGCCTCGGCGCCGGTCAGGATCGTGCCGTCGTACTGCCGTGCGGTGCAGCCGCTCGGCGGGCTGTAGGTCTCCGAGGTGTAGGGGCTGGTCGGGTTGAGCGGGTCGGCACCGATGACCTCGGGTCCGTGGACCAGGGCACCCCGGTTGGGGTCGGGGTTGATGATCGTCAGGGTCGGGTCTGCCGGGTCCGGGACCGACAGCGGCACGATCTCCTTGCCGAGGCGGCACTGGTTGGCCACGAGCGCCGGGTCGGTGACCGAGCAGGGCACGGACTGGTAGAGCCGGACGGTCATGTCCGGGATGCCGGGCTGGTAGGACTCGGACGCCGCCTGGGCCGCGTCGAGCTCGTTGCGGGTGGTGTCGTAGGAGATCGTGCCGACGATGCCACCGTTGGTGTTCGGCGCGTAGGGCTGGACGCCCCAGTCGACGTTGGAGCCGAGGCCGATGATCGGCAGGAAGCTCAGGTCGACGCCAGCACCGAGCTTGGTGGTGGCCGTGGGCTCGTTGTCGGCCTGGTAGGTGATGCCGGTGGTCTGGTAGCGGGTGTTGAACGCCTCCATCACCAGGAACTTGCCCATCGGGTAGGTCTCGGCGATGTCGTAGGCACCGGAGTCGTTGGTGGTGACCGTGTTGGACGCCTGGTCCATCAGGGTGTTGTCACGCTCGCGGATGGTGAGGGCGAAGCCGGGGACTCCGCGCTCGCCCGAGTCACGCTTGCCGTTGCCGTTGGCGTCGATGAAGACGTGGCCATGCATGTGGGTGAACCAGCCGACGATGGCCTTCTGGCCGACGTCGGTCAGCGCGCCGTCCTTCACCTCGACGTTGAAGCTCCACAGGATGTAGTCCTGCGGGTCGTCCCACAACGAGAGCTGGTAGGTGCCGTCCGGGACGTTCTTGATGTCGAAGGTGCCGTCAGCAGCGCCGCGGCCGACGTAGACCTGCTGGTCGCCGCGGTTGAGGTCGGACAGTGCCACCCACGGGTTGACGATCGGACCATCGGTGGTGGCGCCGGCGAGGTTTGTCTGCGGAGCGACCTGACCGTTCTTGCCGCCGATGTAGGTGAGCTGGGAGACCGCGACACCCTTGATCTCACCGGTCGGCGCGACGGCCGGCACCGAGAGCGCCTGGGTCTTGACGAACCCGAACTGGACCGACGGGACGAGCTCGGCACCCTTGGTCTGCTCGGTGTCGAAGCCGGTCGCCCCCTCCTGGCTCCAGATGTCGTGGTCGTGGCCACCCTCGAGGGTGGTGGTCTGGACGTACTGGAACGTCTGGCCGGCGGCGGGGACGGGCGGCGTGATTGTGGCGGCCATCCGGTTCGGGCCCATGTTCGGGATCTTGATCAGACCATTGGCATCACTCGTGCACACACCGGTCGACGAGGAATCGACAATCGGCTTGTTGTTGGCGTCGAAGGCGATCGGCAGGCCCTCGGTGGCGACGGTCTCGGCCACGTTGCTCGTGACGCCGTTGAGGATCTGGACCCGCAGGTACTTCGTGCACAGCGCGTTGCCGTAGTAGTCGACGCTGACCGGGCCGAAGACGTCGGACAGGTGCGCGACGAAGCCGGCCAGGCCCCTTTCGGCGTCGACCTCATAGGTCGCGTCAACCGGCGCGTTGTCGTTGAAGACCTCGATGCGCAGCGTGCTCAGCGGCAGCGGGGTCGGGTTCATCTCGACGGTGACGTTCTGAGTGCCCCCGTTGACGGTGAAGTGCGCACCGTCGATCTTGAAGCCGTCAGCGGTGACCGAGATGAGGTACTTGCCGCCGGGCAGGCCGGAGAGGACCTTGGGTGCCGCGGCGAGAGTGGTCTCGTCGCCCTGGGCCACGATCGGAGCGAAGCCCGAGGTGGCTCGGACCGAGGGCCACGGGCAGTTGTTCGGGTCGTAGGCGCTGTTGGCCACGCCCAGCTCGTTGGTGGGCAGACACGTGGCCGTGCCCTGGTCTGCCGACGTACCGGGGTCACCGGTGTCGTCCTTGTTGATCAGCCACTTGTACGACGTGACGGCGTCACCCTTGTGCACGAAGCCGGTGCCGAGGTTCACCGAGCGCGCGCTCTGCACGTGCAGGGTGATCGCGCCGGAGGCCAACGGCGTTGCTGCCGCCGCGGTCGAGGTCGTTGCCACCTGCAGAGCGGGCAGCAGAGCGGTGACCAGAGCGGCCCCCAGCAATGCTCGCACCACTCGTGTCGTCGCCATCGGGATCGCGCCCATGGTTGGTCTCCTCGTCACCGTGCTTCACCGCAGACCGCGGGTTCGCCGCAACTGTGGGCGTGGCCGATGAGGAGGTGGTCGTAGATGACAGGGCTGTCATGTAGTTGTCATCGACCTGTCAGAAACCCGTGGGTTCGGGCTATCTCGCGATGACGGGACGGGTCATGACGAACTAGTCACGGGCCAGGGACCGGCGACCCGGTCGGGCGTGGTCAGCCGCCGAGGTAGTCGCGCAGCTGCGCAGACAGGTGCGGGTGACGCAGCTTGGCGAGGCTCTTGGCCTCGATCTGACGCACCCGTTCGCGGGTGACGCCGAAGGCACGACCGACCTCTTCGAGCGTGTGGGGCTGGCCGTCACCGAGGCCGTAACGCATGCGCACGACCTCGCGTTCGCGTGCACCGAGATGGTTGAGCACGTCATCGACGTGACCGGCGAGCATGCCGGCTGAGACCATCTCGGCGGGGGCGACCGACTCGACGTCCTCGATGAGGTCACCGAGCTCGGAGCCGTCCTCCTCACCGACCGGTGAGTGGAGCGACACCGGCTCCATGGCCAGGCGTCTGATCTCCTCGACCTTGGCCGCGGGCAGGTCGACGTGGGTGGCAATCTCCTCGGCCGTCGGGTCGCGGCCCAGGGTCTGCACCAGCATCCGCTGCGTGCGCAGGATGCGGTTCACCGTCTCGACCATGTGCACCGGGATGCGGATCGTGCGGGCCTGGTCGGCGACCGCCCGGGAGACCGCCTGCCGGATCCACCACGAGGCGTACGTCGAGAACTTGAAGCCGCGCGTGTAGTCGAACTTCTCGACCGCCCGGATCAGGCCGAGGTTGCCTTCCTGGATCAGGTCGAGGAACGGCAGGCCCCGTCCGGCATAGCGTTTGGCGATCGAGACAACCAGGCGCAGGTTGGCCTCGATGAGGCGGGCCTTGGCGCGTTGGCCGTCGGCCGCGACTGCGAGCAGGTCGCGGCGCAGTGCTGCGTTGGGCTTGGCTGCTGCGCCCCGATCACCGTCGTCGAGCCGTTCGGCGGCGAAGATGCCGGCCTCGACGCGCTGGGCAAGATCGACCTCATCGGCAGCGGTGAGCAGGGCTACCCGGCCGATCTCGCGCAGGTAGACCCGCACCAGGTCTGCGGACGCCGAGGGGCCGGTGTCGTCCAGCGCGGGGCCGCCGGAGTCGTCCGGCTCGTCGGCGTCGGCCGCCTCGACGGCCTCCGCCATCAGCTCCTCGGGGGTCGGCTCCTCCGGCAGGGGGAGAGCGTCGAGCGCGTCGAGGGCCGTGGCGGAACTCGTCTGCCCGGGCACGACAGCACCGCCGCCCGCGCTGGACGGCTCCTGGTCATCAATGAGACCGGGAAGGACGGAGAGATCCCCCATGGCCAGCAGTGTGCACGGAGACGGGGCCGGCCCGCAGCAGGATTAGTGAGTGGATCTCGTAATCTGCCCGAAAGGTCCGGTTCGCGCTCAGAGCGTGCCGATGGCCCGCTCGCGCAGAGACCGTCGGTGCGCCTCGAGGGCGACCAGCTGGCCGAAGAGCCGGTTGTAGTCCCCTACCGCCTCGACCGGGTTCAGCCGCTGCAGCCGGGACTTGACCTCGGTGATCCGGCGCGTGGCGGCGACCTCCTCCAGCCGGGCCAGCACCTCGGTGGCATATCGGGTCAGAGCCTGCTCGTCCGAGGGCAGTGGCTCGACGGCGAGCTCGCGGGCAAGGCGGCGTACGGCGTCGTCGGACTCGCTGTGGGCAGCGCGCTCCACGGCCTCGACCCACTCCGCTCCCCCGACGCCCGCAGCCGTCACCCCGCCGGCGGCCTCGATCGCGCCACGCAGGGCGACATACGCAGGGGCGGTGAAGACACTGATGTCGAGGCCGTCGAACGTCGCTGCGGCCAGCGCGGGGACCTGCAGCGCGATCTTGAGGCTGTCGCGTTCGTAGCGCAGCGACGGGTCGTGCGGATCGGGGCCAGCGGCGGTGCCCACGATGGGCTCGGTGGCCCGCCGGCCGATCTCGCGGACACCGCCGCGGGCCGCCCGGACCAGCTCGTCGGGGTCGGCGAGACCCACCCAACCCGCGAGCGAGCGGGCGTAGTTGCTGCGCAGCGAGACGTCACGGATCTCGCGCACGACCTCCATGCCGGCCCTGGTGGCCTGGGTGCGGCCCTCAGCGGTGTCGAGGTCGAAGGAGTCGACCGTGCTGCGGATCGCGAACTCGAAGAGTGGCACCCGGCGGGCGACCAGGTCACGCACCGCCGGATCACCCTTGTGCTGGCGCAGCTCGCAGGGGTCCATGCCGCTGGGTTCAACTGCTACGAACGTCTGGGTGACGAACTTCTGGTCGTCGCGGAACGCCTTGAGAGCGGCACGCTGGCCGGCGCTGTCGCCGTCGAAGGTGAACACCACCTCGCCACGGAACTCGTTCTGGTCCATCAGCAGGCGGCGCAGGATCTTGATGTGGTCGTCGCCGAACGCCGTGCCGCAGGTGGCCACGGCGGTGCCGACGCCGGCGAGATGGCAGGCCATCACGTCGGTGTAGCCCTCGACGATGACGGCCTGCATGCGCCGGGCGATCTCCTTCTTGGCGAGGTCGACGCCGTAGAGCACGGTGGACTTCTTGTAGATCGGGGTCTCGGGGGTGTTGACGTACTTCGCCTCGATGCGGTCGTCGTCGAACAGCCGCCGCGCGCCGAAGCCGATGACGTCACCGCCGATGTCACGGATCGGCCACAGCAGACGAGACATGAAGCGGTCGATCGGGCCGCGCTGACCCTCCCGCGCCAGTCCGGCGAGGACGAGCTCGTCGGTGCTGAAGCCACGGCCGCGCAGGTGCTGAGTGAGCTGGTCCCACTCGCGGGGGGCGAAGCCCACGCCGAATGTCTCGGCGGCTGCCTGGTCGAAACCGCGCTCGGACAGGAACTGGCGACCCGCACCCGCTCCGGGCCCGGCGAGCTGTTCCTGGTAGAAGGTCGCGGCCGCGTTGTGGGCATCGACCAGCCGGGTGCGCTGACCGGGGTTACGGCCGGTCGCGGCACCGCCCTCCTCGTAGCGCAACGTGATGGCGAACCTCGCTGCCAGCCGCTCGACGGTCTCCGCGAAGGTCAGGTGGTCGATCTTCATCACGAAGGAGATGACGTCGCCACCCTCTTGGCAGCCGAAGCAGTGCCACGAGCCCACCGATGGACGCACCGAGAACGACGGCGACTTCTCGTCGTGGAAGGGGCACAGGCCCTTGAGGTTGCCGCCGCCGGCCGGGCGCAGGGTGACCACGTCGCCGATGACGTCAGCAAGGTCCGCGCGCTCCTTGACGAGCACCACGTCCTCGTCACGGATCCGGCCGGCCATGGGGCCAGTCTAGGTGCGTCAGGGACGCCCGGGACGGTCGCCCACAGGTGCCTCAGCGGGCGGTCAGCCGGGCGTGCAGAGCAGCGGCCGACACATCTGTCAGCTGGGCGACCTGGTCGACCACGACCCGCAGCCGGGCGGCGTCGTGGGGGGCCGCCGCGTGCTCGTCGGCCAGCAGCGGGTCGAGCCCGACCGGCGCCCGCGCGGTCAGCTCGGCCACCAGCTCCTGCACGAGCACGCGCTGCTCGACGTAGCGCCGCTCGGCGTCCTCGCGCGACATCACATACCGGTCGGCGACCGCCTTGAGCACCTCCACCTCCATCCGGGCCTCGCGCGGCACCTGCAGGTCGGCGGCATAGCCGTGCAGCGGCAACGGGCCGGACACCTCGCGGGTGGCGTGCTCGGCGGCCTGACAGAACCGACCGATCAGCTGGCTGGTGGTGTTCTTCAGCGCCGCCAGCGAGCGATGGCTGCCGTCGTACGACGACGGCCAGAACTCCAGCCCCAGCAACCGGTCCAGCGCCTGCTCACCCTCGTCCGGCGCTGCGTCGGGCAGGCGGGTCGCGACCAGAGCGCACAGCGACTGGCGTTCGGCCGCGTCATCCAGCAGCGCGAGGTCGAGGTGGCCGGCGACAACGGCGTCCTCGAGGTCGTGCACCGAGTAGGCGATGTCGTCAGACCAGTCCATCACCTGCGCCTCCAGGCAGCGCTGGGTGTCGAGCGCCCCGTCGCGCAGCCAGCCGAAGACGTCGAGGTCGTCGTCGTAGACGCCGTACTTGCTGCTGGTGGCACCGTCGGGACCGCCACCACGCGCCCAGGGGTACTTGCAGGCGGCGTCCAGCGCGGCCCGGGTGAGGTTGAGCCCGACGCTGCGACCCTCGGGCGAGAACGTCTTGGCCTCCAACCGGGTGAGGATGCGCAGGCTCTGCGCGTTGCCCTCGAAGCCGCCGGCCGCCCGCGCCACCTCATCGAGTGCGGCCTCGCCGGTGTGGCCGTACGGCGGGTGGCCGAGGTCATGAGCCAGACAGGCGGTCTCGACGAGGTCGGGGTCGGCGCCCAGCGCCTTTCCGAGCTCACGACCGATCTGCGCGCACTCCAGCGAGTGGGTCAGCCGGGTGCGCGGGAAGTCGCTCTCCCCCGGCACGACCACCTGGGTCTTTGCGGCGAGGCGACGCAGGGCCGAGGAGTGCAGGACCCGAGCCCGGTCCCGCTCGTACGCCGACCGGCCCGGGCGCTTCGCGGGCTCACCCACCCAGCGCTCCTGGGCGTGCTGCTGGACGTCGGTCACCGTAAGAGCAGCCTCAGACCGCGGTCGTGCCGGAGTCGGCGCTGCGGTGGAAGACCTTGTAGTAGAGGTAGGCCAAGGTCTCGCGGGCGATGTAGCGCAGCTCGGTCGAGCGTTGCCGCACCGCCGGGCCCTGCCGGGTGGGCGAGACGACCGCGTTCATGTCGTGGTCGTTGGCCATCGCCCGGGCGCGCAACGCGTGCCACGGATCGGTGACCAGCACCGAGCTCGTCCAGTGCCGGCGCGCCATCTCCGACTCGACCGCTACCACACTGGACAGCGTGTCGCGCCCGGCCGCCACCGCGACCACCCGGGCAGCCGGCACCCCGTGCGCCACCAGCCAGGTCTTGCTGGCGGACGCCTCGGTGAAGGTGTCACCGGCCTGCTTGCCCCCCACGGTGATGATGCGCGGCGCGACGTGCTCCTTGAACAGCAGCCGCGCATGGTCGAGCCGGGCCACCAGCACAGCCGAGGGGCGACCGTTGTACTGGGCAGCACCGAGCACCACGATCGTGTCGGACACCCGTCGGTTGTCCTGCCTCGCCACCAGCCACACCCGCGTCGCCGTGGCACCGAGCACCACGACCACCAGCACGAGCAGCGCGGCCACGGTGCGCACGGTGAACCGGACCAACGTCACGCGCGCGTCACCGGCTGTCGCTCTCACCCGCGACCAGAACAGCCCGACCAGCCTCCAGCCGCGCGACCGGCACCCGGAACGGCGAGCATGACACGTAGTCGAGCCCGACCTGGTGGAAGAAGTGCACCGAGGCCGGGTCGCCGCCGTGCTCGCCACACACGCCGACCTTGAGGTCGGGCCGGGTCCGCCGGCCGCCCTCGGTGCCGAGACGGACGAGGGCTCCAACGCCTTCGATGTCGAGGGACTCGAACGGCGACACCCCGAAAATGCCCTTCTCGAGGTACGCCGAGAAGAACGCAGCCTCCACGTCGTCGCGGGAGAAGCCCCAGGTGGTCTGGGTGAGGTCGTTGGTACCGAAAGAGAAGAAGTCGGCGGCTTCGGCAATCTGGTCTGCCGTCAGAGCCGCGCGCGGCAGCTCGATCATCGTGCCGATGAGGCTCGCGAGCTCGACTCCTTCACGTTCGCCGACCTCGGCGGCAATGCGCTCCGCCTCCTCGCGCACCAGCTCGAGCTCCTGCACGGCACCGACCAGCGGCACCATGATCTCGACCCGCGGGTCGCCGCCGGCCTTCTTGACCTCAGCTGCGGCCTCGAGGATCGCGCGCACCTGCATGGCGAACAACCCGGGTACGACGATGCCCAGCCGCACGCCACGGAGACCGAGCATCGGGTTCTGCTCGTGGAAGCGGTGCACGGCCTGCAGCAGCCGCAGCTGGTTCTCGTTCTTCTCCCCGCGCGCCTCGGCCATCGCCACGCGCACCGAGAGCTCGGTGATGTTGGGCAGGAACTCGTGCAGCGGCGGGTCGAGCAGCCGGACGGTAACCGGCAGGCCGTCCATCGCCTCGAAGATGCCCAGGAAGTCCTGGCGCTGCAACGGCAGCAGCTGCGCCAGCGCCTCCTCGACCTCCTCGTCGCCGTCGGCGAGGATCAACCGCTCGACGTGCCTCCGACGGTCGCCGAGGAACATGTGCTCGGTGCGGCACAGGCCGATGCCCTGAGCGCCGAAGCGCCGAGCCCGGTCGGCGTCCTCCGGGTTGTCGGCGTTGGCCCGCACCTGCAGCCGTCGCTTGCCGTCGGCGTGGGTCATCAGCCGGTGCACAGCGCGCACCAGGTCGGTGTGCGGGTCGGCCTCGTCGAGGTTGTCCACGTCGAGATCGCCCTCGAAATATCGCACGATCGGCGACGGGACGACTGGGACCTCACCGAGGTAGACCGCACCCGAGGTGCCGTCCACCGAGATGACGTCGCCCTCCTCGATCACCAGGTCACCCACGGTGATGCGGCGCCTCTTGGTGTCGACGTCGAGGCCCTCGGCGCCGCAGACACACGTCTTGCCCATGCCGCGAGCGACCACGGCCGCGTGACTGGTCTTACCGCCCCGGCTGGTCAGGATGCCGCGCGCCGCGATCATGCCGTCCAGGTCGTCGGGGTTGGTCTCGCGGCGGACCAGGATCACGTCCTCACCGGATCGGGACCACTTGACCGCGGTGTACGAGTCGAAGACCGCCTTGCCCACCGCAGCACCCGGTGAGGCGTTCATGCCCTTGCCGATCTGCTTGGCCTTCGCCGCCTCGTCGAACCGCGGGAACATCAGCTGCGCAAGCTGGTCGCCGGTCACCCGGGTCAGCGCCTCGTCCAGGTCGATCAGGCCCTGGTCGACCAGCTGGGTGGCGATGCGGAACGCCGCACCGGCGGTGCGTTTGCCGACCCGGGTCTGCAGCATCCACAACTTGTTGCGCTCGATGGTGAACTCGATGTCGCACAGGTCGCGGTAGTGGTTCTCCAGCGTCTCCATCGTGGCGAGCAGCTCGTCGTACGCCGTCTTGTCGATGCCCTCCAGGTCCTGCAGCGGCAAGGTGTTGCGGATGCCGGAGACGACGTCCTCACCCTGCGCGTTCTGGAGGTAGTCGCCGTAGATGCCCTGCTGACCGGTGCCCGGGTCGCGGGTGAACGCGACACCGGTGCCGGAGTCCATGCCCAGGTTGCCGAACACCATCGAGCAGATGTTGACCGCGGTGCCGAGCTTGCCCGGGATGCGCTCCTGGCGGCGGTAGAGGATGGCGCGCGGGGCGTTCCACGAGTCGAAGACGGCGCGGACAGCGAGGTCCATCTGCTCGCGCGGGTCGGCGGGAAAGTCGCGACCGGCTTCCTTGGCCACGATCTCCTTGAAGGTGGCGACGATGCCGCGCAGGTCGTCCTCGTCGAGGTCGAGGTCGTCGTCGGAGCCGCGAGCCTTCTTGGCCTCCTCGATCACGTCCTCGAAGTGCTCGCCGCCGATGTCGAGCACCGTCTTGCCGAACATCTGGATGAGGCGGCGGTAGGAGTCCCACGCGAAACGCGGGTTGCCCGACTGCCCCGCGAGCCCTAGCACCGACTCGTCGTTGAGCCCGACGTTGAGGACCGTCTCCATCATGCCGGGCATCGAGAACTTCGCGCCGGACCGCACGGACACCAGCAGCGGGTTGTCGGGCTGGCCCAGCGTGCGGCCCATGGTGGCCTCGAGCGCCTCGAGGTGACGACTGACCTCGGCGCGTAGCTCAGCCGGTTCCTCACCGCTGTCGAGGTAGACCTTGCAGGCCTCGGTGGTGATGGTGAACCCGGGCGGCACCGGCAGGCCGAGGTTGGTCATCTCCGCGAGGTTGGCACCCTTGCCCCCGAGCAGGTCCTTCATGTCCCTGCTGCCCTGCGTGAAGTCGTAGACGTACGTCGTCACTGCGGCACCCTCGCTCCTCGGTCCTCACACACGCTCTCGCAAGCGCCCCGAGCCTACCCAGGGCGACCGGGGCGGAAGCCCGCGAGCACCGCGACCGTGTCCGGACCGAGACGGGTGAGGTGGTAGCCGCCCTCGTGCACGAGCACGGTCGGCAGGCTCAGACCGGCAAGCAGCCGGCCGGCCGCAGCGAACCCGTCGGTGGTGACCTCCAGCGGGCTCTCCGGGTCTGCCCCCGCCGCATCGACGCCGAGAGAGACGACCAGCGCCCCGGCGTCCCAGGTTGCGGCTGCCTGTGTGAGCGACTCGAGCTCCGCCAGCCAGTCGTCGTCGCCGGTGCCGGGGCGCAGCGGTCGGTTCACCGTGGCCCCTGCGCCGTCGCCGGTGCCCCGCTCGTCGGCGTACCCGATGACGTGGGGGAACCAGCCCGCGCCCGGGTCGACGTGCAGCGAGCCGTAGAACACGTCACCGCGGTGCCAGAACACTGCCTGGGTGCCGTTGCCGTGGTGGGCGTCGATGTCGATGATGGCGACCCGCGGCACGCCGTGACCGCGCAGAGCCTCGGCTGCGACAGCCGCGTTGTTGAGGTAGCAGGAGCCGCCGAATGCGGTCCTGGTGGCGTGGTGCCCGGGCGGTCGGACGAGCGCGTAGGCGGCAGGCTCACCACCCGCGACGGCATCGACCGCCGTCAGCGTCACGTCGACCGCGGCGCGCGCCGCCTCCCAGGTGCCCGGCCCGACCAGGGTCATCGTGTCGTAGCACCAGAGACCGGCCCGGGCGTGCGTCGCGGTCGGAGTGTGCATCGGCAGGCCGTCCAGCATGCCGGCGGTCGGGAAGACGTAGGGCACCACCCGGTCCTGGCCGACCAGCGCCTCGTAGTCCCCCGCCGCCCAGTCGGCGGCCACCGTGCGCAGGTGCAGAAGCAGGTTCTTGTCGTGCACGCGGGACAGCACGCTGTCGTCGTACGACGATGAGGCAACCACCCGCGCGCCGGCGGCGGTGACCGCGTCGAGCAGCACCTGCGCCCGCGCGGGTACCTCGGTGCCGGGTGTCGCAACGCCGACCCACACCTCGCGCAGCGGCTCGTGGCGCAGGACGTCGTCGGACCACACGACGGTGAGTCCGTCCAGGCTCGGCACGATCATGCATGCTGCCACGGTTGCGCTCCCCCCAGCGGCTGCCCGGTGGTGCATGCTGTGCCGCGTGCCGCGCGCTGCTGATCTCCCGGTCAGGATCGGACTGCTGCCCTCGGGTCCGACAGGCTCGGTGCTCGACGTGCCGGGAGTCGGTCTCGGGCACGCGACGGTGTGGCACGACGAGCCGGCGCCACCCCGCGGGCGGGGCGTCGTACGCACGGGGGTGACCGTGCTCGACCCGGGCGGCAACCTGTTCCGCAGCCCGGTGCCGGCGGGCGGTGCGGTGCTCAACGGCGCCGGTGAGTGCACCGGCTTCCTGTCGCTGCGTGAGTGGGGGCTGGCCGAGACCCCGGTGTTCCTGACCTCCACGATGCAGGTGGGCCGGGTCTACGACGCCGCGTGCGCGCTGCTGGCCGAGGAGGACGCGGGCATCGGCCTCGAGGACGTGATCATCCCGTTGGTGGCCGAGTGCGACGACTCGTTCCTGTCCGACGCGAGACGCACGCAGGTCGAGGCGGGTGATGTGCGCGAGGCCCTGTCGTCGGCGCGGGCGTCGGCCGGCACGGTGTTCCCCCCCGACGAGGGCGCGGTGGGTGCCGGGTCGGGCATGAGCTGCCTGGGCTGGAAGGGCGGGATCGGCACAGCGTCCCGGGTGCTGCCCAGCGGTGAGACCGTCGGTGCTCTGGTACTGGCGAACTTCGGGTCGCACGAGCGGCTGACCGTGGCCGGTGTGCCGGTCGGTCAGCTGCTCGCACCTGCAGACATCGGCCGCCCCGGTGACGCCGGCTCGTGCATCGTCGTGCTGGTCACGGACGGGGCACTCGATGCTGCTGCGTGCACCCGGTTGGCCACGCGCGCCGGGCTCGGCCTGGCCCGGGTCGGCAGCACAGCCACCCACGCCAGCGGCGAGATCTTCCTGGCGCTGGCGACCGGCCTGCGCTGCCCGCGTGGCGAGTCGCCGCACGGCGTGCCGGTCACCGGCACCGACCTGGACCCGTACTTCGCCGCGGCCGTCGAGGCTACCGAAGAGGCTGTGGTCACCGCACTGCTCGCCGCCGGCACGGTCATCGGGCGCGACGGCAACACCTCGGTCGGGCTGCCGTTCGACGAGGTCGCCCGCCTGGTGGGTGCGGCCCGTGGCTGACGGTGTCGGTGCGGAGGAGACAACAGCTCGCGGTACGGCCGAGAAGATCTTCATCACCGTGTCGGACGGCACCCGGCTGGCCACCACGCTGTTCCTCCCCGCGCTGGCCGAGCCGGTGCCGTGCGTGCTCGAGGCGTTGCCCTACCGCAAGGACGACCTGACCGCGACCTACCGCCCGGAGTACCTCCGGCTGCGCGACGAGCACTCCTACGCCGTGGCGCGGGTCGACCTGCGCGGCACAGGGTCCTCCGACGGCTTGGCGACCGACGAATATCCCGAGCAGGAGCTGCTCGACATGGCCGAGGTGATCGCGTGGCTGGCCGCACAGCCGTGGTGCAGCGGGTCGGTCGGCATGTACGGCACCTCGTACTCCGGCTTCAACGCGCTGCAGGTCGCCTGCGAGCGACCGCCGGCGCTGAAGGCGATCTGCGCGATCTACGCCACCGACGACCGCTTCACCGACGACGTGCACTACATGGGCGGAGCACGTCGGCTGCTCGACCTCGTCGACTATCCGACCTACATGGTGGCGATGAACGCCTTGCCGCCGGTGCCGTCGCTGGTCGGCGACGGGTGGGTCGACACCTGGCGCGCGCGGGTCGAGGGGCACGAGCCGTGGCTCCTGTGCTGGTCCGAGGCGCAACGCGACAGTGCCTACTGGCGGCACGGTTCGGTGCGACCGGCTTACGACCGCATCGTGTGCCCGACGATGCTGGTCGGCGGGTGGGCCGACGGCTACCGCAACAACACGTTCCGCACCGTGCGGGCGCTCGCCTCGACCGGCACCCCGCACCGGCTGCTGCTCGGCCCGTGGGCGCACGCCTCGACCGAGACCTCGCTGCCCGGCCCGCACCTCGACCTCGTCCAGGTGATGGCCCGGTGGTGGGACCGGTGGCTGCGCGGCATCGACGTGGGTGCGGACGGATCGTCGTACGACGACGAGCCGGCGCTCACCTGGTTCGCCCAGGCGTCGACCGTGCCGGGACCGGACCGCGATGAGGTCGAGGGGCAGTGGCGCTCCGCACCGGTCTGGCCGCTGGTCGGTGCGCGTGAGGACGTGCGCGGCCTCGGTGCGGGGACGGTGACCTACCGGGTGCTGCCTGATGTCGGCACCGCCGCGTGGAACAGCTGCGCCGGCTCGTTGCCGTGGGGACAGCCCACCGACCAGCGGTACGACGATGCCGCGTCGCTGACCTGGCAGTGGCCGGCCGAGCAGATCTCGTTGCTGGGGCACGCCGTCCTGCGGTTGCGGGTGGCGTCGTCGGATCCGGTCGCCTCGGTGTCAGCCAAGCTGTGTGACGTCTTCCCCGACGGCACCTCGTCGTTGCTGGCCCGGGGGCTGCTCAACCTCACCCACCGTGAGTCCTCGGTGTCGCCGATGCCGATGCCGGTGGGGGGATCGGGGTCAAGTGGGGTTGACCAACCCACGTTCGTCGACATCGAGCTCGAGCTGGAGGCGATGACCTGGGAGGCCGCACCGGGGCACGTGCTGCGATTGTCGGTAGCCGGGGTCGACTGGCCCAACACCGTGGCCCCGCCTCGGCCACTGACCCTCACGATCGACCGGGGTGCGTCGTCGTTGGTGCTGCCGGTCGCCGGTGAGTCGGTGCCTGCGGTCGGGTTGCCGTTGCTGCCACTGCCCGCCGCCGGGGCCGCCGACGACGGTGACCAGCTGGTCTCGCCAGACGTGCCCACCCGATGGTGGATCGAGCGCGACGTGCTGGGGCGGCGTACGGCGTGCGCGGACGACCACGGCAGCGACTACGGGGTCGACGGTGGGCGGGTGAGTGAGCGCTACACGGGCCGGGTCTCGGTGTCGACGGAAACCTTCGCCCAACGGGCGGAAGCGTCGGCGGACTTCACGGTGGCGTGGGACGAGGCGACAGTGCGGGCCCGGTCCGAGCTGGCCGTCGACGTCAGCGAGACCACTTTCGACGTCGTGGTGACACTGCAGACCTGGCGCGACGGCGAGCCGTTCGTTGATCGTCGCTGGCAACGCAGCATCGCTCGCGACCTGGCGTAAGGAGCCGCAACGACGAGTGCACCAATCTGCCCCGGGGCTCGCGATGCCGCGGCGTCCCGACCTACGGTGGGCGCATGCTTCTGGAGAACCTGGTCATCGATGCGGTCGATCCCCAGCGGCTGGGCCGGTTCTGGGAGGCGGTGGTCGGGGGCGAGCGGCTGACCGATGAGCCTGATGGCTTCGAGACGAGGCTCACCATCGAGGGTGGGCCGGTCCTCGACCTGTGCTTCCAGCGGGTCCCCGATCTGCCGCACGAACCACCGAGGCTCCACCCGGACCTCAGGGGTGGGGTCCGCCAGAACGACGAGGTCCAGCGGCTGCTCGGGCTCGGCGCCCGGCACGTCGACATCGGCCAGGGAGATGCACCCTGGTTCGTGCTCGCCGACCCGGAGGGCAACCCGTTCTGCGTCATGGAGGAGCGAGTGGCATACGTCGACACCGGTCCCCTTGCGGCGCTCCCGCTGGACTCTGCCGACCCGGACCGGGATGCGGAGTTCTGGTCGTGGCTGACCGGCTGGACCGACGTCGCCGGCGTCACACCGCGGTCGCTACGCCACCCGTCGCTGCTGGGTCCGCTCCTTGAGCTGTGCCCCGAGTCGGCGCCCAAGAGGCCGACCAAGAACAGGATGCACCTCGACGTCCGTCTCGAGGCTGCAGAGGATGCCGACGACGTCGCGGCAGCCATCGCGCATCGTGGCGGCCGAGAGCTCCACCCGGGGTGGGGCGCGCTGCCGTGGCGGCTCTATGCCGACCCTTCCGGCAACGAGTTCTGCGTGCTTCCTGCGCGGTAGCGTCTCGACCGTCCCTGCTACGGTCCCCGAGTGCTCGTCCGACGTGGTCTCGACGGCGCGGTCGGTCAGTCCGGCAGCGCGGTCAACGGGGTCCGCCAGATCTGCAAGGTGATCACTCTGGACCGGGCGTGAGACGCAGGGACGTCGGGGTGCCGGGGTGGGGCGTCGTGTCGTCAGTAGCCGCGCCGGTACTGCTGATCGGTGGCTGGACGCTGGCCGCGAGACGGCAGCACGGCGGGTTCGACCCGGTCGTCGACACCATCAGCGCCTTGGCGGCTCGGGACGCCGACGACCGCTGGGTGATGACCACCGCGCTGGCGGGCCTCGGGGTCTGCCACCTCGTGACTGCCCTCGCGTTGCGTCCGGCTCGGCTGCCCGGCCGGCTTGTGCTCGGGGTCGGCGGTGTCGCTACCGTGCTGGTGGCCGCCTTTCCGTTGCCCTCCGGTGGCGGCAGCTCGCAAGCCCATTCGACCGTCGCGGGCATCGCCTTCCTCTGCCTCGGGCTGTGGCCACTTGCGTCGTGGCGCGTGTCGGCGCCGGGGCTGCTGCGACGGGCGCACGCGCTCGCAGCTGGGGTCGTCCTGCTCGGTCTGGTCGGCTGGTTCTTCGCCGAGCTGACGTCTGACTCGGCGCGCGTCGGTCTGGCCGAGCGGGTCGCCGCCGGGGCGCAGGCGTTGTGGCCACTGGCTGTCGTGGCGAGTGTGATCGCTCTGGCGAGAAGGGCACGGCGATGAACGACGCCGGCCCAAACGACGTTGCCTCTGGTGACACCGTGCGCTGGGGCGTCATCGGCACCGGGGGGATCGCCACCGACTTCGCTCACGAGGTCGCGATGCTCGAGGACGCGACCATCGTCGCGGTGGGTTCACGGACCCAGGAGTCGGCCGGCCGATACGCCACTGAGCACGGCATCGCCCGCGCCCACCCGTCGTACGCCGATCTCGCTGCCGACGGTGACGTCGAGGTCGTCTACGTCGCCACCCCGCACCCCGGTCACCACGATGCCGCGATGCTCGCGATCGGGGCGGGCAAGTCGGTGCTGGTGGAGAAGGCGTTCACGATGAACGCCGCGGAAGCGCAGTCGCTGGTGAGCGCAGCCCGATCGCGCGGTGTCTTCCTGATGGAGGCGATGTGGACGCGGTTCCTGCCGCGCATCGTGCGCATCCGCGAGCTCGTCGCCCAGGGCGCCGTCGGTCAGGTGACCCAGGTGATGGCCGACCACGGGCAGTGGTTCCCGCACAACCCAGCGCACCGGCTCTTCGACCCCGCCCTCGGTGGTGGGGCGCTGCTCGACCTCGGGGTCTATCCGGTGTCGTTCGCCTCCATGCTCCTCGGCAACCCGACGTCGGTGACTGCGATCAGCGAGCCGGCCTTCACCGGTGTGGACGCAACCACCTCGATCCTGCTGACCCACGCCGGCGGCGCGCACGCCGTGCTCACCTGCACGTCGACCGCCGTCGCACCGACCCGCGGCGCGATCGTCGGCACCGACGGTCTGATCGAGATCCCGGGTGCGTTCTACGCCGCCCCGTCGTTCCGGCTGACCCGGCGTGACGGGGCCGACGAGGTGTCCGAGGAGCCGATGGTCGGCAAGGGCCTGCGCTTCGAGATCGCGGA
>JANLYQ010000060.1:0-121882 GCA_031365725.1 Sporichthyaceae bacterium | reverse complement strand
GAGGCCAGCCTCTTCGGTGCCGCCAGGGACAGCGGCAGCAGCTGCGGCCACGACTCAGACATTGCCGCCGCCGCGAACACCGCCGTCGGGGTGGACGAGCCGGCGGTGATCATCGGCGCCGGGCCGATCCCGGCAGAGGCTGCCCGGGACCTGCTCCGGGACACCACCGCCGGGGTGTGGCTGCGCCGGGTCTACACCCGCCCCGGCGACGGCACCCTGGTCGGGATGGACTCCCGGCGCCGGCTGTTCCCCACCGCCCTACGCCAGCTCCTGATCATCCGGGACCAGACCTGCCGCACCCCCTGGTGCGGGGCACCCATCAGACACACCGACCACATCACCCCCCGCGCCCAAGGCGGTGCCACCAGCGCCGCCAACGGCCAAGGACTCTGCGCCGCCTGCAACTACACCAAACAAGCCCCCGGCTGGAAAGCCACCACCGGCGCGGACGGCGCCGACACTCCCCGGCACCAGACCACCCCGCACACCAAACACACCGGAGGAGCGGCGCACGCCCGACCTCCCGTGGGCACCAGATCGGGCCCGCCGCACCAGCCTCCTCGAGCTCGCCCTCGGCCGCCTGCTCGAAGCCGCCTGAGCAGGTCAGATACCGAGCGCGCGCTCTCGATGGAAACCAGGAGGTGAGGTCGGCGTCGGGCACAGCGTGGACCCGCTTACTCTTTCGGGTAGGAGGACCACCGTCATCATGCTGCGCATCCTGCTGTACGCCATCCCGCTGATCCTGGCCATCTACGCCCTTGTCGATCTGGTCCAGACGCCCGAGGAGGACGTGCAGGGCCTTCCGAAGCTCGTGTGGGTGCTGCTCATCGTCTTCATCTGGATCGTCGGCCCGATCGCCTGGCTGCTCGCGGGTCGTCGGGGCGGCCGCACATTTCCCGGCGTACCCGGGCTTGGTCCTCGCCCCGATGGCCCAGGGCCGAGCCGGCCGATGGCACCCGACGACGACCCCGATTTCCTCCGGGGGCTCAATCCGGCCAAGCGCAAGCCGAAGCCGGATCCGAAGAACCCGGGCGACGACGAGAGCCGGTAGACGCCGAACCAGACGCGGGGCCGTCCACGTGAGCCCGCCGGCAGAGCTATCTCTTGGCAGACCTGGTCGCCGAGCTGCCCGGACCCACGAGCTCAGACGCCGGGCGCGCCCCAGACGGGGAACCACCGAGTGACGTCCGCCTCGACGGGGAGGTCCACCCCGACCGCCGCGCGCACCTGCAGCTCGAAGGCCGAGTCGCGAGTGTCGCGCCCGGTCGGGGCGAAGGGATAGAACGTGCCGCGCTTGAACAGGTAGACGAGCCCCAGCCGGCGGCCGTCGGCGTCGGTGAAGCCGACCAACGTGCACAACAGCGACGACCCGAAGCCCGCGTCGACCAGCCCCGAGTTGACCGCGTGCAGGTCGGTGACCAACGCCGACACGTCGACCGACCCGGCACCGCCACCGGAGGCGTCAGCGCCTCCCTCGACGTCCGGTGTCGCGGCCATCCGCACCAACAGCCAGGTGTAGCCATAGGCATCGACCGATCGCTCGACCGCCGGACCTCCGGAAGCGCCGAGGAGGGCCTCCACATCACGCCGTACGCCGGCAGCAGCCGCACCCTCAGCCTCGCGGTAGGCCACAGCGCCTAGCCCGGTCGGCCGCAGACCAGTTGCCGCCTCGAGGGTGATGGCGGCACCCGGAAGTGCAAACAACTGGTCGAGGGTCGCCCCTGGTGGGGTGCTGCGCCCCATCACCCTGTCGAGGAACTTCACCCGCAGACAGCCAACGTGGCCAGGGCTGATCGGACGGAGCGACCGCCCGCCGCCGGCGACAGTCTCGTCACGGTGCGGACAGCGTGGCGGAGATGCGGGCCAGCTGGTCGAGCCGCTTCTCCAACGTGGGGTGGGTGGAGAACAGCGACGAGATGCTGAAGCCGGGCGCGATGGCCGGGGCGAAGAAGAACGCGTTGAACGGCTCGGCCTGGCGCAGGTCCTTGGTCGGGATGCGCCCCATCTCGCCGCTGATCTTCGTCAGCGCCGAGGCGAGTGCCGATGGCTGTCCGGTCAGGAAGGCCCCGGCCCGATCGGCCGCAAGCTCGCGATAACGCGACAACGTGCGCGTCAGGAGGAACGACAACGCGTAGACCACGACGCTGACCAAGGTGATGACCAGCACGACAGGAGCGCCCCCGTTGTCGTTGTTGTTGCGCCGCCCGCCGCCCATCATCCCGCTGTACATCGCCATCCGGGTGAGAAAGCCGGCGAGCACACCGACAAAGGACGCAATCGTCATGACCGTCACGTCACGATGCGCCACGTGCGACAGCTCATGGGCCAGCACACCCTCGAGCTCACGTTCGTCAAGGCGTCGCATGATGCCGGTCGTGGCGCACACGACAGCGCGGCTCGGCGAACGCCCGGTCGCGAAGGCATTGGGCACATCGGAGTCGGCGATCGCCACCTTCGGTTTGGGCATGTCCGCAAGTGCGCACAACCGGTCGACGATCGCGTGCAGCGCCGGCGCCTCGTCGGGCGTCACCTCGCGGCCACCCATCGCGAACAGGGCGATGCGGTCGGAGAAGAACCACTGCGCGATCAGGAAACCGGCCAAGAAGATCAGGCCCCAGGTCTTGAAATAGAAGACCAGCACCGAGCCGAGCAGTACGAACAATCCGCCGAGCAGGAACATGGTGAAGCCCATCCGGGCGGTGAGGCCGCGGTCGGGGGCATATCTGGTGTGTGCCATAGGGATCCTGTACGGCGGTCAGCCGGGGATGAGCCCTTCGCTGGAGCCGGTCAGCAGCTCGCGGACGTCGGCCAGACTGCTGGACTCGTCAGGCAGCGCGGCGTCCGAGGCCTGCAGTGAGTCATCGGACAGCTTGCTGCCGGCGCTGCGGACGTGGTCGAGCAGCTCGGACAGCGCCGTCCGGAACGGGTCCTCATCGCCCGCCTCGACAGCCTGCTCGAGGGTGGCGTCCAGCGCGTTGAGCTGGTCGACCTGATCGTCGGCTACGTCATACTGCCCCTCACCCAGGATGCGCACGATCATGGCTGCTCCCCCTCGACGGGAGTGGCAGGAGCAGTGGACGTTCCAGCAGCTGATGCCGGTGCAGGTATCTCGGCAGGAGTCGACCCGGCCTCGATCGCACCCGGGGCCGGCGCCGCACCGATCTCGCCACGCAACCGGGCGAGCTCGGCCTCGACCTCACCCTGGCTACCCATCCGCTCGAGCTCGGCAGTGATGTCGTCCTTGGCGGTGCCGGACGCGTCGTCCAGCGCGCCACTGGCGAGCAGCTCATCGATGGCGCCGGCGCGGGCCTGCATGGCCTGGGTCTTGTCCTCGGCGCGCTGCACAGCGAGACCGACGTCGCCCATCTCCTCCGAGATGCCGGAAAAGGCTTCGCCGATCTTGGTCTGGGCCTCGGCGGCGGTGTAGGTCGCCTTGATGGTCTCCTTCTTGGTGCGGAAGGCGTCCACCTTGGCCTGCAGGCGCTGGGAGGCCAGCGTGAGCTTCTCCTCCTCGGCCTGCAGCGCGGCGTGCTGCGCCGAGAGGTCAGTCTGCTGCTGGGTGATGCCGGAGCGGCGGGTCAACGCCTCGCGGGCGAGGTCCTCGCGGCCGGCGGCGAGCGCCTGGCGGCCCTGGGCCTCGAGCTTGTCCGACTGCTGCTGCAGCTGCTGACCCTGCAGCTCCAGCCGCTTGCGCGACGTCGCCACATCAGCCACGCCCCGGCGGACCTTCTGCAGCATCTGCAGCTGGCGCTCGTAGGAATAGTCGAGGGTCTGTCGGGGGTCCTCGGCGCGGTCCAGCGCCGCGTTGGCCTTGGAGCTGAAGATCAGCTTCAGCCGCTTCATGACACTCATCGGACTCGGGACTCCCTCTGTCGTGGCGGCCCCCACGAGGAACCGCTGCGGCTCCACCCTAGGACGGCCGGCAACCGGGTGGACGTGTGTCAGGTCCGGGAAGTTCCCGCCCCCTGCGCAGGTACGCTGGCGCCCGTGTTCGGACGCAGCAAGACCGCCGATGCCGCGACCACCTCGGTCAGCGGCTCTTCGTCGACGACGAAGCTCGACGGCAAGGGCCATGCGACCCCCAAACGTCGTGAGGTCGAGAAGGGTCGTCGACGTGCGGTCGCCGCTCCCAAGACCCGGAAAGAGGCGTACGCCGCCCAGCGCGAGCGGTCCCGTGACCAGCGCGGCCAGCAGCTGGCAGCCCTCCGTTCCGGCGACGAACGGCATCTGCCTGCCCGCGACCGTGGCCCGATCCGGCGCTATGCCCGGGACTTCATCGACTCCCGCCGGTCGGTGGGCGAGTTCTTCCTGCCGCTGGCGCTGGTGATCCTGCTGCTGTCCTTCGGTGGCCAGCTCGCCAAGAACACCACGGTCGCCTCGATCGGCAGCACCCTGTGGCTCGCCATCGTGGTCCTCATCGCGATCGACACGGTGACGATGAGCGCCCGGCTGCGGCGCGGACTGGCCAAGACCTTCCCCGACCAGTCCACCCGCGGCGCGCTTCCCTACGCCTTGATGCGCAGCCTGCAGATCCGACGGTTCCGGCTACCGACGCCCCGGGTGTCCGCCGGCCGCCGCCGCCGTACCAGTTAGCCAACCGGTCTCAGACAGGTCGCGACTGCGGCGCCGTCTTCGTCGTCATGACCGGGTCCCGCACGACGATATCGCCGAGCGACTCGTCGATCCGGGTCATCAGCTCGGCCGGGATCGTGACCCCGGCGGCCTTGACGTTCTCGTGCACCTGCTCGGGACGGGACGCCCCGACCAACGCGGCGGCGACGTTGTCGTTCTGCAGCACCCACGCGATCGCCAGCTGGGCCATCGTGAGGTCGAGCTCCTTGGCGACCGGCTCGAGCTCGGCGACCCGGGCCAGGATGTTGTCGTCCATGAAGTGCTTGATCATGTCGGCACCACCCTTGTCGTCGGTGGCACGCGACCCGGCCGGGGGGGCCTGGCCCGGCTTGTACTTGCCCGACAAGACGCCCTGGGCGATCGGCGACCATACGATCTGGCTCAGGCCGAGCTCGGCCGAGGTCGGCACCACCTCGGCCTCGATGACCCGCCAGAGCATGGAGTACTGCGGCTGCGAGGAGATCAGCTGAAAGCCCAGCTCGGTGGCCAGAACGTGCCCGGCCCGGATCTGGGCCGCGGTCCACTCGCTGACCCCGACGTACAACGCCTTGCCGGAACGCACGATGTCGGCGAAGGCCTGCATCGTCTCCTCTAGGGGAGTCTCGGTGTCGAAGCGGTGCGCCTGGTAGAGATCGACGTAGTCGGTCTGCAGCCGCGTCAGCGAGCCGTTGATCGACTCCATGATGTGCTTGCGGGACAGGCCGACGTCGTTCTTGCCGCCGGGTCCGGTGGGCCAGTAGACCTTGGTGAAGATCTCGAGGGACTCGCGGCGCTCACCCCTGAGCGCCTCACCGAGCACCGTCTCGGCCTTGGTGTTGGCGTAGACGTCGGCGGTGTCGAAGGTCGATATGCCGACGTCGAGCGCCGCGCGCACGCACTGGGTGGCCACGTCGTTCTCCACCTGGGAGCCGTGGGTGAGCCAGTTGCCGTAGGTGATCTCGGAGATCTTGAGGCCACTGTTGCCGAGGTATCGGAAGTCCATCAGAGAAGCCTACTCAGGCGGGGTGCAGGCTCATGGGCCCGTAGACCACCCGGTCGCCCTCGAGCAGGCTGACCTGGTCGATGCCGCGGTCGAGCAGCTCGCTCCACGCCTCCCCGATCCACGACTCGGCGTCGGCCTGGCTGGGGAACCGGTCGGGGACCTCGCCGTCGACCACCGTGCCGTCGGAGGTCTCGCCCCGCCACATCCAGTCGACTGACACCGCGGCTCCCTCGCTCGAGTGCTTTGACGCGAACCTATCCCGCGTGGTTCGCTCCCACGAGCATCCAGTGCACGCACGCGACAACTTCATACGCGCCCACGCAGGGGAAGCCGGTCGGAAGCCGGCGCTGACCCGCAACCGTAGGCCGCGATCTGAACGTCCACCGGGCCCATTGCCCGTAGGAGCATCAGGTTCTGCGGCGAGTCGGAGCACCTGTCTGGTCGTGAGCGGCTCCACTCATTCCGTCGAGGCATGCGGGGCGGAGCCCGGGCGTACATCGCCCGCACACACCACCGCCCCCCGCGCGAAGGTTTTCGCGTCGGGGGCGTCGTCGTGCGGGGGCCGTCACGTCAGGGGACCGTCGCGGATCGCTCCCCTGAAAGGACCTCCATGTCCCACCCCGTCCTGCGCCGTCGGCTGTCCGCCGGCGCACCACTGCTCGCTCTGCTCGCCGGCCCGGCGCTCGCGCTGGCGACGCCTGGCATCGCCGTTGCGCACACCCGCACGACCAACTCTGCGGCGGTCACGAGCACGCACAACCGCGCGCTCGCGGCGGCCGGTTGGCTGGGTCGCCAGCTCGATCCGGCCACCCACACCATGATCGGCCAGTTCGGTCCGGACTACGGACTGACCGCTGACGTCGTGCTCGCGCTCGACGCCTCGGGCAGCGGCCGGGTCGCCGCACGGCAGGCCACTCGGGCGCTGCGCACTCACGTGCTCGCCTACACCGGCTTCGGCAACATCAAGGAGCACTACGCCGGCGCCTCGGCCAAGCTGCTCGTCGTCGCTGCTGCCCAGGGCGACAACCCGCGGGCCTTCGGGGCCGGACCGCGCCGCAACCTCGTTGCCGGGCTGCGCTCCCTCGAGTGCGGTACGCCGACCCGCAAGGACTGCGCCCGTCGTGACCGAGGGCGGTTCGCCGACGTGAGCACCTTCGGCGACTTCAGCAACACCTTCGGTCAGTCGCTGGCGATCATCGGGCTCGCCCGGACCACGCGGTCGGGTCCCTCGGGGGACGCGGTGGCCTTCTTGCGCCGTCAGCAGTGCGCGGACGGCTCGTTCCCCGAGTCGTTCCACGCCGCGACCTGCACCGGGTCGGTCGACGCCACCGGCTTTGCCGCGCAGGCGCTGGCTGCGGCTGGCGGCAAGCGGTCCGCCGCAGGGGCAGCCAAGGCCGGTCGCTGGATCGCCCGGCACCAACACGCCGACGGCTCGTTCACTGCCAACGGCAGCCGAAACGCCAACAGCACCGGCATCGCAGCGCAGGCCCTGACCGTCCTGGGTCGGGACAAGGCCGCCGCGGCGGCCCGCGGCTTCCTCGGCGGGCTGCAGGTGCTCTGCCGCGGGAAGGCGGCCGACCGCGGCAAGATCCGTTACGACCAGAAGGGTGGCGGCGACACTCCCCGGGCGACGTCGCAGGCGGTGCCGGCTCTCGCCGGCGCCACCCTCGTCGACGTGAGCGCGCGCGGCGCGCTTCGGCCGCTGGCCACCCTCTCGTGCTGATCGGGGCGAGCTGACCTCATGACCGTCCCGGTGCGGCTGAGCCGCCGGCTCGCTCGCAGGCTGTTCACCCTCGGCGTCGTCACGACGCCGGTGCTGGCGGTCCTGCTGGCGACCCCGGTGGCTCCGGTCGCACCGGCGGCGGCCAGCCCATCCGCCTCGTGCGTCGGCGTCATCGTCGACGCTCGGTTGCTCGGCGGCCCGCTGCGTACGGCATGTGCTCCCGGCGACCCGCGCACCGGGCTCGCCGCTCTCACCGCGGTCGGCATCGGCTACGCCTTCGTGCCACGGTTCCCCGGGCTCGTCTGCAGCCTGGGCGGGCAGCCCGAGTGCACCAAGACCAGCGCCAGCACCTACTGGTCGTACTGGCACCGGGCGCCCGGCTCGACTCGCTGGGTCTATGCCGCCGAAGGCGCCGGCGCATACGACCCGACGCCGGGGTCCACCGAGGGCTGGGTCTGGCAGGACGGTGGCCGGCGTCCCCCGCCCGGCATCCCCTTCAGCTCCCTGTGCACCACCTGCGGCGCCTCGAGCCCACGTCCCACCTCGTCCCCGTCGCCTCCTGGGTCGACGAGTCGTCCCTCCCCCAGCCGGCCGTCCACACCGCGGCCGTCGACGACGCGAGCCTCGACCGCCCCGCTGGCATCGCCGCGGCCGTCGACGACGCGTACGGCGGCGGCTCCGCCGACCGCCACAGCGTCGACGAGTACCGCTCCCAGCACGTCCGCCGTCACTCCACCGGTGCCTGCGTCGTCACCCCCCTCACCTGCTGTGGCGGCCTCGTCGGCAACGTCGACCAGCACGTCCGCCACCTCCCACGGCTTGCGGCCCTGGACAGGGACAGCGGCCGGCGCGGGTGTCATCGCGCTGCTGGCGGGCGCGGCCTTGCGCCGGGCCCGAGCCCGACGGCCGTCGCGATGACCGGTGAGTCGGCGCTGCACCCGGGCGCCTGGTGGCTGTGGGTGTCGGGGCTGGCCACTGCGGCCAGCCGGACGACCAACCCGGTGCTGTTGGGGCTCGTCCTCGCGGTGGCCGGATTCGTGGTCAGCGCCCGGCGCACCGACGCACCATGGGCGCGAGCGTTCGCTTTCGCTCTGCGCCTCGGCGTGGTGGTCATCGTGTTGCGCGTGGTCTTCGCCGCGATCGCCGGACCCCCGCTGCCCGGTCGCGTTCTGCTGCACCTGCCCGGAGCCACGCTGCCCAGCTGGGCAGCCGGCGTGCGCCTCGGCGGTGACGTGACGCTGGCCGCGGTCATCACGGCGGTCTATGTCGGCCTGCAGCTGGCGACCGTGCTCGCCTGCGTCGGCGCGGCCAACAGCCTCGCCAACCCGCGGCGGATGCTACGCACCGTGCCGGGAGCGCTCTACGAGGTCGGGGTGGCAGTCGTGGTCGCGCTGTCGTTCGCGCCCCAGCTGGTCGAGGGCGTCACCCGGGTGCGTGCTGCGCGGCGGTTACGTGGCCGCCCCCACAGCGGCGTACGCGGGCTGCGTGGGGTGGCCATGCCGGTGCTGCACGGTGCGCTCGAACGCTCGGTCGACCTCGCCGCCTCGATGGACTCCCGTGGCTTCGGCCGAGGTTCGGGAGGCGCCGGCGGAACCAGCACCCGGTGGTCCGGCGCGCTCACCCTGGTCGGCCTGCTCGGGGTGTGCGTCGGGCTCTACGGCGTGCTCGATGTGCGTACGCCGCCGGCGCTGGGGTTGCCCCTTCTGGCCGCCGCCGGACTCGTCGCCGGCGTCGGCCTGGTGCTCGGCGGGCGCCGCAGCGGACGCAGTCGCTATCGCCCGGACGGCTGGGGCGGTGCCGAGTGGCTGGTCGCTGGCAGCGGTCTGGTCGCCGCGGTCGGGTTCGTCGTCACCGGCCATCTCGACCCCGGTGCACTCGCGCCGACGACCACGCCGCTGGACGTGCCCGCGCTGCCTCTGATCCCAGCCGTCACCGTGCTGGTCGCCCTGCTGCCGGCCTGGGCTGCACCGGCCCCACTGCGCCACCCGGTGGTGGCCTCGTGATCACCTTCGAGCAGGTAGGCGTGCGCTACACCGGCAGCGCGTCCGCGGTGCTGTCCGGGGTCGAGCTCCACATTCCCGAGGGCGAGCTGGCTCTGGTCGTCGGGCGCACCGGCTCCGGCAAGTCGACGTTGCTGCGCGCAGTGAACGGACTGGTCCCCCACTTCACCGGCGGCCTGCTCACCGGCCGGGTGACCGTCGCCGGCCGCGACACTCGCGAGCACCGGCCGCGTGACCTCGCCGACGTCGTGGGCTACGTCGGGCAGGACCCGCTCGCCGGCTTCGTCACCGACACCGTCGAGGAGGAGCTCGCCTACGGCATGGAGTCCCTCGGTGTCGCACCGGACGTGATGCGCCGCCGGGTCGAGGAGACCCTCGACGTGCTCGGCATGGCTGACCTGCGGACCCGGCTGCTGGCCACCCTCTCAGCCGGTCAGCAGCAGCGCGTCGCGATCGGCGCGGTCCTCACCTCTCACCCGCGGGTGCTGGTGCTCGACGAGCCGACCTCGGCGCTCGACCCCGGTGCCGCCGAGGACGTGCTCGCCCTGCTGCAGCGCCTCGTGCACGACCTCGGGACCACGGTGCTCATGGCAGAGCACCGGCTCGAACGCGTCGTGCAGTACGCCGACCGCATCGTGCTGGTGCCCGGCGACGGCGCACCGGTCACCTCGGGCGACCCGGCGACGATGCTCGCGACGGCACCGGTGGCGCCACCGGTCGTGCACCTGGGCCGGCTGGCCGGCTGGTCACCACTGCCGCTGTCGGTGCGTGATGCCCGACGCGCCGCCGGGCCGCTCACCGAACGCCTCTCCCGTAGCGCACCCGCCGGCGCCGTCGTGCGCCCGCTCGGGTCGACGCTGGCCGCGGTGCGACATCTGACTGTGCAGTACGCCGGGGCGCCGGCCCCTGCGCTGCGCAACATCGACCTGGTGCTGCGCCGGGGCGAGGTGGTCGCCCTCATGGGTCGCAACGGCGCGGGCAAGTCGACCCTGCTCTCGACGTTGGTGGGGCTGCGCCGACCCGAGCACGGCAGCGTTTCGGTCGAGGGCTCCGACCCCGTGTCGCTGCGTGCCCGCGACCTCGTCCGTCGGGTCGGTCTGGTTCCGCAGGAGCCGGGCGACCTGCTGTGGGCCGACACGGTGGCCGAGGAGTGCGCGGCCGCTGATCACGACGCCGATGTTCCCGGGGGCACGGCGTACGCCATCTTCGCCGGGCTGGTGCACGGCGCGAACCCGGACCTGCACCCACGCGACCTGTCCGAAGGGCAGCGGCTGGCGCTTGCCCTGGCCGTCGTGCTCGCCGGCCGCCCGCCACTGGTGCTTCTCGACGAGCCGACCCGCGGCCTGGACTACCCGGGCAAGGAGATGCTGGTCGCGACCCTGCGCGGTCTCGCCGCCGACGGGCACGCCGTCCTGCTGGCCACCCACGACGTCGAGCTGGCCGCCGCCGTGACCGACCGGACGGTTGTGCTCGCCGACGGTCAGGTGGTCAGTGACGGCCTGACCCGCGAGGTCGTGACGGCATCGCCCGCGTTTGCTCCGCAGGTCGCCAAGGTGCTCGCGCCGCTTCCGTGGCTGACGGTCGCCGAGGTCGCTGCCGCGATGAGGACCGCATGAGCACGACGTCGGCCACAACGACATCCACCGGAGTGCATGCTGTCCGGCTGCCGGTGCGCGCGGTCGTCGCGTTGTCGTTGGTGAGTGCGGTCGGGCTGCTGGCCTTTACCTGGCCGCTGTTCGTGCGCACCGGCTCGGTGCTGGCGCAGCGGACGGACGCACCGTGGCTGTTCGTGCTGCTCCTGCCGCTGCTGGTGGCGGTGGTTCTGGCCGAGATTGCCGATGGCGGCATGGACGCGAAAGCTGTTGCGGTGCTTGGTGTTCTCGCCGCCGTGGGTGCCGCGCTGCGCCCGCTGGGCGGTGGTGTGGCCGGGGTCGAACCGGTGTTCTTCCTGCTGGTGCTCGGCGGTCGTGCCTTGGGCCGCGGCTTCGGGCTCGTGCTCGGATCGGTCACGCTCTTCGCGTCCGCGCTGCTCACCGCCGGGGTCGGTCCGTGGCTGCCGTTCCAGATGCTCGCGGCCGGCTGGGTGGGCTTCCTCGCCGGCTGCCTACCGCGGGTCACCGGGAGGGCCGAGGTCGCACTGCTGGCGGCGTACGGCGCCGTGGCAGGGCTTGCCTACGGCGCGCTGATGAACCTCTGGCTCTGGCCGTTCGCCACCGGGCTGGACACTGGCATCTCCTACGTCGCCGGTGCGCCGCTCACCGAGAACCTCGGTCGCTTCGTGGCGTTCACCCTGGTGACCTCGCTGGGTTTCGACATCCCGCGCGCGCTGACCACCGCGGTGCTGGTCGCCGTCGCCGCCCGACCCGTGCTGCTGGCACTGCGCCGCGTCGCGCGGCAGGCGCAGTTCGGCGCCGTCGGGGAGTTCGCACCGCAGCCGACCCGCATCTGACGCGGGCGCGGCCGGGCTGGCAGGGTGTCAGCGTGACCGAGCGGCTGACAGCACTCACCGCCGGCATCGAGCGACCCGACGACCGGGCCCGGGCCGAGGCGCGAGCGGAGGCGGGCGCCGACGCCGGACGGCTCGGTGAGCTCGCGGGGCGCCTGGCCGGCGGCGTAGGCACCCGGGCCCGGGCCCTGGTGTTGGCCGACGAGGCGAGCCTGCGGACCACGAGCCTCGCGACCGATGTGGGCGTGCAGGTGCGGCCCGTCGGCAGGCGCCAGGGCGAGCCGCTGGCCGTCGACCAGCACGATGCGTGCTCACCCGAAAAGGCCCTGGACGCGGTTCTCGCCGGCGTCGACCTGGTCGACCAGGAGGTCGACACCGGCGCCGACTTACTGGTGCTCGTCCTGCCCGCGGCCGACCTGGCTGTGCCCTCGGCCGCTCTGATCGGACTGCTCACCGGCTTCGACGCCTCGGCCGTCACTGCCACCGGCCAGGACGACGAGGCGTGGATGCGGGACTGCGCGGCCACCCGGGAGGCGATGCGCCGCGGGCGACGGGTGATGACCGGCACGGAAGGTCTGGTCGGGTTGCTGGCCGCGATCGGCGGAGCCGACCTCGCGCTGGCGGTCGGTGTCCTGCTGGGCGCCGCCTCCCGACGTACGTCGGTCGTGCTCGACGGGCCGGCCTGCGCAGCCGCTGCTCTGGTCGCGGCCCGGCTGGCCTTCCGCGCACCCGACTGGTGGGTGCACGCGCACGTCTCACCCGACCCGGCCCATGCCTTGGCGTTGGCCCGGCTGTCGTCGGAGGCGGTCCTTGACCTCCGGCTGCGCAGCCAGGACGGCACCGGCGCGCTCCTCGCCGTACCCGTCCTGCGGGCGGCCGCGACGCTGACCGAGTGATCCGCCAGGGTGGCGCCAGGCCCGAACACCTGCGGAGACCGCTGCGTCCACTCGCCACCAAGGAACTCGGTAACCCCGGCCGTCGCGGCCGTTCCGACTCAGGCCGCCGTCCACCTGGGCGCAGCGACCTTCGTCTCCTCCGGAGAGGTTTCGGCATCTCGCCGCGGCCGGATCGTCTCCGGAGCCGACCGGCACGACCACGGAAAGCGCGAAGCCGGTTGGGTCTGCCGGCTCGGGCGTTCTGGCTGGCTGGGGTTGTGTCCGGGGGTACCACTGGTGATGCCTATCTGGCGTTCCTGACAGGCGGCCGGGCCACTCTGCCGCTGTGGACCAGCCCCCTGGGCAAGACCTACACCGTGAGCACCGACCCCGTCCTCACGTGAGCCCAGCCTTGAGACGCCGCCGATCAGCTCAGCCCGTGCGCGGGGAGACCGCCACGAACGGCGGCCGACAGACCCGGAACCTCGCGGGACGACCGCGCACGTCGACGACCAGCTCGTCGCCCTCGCGGACCCCGCGGTCCAGCAGGGCCAAGGCGATGCCGATCTTGCGGGTCGGGGAGAACGTGCCGCTGGTGACCTCGCCGACCGCAGCGCCGTCAGCGGTGGCGACGGTCATGTGCGCGCGCGGGATCGCCCGCTCGAGGCCCTCGAGACCCCACGCCACCCGAGCCGGACCGGCTGCCTTCTCGGCGAGCAGCGCGTCACGACCCCAGAAGGCCGGCTTCGACCAGCCGACGGCCCAGCCGCAACGGGCCTGTACCGGGGTGATGTCCAGCGACAGGTCCTGGCCGTGCAACGGGTAGCCCATCTCGGTGCGCAACGTGTCTCGGGCACCGAGCCCGGCCGGCCGGATGCCGAAGGCCGCACCTGCCTCGAGCACCGCGTCCCACACCGCCGCCGTGTCCTCCCACCGCGGCACGAGCTCGTAGCCCCGCTCCCCGGTGTAGCCGGTGCGGCACACGATCACCGGCGCTCCCCGCCAGTCGGCGGTGACGAAGGACATGTAGTCGTGGCCCACCGGCAGCCCCATCGCGGCCAGGGTGTCGTCGCTGCGCGGACCCTGGACCGCGAGCACGCCGTGCGCGGTGTGCAGGTCCACCACCTCGATGCCGTCGGGGGCCTTGGCCGTCAGCCGCCGCACCACCTCGGCAGTGTTGGCCGCATTGGGGATCAGGAAGACCGAGTCGTCGCTGCGGTAGTACGCGATGAGGTCGTCGACCACGCCACCGGTCGCGTCGTCGCAGCACAGCGTGTACTGCGCCTGCCCCGGCGCGATACGGGTGAGGTCGTTGCTGAACACGGCCTGGACGTACGCCGCGGCCCCCGGCCCGCGGACCACCGCCTTGCCCAGGTGGCTCACGTCGAAGATGCCCACGGCCTCCCGGACCGCGCTGTGCTCCTTGACCACGCCGCCGTCGGGATACTCGATCGGCATCGACCAGCCGCTGAAGTCCGCCATCTTCGCGCCCAGTGCTGTGTGGCGCTCGTGCAACGGGGAACGGTGAAGGTCGGCAGGGTCTGTCACACCGGCGGACGCTAGCATCGCCCGGGCTCGCACCTCGACCGACAGGACGGCACCCCTTGGCCACCCTCACTCTCAGCAGCAGCAAGCCCTCGACCCTGCGGGTCGATGCCCTCGTCGTGGCGGTGGCCTCGTCAGCCGCACCGAACGGAGGCTTCGTGCTGCTGCCGGGGGCCGAGGACGTCGACAAGGCGTTCAAGGGCCGACTTGCGGCCACGGTGTCTGCGCTCGGCAACGCCGGCAACCCCGGCGAGGTCAGCAAGCTGCCGAGCCTCGGTGCGACCACCGCCCCGGTGGTCGTGGCGGTCTGCGTGGGCAAGGCGGTCGAGGGCTCGCGCAAGGCTCCCGCCACCTACGACGCCGAGGCGCTGCGTCGGGCAACCGGTGCGGCGATCCGCGCGCTCGCCGGCACGGCTCGGGTCGGGCTGGCTCTGCCCGCCGACACCGCCGACCAGGTCGCTGCCGTCGCCGAGGGCGCGCTGCTCGGGGCCTACGCCTATCGCGCGTACCGGGTGACGAGCAAGGAGCGTTACAAGCCCGCGGTCGAGTCGCTGACGCTGGTCTCCTCGGCCAGCCGCGACCACGCCGTCAAGGACGCCGTCGCCCGCGCGCACACCGTGGTCGATGCTGTGCACCTGGCCAGGGACTGGGTCAACACTCCCCCCGGTGACCTGCCGCCGGCCGGGCTCGCCGACGCTGCTGTCGCTGCGGCCAAGGCGGCAGGTGTCAGCGTCGAGGTGCTCGACGAGAAGGCGCTGGCCAAGGGTGGCTTCGGTGGCATCCTCGGCGTCGGGCAGGGCTCGTCACGTCCGCCGCGGCTGGTCAAGCTGACCTACACCGGCAAGGGCCGCAACCGACCGCACCTGGCGCTGGTCGGCAAGGGCATCACGTTCGACTCGGGTGGCCTGTCGCTCAAGCCGGCCGCGGCCATGGAATGGATGAAGTCCGACATGGGCGGCGCAGCGGCGGTGATCGCCGCCGTCACCGCGATCGCCCGCCTCGGCCTCGCCGTCGACGTGACGGTGTGGGCCCCGCTGGCCGAGAACATGCCGTCGGGCACCGCGCAGCGCCCGTCCGACGTGCTGACCATCTACGGTGGCACGACGGTCGAGGTGCTCAACACCGACGCCGAGGGCCGACTGGTGCTGGCGGACGGCCTCGTGCGCGCGAGCGAGGACAAGCCCGATGTGCTGCTCGACGTCGCGACGCTGACCGGCGCGCAGCTGGTGGCTCTCGGAGCGCGGACCTCCGGCGTCATGGGCAACGACGACGCCGTGCGCGACGCCGTGGTCGCCGCCGCCGGTGCCACCGGTGAGCAGATGTGGCCGATGCCGCTGCCAGGTGAGCTGCGGGCCGCGATGGAGTCGACCGTGGCCGACATCGCCAACATGGGCGACAAGTACGGCGGCATGCTCACCGCCGGGCTGTTCCTGTCCGAGTTCGTCGGCGAGGGCATCCGGTGGGCGCACCTGGACATCGCAGGCCCGGCGTACAACGACGCACCGCCGCACGGCTACACGCCGAAGGGCGGCACCGGCCACGCTGTGCGGACCCTCGTCCGCTTCGCCGAAGACCTCAGCGCCCGCGGGGTTCCGGCCGAGAGCCGACCTGGGCCGAACGGGTGACCCCCATGGTTGTGCTGTAACCCGGCGGTCACCCACAGCGATTGTGGTGGTGTCGCTCGACACCGGCTCCGGAGGTTCACATGCTCGCTCTCGGCTCCAGCCTCGCCGCCCAGCTGAAGGTGGCCGCCATCGTTGTCGCGGTGGCCGCGCTCGGGGCCGGCGGTGCGGCGGCGGCGGTCTCGGTGAGCACTGTTGCCCATGATGCTCCGGTCGCGTCGGTGTCCCCTGCCCCCAGCAGCCCCCCAACTCACCCGGGCAAGCGGGGCCACAAGGCTCACGCCGCCAAGCTGCACGTAGCCAAGAGCCACGCCGTCGAGACCGAGGCTCCCGAGACCGAGGCCCCCGCCACCGGGACGCCCACCACCACTGCCGCTGTTCCGGTCGTGTTCGACCCGGTTGCCGCGTGCGCTGCGGCAAGGTCCCACGGTGACTACGTCTCACAGGTGTCCCACGCCAGCCTCGGTAGCCCCGAGCACGCCGCCCTCGTCCACGCTGCTGCGCACTCCGCCTGCGGCCGACGCGCGAACCCCCAGCCCGCCACGCACCCGACGCACCCGGCCCGCCCCACGCACCCGACGCACTCGGACCGCCCCACACACCCCACGCACCCCGCCCGCCCCACACACCCCGCTCAGCCAACCGACGAGACCGACCAAGCGCCGGTAGTCCACGCCAAGCACGCGAAGACCACCACGTCCTCGTCACGTTCGTTGCGGTAGTCCGCGCGGACCGCTCAGCTCCGGGGGGTCTCGCCGCCTCCGGGTGCGGAGCGGGCGTTCCAGTCGCGCATCCGCTGGGGATAGCCGACCAGCGCGGCGTCGTACGACGGCACCCCCAGGCGGTTGGCCAGCTCGTGGGCAGCCCGTGCGTCACGGACCCGGCGACGGGTCCACTGGCCGGTGCCGGCCACGAAGACGACGGTGGTCGCCGTCACCGTCGTCGGCGGCTCGACGAAGGCCTCGACCCCCCGGTGCTCGGCAGCGAAAGCCACCAGGTGGTCGACGTCCGCGGTGTCGGCCTGGCGCACCCCACCGCGTCGCGGCGTCCGACGGAACAACGTCACGTCACGGTCCTCTCGTGCCTCGGTCGTTTCGCCAGCACACGCTAGGGCACCGGAGTGCTGTCCACCCGGGTTGTCCGCAGAGCCCGTCTCGGTGACAGGATGCTGACGTCAGAGGGCTAAAGCTGATCGCAAGGAGCGCGTACGTGGCGGACAACGCCGGCACCGGTTACGACATCGTCATCCTGGGTGGGGGAAGCGGCGGCTATGCCTGCGCGCTGCGGGCGGCCCAGCTGGGCCTGCAGGTCGTCCTGATCGAGAAGGGTGAGCTCGGGGGCACCTGCCTGCATCGTGGCTGCATCCCCACCAAAGCGCTGCTGCACGCGGCCGAGGTCGCCGACTCCTCCCGCGAGAGCGAGCAGTTCGGGGTCCGCTCGACGTTCGAGGGCATCGACATGCCGGCCGTCAACGAGTACAAGGACGGCGTCGTCGCACGGCTCTACAAGGGCCTGCAGGGCCTGGTGAAGAGCCGCAAGATCACCTATGTCGAGGGCAGCGGTCGACTCGTCAGCCCGACCGCGGTCGAGGTCAACGGTGAGCACTACGAGGGCCAGCACGTGGTCCTGGCCACCGGCTCGGTGCCCAAGACGCTGCCGGGACTCGAGATCGACGGCACCCGCATCATCACCAGCGATCAGGCGTTGCGCCTCGACACCGTGCCGCGGTCGGTCATCGTGCTCGGCGGGGGCGTGATCGGCTGCGAGTTCGCCAGCGTGTGGCGCTCTTTCGGTGCCGAGGTCACGATCGTGGAAGCACTGCCCCACCTCGTGGCACTCGAGGACGAGGCGTCGTCCAAGGCTCTGGAGCGCGCCTTCCGCAAGCGCAAGATCGGTTTCGAGCTCGGGTCGCGGTTCGCCGGTGCGCAGACCTCGGACGAGGGCGTCACCGTGACGCTCGAGAACGGGAAGACCGTCCAGGCCGACCTGCTCCTGGTGGCTGTCGGTCGCGGTCCGGTGTCGGCCGACCTCGGATACGAAGCGGCCGGGGTCACGGTGGACCGTGGCTACGTCACCGTCGACGCGCACTGCCAGACGTCGGTGCCCACGATCTCCGCAGTCGGTGACCTCATCCCCACTCTGCAACTGGCCCACGTCGGCTTCGGGGAGGGCATCCTCGTCGCCGAGCGGCTCGCCGGGCTCAACCCTGCCCCCATCGACTACGACGGTGTCCCCCGGGTCACCTACTCCGAGCCCGAGGTTGCCTCCGTTGGCATCACCGAGGCCCAGGCCAAGGCGAAGTTCGGCGACGACGGCATCGAGACGGTGACCTACGACCTGGCCGGCAACGGCAAGAGCCAGATCCTCAAGACTGCCGGCTTCGTCAAGCTGGTGCGCCAGAAGGACGGTCCGGTCGTCGGCATCCACATGGTCGGTAGCCGGGTCGGCGAGCTCGTGGCCGAGGCTCAGCTGATCTACGGCTGGGAGGCCTACCCCGACGACGTGGCCTCGCTGATCCACGCCCACCCGACCCAGACCGAGGCCGTCGGCGAGGCCCACCTCGCCCTGGCCGGCAAGCCCCTGCACGCGCACGGCTGAGCCACCCGAGCACCACACCACCCAGTCCCTGCTCAGCAACCTGCGCACCGCCGACCTGAAGGAGACCGAGACCAGATGTCGACCTCTGTGACCATGCCGGCGCTGGGCGAGAGCGTCACCGAAGGGACCGTCACCCGCTGGCTCAAGGCCGAGGGTGACCAGGTCGCCGTCGACGAGCCCTTGCTCGAGGTCTCCACCGACAAGGTCGACACCGAGATCCCGTCCCCCGCCGCCGGCGTGCTCACCAAGATCGTCGTGGCCGAGGACGAGACGGTCGCCGTTGGCGCCGAGCTCGCGGTCATCGGCGACGCCGCTGACGGCAGCTCCGAGGGTGATGGCGCGCCGCAGGAGTCAGGTGCCCAGGAGTCAGGTGCCCAGGGATCAGGTGTCCAGGCGTCGGGCGCCGATGAGTCGGGCGCGCAGGACCCGGCGGCCCCGGCCGGCGTGCCCGCGCCGGCGGAGCAGCCGCAGCAGAGTGCCGCACCCGCCCAGCAGGAGAGTGCTCAGCAGGTTCGCTCCCCCGAGCCCGCCGCCTCCGCCGATCAGGGCAACTGGGGCGACTCAGGCACCTCGGGCGACTCAGGCACCTCGGGCGACCCAGGCACCTCGGGCGACCCGGGCGACCCGGGTTCCACCTCGGTCACCATGCCGGCGCTGGGCGAGAGCGTCACCGAAGGGACCGTCACCCGCTGGCTCAAGGCCGAGGGTGACCAGGTCGCCGTCGACGAGCCCCTGCTCGAGGTCTCCACCGACAAGGTCGACACCGAGATCCCGTCCCCGGCCGCCGGGGTCCTCACCAGGATCGTGGTCGCCGAGGACGAGACGGTCGCCGTCGGCGCCGAGCTCGCGGTCATCGGCGGCTCGGCTGCTGCTGGTGCTTCCGCCGCTCCGGCCGCTGCCCCCGCATCTGCTCCGGCCGCTGCGCCAGCCCCCGCAGCGGCACCCCCCTCGCTGATCTCTGCGCCGCAGTCGGCGCCCGCAGCCACTGCACAGTCCGAGCCGGCTGCACCGTCCGAGTCGGCTTTGGTCGCACAGACTGCCCCCGCCCCCGCACCCGCACCCGCGGCAGCCCCCGCCCCACCGCCGACCAGCGCCGCGCCTGTCGGCTCGGGTGGCTCTGGTGGCTCGGGCGACTCGTCGTACGTCACTCCATTGGTCCGCAAGCTTGCCACCGAGCACCAGGTCGACCTCGGCTCCTTGACCGGGACCGGGGTGGGCGGTCGCATCCGCAAGCAGGACGTGCTCGAGGCTGCTGCGGCGGCCACGGCGGCCGCGACACCCGCTGCCGACGCGGGCACCTCCGCCACCACGACCCCCAGCAGCAGCGCCCCGGCTGCCGCCGGCGTCGCCGCGTCTCCGTTGCGCGGCACGACCGAGAAGATGTCCCGGCTGCGCAAGGTCATCGCGGCGCGCATGGTCGAGTCGCTCCAGGTCTCGGCCCAGCTCACCACCGTCGTCGAGGTGGACCTCACCAGGATTGCCCGATTGCGGGCGCGCGCCAAGACAGACTTCGAGGCACGTGAGGGCGTCAAGCTCTCGTTCCTGCCGTTCATGGCCAAGGCCACCGTCGAGGCGCTCAAGGTGCACCCGTCGGTCAACGCCAGCATCGACACCGAGAAGGGTGAGATCACCTACCACGGGGCCGAGCACCTCGGGGTTGCTGTGGACACCGAGCGCGGCCTGCTGGTGCCGGTCGTCCGCGACGCCGGTGACCTCAACATCGCCGGCCTCGCCCGCAAGATCGCCGACCTAGCCGACCGCACCCGCAACAACAAGATCACCCCGGACGAGCTCGGCGGTGGCACGTTCACGCTGACCAACACCGGCAGCCGCGGTGCGCTGTTCGACACCCCGATCATCAACCAGCCGCAGGTCGGCATCCTCGGCACCGGAGCAGTCGTCAAGCGGGCCGTCGTTGTCGACGACCCGGATCTCGGCGAGACGATCGCGATCCGTTCGATGTGCTACCTCGCGCTGTCCTACGACCACCGACTCGTCGACGGTGCTGACGCGGCCCGCTTCCTCAGCACCGTGAAGTCTCGGCTCGAGGACGGCGCCTTCGAGTCCGACCTGGGCCTCTAGGCAGAAGAGGGCGCGTGAAGGTTGTCCTCACCGGTGCATCCGGTCTGCTCGGTCCGGCCCTGCTGGCGTCGCTGCGCGCCGACGGGCACGACGTCGTCCGACTCGTACGGCGTCCGCCGACGGCACCGGACGAGGCCCGGTGGGACCCGGCGGGGGGCACGGTCGACGCAGCTGCGCTGACCGGGGCCGGCGCCGTCGTGCACATGGCCGGGGTGGGGCTTGGCGACCGGCCGTGGACGCCCGCCCACAAGCGGGCCGTGATGGACAGCCGGGTGCAAGGCACCAGCACGATCGCCCGGGCCGTGGCTGAGCACGGGGTGCCGACGCTCGTGTCTATGTCCGGCGTCGGCTACTACGGCAACCCCGGCGACCAGGAGCTCGACGAGGACGACCCGCGCGGCACGACCTACATCGCGGAGGTGGCGGCAGCCTGGGAAGCCGCGACCCGGCCGGCGATGGCGGAGGGGGCAAGGGTCAGTCTCGCCCGCACGGCGGTGGTGCTCTCGGCCCACGGCGGTGCCTACGGACGGCTGCTGCCGCTGGCCCGGCTAGGGCTCGGCGCCCGGCTCGGCTCGGGCCGTCAGTGGTGGTCCTGGATCGCGCTGGACGACTGGGTGCGAGCCATGCGGTTCGTGTTGGAGCGAGACGACCTCGACGGACCGGTCAACATCACCGCACCGACCCCGCTGCGCAACGCCGAGATGACCGAGTCCATGGGCAGGGTGCTGCATCGGCCGACGTTCCTGCAGGCGCCGGGCTGGGCGATGCGCCTGCCGCTGCGTGACTTCGCCGAGGACCTGCTCGGTGGTCAGCGGGTGCTGCCCCGACGGCTGCTAGATGCGGGCTTCGAGTTCGCCCATCCGACCTTCGAGCCGGCGCTGCGCGAGGTCCTGGCGTCAGATCACCGGCGCGCCACGTCATAGACCTTCCATCGGGTCCCCTCGCGCCGCAGCGTCAGCACCCAGGTGGTGGGCCGGCGTCCCGCAGCCGAACGCACCACAGCACCGCTGCCGTCCACCAGCCGGTACGGCGCCAGGACGTCGGTGACGCGCAGCACCGCCATGGTCGAGGTCGCTCGCCGCACCTTGATTCTGCGGGTGGAGAGTCGCAGTCCCTCGGCGTGCAGACCCTGGGCTGACAGCCGCGTGATCAAAGTGCGGTCGCGGGCGCCGGCCGGTGCACCGGTCACGTAGACGGCCGTGAGTGCGGCCGGGTCCGCCCGGCCGAAGGCCTGGGCGCGGCGAAGATCGAGACCACGCAGCACAGTGCGCCACGGGGCCGGCCCGGGCTCGCTGGCGGCACTGCCCACGACAGCGACGACCCCCACCACCGCTGCCACGGTCAGCACCAGCCCGACCGCCACGCCCCCGATCACACGCCCGGTGCACCAGGTGGGTGGCATCCACCGTCGCCGTCTCGCGGGAGCAGCCGGCACTGGCGACACTCGTGGGCCTGCCGGAGTCACCCGCGTCACGACCTGGTCGCTGGACGACATCACCACCGACACGGGACCCGGCCGCAGCCCCGGTCCGCCGCCGAGTGACCGGGGCAGGCCGTGGCCGAGCTGGATCGGCTCGGCGGACCCGGCCCGGAACGCCTGGTCGGCCAGCACTGCTGCCGTCGGCCGGACCGCCGGGTCACGGTCGGTGGCGCTCCGCAGCAGATCCGCCAGGGGTCCGGGGGTCGGGTCCGGGCCGAGGGCGGCGAGGCAGGTCGCCGCCAGACCGAACACGTCCGAGGCAGGACCGGGACCGTCCTGCTCCGGAGTAGGGTCGAGGAAGCCGGGGGTGCCGCCGTACGACGAGGACGCAACGCCGAGCAGCCGGCACATGCCGAGGTCGCTGAGCACCGGTCGGCCGTCACCGGCGAAGAGCACGTTGGCCGGGGTGACGTCCCCGTGCACCAGACCGTGATCGTGCACGGTCGCCAGCGCCTCGGCCAGCGGCACGATCAAGGTGATCACCTCGCCGGGGCGCAGCGGGCCGCGAACGGCCAGCAGCCGGGAGAGACTGCCGCCGGACGCGAGGTCGAGCACGAGGGTGATGGCGTCACCGTCGACCGTGTCGCCGTGGACCTCGTGCAGCCGGACCACGTGCGGGTGGTCGATGCAGGCGAGCACTGCCGCCTCGCGGCGCAGCCGGTCCCGGTCCGCAAGCGTGCCCCCGGCGCGTAACCGTTTGAGGGCGACCGCGCGCCCGGTCACTGCCTCGCGGGCGAGCCAGACCTCGCCACCGGCACCGAACCCCAGCATCTCGACGACGTCATAGCCCGGACAGGTCGGCGTGCTCACCCCGAAAGCGTGCCTCAGACGGGCTGCCCGATGACGGCAGCTGTCCACAGCCTTGCCGCATCGCCCGGCATAGGCTCGCTGAACATGAAGATCCTCGCGACCTCTGGTGGGTTCCAGCCCACGGACATCGGCCCGTTCCAGTGGCGCCGCGGCCCGCTGATCGAGCACGCCATCGCGCTGGCCGGCCATCCCGAGCGCCCGAAGTTCTGCTACGTCGGCACCGCCGCCGGCGACAGCCTCAACGGCACCGCGGGCTTCTACCGCGCCTTCGCCGGGTCAGCTGTGCGGGCCTCACACCTCGAGCTGTTCTCGATGCCCAACGTCGACGACGTGCGTGCCCACCTGCTCACCCAGGACGTGATCTGGGTGGGCGGCGGCTCGGTCGCGAACCTGCTGGCGGTCTGGCGGGTGCACCGGCTCGACGAAGTGCTGCGCGCGTGCTGGGAGGAGGGCGTGGTGCTCGGCGGCGTCTCGGCCGGCTCGATCTGCTGGTACGTCGGTGGGCCGACCGACAGCTTCGGCCACGACCTGCGCCCGGTCGTCAACGGGTTGGCCCTGCTGCCCTACGGCAACGGCGTGCACTACGACAGCGAGGAGCAGCGCCGGCCGTTGCTGCACCGGCTGGTGGCCGAGGGCACGCTGCCGACCTCGCACGCGACCGACGACGGGGTCGGACTGGTCTACGAGGGCACCGATCTGGTGGAGGCCGTGGCCGACCGTCCCGACGCGGCGGCCTACGTCGTGGAGCGGGGCGCAGACGGCGCAGCGGTGGAGACGCGCATCGAGCCGCGGCTGCTCGACGGCTGAGTCCGGGGGCTCCGTACCGGACATGTCCGGCCATGCCCCTCTTGTGTGGTGCATGTGCCTGGTCCAGAGGCCCGAACGAGGCATTCAGATGCCGCCCACCAGGGCCGACCATGCCGGAGTGACCCAGGCCGAGTCCGTGTCGGCGGCCGCCGCGGGGACCCCCGGCTGGTCCGACGCCTCGGTCCGTGGCATGCGCACGCTGGCCGCGTTGTTCGCGGGTCTGCAGTTCCTTCTCTACACCCCGCCGGCCGGCATGGACCTACCGTTCAGCCGCTGGCTGGGAGCCGCGATCGCCGTCCCGCTGATCGTCGTCAACCTCATCGACCGCTACGCCGGGCACCGGCTGCGTCGCCACGGCTCTGCATGGCCCTACGCCCAGCTGGTGCTGGACGGTCTCGTCGCCTACGCCGTTCTGTGGATCTTCGCCTTCGATGCTCAGAACGCCCTGTGGGCCATGCTCGTCCTCCCGGTCCTCGAGGGAGCCATGCGAGCCGAGCTCCGGGGTGCTCTCCTCACCTGGATCGTCCTTGCCGTGGGCTATGCGGTGCGCGACTTCTGGGCCAGCGCGCACTATGCCCACATCGACTTCTATGCCGACTCGGTGACCTACCGGATGGGCATCATCGGCATCGTCGCCGCGACCACCGGCAACCTGTTCCGACGGCTGCGCCGGTCGTCGGAGCGACTGGACCAACGGTTGGCCGAGGTGGCAGCCCTGCGCCAGGTCGCCGTCGCCGCTCGGCGCCTGTCCAGCCTCGAGGTCGACGTCATCACCGCGGAGGTGACCACGGCCGCCATCAGCCTAGGTTTCCAGTCGGCGTGGCTGCGCGGCCACGAGCCATCTGCCCACCCCCGGAGTCGTCGACTGGTCGAGGTCGTTGCTGACTGCGGCAGCGGCGCCGAGACCTCGTTGCACGCCCTGCATGACGGGCCGGTGCCCGCCGGCCGCGAAGAGGCCCTGCAGCTGCTGGCAGCCCAGCTGGGTGCGGTCCTGGTCAACGCCCGCCGATACACCGAACGGCGGCAGTTCGAGGAGGCCCTGCGGGCCGCTGCCCTGCACGACGGTCTGACCGGTCTGGCGAACCGGTCGCTGCTGGCCGACCGCGCGACCCAGGCCCTGGCAGCCGCCGACCGGTCCGGGCGTCCCGTGGCCGTCCTGCTGCTCGACCTCGACCGCTTCAAGGAGATCAACGACACCTTCGGGCACGGCTACGGGGACACCCTGCTGGTCAGCGTGGCCGAGCGTCTCAGCACCGTCCTGCGCGGCGCGGACACGGCGGCCCGGCTCGGCGGCGACGAGTTCGCCATCCTCGCCGTGGATCTCGTCGATAGCGCGGATGCCCGGCGTACGGCCGAACGCATCGTCGATGCACTCCACGAGCCGTTCTCGGTGCACAACGTCCTTCTCGACGTCGAGGCCAGCATCGGCATCGCTCTCGCCGGCGAGCACGGCAACGACATCGACACCTTGCTGCGGTGCGCGGACATCGCGATGTACGCCGCCAAGCGGGCCGGATCGACCATCGAGGAGTACGACCCCGCTCTCGACGAGCACACGCCGCAACGTCTCAATCTGTTGGGTGACCTGCGTCGAGCCCTGGACGTCGACGAGCAGCTCTCCCTGCACTACCAACCGAAGTACGCGTTGGACGACGGCACCCTGGTGGGCGTCGAGGCACTGCTCCGTTGGGAGCACCCGACCCGGGGACCGGTCTCGCCGGCCGAGTTCATCCCCATCGCCGAGGGGACGAGCCTGATCCACGCGCTGACCACCTGGGTCGTCGCGCAGGCCGTGGCCCAGGCGGCCCGGTGGAGCGACGCGGGCCGACCCGTGCAGGTTGCGGTGAACCTGTCGGCCCGCTGCCTGTTGGACCAACGCCTCCCGAAGGACGTGGCCGCTCTGCTCGAGGAGTCAGCGCTGCCGGCAGCCCTGCTGCGGCTCGAGATCACCGAGAGCGCGGTGATCGCCGACCCGGGCCGAGCCATCACCGTGCTGACCCAGCTCCGGGACCTCGGGGTCGCCCTGTCCCTGGACGACTTCGGCACCGGCTACAGCTCGATGAGCTATCTCCAGCGACTGCCGGTCGACGAGCTCAAGGTCGACCGCAGCTTTGTCACCCACCTACGCCCCGGAGCGACCGAGACAGCCCTGGTGCGTGCCGTGGTGGACCTGGCGCACAGCCTCGGCCTAACCGTCGTTGCTGAGGGCGTCGAGACCCAGGCCACCCTGGATCTCCTGCGCACGTTGGGCTGCGACGTGGCCCAGGGGTTCCATCTCGGCCGGCCGGTGTCGGGCGCAGAGATCAACCTGCACGGCACCTCTCCCTGGCCCGGCCCGGTCACCGCTGGGGGATGCTGATCACCTGACGCTCGGCGGCCGAGCGGCGCGCGGCATCAAGGACCTCGATGACCGCCACACCTGCCGCGCCGGTCACCGGTGGCGACCCTCCCCCGACGAGAGCGTCACGCACCCCGGTGTAGAAGTCGGCCCAATCCCCCGGAGCGCGAGGCACCGGCGTCGCGTCCGCTCCGCGCAGCAGCCAGCCGCGATGATCACCGTCCTGGTCCGCCCAGGCCGACAGGGCTGTCGGGTCGTCGTCGACCCCGGCCACCAGGTAGGCGCCCTCGGTGCCCAGCAGCCGGGTCCGCGGCCCCGGCGCGCCGGCCAACGACGTCGTGCCGAGGTGGCTCACGACACCGCTGATGTGATGCAGGGACAGGAACGCCACATCGTCGCCGACGGTGGTGAAGGTCGCGAGCTCGGCATAGACCGACGCCGCCGGGCCGAAGAGGTCCAGTGCGCCGTCGACGAGGTGGGACTGCAGGTCCATCAGGATGCCACCGCCCTCCTCGCTGCGCGACTGCTCACGCCAGCGGGCCTTGGGCACCGGCCGCCACCGCTCATAGCGCGCCTCGTACCGCACCAGCGAGCCGAGGTCGCCCGTCGCGATGATCGCCTTCGCGGTCAGGTGCTCGGGATCCCAGCGGCGGTTCTGGAAGACGGACAGCAGCAGCCCGCGTTGCTCGGCGAGCTCGACGACGGCGCGGGCCTCGGTCGCCGTGACCGTGAACGGCTTGTCGACCACCACCGGCACGTCCAGACGCAGCGCCGCGCTCGCCTGTTCGGCGTGTACACCGGTGGGCGTAGCGAGCACGACCAGGTCGAGGTCGGCGGCGTGCGACCACAGCGCGTCGACGGAGTCGAGCACCTGGACACCGGGGTTCTCCGCTGCTGCCGTTGCCGCCCGGCCGTCGTCGCGGGTCACCACGTGGGTGAGAGCGAGCCCGTCGACCTGCCTGATCAGCGGCGCGTGGAAGTCGTGTCCGGCCAGGCCGTAGCCGACCAGAGCTACGCGGAATGGGTCCATGAGTGCAAGTCTCCCAAACATCGCGACGTACGCTCGCGGGGTGAGCGATCTGCTGATGGTGCACGCGGGGCTCGTCCCCTACCAGGAGGCGTGGGACGAGCAGCGGCGGGTGCACGCCGACGTGGTCGCCGGGACCCGACCTGACACCGTGCTGCTGCTGGAGCACCCCCCGGTCTACACCGCAGGCCGACGCACCTCGGTGTTCGACCGCCCGACCGACGGCACACCGGTCATCGACGTCGACCGCGGCGGCAAGATCACCTGGCACGGCCCGGGGCAGCTGGTGGGCTACCCGATCCTGAGGCTGCCCGACCCGGTTGACGTCGTCGCCCACGTACGCCGCGTCGAGGAGGCACTGATCCGCACCTGCGCCGACATGGGGGTCGAGGCCACCCGGGTCGAGGGCCGGTCGGGTGTCTGGGTGCTCGGCGACCCCACCACCGGTGAGCAGGACCGCAAGGTGGCTGCCATCGGCATCCGGGTGTCCCAGGGCGTGACGATGCACGGCTTCGCACTGAACTGCGACTGCGACCTCACGGCCTACGACCGGATCGTGCCGTGCGGCATCACCGACGCCACCGTGACGTCGCTGACCCGCGAGACCGGCCGCACGATCACGGTCGCGGACATCACGCCGTACGTCGAGAAGCACCTCGCCGAGGTCCTGACCGCTCAGCGTTCCTCGACGTCGTAGAGCTGCGCCCGGGCCCGCGCCAGGGTGATGGCCTCGGCGAATTTCGTGTCGTAGTCGGCGTCGTCGTCTGGGACCTTGGTGACGATCCGCTCCTCGAGGACGCGCCCGGTCGAGGTCACTTCACGGCGTACGACGATGTGCGTGACGCCCTCGCGAGACGCATGCGTCACCCGCCAGCGCACGTCGTCGATCGCCGATGGCGGCAGCTCAGCCTCGACCCGCAGGCTCGACCTGATCGCCAGCAGCACGATCGTGACCCCGATCGCGGCGACCAGCAGCAGTAGAAGGAATCTCATCGTCGATCCTTGGCTGGCGCTACCTGGCCGGCAGCGGGGCGGCGGCCCCGCTCTGCGGGGTGATGGCGAAGCCGGCACCGGGAGCAAAGGTCGTCACGGTCGGCGGGATCGCCTTGAGGGTGTCGATGGTCGCGCAGGCCGGGCACTGCTGGTAGCCCTTCTGACGCTGCTCGTTGGCACGCGCCTCGTTCTGCGCCTGGGCGACCCGGGCCTGGGACTTACCGACCGCGGCGAACTCGGCCTGTGCGTCGTCGATGGCGGCCTGCACCTTGCCCGGCAGGGTGATCTTGGCGAGGTTGAAGCGCACCCCGGTGATGAACTTCCCACCCAGCGTCAAGTCGAGGTCGGCGGCCAGAGAGGTGTCGATGGAGTCCTGGATCTTGGCCAGGTTGAGGTTGTTCTGCTTGCCGACCGAGCCGTCGAAGATGTTGCTCGCCACTTGGCCGGGGTTGGCCGCGGCCTGCGCGCCGCTCTGCACCAACGCGCACGACGACTGCAGCTCGGAGCACTGGAAGGCCCCGATCTGCTGACGCAGGTCGTTGCTGATGACCGGCCGGATGATCTGGTCCAGGAAGGTCAGCCAGCCCTCTTCTCCCTCCCAGGCATAGCGATAGTGCCCGTCGAGACCGCGGTACTTGCGGGTGCCGTAGCGGTCGTCGAAGGTGCTGATCGCGCCCGGGTCGCTGGTAAGGGTGAAGTAGACGGTCGCCTCGATGCCGACCTCGACGCCGTCAGCGGTCGGTACCTGCTCGACGTCGACACCGGCCCGGTCGCCACGGTTGGCATCGGCGGTGATCGTGTAGAACCGCTGCGCCGCGGGATAGCGGTGCGCGCTCGAGAACAGGCCGGTGTAGGTGCGGGCCGACGCGGGCTGCACGACCTGGCGCACCTTGTTGTTGTCCAGCGGGCCGCCGTTGCGGATGACCGCGATCTCCCCGCCCTGGGTCTTGACGAACGACGACAGCGCGATCACCAACATGACCAGCACGACGATGGCGGCCACCGACCCGACGAGCATCGCGCCGATCCTGCCCGGGCTCAGCGGCTTCCTCGGGCGCTTGGTCGGGAACACCGGCCGCGGCGGCACGCCCGGTGTCCCCATGGAGCTGCTGTGGGGATCGGGCGTCTGCGTCATCTGTGCTCTCCTTCGCGGGCCTCCCGGCCCTGCTGCGCATCCGCGCCCCCGTCGAGCACTGCTGTCACCCTCTCACCTGCCCCCCGGAGGCACCGAGCAATCGAGCCCGCAGCGTGCTCTGCTGCGCATCCTGGATCCGGCCGGCGACCGCGAAGTCGGTGAAGATGTTGTCCAACCAGATGTCCACGAACCGGGTCGTGCTTGGTGATCCCCAGCGACGGCACCACCCCTCCGACGGATCCGACGTCGGCTAGCTCGCGCCGCAGGAGAGCCATCTTTCCCTCGGCGTACGTTGCCGCCCGCTGGACCTGGTCCAGCCGGTCGTGCTTGGCCATGCTGGCTAGGGCACCTCCCCCCAACCACGTGTCGAACGTCGACCAGCTCGACGCGGAGCCCAGGTGGTCGGAGACCGTCACAAGCGCAGCGGCTGCGGACCGGGCGGCGTCGATCGCCTCGTCCACCTCCTTCGCCTGGGCGTCGAGCCCGCCGCGGGTGCCGGCAAGCTCAGCCAGCTCTGCTGCCCGAGGGTCGCCGGGAACTGCCGCCACGGCGGCCTCCTTGGCGGCAAGGGCTGCCTCGTGCTCGGCATCGACCCCGCGCAGGGCCTTGAGCCGGTCCGCGATCTGCTGCTGCTCCTCGATCAGCACGTCGTAGGCCGCCATCTTCTCGGCCGAGCGACACCCCTTCCAACCGGGCCACGTCGTGCTCCTCCTTGCCCTGCTCCTTCTTCGCCGCGGCGACGGTGCCGCGCACCTCCGGCAGCTGCTCCGCCAGATCGGCGCTTCGTGCCAACAGCCGATCCCGTTCCTGCAGCTGTGCGGTCGCCTCGGCGATGCGGGCGTCAAGCTCGTCGGTGATCGGCATGGCGCCATCTCACCAGTCGACCGCGCCCTCCGGAGACGATTCGGCACGTCCCAGCGACCGGTACCTCTCCGGAGCGGCTTCAGGAGGGGCGACGTACCCTTGCGGGGTGACGATCGCACCGGATGGCCGCAAGCTGCTGCGCCTCGAGATCCGCAATGCGGAGACCCCGATCGAGCGCAAGCCACCGTGGATCAAGACGCGCGCCCGGATGGGACCGGAGTACACCGCGCTCAAGTCGCTGGTGAAGCGCGAAGGCCTGCACACGGTGTGCGAGGAGGCCGGTTGTCCCAACATCTACGAGTGCTGGGAGGACCGCGAGGCGACGTTCCTCATCGGCGGCGACCAGTGCACGCGACGGTGCGACTTCTGCCAGATCGACACCGGCAAGCCGGCCGAGCTCGACCGGGACGAGCCGCGCCGGGTGGCCGAGTCGGTGCAGGCGATGGGGCTGCGCTACGCGACCATCACCGGCGTCGCACGCGACGACCTGCCTGACGGCGGCGCTTGGCTCTATGCCGAAACGGTGCGCGCGATCCACGCCCTCAACCCGGGCACCGGGGTCGAGAACCTCATCCCGGACTTCACCGGCATCCCCGAACAGCTCGACGAGGTCTTCGCCTCCGAGCCCGAGGTGCTGGCGCACAACGTCGAGACGGTGCCGCGCATCTTCAAGCGGATCCGGCCGGCGTTCCGCTCCGACCGGTCGCTGGCCGTGCGGTCCCGGGCCCGCGGGCACGGGCGGGTGACCAAGTCCAACCTGATCCTCGGCATGGGCGAGGAGCGGGCCGAGATCAGCCAGGCCCTGCGCGACCTGCACGAGGCCGGCTGCGAGATCATCACCATCACCCAGTACCTCCGGCCCTCCCCACGGCACCACCCCGTCTCGCGTTGGGTGCGGCCCGAGGAGTTCGTCGAGATGGCGACCGAGGCCGAGGAGATCGGCTTCGCCGGCGTGCTGTCCGGTCCCCTGGTGCGGTCGTCGTACCGCGCGGGTCGCCTCTATCAGCAGGCCATCGACCGGCGTACGACGATGCAAGCCGGTCTTGGCTCGTCCGGCATCTCGTCGCCAGGTCTTTCCACGGCCGACACGTCGACGACACATGCAGGCTCTTCACTGGAGGCATGAGCACCAGCGCCCCCTCCCGGCACGCCGTCCCGACGGTCATCCTGCTGCTTGGCGCCCTGCTGCACGCGATGACCCGGCCGCTGGCGGAGGGGTCGCAGCGCAACGCCCGCAGCGCGCTGGACGCCCTGATGGCCCGCACCATGCTCTGAGCCGACGCCCAGCGCCCCGTATCCTGCGGGCATGGCACCGAAGGACACCCCGACAGACGCGCCCGCCAAGCAGAGCAGGCTGGCCCAGATCCGGGGCGCCTACACGATGACCCGCAAGGCAGACCCGAAGGTCGGTTGGGTCACCGGCGGAGTCTTCGCGGCGGTCTTCCTGGTGCTGCTGGGTATCGGCTTCGCCGTCGGGCACCCGATCTACGTCGGCATCGTCGGCTTCATGCTGGCGATCCTCGCAGCGACCGTGATCTTCGGGCGCCGGGCCGAGAAGGCGGCGTTCAGCCAGGTCGACGGCCAGCCCGGTGCCGCCGCGGCCGCGCTGAACATGCTGCGCAAGGGCTGGACGGTGACCCCGGCGGTGGCCGTCACCAAGCAGCAGGACATCGTGCACCGGGCCGTCGGGCCGGCTGGTGTCGTGCTGGTCGGCGAGGGCATGCCCGCCCGGGTGGCCAACCTCATCGCGATCGAGAAGAAGAAGGTCAGCCGCTTCGTCCCCGACGTGCCGGTCTACGACGTGCAGGCCGGCAACAACGAGGGGCAGGTACCGCTGCGCAAGCTCAACGCGCACGTGATGAAGCTCCCCCGCAACCTCAAGTCGCCGCAGGTGATCGAGGTCAACCGCCGGCTCAAGGCGCTGGGCACCATGAACCTGCCGATCCCCAAGGGCCCGATGCCCAAGGGCACCCGGATGCCGCGCGGCTGAGGTAGCTGTGGCCAAGGTCGCGATCGTCCCCGCCTCGGGGCAGTGGCCGGCTGAGTTCGCGATCGTGGCAGCTGACCTTGCCGAGATCCTCGGCACCTCGGCGCTGCGCATCGACCATGTCGGGTCCACGTCGGTGGCTGCGCTAGACGCCAAGGACGTGATCGACGTCCAGGTCGCCGTCGCGGATCTCGACGAGGTGGCGGTGGCCTGTCGGCAGCTTGGCCGTGCGGGATACCGCGTCCTTGTTCCGGCCTTCGACCATTCGGTTCCTGAGGTCGCCGACGACGGGCGCGGCGTGCCCAAGGGTTTCGCGGCCGAGCCGGCCGGGTCACGACGGATCCACGTGCATGTCCGAGTCTTGGGCGCGCCGAACTTTCGCTATGCGCTGCTGTTTCGTGACTACCTCCGTCTGCACCCCGCAGCGGCCGCGGCCTACGGCAGGTACAAGCATCAGGCCGCCCAGCTGTTGGCCGACGACTCCGAGACCTACGCCCAGCTCAAGGACTCGGTCTGCGACCTCGTGTACCTGCCCGCCATCGACTGGGCCGAGCGCACCGGGTGGGTCGCGCCCGGCGCGGAGGACGTCGACCAGTGAGCTGAGTGACCCGTGGCTCAGCGGGTGCGCAGGACGACGGTGCCGACGGCCTTGTCGTGCAGGCCACGTCCGTCGCGGTCCCAGACCAGCGCGGGGATCAGCAGGCAGAGCAACAGCGTGCGCAGCACCGCACGCGGCAGTCCGAGCGAGGTGCGGTCCAGCCGCACGACGCGCAGGCCGGTGGCGATCTGTCCGGCTGAGCCGCCGGCGAGCCAGGTCAGCAGCAGCACCTCGATGGCGAACACCGCAGTCGCGTAGCCAGGGTGGCGGAGCAGGCCGGCGGCAATCAGGGCGCAGGCCAGCGCGTCGACGAGATAAGCCCTCACCCGGGCGCCGAAGCGGGCGATCGACCCGGGGCCCTCGCGGGGAAGACCGAGCCGCTTGCCGGCGTACGTCGTGGGGTCGGGGGTGCCGCGGCGCGGTCCGTCGAGCCAGCCCGCCACATCCTGTCTGTCGACCACGCGCCCAGCCTACGTGGGCGTCTCATGGACGCTGCCGGGACTGGCGCGAGCCGTAACACCACGGAAACATGCGGGTCACCGCGGGGAAACCGCTCCCGCCTAGCGTCATCGGCGATCGGTCGGCCCGCCATGGTCCCGACCTCACGAGGAGGATGGATGTTCAGCAACGCGGACGAGGTCCTGAAGTTCATCAAGGACCAGGACGTCAAGTTCGTCGACGTGCGGTTCTGCGACCTCCCGGGGGTGATGCAGCACTTCAACGTGCCGGCCCAGTCGGTCGACGAGAGCTTCTTCACCAACGGCCAGATGTTCGACGGGTCGTCGATCCGTGGCTTCCAGGCCATCCATGAGTCGGACATGAAGCTCATCCCGGACCCGTCGACGGCCTACCTCGACCCGTTCCGCACCGAGAAGACCCTCGCGCTGAACTTCTCGATCGTCGACCCGTTCACCGACGAGCCCTACAGCCGCGACCCGCGCAACATCGCGGCCAAGGCCGAGGCCTACCTCACCGGCACCGGCATCGCCGACACCGTGTACTTCGGTCCGGAGGCGGAGTTCTACGTCTTCGACGACGTGCGCTTCGAGACCAACCAACACTCGGGCTACTACTTCATCGACTCGATCGAAGGCGCCTGGAACTCCGGCCGGGTCGAGGAGGGCGGCAACCGCGGCTACAAGACGCGGTACAAGGGCGGCTACTTCCCGGTGCCCCCCGTCGACCACTACGCCGACCTGCGCGACGCCATGTCGATGGCACTGGGCGCGGCCGGCATCGAGGTCGAGCGCGCGCACCACGAGGTCGGCACCGCCGGCCAGGCCGAGATCAACTACAAGTTCGACACCCTGCTGCACGCCGGCGACCAGCTCATGCTGTTCAAGTACATCATCAAGAACGTCGCGTGGGCCGCGGGCAAGACTGCCACCTTCATGCCGAAGCCGCTCTTCGGTGACAACGGCTCGGGCATGCACTGCCACCAGTCGCTGTGGAAAGACGGCAACCCGCTGTTCTACGACGAGCTGGGCTACGCCGGCCTGTCGGACATGGCGCGCTACTACATCGGTGGCCTGCTCAAGCACGCCCCGTCGCTGCTCGCCTTCACCAACCCGACGATGAACAGCTACCACCGACTCGTGCCCGGCTTCGAGGCACCCGTCAACCTCGTCTACTCCCAGCGCAACCGCTCGGCCTGCATCCGGATCCCGATCACCGGTTCGAACCCGAAGGCCAAGCGCATCGAGTTCCGGGTGCCGGACCCGTCGTCCAACCCCTACCTGGCGTTCTCCGCGATGTTGATGGCCGGCATCGACGGCATCCGCAACAAGATCGAGCCCGACCAGCCCGTCGACAAGGACCTCTACGAGCTGCCCCCGGACGAGCACGCCGAGATCGCCCAGGTCCCGGCGTCGCTGCCCGAGGTGCTCATCGCGCTCGAGGAGGACAACGCCTACCTGATGGAAGGCGGGGTCTTCACCACCGACCTCATCGAGACCTGGATCGACTGGAAGCGCACCAACGAGGTCGACCCGCTGCGTCTGCGGCCGCACCCGCACGAGTTCGAGCTGTACTTCGACATCTGATCGGGCAACCGCTCGTGGGACCCCCGGACAGTTTCTCGGTCCGGGGGTCTCGCGGTTCTACGTGAGCTGGAGACCGTCGCCGCACCGCTGCCCTACGACCGGCGGATGACCGAGGCGGCAACGTCGATGGGTCTCGGAGTCAGCTCGCCCTCTTGACGGGAGACCGTGTCAGCGGAGACACGACGACGACGACCGTGAGCATGGCGACAGCCCAGACCAGGTGCAGCGCGCCGACCGCACTCTGGTGGGCGAACCACCAGTGCGTCAGGCCAGTGGTGTTCTGCAGCCGGTGCGGGAAGTCGCGCACGAACGGCTGCCAGAGCGCGACGACGGTGACCAGCGTGGTCCACGGCACGGTCCACCGGGTGCCGAGAAGGTCGAAGACCGCAGCCGCCAGTGCAGCACTGCCGACGTAGTAGGCGTTGTCCTGCGGATCCAACGCGAGCCGTACGAGGACCGCGACGAGCAGCACGCCGGGCCAGCGTCGCGTGAGTGCCACCAGCAGCGCAGCTACCGCGGCGCCGGCCAGCTGCACGGTCCGCCCCCAGGCCGGCACGATCTCGCCGCGGACACCGAGGGTGTGCAGGCCCGAGGCACGGGCCAGCGCGACCGGCGGCTGCAAAGCACCGAGGGTGCGGGACCCAAGGAGCAGGAACGGCCCCCAGGCGACGAGCATGCCGCCAAGGGCTGCAAGCGCCGCGCGCGGGCGCCGGTGCGGCAGCGCCAGCAGCAGCGGCAGGAAGGCCACCGCCCACGGCTTGGAGGCGACCGCCCCGGCCAGCAGCAGCCCGGCCAGGACCGGCCGCCGCTCGGCCACGGCCCGAAGCGCGAGCACCGCGAACGCCATCGCCAGCACGTCGTCGAGGTGGCCCCACCGCACCGACAGCACCGTCCACGCCGGTGCCAGCAGCAACCCCGCCAGCAGCAGGCGGCGGCCAGGGTGCCGGCCCTCGACCAGTGGCTGCAGCGCCAAGAGCAGCAACGGGCCGACCGCGGTCATCAGCAGCAGCGCAACGCTTCGCCCGGTGGCCCGCGGCAGCGGCTCGAGCAGACCGGTCAGCAGCAGCGGCAACGGCCCGATCTGCAGCTCGGGGTGGTCGCCGTAGAGCGAGAGCCCGGAGTGGTGCAGCAGCAGCCGTGCACCGGTCGGGAAGAAGTGCCACGACAGGCCCGAGACCGGCCAGGTACGCCACGCCCACCACACCAACCAGCCAAGACCCAGCGCCCAGCCGGCAGTATCGGCTGTGGCAGCTGACCGGCGTACAGCGCTCATACGACCTCCTTGGCGCGCCCCCCTCCGTCGCGATCATCATGGCCGTTCAGGCAGTCAGGTGGAGTTCAGGTTCGGTGGGCAACCCTGATGTCATGACACCACCGGACTCCACGACGACTTCGACCCGCGGCTCGCGTGCCGCCTCCCGGCGCATGCTCAACAAGGTGCCCGAGGTCACTCTCTACTTCTGGATCATCAAGGTGCTGTGCACCACGGTGGGCGAGACCTTCGCCGACAACCTGAACGAGAAGCTCAACCTCGGCCTCACCAACACGAGCTACATCATGGGTGCGCTCCTGCTGGTGGCGCTGGCCTACCAGTTCCGCGCGCGCCGCTACATCCCCGGTGTGTACTGGCTCAGCGTCGTGCTGATCAGCGTCGTCGGCACGTTGATCACCGACAACCTCACCGACAACTTCGGTGTCTCGCTGGTGACCACGACCGTCGTCTTCTCCGTCGTGCTGGCTCTGGTCTTCGCGGGTTGGTACTACAGCGAGAAGACCCTCTCGATCCACAGCATCTACACCACTCGCCGCGAGGCGTGGTACTGGTTGGCGATCCTGTTCACCTTCGCCCTCGGCACCGCCGCCGGCGACCTGACCGCCGAGAAGCTCAACGTGGGCTACCTCAACTCCGCGCTGATCTTCGCCGGTCTCATCGCCGTCATCACCGCCATGCACTACGTGCTCCAGAGGCGACTGAGCGCCTCCGCGGCGCGACACACCTCCAACGCCGTGCTCGCCGTCTGGCTCGCGTACATCCTTACCCGCCCGCTGGGCGCCTCGATCGGCGACTATCTGTCCCAGGCCAAGGCCGACGGCGGTCTCGGTCTCGGCACCGTCGTGACCAGCGCCATCTTCCTGAGCGCGATCCTCGCTCTCGTGGTGTTCCTCTCCGTGTCCCGACGCGACGAAATCCACACCGAGGGGGACCCGGAGCTCACCGACGCGGCGAGCTCGGCTCGTACCGCGTGACCTCATGGGTGCGGGCCACCAACGCGCGCAGGTCGAACCGATCACCAGGTACGACGCCGGATGCGCGGGCCTGCACCAGCACGTTGCCCAGCGCGGTCGCCTCGACCGGACCTGCCACCACCGGCAGCCCGATGGCGTCAGCGGTGAGCTGACACAGCAGGTCGTTGCGCGCGCCCCCCCGACGACGTGCACGACCAGCGCCGCGCGGCCCGAGACGCTCATCACGTCTCGGGCCGCGCGTGCATAGGCGGCGGCAAGGCTGTCGAGGATGCTCCCGGATCGTGGCCTACGTGTTCTTCGACTCGAGCAACCCGTTCTTCACCGACGTGGCCCGTGGCGCGGACGACGCGTTGCGGTACAACGGTCTCGCCCTGGTCATGTGCACGAGTGGAGGCGACCCCGGCCGTGAGGACGAGTACCTCTCGCTACTGCTCGAGCAGCGCGTGCACGGAGTGCTCATCACCTCGGCCGACTACGACAACCCGATGTTGGAGCGCCTTGCGCGCCACAATCTGCCCGTGGTGCTGGTGGACCGGTCAGCCTCCCGCAGGTCGCAGACCGTCTCGATGGCACCCGGCGCGCCATGGCAGCTGCAGGAGCTGGCGAGATCGTCCTGCTCGAGACCGACGCGCTGACCTTCACCGGTGGACGTCAGCCTCGCCAGCAGGTGCAGTTCCAGCCCGAGCTGGTCGTGCGGGAGTCCTCGCGCCGGATCCTCAGTCCTGGGCGCAGTTTCGGCACCGGGGAGCGTGGTAGGGCCGGTCCACCGCGACAAGCACCTCGGGTCGGGTGATACGCGAGCAGTCCTTGCGGCGGTGAAACTTCGAACTGACGTCGGTCGAGGCGTCGCTCGGGTCGTCGAGGCGTTCCAGCCAGCCGCTGGGAGGCAGGTAGGGCACCCTTGACTCCTGCCCTTCGCACCCCCTGAACAACCGCCCCGAGGGCGACGAACAGATCAGCGCGCGCTGCGCACCATGATCGGCGCGCGGCCCACACCTAGCTGCTCGCCGCCGGTGATGACGTGCTCGACGCCCTGGCCGGACACCCAGGCCCGGGCCGAGGCCACGGCACGCACCCGGACCAGCCGCGACGGGTTCCAGTAGATGCGCTTGACTCCGCCGGAGTAGCGCAGCAGGCAGGTGTAGGTGCCGCGGGCATCGGTCGTGCACGACGCGGCTCTGGAGCCGAGCAACCACGACCGTGTCACGGTGTAGGCGGTCCCTGCCTTGGTCAGAGTTGCTCCACCCGGCGTGCTGAGCTGGGTGTTGGCCAGACGCTGGAGGTCCCAGGCATACCAGTAGACCCGGGCCACCCCGGCCACGGCGTTCAGCACCAAGGTGCGGCTGACGTAGCCGGCAGCGACGTCCGCCGACACCTTCTTCGCGGTCCCGCCACCGAGCAGGCCGTAGTTGATCTCGGTGTTCCAGATCGGCTTGTGCACCCCGGCGGCACGCAGCATGATCCGCGACGCGGCGAGCAGGGTCATCGACGACTCCGGGCCCCCGCTGGCGGCGGGGTAGAGATTCAGCGACACGATGTCGACGTACGACGCCACGCGCTTGCCGCCCACCCGCGTCGCGTAGAACGACCGGAGCCACGCACGCTGACCGGTCAGCCGGGTCGCGAGAGCGGGCGCAACCACCTTGGCCGTGCGGTCGTTGTTGTTGATGACCTTCGAGGCGAGCATCGTCAGTCGAGCCATCTGCGCCGCGGTGCCGCGCCAGTACGCGGGGACGTTGGCCTCGTTCCAGATCTGGTAAGCGATGCCCTGACCGGTGTAGCGGTGCACGACGGCATAGACGTAGTTCTTCCACGACGCGTCGGTGGGCATCGCAGCTGCTCCGCGGCCGAAGACCGAGAGCTGGCTGGGCCGCGTGGAGTAGAACTTCGGTGTCTGGCCGAGGACGAGCAAGATGCTGGCGCTCTGTGCGTGAGCGGCGGCCACCTGCGCGTCCAGCCGGGTGAAGTCGAACACGCCAGGCTGAGTCTCGATCTGCTTCCAGGTGACCCCGGAGTCCCAGAGCCGGATCGACCCCACCGGCGAGGTCGGCCAGCTGACCGGGTCGCCGTCGTGCATCCCGAAGAACGGCGCGGTGATGCGCGGCGACGCCGCAGAGGCAGAGGTGGCGGGCACCAGCATCGTGCCGAGCGCGACCGCGGCGAGGACCGCCAGGAGCCGGCGCAGCATGGTGCGTGCGGGCAGGACAGAGGCAGCAGAGCGAGTCATCAGTGAGGGATCCCCGAGGGTGTCGGTGTCAGGACTTCGAGCGGACCATGAGCGGGTGGAAGTCCACCGTCTTGCGGGACCCACCCTTGATGGCCGTCCGCTTACCGTAGACCCCCACCATGAACGTGGCGGTCTTGGCGGTGGTCACGGCGACGGTGCGGGTGGGGTTCCAGTAGACGCGCCGCACGCCGCCAGGGTACGTGATCACGCAGGTGTAGGTGCCGGCCCGATCCTTGGCGCACGGCTTGGCCGTGGCTCTCGCCCCGGCCAGCTTGCCGCCGACCAGCCACGCCTGAGCGAGCTCGAAGGCCCTGCCGGCCAACGTCTTCGACAGAGCGTCGGAGGTGGCACCGGGAGAGGACAGCTTGGTGTTGCCGAGGTCGGGTCGGTCCCAGGCATACCAGTCCACGCGCCGGATGCCGTTGGCCGCATTGAGCAGATAGGTCCGCAGGACGTAGGCAGCCTGCCGGTCGGCGGTCATGGCGTTGGACGCGCCGCTGCCCCCGGTGGCAAGACCGTAGTTGATCTCGGTGTTCCAGATCGGCTTGGACGCAGGCACACCACGGAGCTGCATCTGGTAGCGCGTCGAGGCCAGGATCGACATCGACTTCTCCGGAGTCCCGAGTGAGCCGTCGGGATAGCGCGCCAACGGGTAGAGGTTCAGTGCGATGGCGTCGAGCGAGCGCCAGATCGGCACTCCGTCCAAGCGGATGTAGTAGAAGAAGCCGATGCCGCGGGTCTGCTCGGCGATGCGCGCAGCGAAGGCCGGCCCGATCACCAGCGCGCCCGGGTCGACCGTCTTCACGGTGCCGTACGCCGCCCGCGTGAGCTGGGCCATCTGGATCGGGGTGCCCGTCCAGTAGCTCGTGACATTGGCCTCGTTCCACACCTGGTAAGCCGCGATGCCGCGGTAGCCCCAGACCGCAGGGCTGTAGCGCGTGACGACCGCCCGCACGTACGAGGTCCACGCTGTCATGTCCGGCATCGCCGACGTGCTCGCGCCGTAGAAGGACGGGGTCTGACCCAGCACCAGGGTGAGCTCGACGTTGTGCAACTTGGCCGCGCGCACGATGTCGTCCAGCCGGGCGAAGTCGAAGACACCCGGCGCGGTCTCGATGTCGGCCCAACGCACGCCCGCGTCCCACAGGCGCAGCGAACCCGCCGAGAGGGCCGGCCACGAGGCCGAGGAAGGGTTGGTGTCGTGCACGCCGAAGAAGCGCTTGTCGATGCGGTAGGACAGGGCCTGCGCTGGTGTCGCCGGCAGCATCGTGGCTGCCAAGGCGAGCGCGAGGGCGCCGCCGACGACCGGCAGACGAGCGGCGGTGCGGGCCAGCCGACGGGGCAGCGGGGACAGACTCATGAGTGTGTGCTCCTGATGGGATCTCGGGTGAGCAGTCTGGCCCACTCGGCGCGAAGGCGCCCGGAACCCGGACAACAGCCGTGCCGGCCGGGCGTGTCAGGACTCGTCGAGGTGATAGACCCGGGTGGCCGTGCGACGCAGCTCGCCGTGCGGCCACGCCCACGCCGCAACACCGACCAGGGCGAGTCCGATGACCGCGGCTGCCGTGACCGCCACCGCCGGACTGGCCAGGTCGGCCGCTGCCCCTGCTGCCAGGAACGTCGCGGCCGTGATGAGCGAGAAACCCGCGCCGGCCAGTCCGTTGATGCGCCCGCGCATGTCGGCCGGGCTCACCAGGTTGACCGTGGTGAGCAACGGGATCATGAAGCCCTGCGAGGCGCCCGACACGAACCACAGCGGCAGCACCAGCTGCCATGGCGGGTTGAGGCTGGTCACCAACAACGGGATGCAGGCCCCCACCGCCAGCGGCAGGATCGAGCGGATCTGACGCATCGGCGGCTGCCGGGAGACCAGCCAGGCACCGATGGCCGCCCCGGCAGGCAGCGAGGCGAGCAGCGCGGCACCCACGACCTGGTCGGCGCCGTGACTGCGCGCGTAGGCGAGTGCCACCGCCTCGGGCGCGACGAGGAAGACGGCGGCACCCCAGCCGAGCAGCACCAGCGCCCGCAGCGACGGGTCGTCGAAGACCAGTCGCCAGCCCGAGCGCAGGTCACCGACCAGCGTCGAGCGTGCCCCTCCTTGCCGGGCCGCAGGGCGCCAGTGCAACGCGGCCGCCAGCACGGCGGCTGAGAAAAGAAAGCTGACCGAGTCGAGCAGCAGACCGGCGCGCTCCCCCAGCAGGACGACGACCAGCCCGGCCACGGCGATGCCGGCGACCTGGTCGACCTGGTTGACGAGGCGCAGCAGGCCGCTGCCGACGAGGCACTCCCGAGGGTCGGGGAGGACGTCGGGGACGATGGCGCGGTGCGTCGCGTCGAACGGCGCGCTGAAGACTTCGGCGACCAGCAGGAGCAGCAGCAACGCCCAGACCGGTGTGCTCGGGACCGCCAGTGCTGCGAGGACCAGGATCACGCCCGCTCGGCTGAGGTCGCAACCGATGAGCACGACCTTGCGAGGCATCCGGTCGGCGGCCGCGCCCAGCACGGCCGAACCGAACACCGCCGGGACGAAGCTGGCGACGAAAGCGAGCACGGCCAGGAAGGCACTGTCGGTGCGGGTCAGCACCAACGACGCGAGAGCGACCCGCGCGATGTGGTCGCCCCACTCGCTGGCCACCTGGGCGATCAGCAGACCGCGGAACTCCGGGTGCCGGACGACGTCGCGGTAGCGCACCGGACGCGGATCGGGCGCAGAGTCCTCGGGCGGCACGGCTGCACCGTCAGCGACCGGCACGGCGGGGGCAAGGTCGATCTCGGTCATCGGTAGAACACCTGCTCCACCACCGTTCTGGCCCGTCGGGTCGCCCGCCGGTAGTCGTCCACCAACGTTTCTGCCGCGCCCGGAGGGTAACCGAGAACTCGCGCCGTGCCGGTGAGCTCACGCAGGTCCGTGGGCACGGTGTCCCCCGGCCGGCCGCGCACCAGCAGCGCCGCGTTTCGCACCCTGCTCGCGGTGCGCCAGGCGTGCGCCAGCACCCGCACCTGCGCAGGTGTGAGCAGCCCCGCCACGCCAGCCGCTGCGAGTGCGGGCAGCGTGCGGGTGGTGCGCAGACCGGGCAGATCGGCGGCGTGTCGCAGCTGCAGCAGCTGCACCGTCCACTCGACGTCGGCGAGCCCCCCGGGCCCGAGCTTGGTGTTGCGCCGGGGGTCGACGCCGCGGGGCAGCCGCTCAGCCTCCACCCGAGCCTTGACCCGGCGTACCTCGCGGACCTGCGCCTCGTCGAGGCCGCCGACGCGGTAGCGGATCGGTTCGACCAGCGCCACGAACCGCTGCCCCAGCTCGGAGTCTCCGGCCACCGGCTCGGCCCGCAGCAGCGCCTGGCTCTCCCACACCAGCGACCAGCGGCGGTAATAGGCGTCGTAGGACGCCAGGCTGCGCACCAGCGGCCCTTGCCGGCCCTCGGGCCGCAGGTCCGCGTCGACGACCAGCGGCGGGTCGGGTGAGGGCACAGCCAGCAGCCGCCGCAGCTCGCCCACCACGGCGTGCGCCGCCTCGGAGGCGGCGCGCTCGTCGGCCCCGGCGAGTGGGTCGTGCACGAAGAGGACGTCCGCGTCGCTTGCATAGCCGAGCTCACGGCCGCCGAAGCGCCCCATCGCGATCACAGCGACCCGCGTGGGCAGGGGCGCACCCCGGGCCGCCTCGACGGCGCGCACCGCGACGTCCAAGGCGCCCTGAACGGTGACGGCGGCCACGTCGGTCAGGGCCTCTTCGACCTGCTCTACCGTGACGAGGCCGAGCAGGTCCGCGGCTGCGACGCGGAACAGCTCGCGGCGGCGTACGGCCCGGGCGATGCCGACCGCCGTCGCAGGGTCCTCGTGGCGACCGGTGGCAACCGCCACCTCAGAGGCCAGGTCGGCCCGGCTGCGGGGTGCGAGGGACTCGTCGTCAGCGAGCAGCCGCACCGCGTCAGGAGCCAGCGCCAGCAGGTCGACCGCATATCGGCTGCTGGCCAGCAACAGGGCCAGGCGATGCGCGACCAGGCCCTCGTCGCGGAGGAGGCGGAGGTACCAGTGGGTGGTCCCCAGCGCGTCGCTGAGGCGGCGGAAGGCCAGGAGACCGCCGTCGGGGTCGGGCGCGTCGGCGAACCAGCCGAGCAGCACCGGAAGCAGCGTCCGCTGGATGGCCGCCCGCCGGCTGACCCCCGCCGTCAACGCCTCGAGGTGGCGCAGGGCACCGGGTGGGTCGAGATAGCCCAGTGCCTCCAGGCGGGAGCTAGCGGCGGCCGGCGTGAGCCGGGCCTCGTCGGTGGCCAGCCGCGCCACGGACGAGAGCAGCGGGCGGTAGAACAGCTTCTCGTGCAGGCGGCGCACCTCACGGGCATGCAGCCGCCACCGCGCATGCAGCTCGCCGACGGGGTCGGTGCGCAGCCCGAGAGAGCGGCCCAGCCGTCGCAGCTCGTCCTCGGTCTCGGGCATGACGTGGGTGCGCCGCAGTCGCTCGAGCTGCAACCGGTGCTCCACCGTGCGCAGGAAGCGGTAGGCCCGGTCCAGCTCGCCGGCGTCGTCGCGCCCGACGTAGCCGTAGGTCGACAGGTCCTCCAACGCCTCCAACGTGTTGGGGCTGCGCAGTCCGGGATCGCTGCGGCCGTGCACGAGCTGGAGAAGCTGGACCGCGAACTCCACGTCGCGTAGTCCGCCGGGACCGAGCTTGAGCTCACGGTGGCTCGCTGAGGGAGAGAGGGTGCCCTCGACCCGACGACGCATCTGTTGCACCTCGTCGACGAACCCCGGCCGCTCGGCTGCCCGCCAGACCATCGGCGCCACCGCGTCGACGTACGCCTTCCCGAGGACGAGGTCGCCGGCGATCGGACGGGCTTTGAGTATCGCCTGGAACTCCCACGTGCGGGCCCAGCGCTCGTAGTAGGCCACATGGCTCGCCAGCGTGCGCACCAGCGGACCGGCCTTGCCTTCGGGACGGAGTGCCGCGTCGACCGGCCAGATCGTGCCCTCACCGGTGGTCGCCGAGCAGACCCGCATCATCGCCGCAGCCACGGTGGTGGCGGCCTTCAGCGCTGCCGCATCGTCGCTGTCGACCGGTTCGGCCACGAAGATCACGTCAACGTCGCTCGCGTAGTTGAGCTCGCGGCCGCCGCACTTGCCCATGGCGACCACGGCGAGCCGGTATCGGACCGCGCCGGCTCCGGCCTCGGCGCGAGCGATGGCGAGCGCCGCCTCCAACGTCGCGCCGGCGAGGTCCGCGAGCTCGGCGGCCACGTCACCGACGTCGGCACCCTCCCCGACGTCGCGTGCGGCCAGCCCCAGCAGCTGGTCGCGGTAGGTCAGGCGCAGCAGGTCGGTGGCCGCGGCGACACCAGCAGTGGTCACCGGGTGGTCCGCGTCGGGATCAGCTTGTACGCCGACCAGCAGGGCATGTCGCAGTCCGGCCGCGCTGGGCCGGACGTCGACCTCGCGCTCCAGCAGCCGCCACGACGCAGGGCGGGCCGCCAGGTGCTCGGCCAACGCCTGGCTCGCCCCCAGCACCGCCAGCAACCGTCGCCGGAGCAACGGGTCGGCCGCCAACGCGCCGAGCAAGGTGTCGTCGCCGACGGCGATCGTGGCCGCGGCGAGCTTCTCGAGGCGCGCCAGAGCAGCGTCCGGGTCGGCGGTCTGGGCCAGCTCGGCGAGCAGGTCGTCGAGCCCCTCCTCGGTGACTCCCGCCAGGACGTCACCCGACAGGACGGCGCCGGCCCGATCCGGCTCGGTGAAGCCCAGGCGGGCCAGCCGCGCGCTGGCCGTGCTCCCACGGGTCGGCGTCACGCCGCCACGCTATCGGCGACCGCCCGTCGCGACCGGGCCGGCGGCATGCGCCGCCACGACCGCAGCAAAGCCTCGCGCGACCGGCGCCCAGGCAGCCGCCAGCCCGGCCTCCGCGTCGCGCACCTGGGCGACGAGGTCGTCCGGGGCTATGCCTTCCGTCGCCAGCAGACCGGTGTCCTCGCCCGCCCACGCGTCGGCGATGTCGCCGGTGACCTCGGGATGTCCCTGCACTCCCCAGGCGGCGCTGCCCACCCGGAAGACCTGGTGCCGGTAGGCCGCCGACGTCGCCAGCAGCTCAGCGCCCGCGGGCAGCTCGGACATCTCCTCCCAGTGCCACTGCAGCACCCGGGTCCCGTCGGCGACGGCGGCGAACACCGGGTCGTCGGCGGCCCCCGGCTCGAGCCGGATCGGCAGCACACCGAGCTCGGGGCCTTGCACGCCACGGCGCACCGACCCGCCGCAGGCGAGCACGAGCAGCTCGGCACCGAGGCAGATGCCGAACGTCGGCAACCGCTGCGCGACGGCCAACGCCAGCAGCTCGCGAGTCCCGGGCAGCCACGGGCAGGCGCCGTCGTCGCTGGGGCCCATCGCCCCGCCGAGGACCAGCATGCCGTCGTACGACGACAACGAGGGCAACGGGTCGCCGAGGTACGGGTGGCACACCTCCAACTCGACGCCGGCCTCGGGCAGCCAGGTGCCGAAGAAGCCCGGTCCGGTGGAGGGCTCGTGCTGCACCACGAGCACGCGCGGCACGGGAGTGACAGCTGGACCGGCGGACGTCACAGCACGGAGAGGTAGCGGTCGAGCTCGAACGCGGTCACCTGGCGCCGATAGTCCAGCCACTCAGCCCGCTTGTTGCGCAGGAAGAAGTCGAAGACGTGCTCGCCGAGGGTCTCGGCTACCAACTCGCTGCCTTCCATGCGCCGGATCGCCTCGGACAGGTTGGTGGGCAGCGCGTCGATGCCCAGCGACTGGCGCTCGGCGTCGGTCAGCGCCCAGACGTCGTCCTCGGCACCCTCGGGGAGCTCGTAGCCCTCCTCGATGCCCTTGAGTCCTGCGCCGAGGATCACGGCGAAGGCGAGGTAGGGGTTGGTCGCGGAGTCCGGCGTGCGCAGCTCGATGCGGGTCGACTGACCCTTGGCCGGCTTGTACATCGGAACCCGCACCATCGCCGAACGGTTGTTGTGTCCCCAGCAGACGTAAGCCGGTGCCTCACCGCCGCCGAGCAGCCGCTTGTAGGAGTTGACCCACTGGTTGGTGACAGCCGTGATCTCGCCCGCGTGCACCAGCAGTCCGGCGATGAAGGACCGAGCCACCTTGGACAGCTGGTAAGGCGCACCGGCCTCGAAGAACGCGTTGCGCTCGCCCTCGAAGAGCGAGAGGTGTGTGTGCATGCCGGAGCCGGGGTGGTCGGTGAGCGGCTTGGGCATGAAGGAGGCGTAGACGTCCTGGCTGCGCGCGACCTGCTTCATCACGTGCCGGAACGTCATGATGTTGTCCGCCGTCGACAGCGCGTCGGCGTAGCGCAGGTCGATCTCCTGCTGGCCCGGGGCGCCCTCGTGGTGAGAGAACTCCACCGAGATGCCCATCGCCTCGAGCATGGTGATCGCGTCGCGACGGAAGTCGTGCCCGATGCCGTGGGCGATGTGGTCGAAGTAGCCACCCTGGTCGACCGGCACGGGCGCCTGGCCGCGCGCCGGGGCGTCCTTGAACAGGAAGAACTCGATCTCGGGGTGGGTGTAGAACGAGAAACCCAGGTCGGCGGCCTTCGCCAGAGTCCGTTTCAGGACCTGCCGCGGATCGGCGTACGCCGGTGCACCGTCGGGCAGCACGATGTCGCAGAACATCCGGGCGGTCCCGGGTGACTCCGAGCGCCACGGCAGCACCTGGAAGGTCGCCGGGTCGGGCTTGGCGAGCATGTCGGACTCAGCAACCCGGGCAAAACCCTCAATGGCGGAGCCGTCGAAGCCGATTCCTTCATCGAAGGCTCCCTCGAGCTCCGCGGGGGCCACCGCGACCGACTTGAGGAAGCCGAGGACGTCGGTGAACCACAACCGGACGAACCGGATGTCCCGCTCCTCGAGGGAGCGGAGCACGAACTCCTGCTGCTTGTCCATGCCCGCGATCGTGCCCGTGGACTGTTTCCGGCGTGTTACGCGCGGCCACGCGGCCCTGACCTGGGAATCTCCGGGGGACATCGGCAGTCCCAGATCCTTTGCCGAGTCAACGGCGTCCCATGGGACGTTCATGAATGTGCAACGTCGATCATCAATCGACTGCTCCCATCGCCCTCCCCCCGGGCTCACCCTTGGAGAACCAGATGACCACCACCGCTCGCACCCTCTCCCCCGTCGTCGCTCTCCTCGCCACGCTGGCGCTCATCGCCGCGGCGCTGCTCACCGGCCTGCTCACGAGTGCGGCCCACGACAAGGCCGGCTCTGCGTGGAACCACTCCACCCGGGCGGGCTCCGCGTGGAACCACTCGTCGACCCGTGCGGGCTCGGCCTGGAACAAGGTCACGACCAACGGCTCGGCGTGGAATGGCGTCACGACGAACGGTTCTGCCTGGAACTGAGGCCCGGCTCGCCTCTAGCGCAATCGCAGCACGCCGGTCATCCATTCGGCCGGACAAACCTGCCATCAGTCACGTCCCGCCACCCCGAGTGCTGACGTACCGCACACTTGTGTCATGAGACAGCGTTGGCGAAGCTCGACTGACAGCCTCATCTGGCTGCTCAGCGGGCTTCTCGCCGCCGGCGCAGGCGCCGTCTGGTACCTCGACCCAGAGCTCCCCGCTCTGACGCCGCACATCTGGTGGCCGGTAGTGGCTGCCTTGTTCTGCCTGACTGCGGTGGTGTCGCTGCACCTGCCGGTGGGTCGCGACAACCACAGCCTCACGCTGAGCCAAGCGCCCTTGGTGCTTGGGCTGCTCTTTCTGACCACCAGCCACCTGGTGACGGCGGCGGTGGTGGGAATCGTGGTCGAGCAGGCGGTGATCCGGCGCAACCAGCCGATCAAGTTTGTCTTCAACGTGGCCTCGGCCGCAGCGCAAGTTGCTGTCGCAACGGTGACCTTCACCTCGATGTCTTCGCTTCTCTCCTTGCAGACCGGACAGACGTCGCCACGGTTGTGGCTGGTCGTGCTTGTCTCTGTCCTGGCTGCAGACGCCGTGGGCGCGACAGCGGTGTTTGCGATCATCAGCCTGCGGACCGATTCATGGGACCTTCGCGGCTTTCTCCGCACTCTGGGCGTAGCCGCCGTGGGCACATTTGTGGTGACCGACCTCGCGCTGCTCGCGGTTCTGTCACTTCGGGAGGCACCATCCGCACTGGCACTGCTCGGTGTGCTGGCAATCCTGAGCTTCCTGCTCTACCGGGGTTACCACGTCCAGCGTCTGCGCTACGCGCGGCTCGAGCTCCTCTACCGCTTCACCCGCTCGGTCGACCGGTCGCTGGCCGAGGGCAACGTCATGGAGACGGTCCGGGGCGAGGCGTGCGAGCTGCTGCGTGCCACCACGGCGTCCGTGCTGCTTGCCCAGCCCCATGCTGACGCGTGGTGGGCCGGGGCGCTGACCGGGGATCCGGTCCTGCTGGCCCGCGGTGGCACAGACACGGCGTACGCCCTGCTGCGCGCCGAGGGTCACCACGACGGCATGGCCGCTCCGCTGCGCGACGGAGGGGAGATCACCGGCATCTTCGTGGTCACCGACCGCCTGGACGCGATGAGCACCTTCGACAAGGACGACCTCAAGCTCTTCGAGGCGCTGGCCGGGCACGCCAGCGTCGCTCTCACCAACTCCGGTCTGGTCGCCCGCGTCCGCGCCGCCGCACAGGAGACCGAGCACCTCTCCTTGCACGACCCGCTGACCGGGCTGCCGAACCGCCTGCACTTCCAGCTGCGGCTCGAGCAGCGGCTGCTTGCCGACGGCTCGGCCGCGGTCCTGCTGATGGACGTCGATCGCTTCAAGGAGGTCAACGACACCCTCGGGCACGATGTCGGCGACCGGCTGCTGCGCGAGGTCGGCCGTCGGCTGCGTCAGGTCGAACGGGACGAGACCGTGGTCGCCCGCCTCGGTGGCGACGAGTTCGCCGTGCTGCTCGGCGGCGACGACGTGCACGTCGAGGGCATGGTGGCGCGCATCACCCGCGACATGGCCCGCCCCTTCGACCTCGGCGAGGTGACGATCGACGTGATGGCCTCGATCGGCATCGCCACCACGCCTCGGGACGGCTCGTCGGCCGCACTGATCTTGCGCAGGGCAGAGGTCGCGATGTACGACGCCAAGCGCTCGCACAGCGGCGTGGCGCGCTATTCCGCTGAGCGCGACCCCTACAGCTCGCGGCGCCTGTCCCTGATCGGTGACCTGGCGCGCGCTCTCGAGGACGGCGGACTGGAGCTGCACTACCAGCCGCAGGCCGATCCGAGCAGCGGTCAGGTCACCGGCGTCGAGGCGCTGATCCGGTGGAAGCACCCGGTGTGGGGCAACGTCGCACCCGACGAGTTCATCCCGCTAGCCGAGCACACCGGTCTGATCAAGCCGTTGACCCGCTTCGTGATCGAGACCGCTATCCGGCAGTGCGTCGCGTGGCGCGAGGCCGGCACCCCGGTGCTCATGGCCGTCAACGTCTCCATGCGCAACCTGCTCGAGCCGGAGCTCGCCGACACCGTCGCCCGGCTGCTCGTGCAAGCCGGTCTGCCGGCCGCACTGCTGAAGCTGGAGGTCACCGAGAGCGCGATCGTGGCCGAACCCGAGCGGGCCGTGCGGGCCCTCGACCGACTCGTCGACCTGGGGCTGCTCGTCTCGGTCGACGACTTCGGCACCGGCTACTCCTCGCTCACCCGGCTGCGCAGCCTGCCGGTGCACGAGGTCAAGATCGACCGCTCGTTCGTGCTTCATCTGGCCGAGCGCAGCGACGACCTCGCCATCGTGCGGGCCGTCATCGGGCTCGGGCACGACCTCGGCCTGCGCGTCGTCGCCGAAGGCGTCGAGGACGCTGCGGCATGGCGGGTGCTCGAGGAGCTCGGCTGCGACCTGGTGCAGGGCTACTACCTGGCCAAGCCGATGCCGGCAACGGCCATGACCAGCTGGCTCTCCGAGCACTTCGCGGCGTACGCCACGCGCCTGCGCATCGAGGCGACCGACGCCGAGGTCACGTCCGGCGACGCGCGCCCGGTGCAGCCTCCTGCGGCCGGTGCCGGTGCCGGTGCCGGTGCCGGTGGTGCGCACCCCGACGTACGCCGGATCGGGCGGGCCTGACCGCAGTCCCCCGCACGATCCGGCGTCACTAGGCTCGGTGGGTGGCCCAGCTGCGTCTCGCTCTCGCCCAGGTCAACCCCGTCGTCGGCGACCTCGCCGGCAACTCCGAGCTCGTGGTGGGGTGGACCCGGCGCGCGGCCGACGCCGGGGCGCACCTCGTCGCCTTCCCCGAGATGGTGCTGACCGGCTATCCGGTCGAGGACCTCGCGCTGCGCCGGTCCTTCGTCGAGGCATCCCGACAAGCGCTCGACGCCCTCGCAGGGCGCCTCGCGGCCGAGGGTCTCGGCGAGATCGTGGTCGTGGTCGGCTACCTCGACGGCGCACCCGATACGGCCCCCGTGCTCGGCACCCCGAAGGGGGCCCCGCAGAACGCCGCCGCCGTGCTGCAGTCGGGCGCGGTCACCGCTCGCTACGCCAAGCACCACCTGCCCAACTACGGCGTCTTCGATGAGTACCGCTACTTCGTGCCCGGGACGTCCTCGACGGTGGTGAGCGTCAACGGCGCCGACGTCGCCCTCGCCATCTGCGAGGACATCTGGCAAGAGGGCGGGCCGGTCGCGCAGACCCGAGCAGCCGGTGCCGATCTGCTGCTGGTCATCAACGGATCGCCCTACGAGCGCAACAAGGACGACGTCCGGCTCGAGCTGGTGCGACGGCGAGCGGCCGACGCGGGGTGCGCCCTCGCCTACGTCAACATGGTCGGCGGGCAGGACGAGCTGGTCTTCGACGGCGACTCCCTCATCGTCGCAGCCGACGGCACGGTGCTCGCCCGCGCCGGACAGTTCACCGAGGAGCTGCTGACGGTCGACCTCGACACCGCCGCGGCTCCGCCATCGGGACCGGTCGTGCCCCGGCTGGCCGACGACGGCGAGGTCTACACCGCCTTGGTCACGGCGCTGCGCGACTACGTCCACAAGAACGCGTTCGCCACGGTCATCCTGGGGCTCTCCGGCGGCATCGACTCCGCGTTGACCGCCGCCATCGCCTGCGACGCCCTGGGAGCGGCCCACGTCCACGGCGTGTCGATGCCGAGCAGCTATTCCTCCGACCACTCTCGCTCCGACGCCGCCGACCTCGCAGAGCGCACCGGCCTCGTCTTCTCGACCGTGCCGATCGCGTCGATCGTGGCGAGCTTCCTTGCTGCTGTCACCCTCACCGGCCTGTCGGAGGAGAACCTGCAGGCCCGCGTCCGGGGCATGCTGCTGATGGGGCTGTCGAACGAGCACGGACATCTCGTGCTGGCGACCGGAAACAAGAGTGAGCTCGCTGTGGGTTACTCCACCATGTACGGCGATGCTGTGGGCGGCTTCGCGCCGCTCAAGGACCTGCCCAAGACCGCGGTCTGGGCACTGTCGCGGTGGCGCAACGCCGACGCCACCTCCCGGGGTGAGACCCCGCCGATCCCGGAGGCCTCGATCACCAAGGAGCCCTCCGCCGAGCTGCGCCCGGGCCAGCTCGACACCGACTCGTTGCCGCCGTACGACCTGCTCGACGACATCCTCGACGACTACGTCGAGCAGGACCGCGGGTCGGGCGAGCTGCTGGCCGCCGGCTTCGAGCAGGCGCTGGTGGAGAAGGTGCTGCGGATGGTCGACCGCGCGGAGTACAAGCGACGGCAGTACCCCCCGGGCCCGAAGATCTCGTTCAAGGCGTTCGGCCGTGACCGCCGGTTGCCGATCACCAACCGTTGGCGCGAGCACGCACCCGAGCAGTGACCCATCAGGAGGTCCAGCATGTCCGAGGCAGCGTCCACAACAACTCCGACGTCCCCCGTCGCCGCCATTGCCCCCGTCCCGCGACACCGCGTGCGGGTGCACCACCTGCGTGCGATGAAGGAACGCGGTGAGCACTTCGCGATGCTCACGTCCTACGACCAGATGACCGCAGCCGTCTTCGACGAGGCCGGCATCCCGCTGCTGCTCGTCGGCGACTCGGCGGCCAACAACGTCTTGGGCTACGACAGCACGTTGCCGGTGACGGTGGACGAGCTGCTGCCGATGGTGCGGGCGGTGACCCGCGGTGCGCACACCGCACTGGTCGTCGCCGACCTGCCCTTCGGCAGCTATCAGTCCTCGCCGGAACAAGCCTTGGCGACCTCGGTGCGGTTCATGAAGGAAGGCGGTGCCCACGCCGTCAAGCTCGAGGGTGGTCGCGTCGTCACCGGACAGGTTGCCGCGGTCGTGTCCGCGGGTGTTCCTGTGATGGCGCACATCGGTTTCACCCCGCAGAGCGAGCACGGCCTCGGCGGCTACCGCGTGCAGGGTCGCGGCGCGGCCGGCGACGAGCTCGTCGCCGACGCACTGGCACTGCAGGAGGCGGGCGCGTTCGCCGTCGTGCTCGAGATGGTGCCGGCCGACGTCGCCAAGCGCATCACCGCCGAGCTCACGATCCCCACCATCGGCATCGGCGCCGGGGTCGACTGCGACGGCCAGGTCCTGGTGTGGCAGGACATGGCCGGTCTGCGTTCGGGTCCGATGCCCAAGTTCGTCAAGACGTTCGCCGACCTGCGCGGCACCCTCACCGCCGCCGCGCAGGCCTTTGCGGCCGATGTGGCAGCCGGCACCTACCCCGGCCCGGAGCACGCCTACCACTGACCGGAGCACCCACCCACTGCGTCGTGCGGCAGCATGGGGCGATGGACTCCTCCCGCGCAGCCGCTCTGCGCGAACTGCTGGCCGACAGTGACTGGCTCGCGCACACCCGCAGCTTTGCCTCGACGATGCGGCGCTCGACGTCGAGCCGCGGCGGCCTGCTGCTGGTCGGCACACCGGAGGAGGAGCCATGGCACCTCGCCGCGCACCTGGACGACGAGTCACGTCTGACGGGCATCGCCGAGCTCGCACCGACGCTGGTGCGGTGGGCTCCCCCGGTCGATGCGCCGCCGCACCTCGCTGTGACGATGGCGCGCCTCGAGGCCGCGCGCAAGGACGAGACGGTGTTCGTCGTCGCGCCCGACGCTGCACCCGAGCAGCTGCTCGAACGCGTTGCCGACGCACGTCGTTCGGGTGCCACGATCCTGTCGATCGACGACGGTGACGAGGAGCTCGGTGCACTTGCCCACGACCGGCTTGTCGTTGCCGATGCCTCGCGAGACCTTGTTGTCGCACGCACCATGCCGAGGGGTCTCGACATCGACAGCGTGCAACATCTCGTCAGTGTTGCGGCCGGAGAGAGCACGACACGCACCGGTGCACGCGATCGGCTTGCACGATTTCTTGACCGCGTCAGCGGACCCGCTCCTCGTCGTTGAGCACCACCACGTCGTCGTTCATGCAGACAGAACCCATGTGCAGCAACGGTTTTTCCTGCCCGCACGTGGAAACCGTTCGATGACAACGGCTTCTGACAACAGATGTCTGCTCGCGGCACAAGAAACTGGTGTGCGACAAATGCTGGTCACACGTGGCAGAGGATGCGATCTTTCTGAGTGAACACGTCGGCCATGGGGACGACGGACGAGCGCAGGAGGCACGTGTGCCGGCCACAGAGGACGAGACCACCGCGAAGGTGACTCACGCAGCAACCAGCTCCGCCCGCAAGACGACGACGGCGAAGCGCACCACTGCCAAGAAGGCTGCGGCGAAGAAGTCGACAGCCAAGAAGACGACCGCGAAGAAGGCTGCGGCGAAGAAGACCACCGCGCGCAAGACGACCACCAAGAAGGCTGCCGCGAAGAAGACGACCGCGAAGAAGGCTGCGGCCAAGAAGACCACCGCGCGCAAGTCCGCGGCCAAGAAGACCACGACCAAGAAGACGACCGCGCGCAAGACGGCTGCCAAGAAGGCACCCGCCCGCAAGACCACGAAGAAGGCTGCCGCCAAAAAGACGACAGCCCGCAAGACGGCTGCCCGCGGCCGCTAGTCACAACGAGAGGGCCGACCGGGTCTCCGGTCGGCCCTCTCGTGCGTCACGAACCGGTGTCGTTGGAGCAGTCGTCCGGTCAGCCGTCTGGTCAGTCGTCCTTCCAGCGTGGGTCGTTGTCCCAGGCCTCGGTCTTCTCGGCCGCCTGGGCGATCGCACCCCGTGCCTCAGCCTCGGTCGCGTAGGGGCCGAGCCGCTCGGAGTTGGCGCAGGACTGACCTTGTTCGACCGTCTTGTGCAGCAGGCAGTAGTAGTACTCGTCGTCGTCGCTCGTGTCGCCCATATCGCTCACGTCGCCTCTCTCGTCGTCACCGCCATCGTCTCCTGCGTCATCGTGCCCGCAAACTAGACTCCTGCACCATGTCGTCACGACCTGGTCAGAGCCCCGCTGCCGCACTGGTCCCGGGAGCTATCTCGCCGATGCGAGAGGTCCCGGCGTCGATCGCGCGTCCGGACTACGTCGGTCGGCCGCGACCCGAGCGCTTCACCGGGCCCGAGGTCAAGGATGCCGACACGTTTGGCCGGATGCGCGTCGCCGGGCGGATCGCCGCGGAAGCCCTGGCCGAGGTCGGCCGCAAGGTGGCTCCCGGTGTGACGACCGACGAGCTGGACGTCATCGGACACGACTACCTCGTCGCCCATGGCGCCTATCCCTCCACCCTGGGCTACCGAGGCTTCCCGAAGTCGCTGTGCACGTCGGTCAACGAGGTTGTCTGCCACGGCATCCCTGACAGCACCGTCCTGCGCGACGGGGACATCGTCAACGTCGACATCACCGCCTTCCTCGATGGCGTGCACGGCGACACCGATGCAACCTTCCTCGTCGGCGACGTCGCGGAGGAGGACCGTCTGCTCGTCGAACGCACCGAGGAGGCCCTGCGTCGGGCGATCGCTGCGGTGCGCCCCGGCCGGCCCATCAGCGTCATCGGCCGCGTCATCGAGTCCTACGCCCGCCGCTTCGGTTACGGCGTCGTCCGCGACTTCACCGGGCACGGCATCGGCACCGCGTTCCACTCCGGACTGGTCGTTCCGCACTACGACGACCCGCGGCACGACACCATCATCGAGGAGGGCATGACCTTCACGATCGAGCCGATGCTCAACCTCGGCACCGAGGAGTGGGACATGTGGGACGACGGGTGGACGGTCGTCACCAAGGATCGTCGTCGGTCGGCTCAGTTCGAGCACACCCTGCTGGTGACCGCCGGCGCCCCGGAGATCCTGACCGCCCTCGTCTGACCGCCGCCGTCTGACCCCGTCCTCAGTCAGCCGAGCTGACCCCGGGCACGGCGTCGATCGGGCTCGTGCCGACGCCCTCGGCCAGCGCCTCGCGGGTGCTGCGACCGGACGCCCAGAACACGACGCCCATCGCGATGAACACCAGCAGCGGCACCATCTCGGTGGCCAGGTAGGACCACTTCTCGCTCGCCTTCCACTCGGAAGGCCGGTAGTCGGCGCCGAACCAGTGATCGCCGGCACCGGGGAAGAAGATCTGCACGACACTGAAGAGGATGAGCAGGGTGAGCAGGATCGAGAGGCCCATGGCGTACGGCGCGCGGTAGGGGCGGTCCACCGCGGGCAGCTTGCGCCGGAGCACGACCAGCGCCGGGAAGATGCCGAGATAGCTCACCAGGGTGGTCGAGATGGCCAGCGTGAGCACCGTGGTGAAAAGCTTCTGGGCGCTGCCACCGGTGATCTCGTGCGCCATGACGAGGACTGCGGTCGCGAGCACACCGCTGAAGACGTTCACTCGCACGGGGGTGCCGTACTTCTCGGAGATGACACCGAAGTACCTCGGCGCGGCACCGTCGTAGCCGGACACGGCCAAAGACCGGTCCGACCCCATGATCCAGGTGACGCCGGAGGACAGCAGCGCGAGGATGAACAGGATCGCGGCGATTCCACCCAGGAACGCTCCGGCTCCAGTCAGCTCGGCGCCGCCCTTGCCGACGCTTCCGCCATAGACGGTGAACACGGCCTTGATCGCGTCGATGAAGCCGCCGAGGCCGGTGATCTGCGAAGTCGGCAGCACGAGCAGGATGCCCAGGATTGGCAGGCCGTAGAGCAGCATCGAGAGGATCGCGCTGCGGAAGATGGCGAACGGCACGTCCTTCTGCGGGTCGGTCATCTCGTCCCCGGCTGCGCTCGGCAGCTCGAAGCCGACGAAGTTGAAGAGCAGCAGCGGCACCAGCCCGACCAACCCGTAGTAGGTGGGCCCGAAGTCTGACGCCCCGAAGCCGTGCACTCCGTGCTGCACGGCGTAGACCACGACCGAGAAGGTGAAGAAGCCGAGCAGCACGAAGCGCGACCAGGCACCGACCGTGGGGATCCACTTGCCGACCCGGAAGGACAGGATCGCGGACAGCACACCCACCCAGACGAAGACCAGGGTGAAGGCGTAGAACGCCGGTGTGCTCAAGGTGTCGCTGCTGGTGAAGAACGTCGCGAACGTGGTGGCGGCCAGCACGGCGAGCGTGCCGCCCAGCCAGACCGGGTTGGTCACCCAGTAGAGGAAGTTGTTGACCGCGCCCGCCAGCCGACCGAAGGCCAGGCGGGTCCAGATGTAGGCGCCACCTTCCTCCGGGAACGCCGTGCCCAGCTCGGCGAAGAGCAGCGCGGAGGGGATGAAGAACAGCACCGCGAGGACGATCAACCAGGTGAAGGCCTCGGCGCCGTAGGACGCGACGGCGCCGATGGTGTCGACACCGACAATCGTGCAGACCAGGAAGAACAGGATGTCGAAGCGGCCGAAATGCTTCTTCAGCTTCGCCTTCTCGATCACCTCCGCCTGGGTGGCTTCGTACGGGTGAGTGGCGACGGACGCGGACACTGGCGACCTCCGAGCATGGCCGGTCCGGGGCAGACCGTCGACGCCAGCCAGCCTAGGAGTGCGGCGGCGGCGGCGCAGCCGTTCTCTCCTGGTGACCATGCGTCACAGATCCGTAACTTTGGGAAACTCGCCCAGCCCGGCTATCGCGCCGACACTCGGGTGTGTGCGCCAACGATGGATCCTTTCCGCCGGAACAGCGCTCGCTGGCGCCGTGCTCCTCGGCGTCGTCGCGCCGGGCTTGGCAACGCAGACTCGGCCATCGTCGAGCGAGACACCTGTTGCCCCGCCGATAGCCCTCGGGGGACACCTGCGCGGCCACGATCCGGTGTCGGCTTCGGCGTCGTGGACTGCGTGGCCGCAAGCGTTGCGCGACGCACAGCACACGGGCGGCAGCGAGCACGAGGGGCCGGTCAGCGGCCGGGTCCGCTGGACCCGCCGGCTCGAGGGCAACGTGACACCGGGGCCGGTCGTTGCGGCAGACGGCACGATCTACGCAGCGACCAACGCCGGCGTGCTGCACGCCATCGATCCCCGCACCGGCAAGGACCGATGGACGTTGGACGGTGGCGGCGGCTACGGGCTGGATCTCTCCACCAGCCCGGCCGTCCTCCCGAACGGCATCGTGCTCTGGCCGGGTCCGGGTGAACGACTGCGTGCGGTCTCTCCCATGGGCCGGCTGCTCTGGCAGCTGCCCTTGGACGGGCAGGTCACCTCGCCCGCGGTGACGGCGGCGGGCTACGTCGTCGTCGGGGACGCGACAGGTCGCCTCCTCGGACTGCAGCCGACCGGCACCGGTCCGGCCGTCCAGTGGGAGGTCGCCTTGCACGAGCAGACCTACGGGTCACCAGTCCTGTCGGCCGACGGGTCGACCACCTACCAGTCCGTGCTCTCCGGGGTGGTCGCCGTACGGCACGGTGCGCTGCTGTGGCGCTCGACAGCACCCACCGAGATCGTCGAGGTCAGCCCGGCTGTCGCGCCGGACGGGACTGTCGTCATCGGGACCAACGATCCGTACGAGTACGGCCTGGACCCCGCGACCGGGCAGGTGCGATGGCGGTTCCGGCGCGGTCATTGGACGTACTCCTCGCCAGGAGTGACGGCGGACGGTGTCGTGTACTTCGGGGACCACGCCAACCAGATCACGGGTCTCGATGCGGTGACCGGCCGACTGATCTTCCGCTTCGCCGGAACGCAACGTCGCCCGTCGCGACGTAGCATCGGCATCTGGACGGCAGTGCTCAGCGACGTCGACCATCGCACGTACGTCGGGACGAGACAGGGTTTCATCTATGGCGTCGACCGGGCCGGTCGTCTGCTGTGGCAGCTGGACACCGGCGCCACCGTCGACTCCTATCCCGCCTTGACTGCCGACGGCGCGCTGATCGTCGGCGTCACCGACGGTCGGCTCCTGGCCATCGCCGACAGTTAGCCTGACGCCGTGTCCCGCTCCTACCTCATCAGCCTCGCCGCCGTGGTGGCGCTGGCCGTGCTGGTGCGGCTGGTCATACCCGCCCTCCCGCTGCGCAGAGCAGCCCGGCAGATGTCAGCAGCGGAGGCCCTCGTCGGTGGTCTGGGACTCGCCGGCCTGGCGCTCCACTGCGCGTCGATGTTCTTCCGGCGGACGGTCGCGCTGCTGCCCGGCACCGACTCGATCAGTGCCGACATCCGGGCACTCGGCACCCTCAGCGTGCTCTGGTACGTCGCCCCGGCCGCTCTCGTGCTGCTCGCCCTGCGCCGCCAGCACCCGGCGTCACTCGGACTGGTAGCACTCGCGCTGACCAGCGTAGGCGTCACCATGTACGACGGCGCTGCGCTGCACACGCATCTCACGGCCATCTTCTTGTGGGTTCTGGCCATCGCTGTCGTCACCACTGCCCTGGTGCGTCCGCCTGTTGTACGCCGGAAGGTTGCGACCTCGGCTCGGTCTAGGTCATCGTCAGCCGGCAACGGGGTTGCTTTGGGAGACGACATCGCGCACGATTCAGGCCGATCGAGGAGATGGCGACCGTGACAAGGGTGTCCAGCAGTTTCAAGGTCGCCGTCTCCTGGTTGCTGCGCCCGGCCGTCGACCCCCTCACGCGTGGAGGGGCCGTCGCTCTCGCCGGCCTGCGCATCCTGGTCGGAGCGCTGTGGCTGTTCAACGTGGTCTGGAAGCGTCCGCCAGACTTCGGCAAGGCAGCTGATCGCGGGCTGTACCGCTTCACGAAGGACGCCGTGGACCATCCGGTGTTCCCGCCCTACAGCTGGCTGGTGGAGCATCTCGTGCTCCCCCACTTCACGCCCTTCGGCTACGGCGTGCTGGCCGCCGAGACGGCGCTCGCAGTGCTGCTCCTGACCGGGACGTTGGTTCGCCTCGCTGCACTGCTTGGGGTCGCGCAGTCGCTCGCCATCGGGCTGTCCGTAGCCCGGACCCCGGGCGAATGGCCGTGGTCCTACTGGATGCTCATCGGCATCCACGTGGTGCTGCTGCTGACCGCCGCGGGGAGCGTCGCGGCTGTGGACGCGGTGCGCGGCGCGTCGATCGCCGGCCGCGGCGCGGACACGGCCCGACGCCTGGTGGGGGGCTGGGGAGCGGTCCTGGCCCTGACGGCGCTGTGGGCGGTCACGCGCTCTGCCGGGGAGGACTTCCTAGCGTCTCGGGGTACCACGCTCGAGGGCACGGGGCTGTCGGTGTCGCTGGGCAGCTACAACCTCCTCGGCGCCCTCGTGCTCGGTGCAGTCGCGGTCCTGATGCTGCTCGCGGCGGCGCTGAGGCGGCGCGAGTTCGCGTGGGGAGCCGCCGTCGTCGCTGCTCTTGCGGCCGTCACCCTGTACGCCCAGCTGAGCCGCACCGACGTGTGGCTCGGCGGCTCCAACACCTCCGCCGCGCTCTTCCTCTGCGCCGCGGTGGTCAGCAGCGTCACAGCCGGGCGGCTCGGCTCGAGCAGGCATCAGCCGAGCACCCGAGAAACCTTGCACGCGTGACCAGCACCGCCCGGGACCATGACGAGCCCATCGTCATCGTTGACGGTGGGGACAAAGCGTGCGGCGAGCTGCTGCTCGTGCTGGCCCGGCGGCTGCGACCGCTGCCTCCCGGCTCGGTCATCCGGCTGGTGGCCACCGACCCGGCCGCCCCCCTCGACCTGCCAGCCTGGTGTCACCTGACGGGGCACCGATATCTCGCGCGCGGACTGGGAGCCGATGAGCGGCCCTACTACGACGTGCAGACCACCGCCTCCCCGCACCTGACGAAGGCCACCGACCCATGGCGGCTGAACACCCCGCCCGAAGCGACCTCTCACAGCAAGGAGACCCGCCCATGAACGGCCTGGTCATCAACCTCACCCACTCCGTCGACGACCCCGACCGCACCAGTGTCGCGATGGTGGTAGCGGGCGCAGCCGCAGCCTCGAACCAGACGACCACCGTCTTCCTCTCGTCCGAGGGCACTCGGCTGGCGCAGCAGGGCATAGCCGACACGCTGCACGAGGACGGGTTCGCGCCCATGGCCGAGTTGGTCTCGTCCTTCGTGGACGCCGGCGGGAGTTTCCTGGTGTGCAGCCCGTGCGCCAAGAAGCGCGGCATCGGTGCCGACAACCTGATCAAGGGGGCGACGATCGTAGGGGGTGCCACCCTGGTTGCGCTGCTGGCCGACGGCGCCGCATCGTTGTCGTTCTGACCGTGCGTCCCACCGTCGGCGGCGAGGACCGCGCCCTCGCCTCGCCGGCCGCCGAGTTCGACGGCGGTGACATGGACTGCGGTAGCGGGTTGCTGCTCGCGATCACCTCGGCGATCCGGCGCATCCCGCCCGGCGAGATCCTGCTGCTGCACACCCGGGAGCCCTCGGTGCTCGCGGATCTCCCCTCCTGGGCGCGGCTGGCGGGTCACGACCTCCTCGACGTGGCCGGCGACGGCTCCGGGCCCTGGCGACTGCTCGTCCGGCGCGGCAAACCAGCCCCGCCGCGGGGCTCCCTCGCGTTCACCCAGGGCTCCGCCGTGCCGCTGGGCAGCCGCCTGTGGTTGTACTCCAACTTCCACTGCAACCTCTCCTGCGGCTACTGCTGCGCTGCGTCGTCCCCGAAGGCGACCGCTCGCTTGATGCCGGTCGAGATGGCCGTCACCGCGACCCGCGAGTTCGTCGCCCAGGGTGGGCGCGAACTGCTGGTCACCGGCGGAGAGCCGTTCCTGCATCCGGACATCGCGCCGCTGCTCGCACGGGTCTCGGCCCAGGTGCCGGTAACTCTGCTGACCAACGCGATGGTGTTCCATCAAGGCGCTCGGCGGGCTGCGCTGGAGTCCCTCGACCGCACAGCGATCACGCTTCAGGTGAGCCTGGACTCCGCCGGACCCGAGCTGCACGACAGGCAGCGGGGAGCGGGCTCACACGCCAAAGCCATGGCCGGCATCCGGCTCGCCCGCGATCTCGGGTTCTCGATCCGGGTCGCGGCCACGCTGCACCCGGCTGACGTCGCCCACGCCGAGGCCCTGCACGTCGCACTCGACGCCATCGGCATCCCGCCCGAGCACCGCCTGGTCCGGCCGGTCGCCGAGGAAGGCTTTGCCGTAGAAGGGGTGCCGGTCACCATCGACACGGTCGAACCCGAGCCGACCCTGACGGTGGACGGCGCCTGGTGGCATCCCGTGGCAGTCACCAACCCCCACCTCAGGGTGTCCAAGGCGCCGCTGCCGCTTGCCGAGGTGCTCGATGTCATGCGAGACGTTCTCGCTGTCCAGCAGGCAAGCACCGCCCAGGGGCGGGCGGTGTTCCGCTGCACCTGACCCGATCCGCAGGTCGGGGCGCTGTTTCGGACCTTGGCGCATTCCGGCGAGCACAGGCAACAGGCGGCGGACGAGTCGGCCTGTAAGCCGGGAACAGTCCATGATGGCCCAATTAGGCCGCTGACCTCCGGTTTTAGGTTCGGGGAGAATGGCTGGGCCGTCCTTGGGCCGTCACAGCAAAGAGGCGTGCCCGATGACGATCGGCTCCGGCGGCGGCCGACACCTCGAACTCGTCAGTGTCGCCACGACGCAGTAGGGTATCCTATCGGATACATCTAGGGGAGAGAAGTATGCCAGCCGCAGGCCTGATCAAGAACGCGAGACGCAGTGCGGGCTTGAGCCAGGACGAGCTCGCCCGGCGCGCCGGTACGTCGCGGACGACGCTGTCTGCCTACGAGCACGGACGCAAATCACCGGGGCTCGACACTGCCGAGCGGCTGCTTCGCGAGGCCGGCTTCGAGCTGACCACGAGCCCGCGGATCAACTACGTCGAGCGGCTCATGACCCGAGGCCGGTCGATCTGGGTTCCCTCGCGACTCGGTCGTCTTCCTGTCAACAGGGCGCTGGCCACCGTCGTGCTCCCCCTGCACCTGAACTGGTCGGAGCCACGACGCACCTTCCGGCTGGCCGATCGGGCGCAACGGGCGCGCGCGTACGAGATCGTGCTGCGTGAAGGTGGCCCGGACGACCTCGCCGCCTACGTCGACGGAGCGCTGCTCGTCGACCTGTGGCCCGAGATAGTTCTGCCCCGCGAGATTCGCGAGGCTTGGACGCCAGTGATCGCGGCGGCCACCGACGGTGTCGAGGACTAGTGACGGTCGACGACGCAGGGGACGGCCAGCGAACCGATGAGCCGACTGCGCTCACCGCATTTCAGCTCGAGGTCGCGCGGATCTTCTTTTCCCTGCCCGCCAGCGCAGGTTTCCTGCTCGCGGGGGGCGCCGCCCTGGCAGCCCACCACCTGACCGAGCGGCCCACCCAGGACCTCGACTTCTTCACCCGACGCGGCGGCGGAGACGTGGCCACCGCCCGCGACTCACTCGTGACGGCTGCGATCAGCCGTGGCTGGGCCGTACGCATCCTGCAAGACACAGAGACGTTCTGCCGCCTCGTGCTGAGCGGCCCCGAAGAGCTGCTCGTCGACCTGGCCCTTGACTCTCCGCCTCTCGATCCGGACGTGACGAGCTCCGCCGGACCGACCTTCTCCCTGGAGGAGCTCGCCGGCAGAAAGCTCATTGCCTTGTTCGGCCGGGCAGAAGCCCGCGACTTCGCCGACGTGTACGCCCTCTCTGCTCACTTCACGAAGGCGACACTGCTCGAGCGCGCGGCGGAGCTCGATCTCGGCTTCGACCAAACAGTCCTGGCAGAGATGTTCGCAACCCTGAGCCGTTTCGCCGATGACGAGTTGCCGCTGCCGGACACCCAGCGCAAGGCCATGCGCGACTTCTTTGCTGCGTGGGGAAAACAGCTCCGGGGGGATTGACGGCGTGACTCCAGCCCCTCGGCTTGGCTAACCGAGCGCGGCCGACCTACCGGGTGCGCAGCGTCTCCATATCGCGAAGCATCTGGGTCGCCTTTGCGTCGGCGCCCCTGGCGCCGAGACCGCGGTCGACGGCCTCACGTGCGCGATCCTCCGAGTCGGGCCACAGGTGTGCGTAGATCGCCGACCTGCATCAGCGGTATTCAGGGGCGCTCACGGCGAGAGCGGCAACGTGCGAGGCCAACGACGGATATCACGATCGCCAAGAAGCCGAGGAGGTTGACATTGGTGGCGGTCGGCCCCCGACCGAGCGTCGAGACAACGAAGCACACAATGGTTGCTAGGTCTGCCAGCGCGACGAGCTTGAGGCTCCAGCTGTCGGCTATCAATCGCTTGAAGAAGGCGCGGACGCTGGGCTCCATGCGCAAGTACGAGACGGCTACGAGGACCGCGAAGATGCCGACGAGCGAGCAGGCGACCGTGGCGTGGGAGCTCCAGGTCAGCGTGAAGGGAACGACTGGCTCGTTGTCAATCACGCCGCTGAAGCAGACATAGATTACCCAGGCCAGGACGTGGAATCGCCAGAGCCATGTGAGTACGGCGCCGCGCACGTTGCGTCTCGCCAGGCTTAGCCGTGGATCGGCAACGAGGGCTCGGGCGAACCCGGAGCCACTGCGCACGAGTCGGCCACTTCTCATGTCGAGTGCTGCGAGGTTGTTGATCGCCGGGGCGCTCTGCGGGTTCAGGATGAGCACTCGGCGATAGTGCGCGCGGGCTTGACGCGGGCGTCCCGATGCGGCAGCAACGAAGCCGGCGGCGAAATGCCCTGTTGTGCTGGTCGGTGCCAGCGCCATCGCATGGCGTGCGTGTTCGGCGGCGACCCGCGTGTCGCGCGGCAGGCCAAGACCGAACAGGGCTGCCTGGCCGCCCTGTGATGCCAGTGCCGTAGCCAGGGTGGCGTGTGCCACGGCGTTCATCGGCGCGAGGTGTACGGCTTCTTGCCCTGCCCGGACAGCCTCGCGGGTGTTTCCCTGAAGGCGAAGAACCCGGCTCGCAACCAAGTGGGGGTCCGGGTCGCTCGGGTCGATGCCGATCGCCCGATTCGCTGTCTCGAGTGCTCGCGGGAGGTCCTGCAGCGATTCGTAGCACCGGGCGAGCATGATCCACCCGCGCGGATCGGACGGCTCGGAGGCGATGGCCCGCGAGGCGAGAGCGGCAGCCTCGCGGGGCCGGTTGCTGTCTAGAAGGATCGTCGCCTTCCGCAGCTGCGTGGTTGCGACGGCTGGGTCGCCAGGTTGGGTGTCGGTCACCTGCGACGGCGCCGCAAGTAGGTGAGCAGGTCGTCGTAGGTGCCGCCCGCGTTCGCGAACTCGGCGACGTTCCGCGCGGTCTCCAGCCAGGGCCCGATGGATGGGTGGACGTCTCGGACTGCGGCGTCGAGATCTTCGTGACCCATCATGCGTACGTTGCCGGAACGTGCGGAGTCGATCAGCGCTCGCTCGGCCGCCGCCTCGCACACGTAGGCCAGGTCGGCCCCGGAGTACCCGTCCGTGTGTTTGGCGAGCTTGGCTGGGTCGACGCCGGCAATGGGACGGCCGCGCAGGTGGTAGCGCAAGATGGCTTCCCGCGCCGGCTCATCGGGTGGCAGCACGAGGACCATGCGATCGAATCGCCCGGGCCGGCGCAACGCGACGTCGACGTCCCAGGGATGGTTGGTGGCCCCGAGAATGTAGACACCGTCATTGGCCGCGGAGATGCCGTCCATCTCGGTCAGCAGTTGATTCACGGCGCCTCGTGCTGCGGAGTTGCGCATCTGGCTACGTTTCTGGCCGATGGCGTCGACCTCGTCGAGGAACACCACGCAGGGCGCGTTTGCGCGAGCGGTCTCGAACAGGTCCCGGATGTTGCGCTCGCTCTGCCCGATGTACATGTCCAGAACGTCGGCCAGCGACACGGCAATGAAGTGCGCGTTCATCTCGCCCGCGACGGCACGTGCGATGAAGGTCTTGCCGCAACCCGGGGGGCCGTACAGCAGGAGGCCGCCGCGTAGCGACTTCCCGTACAGCTTGACCAGTTCCGGGTGGCGCAATGGAGCGAATACGGCCGCCTCGAGCCGCGCCTTGACCTCGACCATGCCACCGACATCTGCGAGGCGAACTCCGACCTGCTCGACGTCGAACAACCCAGCGGAGGAGTCGTCCGGGCCCGAGTCGACGTACATCGGCGCCGCGATCCCGCTCAGCTCAGCGTCGAGCCGCTGCAGCACATGGTCGGACGCGGTCTGCGCCACCGAGTGGTCGGTCCCCGCGCCACCGGCGACCGCATCAGGGGCGAAATCGCCGACCTGGCCGCCCTCGGTCTCCATCGGGACTGATGACGCGTTCGCGATCAGCGTGAGCGCCCCAAGGTGCGCCGGGTCTCGCTGGAGGATGGATGCCGCCTGCCTGACGGATTCCTCCCGTAGCCCTTCGCTGAGCAGCAGTTCGCCGTAGTGCAGGCGTAGCGGGATGTCCTCCGGTACCGCCTCGACGGCGCCTTTAAGGCTCTCCAGCAACGGATTGGCAGGCACGAGGGGTCCATCGGTGCATCTGGGTGGCTCCTTCAGTGTCTTGTTCGACTTGTTTCGGCGACGATGCGCAATCCAGCCGACCCACCTCCGTCACTTTGCAATTCCGCGTTTCCGCAGGTCAGCGGCCTAGTACGGAGCGTCGCGAACGTCAGCGGCCACAGGCGGCGGACGAGTCGGCCTGTAAGCCGGGTTCTGTCACGCACCCGAAGGTGCGCGGACGGTCATCCATCTAGGGCTGCCGTTGCCGACAGCCTCGTGCGGTCTACCCGGGAGCTCGGGCGGGCCGCCCTCTCCTGCTCACGCAGATCGCTCCCTGTCTGACCTTGCTCCGGGTGGGGTTTGCCTAGCCGCCCGAGTCGCCTCGGGCGCTGGTGGTCTCTTGCACCACCGTTTCACCCTTACCGACGTACCGCCCGAAGGCTGTGCGTCGGCGGTCTGTTCTCTGTGGCACTGTCCCGCGGGTCACCCCGGGTGGGTGTTGCCCACCACCGCGCCCTGTGGAGCCCGGACTTTCCTCGGCGGGTCCCCGTGAAGGGGCCCGACGCGACCGTCCGGCCGGCTCGTCCGCCGTGCGCCCGAGCCTACCGCCGTCAGACGAGAGCGAAGGCCACGATGCGCTTGGTCTGGTCGGCGGTGACGAGACGGACCCGCACCTTCTCCCCCACCGGGAGGTTGCCTGAGCAGGACGCGCGCACGGCGGGATCGAGCAGCTGCACGGTGCCCCCGTGCTGGGGGTCGTCGTCCAAGGCGATGGCGTCGAACTCCTCGCCTTCGCGCCCGGCCAGCACGGCCGCCTCCATCAACGCGACGCATTCGCGCTCCAGGGCGTGCGCGCGGTGGTCGGCGTCGGCCATCTCGGTCGGCAAGGTGGTCAGCGCAGAACGAGCCCACCCGGGGACGTCGGTCCCAGCACAGAGCGCGAGGCAGACCTCGCCCACGTAGCGATCGACGAGTCGGCGCAGCGGGGCTGTGGTGTGGGCGTACTCGGCGGCCACTGCGGCGTGAGTAGCCACTTCCGGGATGTCACCGTCGAAGGCCGTGTAGCCCGCACCACGCAGCAACGAGGTCGACTGGTCGAGCAGAGCAGCGTGACGGGGGTTGGCCGGGTCGAGACCGTGGGCGACCTCGGCGTACGAGACGCCGTCGGGCCAAGCGATGCCGAGGCCGCGGGCCACCCGCCGCAGCCGCTCCAGGGCGCCGTCCGGTGCCTTGGGTAGGGTGCGCAGGATGCCGATCTGGCCGTGCAGCATCAGCCCCGCTGCAGCCATGCCGGTCATCAGCGAGATCTGCTCGTTCCACGACTCGACCGGCAGCGTGACGCGGTACTCCAGGCCAAAGGTGTCACCGTGCTGCACGATCTCCTGCTCCGGGATCGGCAGGCTGACCCCGCCGCGCTCGACCTCCAGGGCCATCCGCAGCTTGCCGACCTCGGCGAGCAGCAGGAGCCGCTCGTCGGTCGTGCCGGCATCGACGGCCTGCTGCACCCCGGCGTAGTCCAGCCGGTCGCGTGAGCGCACCAGTGACCGGCGTACCTCGACAGCGGTCTGCTCTCCCGCGGCGTCGAGGTCGATCGTCCACAGCAGCGCCGGGCGTACCTGGTCGGGCAGCAGCGATGCCGCCCCCTCGGAGAGCACCGGCGGGTGAAGGGGCGTGCGCAGGTCGGGGCAGTAGAGGGTCTCGACGCGCTTGTGCGCCTCGCGGTCGACCTCGCCGCCGGGGGTGACGAAGGACGCGACGTCGGCGATCGCGTAGCGCACCCGGAAGCCAGTGCCGCGACGCTCGAGGTGCATGGCCTGGTCGAGGTCGGTGGAGCCGGGCGGGTCGATGGTGAGGAAGGACAGGTCGGTGAGGTCCGTGCCGTCGTTCACGCTGTACGTCGTGGGGCGCGGCGCTGTGGCCGCGGCCTCCGCCTCGGCGAGCACAGCCGCGGGGAACTCCTCCGGGATGCCCTGCTCCCGGCGGATGCGGGCGAAGCCGGCCCGGAGCGCGGCACCCCTGGGGTCGTCCTGGACACGGAGGCTGAGATGGCGACGCGGCATGCGGGGCAGACTACGCACCTGGGCCGATGCAGCCAGTGCTGCTCTGCGGCGTGAAGGCAGCACAGGTCTGCGGTCGGATCGCCGAGTGAATCTCCCCTGCAGCGGGCACAGGTCACCGCATGTGGCGCCTGGGCGCGGCGGCTGCCGCCATCTGTCTTGCCTCGCGCCTGCTGCCGCTGTCGGGCGCCGGCGACGTGCTGTCGCGGATGGCGCCGATCCTGGTCTTCCTGGTCGCGATCACGGTGCTCGCCGAGCTGTGCGAGGTGTCGGGCATCTTCGACGTGGCTGCGATGCACGCCTCACGTCTGGCGCGGGGCCGGACGTCGATGTTGTTCCTGCTGGTGTCGGTGCTGGCTACCGCGACGACGGTGCTGCTCGGTCTGGACACGACCGCTGTGCTTCTGACACCGGTGGTGCTGTCGCTGTCCGCGCAGCTGCGGCTGCCGCCACTGCCGTTTGCGCTGCTGACCGTGTGGCTGGCCAACACCGCGAGTCTCCTGCTGCCGGTGTCCAACCTGACCAACCTTCTCGCGCTGCACCGGCTCGGGCTGAGCACGCCGGCGTTCGCTGCCCGGATGTGGCTGCCGGCCGTGGTCGCCGTCGTGCTCACGGTGCTGCTGATCGGGCTGCGTTTCCACCGCGTGCTGCGGCTGCGCTACCCGGTGCCGGAACGGCCGGTCGCTGACGACGCGGTCCTGCTGGTGGCGTCGGGGCTGGCCTGTGTCGGTCTCGTGCCGCCGTTGTTGCTGGGCGCTGATCCGACAGTGACGGTGTCAGCGTCGGCGGTCGCTCTTGTCCTCGTGTTCGTTCTACGCCGCCGTGCCGCGCTGCGGTTCGGCTTGATCCCGTGGCAGCTCACGGTGTTCGTGCTGGGGCTGGCCTTCACGGTCGAGACTGCCCTGCGGCACGGTGGCCACCGAGCGGTGGAAGTGGTGACCGGCACCGGGTCGGACCTCACCTCGCTGTTGCAGGTAGCGGGGGTCGGGGCGGTAGCCGGCAATATGGTCAACAACCTGCCGGCGTACCTGGTCATCGAGCCTCAGGCAGCCGCGGGTTCTGGTGCTGCTGCCAGTGCTGGTGCTGCTGCCGATGCCGCCGTCGCCGGACAGGACCGGCTGCTCGCCCTGCTGCTCGGGACCAACGTGGGGCCGATGGTGCTGCTGTGGGGGTCCCTCGCCACGCTGCTCTGGCGCGAACGCTGCCGCGCTCGGGGTGTGCAGGTGTCGTCGCTGCAGTTCGCGGCGTACGGCCTGGTCGGGGTACCCGTGCTGCTCATCGCATCGACCCTCGCGCTGGCCGTCACGTCAGGCGGGTGAAGACCTCGAGTGCCTCGGCATCCGAGGGGGCGCGAGCACATAGTCCTGGGCCCACGAGTCGGCGCCCTCGTAGCTGCTCGCGGCGATGCGGGCAGCTGCCCTGTTGACGTCATACGCCGTCCGCCGCAGCTGCACCGGTGACCCCAGCGTGCCGAGAAGTGCCCAGCAGGCGCCGGACGCGCCGTAGGCCATGCCGACGCTGCCCGGATTGACGACTCGCCGGCGGTCGACGAGGCGGTCGAAGGGCATGTGCGTGTGGCCCAGCACGACGGTCGGCTCGGCGACGCCGTGCAGCACGTCGACCCATCGGGTCATGGGGCTGTCAACGAGGACGACCTCGTCGTCGCGCCGGGGCGTGGCGTGGCAGGACAGCACCGGGCCGAGCCCGTCGACATCGAGCGTCACCGTCATCGGCACACCATCGAGCAGGTCGCGATGGTGCGGTTGCAATGGTGCCGCGCCGGCCCGTGCCGCCGGCGGTTTGGACACCTCGGCCTTCGCCATGGTGGGACCCTCGGACTCCTCCACGTGGCGGCCGGCCGCGGGATGCTGAGCGACGCTCTGCGCGGGAGCACGGTGCTCGCGGGCGTCGTACGCAGCAACAATTTCGCGCTCGCAGTTGCTGTGAACCCACACCGCTCGCTCGCCGAGAGCGCTGAGCAGGTCGAGTGACTCAGCCGGCATCGGCCCAAGGGCAATGTCGCCCAGCAGCACCACCCTGTCGGCCGATGTGACGTCCGGCTCAGCGAGGACAGCTTCCAGCGCGGGCAGGTTCGCGTGGATGTCCGCGAGCACCGCGATGCGCATGTGCGCGAATCCACGCGGGCTCCAACGCTCCGATTCTCCGGCCGTCTGGCCCTCTGGCCCTCTGGCCCTCTGGCCCTCTGGCCCTCTGGCCCTCTGGCCGTCAGGTGTCCTGGCCTTCTGGTGCGCGGGTGCTCTGGTGCGCTGGCCCCCGGGTGCGCTGTCTCGATCGTGCTCTGGTGCTGGGTCGACTCAGGTGAGGACGGGGTCGGTGCTCACGGTGTAGGCCTTGCCCGGGGGCTGGTCCAGTCTTGTCCCCGGTGTCGGGGTCGTAGGCGAGTTGCCACAGTCCGTGGGTCTTCGCGTTGTGGTGGGAGCGGCACAGCGGGCCGAGGTTGACCCGCACGGTGCGCCCGTGGTGGGCGAAGGTCACGACGTGGTCGCAGTCACACATCGACGCCGGGCGGGGGCAGCCCGGGAACCGGCACACCCGGTCCTGGGCCACGACGAACCGGCGCAGCCGGTCGGAGGGCCGGTAGCGTTCGGCGCCGACGTCGAGCAGCTCCCCCGAGACCGGATCGACCAGCCAGCGGACCCAGTCCCCGCACCGCTGCGGCACCGCTCGCGCGGGGCCAGCACCTGACGTCCACCGCTCGCGAGCTCTGCGTGCGCTGCCTGCGCTGTTGCTGGGCGCGGCCGCCAGCGTCACGGCCGGCGGCAGCATCGGCGGCGCCATCTCCACCGCCGGGTTGTAGGCGCGCACCAGGGAGACCCATCGGCGCGCGGGACGGGCCGCGGGAGAAAGGCCGAAAGCCTAGGCTCGCGCCTCGTGCCCTCACACACCCAGCATGCGCACTACCCGCCGGACAAGCGCCCCGGCTGCGGCGGCATCGCCCTGATGCTGGGCATCATGGCCGTCCTCAGCATCGCCCTCATTCTGGTCATCACGCACAACGACCCCGCCCGCGACGCCAACCAGCGACTCGTGAAGAGCGGCCCACTAGCCGTCAACGCCCTGCGCGCCGGCGACTGCGTCCACCTCGACAGCAGGACTGAGATCGACGGGCTCACCGCTTTGCCCTGCGCCGAGCCGCACTCCGCACAGGTCATCACCACGGGCTCACTGCCCGAGGGCGAGTACCCGGGCACGACAGCGATCGCCTCGATGGTGGACAACCGCTGCGCCGCGGCATTCGACCGGGCACTGCAGGGCAACCTGGCGTACGACGTCCTCACTTTCGCCCCCACCGACCTTGCGTGGCACGATCGCGGTTACAGCTGCCTCGTCGTGCGCACGGACGGCTCCGACATCATCGGCGACGTGGCACTGGTCACGGGGTGATGCGGTCGCTGTACGCCGACACCCGAGGCTGCCGAACCACGACGGTGACCACCACGGCGACAAGCGCCACCACGATCAAACCTGCCACGATCCAGACAAACGGCAGGACGGCGAAGTAGCCGAACAACCACGCCACGTTGTCCATGCGCCGCACGATAGCCACTCACTAGGCTCGGCGCATGCCTCTGACCGTCGGGTACGCCGCGATGCTCGAGCAGCTGACGCCCCGCGACGCGGTCGAGCTGACCGTGCTGGCCGAGGCGCACGGGTTCTCCGGCTGCATGGCAGCAGACCACTTCCAGCCGTGGGTGCCGGCGCAGGGACAGTCCGCGTTCGTGTGGAACGTCCTGGCCGCGGTCGGCGAACGCACCACCGGCGACCTCGGCCCCGGCGTCACCTGTCCGTCGTTCCGGTTCCACCCCGCAGTCGTCGCGCAGGCCAGCGCCACGATGGCCGCGATGTACCCAGGTCGGCACTGGCTCGGGGTGGGTGCCGGCGAGGCACTCAACGAGCACGTGATCGGTGGCTACTGGCCTGAGGCCCCTGAGCGGTCGCGCCGGATGTTCGAGGCGATCGACATCATCAAGGCGTTGTTCGCCGCATCGATCGAGGGCAAGGACGTCAAGCACCGCGGCGAGTTCTTCACCCTCGAGACGACCCGGCTCTGGACCATGCCGGAGACACCGCCACCGGTGCTGGTGGCCACCGCAGGGCCGGTCAACGCCAAGCGCACCGGACGCGTGGCGGACGGCATCATCACCGTCGGCGCACCCCTTGCGAAGATCGGCGGCTTGTTCGAGAAGTTCGCCGAAGGTGCGCGCGAGGCCGGCAAGGATCCCGACACCATGCCCAAGGTGCTGCAGCTGCATCTGTCATGGGCCGAGACCGACGAGCAGGCGCTGACCAACGCCATCACCGAGTGGCCCAACGGTGGCATGAAGTTCGCCAAAGCCGACATCCGGTCACCGCACGACTTCGCGGCGATCGCGGCGCTCGTGCGACCCGAGGACTTCGAGGGTCGCATGGTCATCAGTGCCGACCCCGACGTGCACCGGGCCAACATCCAGCGCTTCGTCGACCTCGGCTTCGACCGGGTCTATCTGCACAACGTGGGCCGCAACCAAGCCGAGTGGATCGAGGTCTTCGGTCGCGAGGTGCTGCCCAAGCTGGTGCGCTAGAGCGAAGGTGCCGCCTCAGATGTGTGCAGCGTCATTGAACCGGCGCATCGATGCATGCCCCTCGGCGTACCAATCGATCTCGGTGAGCGTCGCGGGGGTGAGCTCCATCCGGAACATCGCCGACATCGGGGCACCGAGTGCATCGAGCACCAGCAGCTTGATCGGTGTCACGTGCGTGACAACGAGCACGGTCGAGCGGGAGTGACGAGCGAGCACCTGGTCACGTGCCCGCAGAGCACGTCGTCGTACGTCGTCGAAGGACTCGCCGCCGGGCGGACGCACCATGGGGTCGGTCAACCAGTCACGCAGCTGGTCCGGCCAGCCCTCACGCACCTCGGCGAAGGTCAGGCTCTCCCACTCTCCGAACGCACACTCCCGAAATCCCTCGGCCTCTCGCACCGAGACACCGAGAGCACTCGCCACTGCATCGGCGGTCTGACGGGTGCGCCGCATCGGTGACGACACGACAACGTCCACACCGCCTTCTGCAGCAAGGCGTTCCGCCGCGGCAAGGGCCTGTCGCTCGCCCTCGGTCGAGAGCGCAGGGTCGAGGCCGCCGGCTCCGCTGAACCGCTTCTCGACTGTGTGCGCCGTCTCGCCGTGCCGCAGCAGCATCGTGGTCGTGGGGTCGCCGAGACCGACGTCCCAGCCGACCATGCGGCCCGGCGCACCTGCCTCAGCAGCCACCTCCTTGTTGCGCAGCTCGGCGGTGCTGTCCGACGGCGACCATGCCTCACCGCGTGCGGCCGCGTCGAGCGCCTCGTTGGCAAGCCGGTCGGCGTGCTTGTTCTGCTCGCGCGGCACCCAGGTGTAAGTCACCTGCGAGGGCGGCAGCACATCCCGCGCCCGCAACGCGAGCACCTGCATGTCCGGGTGCTTGACCTTCCATCGACCCGACAGCTGTTCGACCACGAGCTTGGAGTCCAGCCGCGCTTCGACCGTGGCCGACGGGTCGAGCTCGCGGGCTGCCTCGAGCCCGGCGATCAACCCGCGGTACTCGGCCACGTTGTTGCTCGCCTTGCCGATGTGCTCGCCGATCTCGCGCAGCACTTCACCGGTCTCCGCGTCCTTGACAACCGTGCCGTACGCCGCCGGGCCCGGGTTGCCGCGGGACCCCCCGTCGGCCTCGACGACGAACCGGGTCACAGACCCGACTCGGTGGTGCGCACCAGGATGCGACGGCACTCGTCGCACCGCATCACCTCGTCCGGGTCGGAGTCACGCAGCTCGTTGATCTCGACATTGTTCAGCTCCAGCCGGCACCCGCCGCACCGCCGCTGCCGCAGCTCTGCCGCACCCACACCGCCTTGCTGTGCGCGGATCTTCTCGTACATCGTGACCAGCGCCCCATCGAGGGAACCGGCCTGCGTCGATCGCTGCGCCTGCAGCTGCTCGGTCTCGTTGTCGATCTCGCCGGTGCTGCGGTCGCGATCGGCGGTCAGCTCGGTGACTCGTGCGGTGGCCGCCTCCTGCTCGGTCGTGAGCTCGGCACGACGGTTCTGAGCGGTGTCGAGGCGCTCCATGATCTCGAGCACGACGTCCTCGAGGTCGCCTTGGCGTCGGCCCAGGGTCGCGATCTCGTGCTGCAGGCTCTCGAGCTCCTTCGGTGAGGAGACCTGCCCCGCGTCGAGGCGCTTCTGGTCGCGGTCGGCCCGGCTGCGTACCTGATCGACATCGGCCTCGGCCTTGCTCAGCTCGCGTTCGACGTCACTGATCTCGGTGTCCACGACCACGAGGTCGTCGCGCAGCCCGCCGAGCCGGGTGTGGAGCTCGGCCAGCGCCGTGTGCTCGGGAAGCGTGCGTCGACGGTGCGCCAGCTGGTCGATGCGGGTGTCCAGTGCCTGGACGTCGAGGAGGCGCTGCTGGTCTGTGGCCGGGGCTTTCAGCGGGTGCTCCTCGTGCGGTGGGAACGATGCGGGAACGATGTGGGGACGATGCCGGGACGATGCCGGACGGGCGGGCCGGCTCAGCAGTGCAGGGTGAACGGGTCGGTGACGAGTGCCGAGACCCGCGTCGTCACGGTAGCGGCCCGTTCGCCCAGCCGCTGCCGAAGCAGAGCCTCGCAGGCGCCCAGCCACGGCCACTCGCTCGCCCAATGACTCACGTCGACCAGTCCGGGCCCACTGTGCTCGAGGGCTTCGGAGGCCGGGTGATGACGCAGGTCGGCGGTGACGTAGGCGTCCGCCTCGCTCGCTCTGACCTCGGCGAACACGTCGTCACCCGCTCCCCCGCACACGGCGACCGTGCGCACCAGTGCGTCAAGGTCACCGCCCACCCGCACGCCCTGGGGCGTCGCCGGCAACGCCCCGGCGACGTGCGCAGCGAAGTCGCGCACCGTGAAACCGCTGGCTCGAGGAACCCACCTGCCGACCCGGCCCAGTCCCCGGGCGCCGGTGCAGTCATCTGGGCTCGCCACGAGCGGGCGTACGTCGGTCAGCCCGAGCACGCCCGCCAACGCATCGGAGACACCGGGTGCGGCGACGTCGGCGTTGGTGTGTGCGACCAGCAGGGCAACCCCAGCCCGCACGAGACTCGTCACCGCGCGCCCCTTGGGCCCGGTCTGCGCCACCCCGTGCACCCCCCGCAGCAGCAGCGGATGATGGGTCACCAGTAGGTCGGCGCCCCACGCGACCGCCTCGTCGATGACCGCCTGCACCGGGTCGACCGCCAGCAGCACCCGGCGTACCCCCTGGTCGGGGTCACCGGTGACCAGCCCCACCGCGTCCCAGTCCATCGCCCAGGCCGGGTCGTAGAGGCCGTCCAGGACGGCGACCACCTCTGCCAGCCGCAACACAGGACCGGACTCGCTCACACCGCGGCCCGCACCGTGAAGGGTCGCACCCAGTCCTCATGGGACGTGCCGTCGATCGACAGGCGCCACGTGTATCGACCGGGGGGCACCGGGAACGACGGGATCGTCACCGCGAAGGCGAAGTCGATGTCGCTGCCGACCGGGACGCCGACCGGCCGGCCGACCTCGAAGGCGCCCTCAGCGCGGACACCGCTGCCGTCTCCTGCCGGGACCTCGTGCCCGTCCTGGTCGACGAGCTCGAGGACGAACTCGTGCTGCTCGTTGGCGGCGCTCCACGGCACGTCCAGCTTGATGGCCAGCGCCATCGGCGGCAGTGCAGGACCGGTCACCGACCAACCCCCACCGAGCACGTAGAGCTTGCCGTTGACCTCCTGGGCCGCATCGGCCAGCAGCATGGTGACCCGCATGCTCGGAGCCTATGTGCTCTGCATCGCGACGATGGGGTCGAGTCGTGCAGCCCGACGAGCCGGGTAGTAGCCGAAGAAGACGCCCACGACCAACGCGATCAGCAAGGCCCCCAGCAGCGACTGCGCACCGACCACCGTCTGCCACCCGAGCAGGCTGCCGATAACCCGCGTCGCAACGACGCCGAGCAGCACGCCGCCCACTCCGGCGAGAAATGTCAGCACCGAGGCCTCGATGAGAAACTGCGTCTGCACGACCCCCGGCGTCGCCCCTACCGACTTGCGGATGCCGATCTCGCGGGTGCGTTCCTTCACCGACACCAACATCATGTTCATGATGCCGATGCCGCCGACCAGCATCGAGATGCCGCCGAGGGCAAATGTCAACGCACGAAAGGTCGTCGTCGCCTGCTGAGCCTCCTTCACCGTGCTCGCCTGGTCGCTGGTGGAGAAGTCGTCGGCATAGGCGGCCGGCAGGCTGTGTTGGCGCCGCAGGATGGTGCTGATCTGCTGCTGTACCGGGCCGATGTCGCGCTCGGTACGAACCTGCACCGACAGGCTCTTGGTGGCGGACCCGCCGAGGATGACCCGGGTAACGACAGGCAAGGGCACGAACACCCGCGCGTCCAGGTTCTCGCCCCCGCTGCGCCCCCGGGTGGCCTGAACACCAACGACCTCGAGCTCACGGCTGCCCACGCGCACCGTCCTGCCCACCGGGTCGAGACCAGCGAACAGCGTGCGCGCCGGGACGGTACCCAGCACGACCACGGAGCGGCCGGCGGTCACGTCCGCGGCCGTGAGCAACCGGCCCCGCGACGCGCTTTGGTGATAGATGCCGGCGTAGTCGCCCGTGACCCCGAGCAGGTACGTCGTGGTCTGGAAGCGACCGGCCGAGATGGTCAGGCTCTCCATGTCCTGCACGGGCGCAGCGGCTGTCACCACCGGCAGGGCAGCGATCGCGGCGACGTCGGCGGGGGTGATGGTGCGGTCGGTCGCCGACTGGCCGGTGCCGACGTTGATGAACTCGCCGTCGACCAGCACCACATTGGCCCCGAGACGCCTGATGCTCTCACTGACCTGTTGTGCTGCGCCGGCACTCACCGCGTTCACCGAGATGACCGACGCCACACCGACCACGACACCGAGCGCTGTCAGCACGCCACGGAACCAGTTGGACCGCAACGACCGCAACGCGATGCGCACGTTCTCGCCCAGCCGGCTCATGACGTGTCGCTGATGATGTGGCCGTCCGACATCCGCACGTTGCGACCGGCACGCGCGGCCACCTCGTCGGAGTGTGTGATCATCACGATGGTCGCGCCGCCTCGGTGCACCTGCTCGATGATGTCGAGCACGTCGGCGGCGCTGCGCGTGTCGAGGTTGCCCGTGGGTTCGTCGGCGAGCAGCACCGCGGGTCGCACGACGAGGGCGCGCGCGATGCCCACCCGCTGCTGCTCGCCGCCGGAGAGCTGGGCTGGTCGGTGGCCGGCCCGGGCCGCCAGGCCCACCTGAGCGAGTGCCTCGAGCACCAGAGGCCGGCGCAGACGCGCACTGGTGCCGGCGTACACGAGGGGGAGCTCGACGTTCTCGAACGCCGTGGACTGCGGCAACAGGTTGTAGGCCTGGAACACCACCCCGATGCGGCGACCACGCAGCCGAGCGCGAGCAGCCTCCGGCAGCGCCGCCACCTCCTGCCCCTCCAGCCGGTAGGAACCGGTGGTAGGCCGGTCGAGGCAGCCGAGCACAGAGAGCAGCGTGGTCTTGCCGGAGCCGGACGCCCCGGTGACCGCCACCAGCTCGCCTTGCCGCACGGTGAGGCTGACGCCGCGCAGCGCAGGCACTTCCTGCTCACCGACGTGGTGCACCTTGGTGATGTCGGTGAGCTCCAGGACGTACGCCGGGTCAGCCACCGGTGCTGCCCGCGGCTGGTGCGACGACGCGGTCACCCACCCGCAGACCGTCGACCACCTCGGCGTTGGCGTTGTCGGCGAGGCCGAGCTGGACCGTGCGACGTTGGGGGTGCCCGGCCGGGTCGAGCACCCGCACCACTGCTCTGGTCGGGGTCCGGGACCTCAGCACCGACAACGGCACCAGCAGGACGTGGCGGCGTTCGTCGACCACGATGCGGACGCTGACGTTCATGCCCGGCCGCACGGCTGCACCGGGAGCGATGCTCACCCGGACCGGGTAGGTGACGACTCCGCCGGTGACGGTCCCGGCGGCGGCGACCGCAAGCACCCGGCCGGCAAAGGACTTTCCTCCTAGTGCGTCGACCGCGAGCACGACCTGAGCCCCGGACCGCACCCGTGCGGCGTCGAACTCGCTGACATCGACGTCCACCGCGAGGGCGTGCAGGTCGTTGACCGTCACGATCGCGACCGTCGGGTCGATCGGCGCGCCGTGCCGGGCGAGGACGCCGGTGACGGTGCCGCCGGAGACTGCGCGCACCATGAGCAGGTCGAGGGCCTGTCGGGCGGCCGTGACGGCCGTGCCGGCCATCGAGAGGCGCACCCGTGCCGCGTCGACATCGATGTGGTTGGCGGGACCGGCCGCACGAACCCGGGCACTGTCGACCGCGGCACGGGCCGCGGCCAGGGCGGCCGGACGGGGTCCGGCCCGCAGCAACCGGAGATCCCCTACGGCACGATCGAGGTCGGCGCGGGCCGCTGTCACGTCCGCTGCCGGCACCGGGAGGCTCAGCACCGCCAGCTTGGTCCGTGCGGCTTGGAGGTTCTGTCGGGCTGCGGCGACCGCGGTGGCGGACGCCGCCGCAGGGGGTGTCAGCAATGCAGCGACATCGGCCTGCGCGCGGCTCACCTCGGCCTGCGCCGTAGCCACGTCCGCCGGGTCCGGTGGGCCGAGCAGCTGCGCAAGTCGTGCTGTGGCCGTGTCGACAGCAGCGCGCGCCGCGTCCAGCTCGACCTGCGGAGCGGGCGGCGACTGGGTGAGCAGCACCGCGAGGTCGGCCTGGGCCTTGGTGACCTCCGCCCGGGCGGCGGTCACGGCCAACGGGTCGGGAGGACCGGTCAGCCGACGCAGCCGGGCCTCGGCTGCTGTCAGAGCAGCGCGAGCGGCGGCGACGGACTCGGCGGTGGGCGGTGCCGGGGGGGCGAGCAGTGCCGCGAGCTCGGCCTCGGCGCGGGCGACCTCGGCGCGCGCGGCGGCGATGTCGGCTGCTGTGCGCGGGTGCTGCACCAACCGCAGCTTGGCGCTCGCGACGGTCACCGACTCCCGTGCTCGGCGCAGAGCGTCGGCACGGTCGCGCGCAGTGCCGCCGCCCAGCGTCTCGAGGTCGGCCTGGGTGCGCCGGACCTCGGCGGCCAGGGCGGCAGCTTCGGCCGGTGAGAGCGGGTGCTGGGCCCGGTCGAGCTCGACCGTCGCGGCGGCGACCTCATTCGTGGCCTGGTGCAAGGCAGTCGCTGCCGCCCCGGCGTCGTCGACGACAGCCAACGGTTCGCCGGCGACGACCTCGGCACCAGGTCGCACCAGGACCCGAGCCACCCGGCCGCTCACCCGTGGCGTCACCGCACCCGCGGGCAGCGGTGTGCCACCGCCGGCACCGCTCTGGCTGCTGCCCGCACCCCCAACGCCGCCCGCACTGACCGCCGTACCCGCCCCGAGGGACGTGGATCCGGCGGTGACGACGTGACCGACACCGCCCACAGTGACCACGACGTCGCCACGCCCGACTCCCACGGTGGGCACCCGGCTTGCGGTCGTCGAGCCGGCGTGAAGCACGCGGTACGTCGTGGCGCCGGCAGCGACAGCCAGCACCAGCAAGGCGATCAGTGGCACCAGGAGGCTGCGACGGACTCCTGGCAGTCGAGGAAGCCACCGGTCTGACACGCGCACGTTGGCGACCGTGCCACACGGTTGCTGAATCGTTGCTGAACATCGAGCCCTCGCTCAGACCGCCGTCGAGCGCATCCCAAGGCGAATCGGAAATGTCCTGTCCACCGGGCGACAACCGGATCAGACTGCGAGCATGGCGCACCTCCGGAACGACTCACGGCGGTTCCTGGCCACTGTGCTGTTCACCGACGTCGTGGGGTCGACCGAACGCGCCGCGGCGCTGGGTGACCGTGGCTGGCGGGACCTGCTCGAAAAGCACCACGCGGTGGTGCGACGCGAGCTGCGGAGATTTCAGGGCCGCGAGATGGACACCGCGGGTGACGGATTCTTCGCCGTCTTCGAGACCCCGGAACGGGCGGTGCGCGCTGCTTCGGGCATCACGGCGGCGGTGGCCGGCCTGGGGCTTCAGGTGCGCGCCGGGGTGCACATGGGCGAGTGCGAGGTGATCGGCGGCAAGGTCGGCGGGACGACCGTGAACATCGGCGCGCGGATCGCGGCCCTGGCCGAGCCGGGCGAGGTGCTGGTGTCCAGCAACGTGCGGGACATGACCGGCGGCTCCGGGCTCGTGTTCGAAGGCGGGGAGGAGCGGCCGCTGAAGGGCGTCGAGGAGCCCTGGCGGGTGTTCCGGCTCGTCGACGGCGGGGTCGACCCCGACGACTCCCGGCGGGGGACCGGCATCGTGCCGCTCTACACGCGGCGTCAGCGGCTGCGAGGTGTAGTAGCGGCCGTCGCAGTGCTCGCCGTCGCACTGGTGGTGGTCCCGACCTATCTCGTCCACTCCCGCTCGGAGGCAGAGGTCGTGGTCGGCGAGGACACTGCCGCCGTGATCGGCCCGGGGAACGAGGTCCGCGTCGCTGCCGTCGTGTCGGTCGGCGGACGCCCGACGGGGGTCGCGGGCGGCGCCGGAACGGTCTGGGTGACGAATGCGACCAGCGGCACGGTGTCGCACATCGACACCCGGACCAACGCGGCCGTGCAGATCCCGGTCGGCGCGAGCCCATCGGGGGTCACCGTCGGGGCCGGTTCGGTGTGGGTCGCCAACTCCGGCGCAGGCACGGTCTCGAGGATCGACCCCGCTACCTCGCTCACGCGGACCATCCAGGTCCGGCAGGGGCCGACGGGGATCATCGTCGCGGCCGGGAAGGTCTGGGTCACCAATGCGCTGGACGCCTCGGTGACGGTGATCGAGCCCGACACGGAGCGGCTGCTGCCCCCGATCCCGGTGGGGGCAGGCCCCACTGGGATCGCCTACGGCGCCGGCTCCGTGTGGGTGACCAACCAGGCTGAAGGGACCGTGAGCAGGATCAACCCCGCTACGGCGACGGTCGAGGCGACCATCCCGGTGGGCCAAGGTCCTAGCGGGATCGCGGTCGGTGGCGGGGCGGTGTGGGTGGCCAACAACCTCGACGGCTCGCTGTCACGCATCAACACCGAGGACCAGAGCGTCACCTCACTCCCCCTGGCCAAGGGCGGCGGGGCCTACGGCGTGGCCGCGCACGGCCCAGACGTCTGGGTGAGCAACGAGTACGCCGGAACGCTCAGCCGCGTGCAGGGTCGCAGCCTCACTTTGCGCGACACGGTGCGGGTCCGCGGAGCACCGCTGGGCTTGGCCTTCATCGGTAAGGACCTGTGGTTCACCAGCGCCGGCGGCGGGTCGGCCCTGCACCGCGGCGGCGTGCTGACGATGGTCGGACCGGCGGTCAATTTCGACAACGATCCCCCCGTGCTCGACCCGGCCGACTTCTACAGCGAGTTCACCTGGCGGCTTGCGGCGCTCAGCTACGACGGCCTGGTCGGCTTCCGGCGTGCCGCCGGGGTTCAAGGCGGCGTCCCGGTGCCCGACCTGGCGACGTCCATCCCGTCACCTACCGACGGCGGTCGCACCTACACGTTCCGCCTGCGCGCCGGAGTGCGCTACTCCGACGGCACCGTCGTCGTCGCCGACGACGTGCGACGAGGCATCGAGCGGACGCTCCTGCACGACGGGGGTCCATGGCAGTACTTCGCCACCGAGCTGGTGGGCGGCCAAGCCTGCCGTGACCGAGTCGACCAGGCCGTGAAGGCGCAGGCGCCCCGACCGACGACCTGCGACCTGGGCTCCGGCATCGTGGCCGACGACAGGGCCCGCACCGTGACCTTCCACCTCACCCGGCCGACGCCCGAGTTCGTGTACCAGCTTGCCTTTCCCGGTGCGGCTGCCGTTCCTCACGGCACCCCGGCCGTCCTCCCCCCGGGCACGTTCCTGCCGGCGACCGGGCCGTACCGGATAGGCTCCTACCGGCTTCAGAAAGCGGCGGGGAAGGGTCAGCCGGCCGTGCCCGGCGAACTGGAGCTGGTGCGGAACCCCCACTTCCACGTCTGGTCAGGCGCCGCCCAGCCCGGTGGTTACCCGGACCGGATCGTGCTCCGCACCGGGTACACCGAGCGGGAGGCGGTACGCCAAATCTCGCGGGGCCAGGCCGACGTGGTGTGGTCCCGGATATCGCCGGATGTAGCCGCCGGCCTGACCAAGCATTACGGCCGACAGCTGCAGACGAACCCCGGACTCTTCATCAGGATGCTGTTCCTGCGGACGACGGACCCACCGTTCAACAACCGGGATGCCCGGCGGGCCGTGGCTTTCGCTCTCGACCGCCGGCTACTGGCAAGCAGGCCGGCGAGCTTCGCCGGTCCGGTCACCTGCCAGCTGATCCCACCCAATTTCCCGGGCTACGCGCCCTACTGCCCCTTCACCCTCGGCGGCGACAACAGCGGCGCCTACTCGGGCCCGGACCTGCGAGAGGCGCAACGTCTCGTGCAAGCTTCGGGCACCAAGGGGGCCAAGGTTGTCGTCGTTCTGCCCAGCGACCCGGGCTGGCAGGCCAAGGGACGCCGCGTCATCGCCCTGCTCGGCGAGCTGGGGTACCGGGCCTCGCCCAAGACCGTGGCCGCGGACAACTACGGTTCGTACGTGACCGACCCCTCTCGGCACTTCCAAGTCACCCTCAGCGGGTGGGGCGCTGACTACCCAGCGGCCTCGAACTTCATCGCCGGTCTGGCCGCGTGCAACCCCGCTCTCACCCTGTTCAACGTGTCCCGGTACTGCGACAGATCCATCGAGGCCGGCATCGCGGCCGCCGTCGAGCAGCAGGTCGCCGACCCGGGCAAGGCCAGCGATGCATGGGCGGCGTTGGACCGCCAGGTTGTGGACGATGCTGCCATCATCCCCTTCTTCGGCAGCCTCCAGCAGGACTTCGTGAGCAAGCGGGTCGACAACGTCCTCGTCAATCCCCAGCTCGGCCCGCTGATCTCCCAGATGTGGGTGCTGTGAGGTCCGGCCGGCTTGACGAGGTCCACCGAGCGGGCGGCACTGCCGACGAAGGTTGCCTGGTGGGCGCAGACGGACTCGAACCGCCGACCCCCTGCTTGTAAGGCAGGTGCTCTAACCAACTGAGCTATGCGCCCCCGACCGATGACCAGCCAGGCTACAGAGCCGCGATCGCGCTCTTGTAGTCCTCGATGTCACGGGCATCAGGGATGCCGCGCACGACCGACCAGCGCAGCACGCCGTCCTTGTCGACGAGAAAGCTGCCGCGCAGGGCGATGCCGACCTCGTCGCTGAATACGCCGTACGCCGACGCGACCGCGCCGTGCGGCCAGAAGTCGGACAGCAAGGGGAAGGTGAAACCTTCCTGGTCGGCGTAGCCGCGCAGCGAGTACATCGGATCGGTGGACACCGCGAGGAGACGTACGTCGTCACCGAAGATGTCGTCGTGCTGGGTCTGAAGCTGTTGCAGTTCACCGCCGCAGACGTTGGAGAACGCCCACGGGTAGAACACGATCAGCGCAGCACTCCGACCCCGCAGCGCGGACAGCGCCACGGTCTGGCCGTGCTGGTCTTGCAGCTCGAAATCCGGCGCCTCCTGCCCTACGGACAGGGTGCTGGTCGTCGCGATGCTCACGATGGTCCTCCGTCGGTCGGCTGCGGGCCGTTGGCCTGCAGATGCGCTGGCAGGATGTCAGTGTGTCAGCCACGGATCTGCCTCCCTTCGCGCCATCGCCGGGCGAGACCGGGCTCGCGTCGTGGGAGCCCTCGGACCTGCGCGCCCTGGTGCTGCCGGCGTGGGACGAGTTCCTCAGCATCGCCACCGAGCTGGACCTGGACGGCCCTACCCGGGTCCACGGCTGGACCGCCCGGGATGTCTGCGTGCACCTCGGATCCTGGCCGGGCACCCGTTCGCTGGACCGACTGCGCGGTGAGGCCGAGCGCGACGAGCTTGCGACCGAGGGCCGCGACACCGACCCGCACGCGACCTTCGACCAGGCGGCGCACAACGAGGCGGTGCTCGAGGCGTGGGGCCGGGCGCCACGCACCGAGGTGCTCGCAGCCCTGCACGCCGCGCGCGACGAGGTCACCGGCTTCCTCGACTCCGGCGACGCCGGGGCTCTGGGTCAGCGACGCGTCCGGTCGGTACTGGGCCCGCTGCCGATGAGCACCCTACTGGGAGCCGGTGCCTACGAGCTGGCGGTGCACGCGCTCGACCTTGCACCTGCCGGTGCGCGACCGCCGTCAACCGAGCTGCTGTCCGCCGGACTCGCTGGTCTCGTGGACACCACCGGTGCGCTTGCGGCCCGCAGCGACATCACCGCCACCGCCGGCTGCGTCACGCCAGAGGGCGGCTGGGTTTTCGGCACAGCAGCGCAGCGCTGGACCACCCTCGCCATGCCCGAGCAACGCGCCGACTGGGCCACGGTGCACGGCAGTGCCACGGATCTGCTCGACGCCTCGGCCGGTCGTCGCGCGGTGCCCGCGATGCTCGCCCGCCGCGAGCTGAGGATGGCGCACGTCAGCGGTCTGTTGGCGCTCGCGCCGATCATCGAGGGTGTGCCCGGCCTTCCCGGGGGGGCGGCCCTGCAGGCCGCGGTGCGCAACGTGCGTGGCCTCGGCCGGCTCGTGCGCCTGCTTCCCGGCGTACGCGGGTAGGGCGGCCGTACGCCGGGTCTCCCTCAGCGACCGGACTTGCGGGTCACCAACCGGGTGCCCGACCAGTCGGCGGCCGCACTCACGCTGCTCGTCTGGTGCAGTCCTGCGGTCGGGGCCGCATCACCGATGTCGCCCGGTTCGACGTGACCCGAGCGGCCGGCCTTCGGGGTCAGCAGCCACACGACACCGCCGTCACCGAGGGAGACCAGCGAGTCGACGAGTGCATCGACCAAGTCGCCGTCGTCCTCGCGCCACCACAGGAGCACCGCGTCCACGACGTCTTCGTGGTCCTCGTCGACCAGCGCGTTGCCCGTCAAAGCCACGACGGAGGCACGCAGGTCCTCGTCGCTGTCGTCGTCCCAGCCGAGCTCTTGCACCACCTGTCCGGGCTTCAGGCCCAGGCGGCCGGCCAGTCGCTCCCCCTCCGCGGGACCCGCGGTCGCGCTCACGCTGGTGCCTCCAGTGGTGTCGGCCCCCGACGGTCGTCCCGGCGCGGTGGCTTGCGGGTAGTCCACACGTCCCGGGCCGCCCGCGCAAGCCACCTCGCGGCTGCCGAGACGACCGGCAAGCCGCCCGGGGATGCGTCCGGCGCGCTGAGGTAGCACGATGGAGCCTGTGACCTCACCGCTGGAGCACCCCGCCATCATCAGCGACGGCCTCCCGAGCCAGCTGCCCGACATCGACCCGGCCGAGACTGCCGAGTGGCTCGAGTCGCTCGACGCCGTCGTCGACCATGCCGGGCGCAACCGGGCCCGGTTCCTCATGCTCAGCCTGCTCCAGCGCGCGCGGGAGAAGCAGATCGGCGTGCCGAGCCTGCGCAGCACCGACTACATCAATACCATCCCGTCGGAGAGCGAGCCGTTCTTTCCCGGCGACGAGCACGTCGAGCGCCGGATCCGGGCCTACGTCCGCTGGAACGCCGCGATCATGGTGCACCGCGCGCAGCGCCCGGGCGTCGAGGTCGGCGGCCACATCTCGACCTACGCCTCGTCGGCCAGCTTCTACGAAGTCGGCTTCAACCACTTCTTCCGCGGCAAGGACCACCCCGGCGGCGGCGACCAGATCTACTACCAGGGCCACGCGTCCCCCGGCATGTACGCCCGTGCCTACCTCGAGGGGCGGCTGTCCGCAGAGCAGCTCGACGGCTTCCGCCAGGAGCTCTCGCACGCGGGCGGCGGCTTGTCGTCGTACCCGCACCCACGGTTGATGCCGGACTTCTGGGAGTTCCCCACGGTGTCGATGGGCCTCGGCCCGCTCAACGCGATCTACCAGGCCCGGTTCAACCGCTATCTTCAGAACCGCGGCATCAAGGACACCAGCCAGCAGCACGTGTGGGCGTTCCTCGGCGACGGCGAGATGGATGAGCCCGAGTCGCTGGGCGCCATCGGTATCGCCGCCCGCGAGGAGCTCGACAACCTGACCTTCGTCGTCAACTGCAACCTGCAGCGCCTCGACGGTCCGGTGCGCGGCAACGGCAAGGTGATCCAGGAGCTCGAGTCGTTCTTCCGCGGCGCCGGGTGGAACGTCATCAAGGTGATCTGGGGTCGCGAGTGGGACGACCTGATCAACGCCGACAACGAGGGCGCTCTCGTCAACCTGATGAACGTCACGCCCGACGGCGACTACCAGACCTACAAGACGGAGGACGGCGCCTTCGTCCGCGAGCACTTCTTCGGTCGTGACCCGCGCACGGCTGCGATGGTCGCGCACTTGTCGGACAAGGAGATCTGGGGGCTCTCCCGCGGTGGTCACGACTACCGCAAGATGTACGCCGCCTACGACGCAGCCACCAAGCACACCGGCCAGCCGACCGTCATCCTCGCCAAGACGATCAAGGGCTGGACGCTGGGCTCGCACTTCGAGGGCCGCAACTCCACGCACCAGATGAAGAAGCTGAAGAAGGACGACCTGATCGGCTTCCGCGACCGGCTCTACCTCGACATCCCCGACGACGCGCTCGACGAGACCCTGCCGCCGTACTACCACCCCGGCAAGGACTCCGACGAGATGCAGTACATGCACGACCGGCGCGCAGCTCTCGGCGGCTACCTCCCCTCGCGGCGGTCGAAGACCGAGCCGTTGGTGCTCCCGGGCGACCCGGTCTACGACGTCATGGCGCGCGGGTCGGGCAAGCAGAAGGTCGCCACCACGATGGCGTTCGTCCGCCTGCTCAAGGAGCTGATGAAGGACAAGGAGATCGGCTGGCGGTTCGTGCCGGTCATCCCCGACGAGGCCCGCACCTTCGGCATGGACTCGTTGTTCCCGACCGCGAAGATCTACTCCCCGCACGGCCAGCACTACCTTTCGGTCGACCGCGAGACCATGTTGGCCTACAAGGAGGACAGGGCCGGCGTCATCCTGCACGAAGGCATCAACGAGGCCGGCTCCACCGCCTCCTGGACCGCTGCCGCCACGTCCTACGCGACCCACGGCATCCCGATGATCCCGATCTACATCTTCTACTCGATGTTCGGCTTCCAGCGCACCGGCGACTCGTTCTGGGCGGCAGGCGACCAGATGGCGCGTGGCTTCGTGCTCGGCGCCACCGCCGGGCGCACCACCCTCAACGGCGAAGGTCTGCAGCACGAGGACGGTCACAGCCACCTGCTGGCCTCGACCAACCCGGCCTGCGTCGCCTACGACCCCGCGTTCGGCTTCGAGCTCGGGCACATCGTCAAGGACGCCCTGCGCCGGATGTACGGCGACAAGCCGGAGGAGATCTTCTACTACCTCACGGTCTACAACGAGCCCTACGCCCAGCCGGCTCAGCCCGAGAGTGTCGACATCGAGGGCATCCTCGGCGGGATCCACCGCTTCTCGGCTGCGGCCGAGGGCGACGGTCCGCGCGCCCAGGTGCTCGCCTCGGGCGTAGCCATGCAGTGGGCGATGGAAGCGCAGCGGCTGCTGCAGGTCGACTGGAACGTCCAGGCCGACGTCTGGTCGGTCACCTCGTGGAACGAGCTCCGGCGCGACGGCCTCGCCACCGACGAGCACAACTTCATGAACCCCGACGTCGACCTGAGGGTGCCCTTCGTGACCCGGCAGCTCGACGGTGCGCCGGGGCCGTTCGTCGCGGTGTCGGACTTCATGCGTGCGGTGCAGGACCAGATCGCGCAGTGGGTGCCAGGGGACTTCGCGTCGCTGGGCACCGACGGATTCGGGCTCTCGGACACCCGCGGCGCACTACGTCGACACTTCAAGGTCGACGCGGCCTCGATCGTGGTCAAGGTGCTCGGCGAGCTGGCCCGGCGCGGGGAGATCAAGCGCGAGGTGATCCGCGAGGCCATCGACCGCTATCAGCTGGCCGACGTCAACGCAGCTCCCACCGGCGAGACCGAAGGCGGCGCCGAGTGATCCCGCAACGCCAGCTCAGGCGGCCAGGGCCGCGTGCATCTCCCACACCAGCACCTCGGCGCCGGCCGGGCCGGCGGTCACGCGCTGTCCCGCGCCGCCACTGATCCGGGCCGAGTCACCGGTCTCGAGGGCACCGCTGCCCTCGAGCTCGACCGACCCGTCGGCCACAAACAGGTGCACGAACGGCGCGTCCGGCAGAATCACGGCGCCACCCGGTTCGACCCGACCCACCAGCAGAGCGGCGTGCTTCTGCGCGATCGAGATGGCGGCGGCACCGGCGTGCTCGGCCCGGCCGCTGGCCACCGGCACCAGACCACTGCGCAACGCCGCGTCGTCGATCTCCAGCTGCTCATAGCCCGGCCGGATCCCGTTCTCGTCCGGCAGCACCCACATCTGCACGAAGTGCACCGGGTCGGTGTGGGTGTCCGCACCGGTCAGCCGCCAGCTGTCGTTCTTCTCCGAGTGCAGGATGCCGGTGCCGGCACTCATCCGCTGGGCTAGACCGGGATAGATCACGCCGTTGTGGCCCTGCGAGTCCTGGTGCACCAGCTGCCCGCGCAGCACCCAGGTCAGGATCTCCATGTCGCGGTGCGGATGGGTCTCGAAGCCGGTCCCCGGCGCCACCACGTCGTCGTTGTTGACCAGCAGCAGCCCGAAGTGGGTGTTGTCGGCGTCGTAGTGCTGCCCGAAGGAGAACGAGTGCTTGGACTCCAGCCAGCCGAAGTCGGTAGCAAAGCGCTCCGCACTCCGTCGTACGTCGACAGAAGGTGTGCTGATGACCATCTCGGTGTCCTCTCCCTGGGTGCCGATTCGGTCAACAGGAGGGGGACACCCGGTGTTCCCGAGGATGGACATGGCGCGACGGGAGGCGAGCCAGGAGCCTTCAGCAAGAGAGAAGCTGTCCTGCTCGCCGTGACCATGACGATCGGAGCCGCTCGAGGCCGGTCCCGAGTGGGCCGACACGGACCTGCACGCGAACTGACCCGCCGGCGGCACGTCGCCCGCGACGGATCGGTTCGCGTCCATCAGACGCTCTGGTCAGCCCGTCGGGCAGTTGACCGCTGGGTTCCACATCGCGAACGTGCCGGCTGCGTTGTGCTTCCACGCTGAGACGTGCAGCGAGTAGAACGCCGGCAACCCGTAGCGGTTCGGCGCGTCCGTGACGTCGAAGACGTGCCCGAACAGCTTCGGTGGGTGCGCGTGAGTCGCATCCCAAGCATCCTTGAGCACGACGTACTCGACGGCGGCCAGCTGCAGCGTGCCGTCCCTGCTTGGGGCGTACACCAGCGCCTCGGGGTGGTTCGGTAGAACTGCCGGGTCACCCACCAAAGTCGAGTTGGCCCAGTGCACACCCATCCCGCCCATGCCCGGCATGTCGATGCAGGCAATGCCCTGCGCGTCGGTGAGCAGGCCGAACCCGTTCTGCTCGGCGACAGCGATGCTGTGGAACCTGTTCGTTGCCGCGCGCAGGCCACTCAGCTGCGCGGACGGGTGTGGCGAGGCCACTGCGGCAGTCCCCATCAGCAATGCGGCCACGAGCGCCACCGCCATCCCGGTCGCGATTGTTCCGATCCTCCTTCTGCCAGCCATGTCAGGAACCTTCCTGGACCTTGAAGATGGCGTCGGCGACGAGCCCGTGCGCCTCGCGGTGAACCGTCGAGGCTGCCTCCGGCGACGGAGCCTCGACAAGGCAGAACACCTTGCCCTGGCTGTCGTCCACCCAGTAGCGCAGGTACTTGACGTCATGAGCGCCCTGCGTCTGTAGGTCGGCCATGTGCGCCTTGGCGACGTCTTCGACGGCCACCCCGCCGTCGATCGTGTGTACATCCATGTAGAGCGGCACTGGGATCTCCCTCGCGTCGGTGGATCAGGTCGATGTGACGCTAAAGGCCCGCACCCGGACGGCGGATGGGGAATCGATCCCCAACTTCTGGGTTGGCTTCCCTATCTTCGGGGGCTGACCAGCCCCAGCCGCACGGCCTCGGTCGCTGCGACTTTGCGAGAGGGGACACCGAGCTTGCCCAGCACCGCGGACACGTGGTGATCGACGGTCTTGACCGAGATGACGAGGCGGCCCGAGATCTCGTCGTTGCTGTGGCCGTCGCAGATGAGCTCGAGCACGTCGCACTCGCGCCTCGTCAGGCCCGCCGGGTGCTCGCGTGTCTGCGCCCGCGCACCGGTCGGGACCGAGCGGAGGCCGAGGTCCCGCATGCGCTGCCGGGCTACCCGTGCGGCGGCCAGGGCACCGAGCGCCTCCAGCCGAGCCAGCGCCTCCCGCATCATCACCTCCTCGTTCGAGTCGAGCAGTGCCAGGGCGGCGTCGTACGAGCATCCCAATGCGTCCCACCGCGCCGCGGCACCGATGAAGTCACCATTGATCAGGCTTGCGTACGGCTCCATCACGACGTCGCTCGCGACCACCTGATCGCCGAGCCGCTGACACCAGAGCGCTGTCTCGCTCCGACCTCGCGCGTCGTACGGGACGGCTGCTGACGCCGCCGCCCGAGCCTCGATGACAGCGGCCTCGTGTTCCCCGGCGAGCCACCGTGCCTCGGCTCGGGCGAGCCTGGCCATGACAATCCACTGCGGCTCGTCCAAGCCCATTGCTGCAGCGGTCGCCTCATCGAGGCATTCCCAGACGCCCGCGTCACCGCGCCGAGCGCTCAGCACACCCATGGTGGTCAGCGGGTTCATCCGGTTCACCAGTGACGCTCCGCCCTGGGCCAGGAGCTGCCGGCACAACGCCAGCGACTCGGCCCACTGCCCGCGCTTGTCGAGCCAGGCCGCCTTCTCTCCGCGGATGCAGCGGCCATACGTGCTGATGTCGTGGTCATCGCAGCACGTGGTGCCCTCCTCGACATACCGCGCCCCTTCGTCGAAGCGCAGCTCCCGTCCGTACAGGACCGCGATGTTCACGAACGCTCGGGCAGCCGGCCCGTGCATGCCCCTGTCGAGTGCCAACGTGAGCCCGCGATCGACGGTCTCCTCCCACGGTTCGCCCATGCTGGCCCGGACGTAGCCCTCGGTCGTGAGAGTGTCGCTGAGCACCCCGCTCAGCTTGCGAGGCTCGGCAATGGAACGTGCTCGGGCGACGAGCTCGAGAGCCTCCGCGTTCTGGGACTGGTCCATCCGCGTTCCGGCCAAGTTGGCGTACGCCCAGGCGAGCTCGACTGTGGGTCCGAGGGGCTCGAGCACGCTGACCGCCTCTTCGGCGATCGTGGACGCCTCGGGACCGCGGCACAGCCGCCAGACCGCCCGCGACAGCAGCCCGAGCGTGCTGCCTTCGCGGGTCAGGTCGCCGAGCTCGCGCCAGAGGGCGAGCGCCGCCTCGCTCGCATCGGCCGAGTCCTGCCAGCGGTCGACCAGTGATGCCTCGCGGGCCAGGCCGTCGTACAGGCCGGCGCGGGTTCTCGCGTCGTCCCCGTCCGAGAAGCGCAGTGCGCGCTGGTACTGGGCGACTGCCTCACGGTGCGCAGCAAGCTCGGCGGCCCGGCGCGCAGCTGCCGGTGCGTGCTTCATGACCAGCGCGGCGATGCCGGCAGCCTCGGCGTGGAAGGCAAGTCGGGAGTCGTCCGTGCAGCTCTGAGTCAGCAGGGCAACGACGATCCGCTCGTGCAGGGGCGCGCGTCGATGCGCCGGAACTGCCTGATCGACGGCCAGCCGGGCGATCTCGTGCCGGAACCGCAGCCGATCGCCGTCGTCGGTCAACAGGCCGCTCGCCACGACCTCGTCCACGGCAGCGGCGCGTTGACCCGTGACTGCGGCCAGCAGGCTGGGCTCGACCCGAGTGCCGATGAGGGCGGCGGCGTCGAGAACCTGTCGGGCCGCACCGCCAAGGCGAGCGATCCGGGACAGCACCGCGTCCCGGGCGGACGCGGGCAACTGGCCGTCGTGCTCTCGGAGCACCTCCGTCACGAAGAAGGGGTTGCCACCGGTCAGCCGGTACAGCTCGGCTGCCTCCACCCCGGTTCCAGCAGCAAGCACCTGCACTGCTTGCCCCGATAGCGGCGGGAGGTCGACGCGGCGGGTCGGACGCTGGGTCGCGAGGTCACCGAGCGCGACCCGGAGCGGGTCGTCTGCAGCCAATCCGTCGTCCCGGTACGTCACGAGGATGAGGACCCGCGCGGAACGGACCCGTCGCCCCAGGAAACGCAGCAGATCCAAGGTGGCCGCGTCTGCCCAGTGGACGTCCTCGACCGCCAGAACGGTCAAGACATCCGACCTGCTGACCTGATTCAGGAGCGCGCTGAACATTCGTTCGCGCGACGCCTCCGAGGCGCACAACTGCGCGAGCTCACCGCCGAGCACGGCGGAGATGTCAAGGAGGGGACCCAGCGGGCGCGGGGTGGACAGGCCGTCGCAGGCACCCCAGCACCACCGGGCGTCCGTGACTTGCGACTGGAGCTCCTCGAGCAGGCTCGACTTGCCGACACCGGCCTCGCCAGCGACGAGGACAAGCCGGCCGTGGCCCGCCTGCGCCTCGCTGGCGTACTGCCCCAGCGCCTCTAGCTGAGACTCCCGTTCCAGGATCGGCATGCCGCGATTGTCCGCCGGCAATGATCTGACGTCGACCCGACGGGTTCAGGTCTCGGGTCAGCGGTGCCGACCGGACCACTCGAGCAGGCCCTCGACGTTGCGGGTGTTGACGATCCGCTCGACCGGCACGTCACATTCCTCGGCCCGTGCGCAGCCGTAGGGCTGCCAGTCCAGCTGCCCGGGCGCGTGCGCGTCGGTGTCGATGGAGAACACGCAGCCGGTCTCGACCGCCATCCGCAGCAGACGACGCGGCGGATCCAGACGTTCGGGTCGTGAGTTGATCTCGACAGCCACCCCGAACCTCTCGCACGCGGCGAACACCAGCTCGGCGTCGAAGGCCGACTCGGCGCGGGTGCCACGACCCCCGGTCACCAGTCGACCGGTGCAGTGGCCGAGCACGTCGGTGTGCGGGTTGGCGATGGCGGTCACCATGCGACGAGTCATGTCCCCGGCCGGCATCTTCAGCTTGGAGTGCACCGACGCGACCACCACGTCGAGCCGGCCGAGCAGCTCGTCGGACTGGTCGAGCGACCCGTCATCGAGGATGTCGACCTCGATGCCGGTCAGCAGCCGGAAGGGCGCGAGCCGCTCGTTGACCTCGGCGACGACATCGAGCTGCCGGAGCAGGCGGTCGGGGCTCAGCCCGTTGGCCACCTTCAGCCGCGGCGAGTGGTCGGTGAGCACCATGTAGTCGTGCCCGAGGTCGCGGGCGGTCCGGGCCATCTCCTCGATCGGGCTGCCGCCGTCGGACCAGTCGGAGTGCGTGTGCAGGTCACCACGCAACGCCGCCCGCAGCGCGGCTCCCCCGCCCGCGACCGGGCCGAGCGCTGCTGCCTCCAGCGTCGCCAGATAGTCGGGCACCTCGCCCGTCACCGCCTGGGCGGCCACCGCCGCCGTCTTCGGCCCCACCCCGGGCAGCTCGGTCAGCGTCCTGGCCACCACCCGCGCCTCGACCTCCCCTGCCGGCAACGCCGCCAAGGCATCTGCCGCCCCCCGGTAGGCCCGCACCCGGTAGGTCTCCTCACGGGCCCGCTCGAGCAGGAAGGCGACCCGGCGCAGGGCATCGACAGCAGCGACAGCGTCCACGCAGCCGACGCTAGCGAGCGCTCGTCGTCCCTGCACAGCTGCCGTCGCCCGCACTGGCCGCCCTATGCTGCGCCCGTGCCGAGAAGGCGGGACCACCGCGCCGCGACCGTACGCCGCCTCGAGGCCGGCATGGGCGCCCTCGCCACCGCCGCGATCGCCCGCATGGACGAGGACCTGCCGTGGTACCGGGCGATGCCGCCGGAGAACAGGTCCTGGGTCAATCTCGTCGCCCAGGCGGGCGTCGCGGCGTTCGTCGAGTGGTTTCGCGAGCCTGGCAACGACCAGGCCGTCAGCGCCGACGTCTTCGGCACCGCACCGCGGGAGCTGACTCGATCGGTGACCCTGCAGCAGACGGTCGAGCTCGTGCGTCTGGTCATCGGCGTGGTCGAGGAGCAGATCGAGGAGATCGCCCCCGGCGACGAAGCTGTGGTTCGCGAGGCGGTGCTGCGCTACTCCCGCGAGATCGCCTTCGCCGCAGCGCGGGTGTATGCCGAGGCCGCCGAGGTGCGCGGCGCCTGGGACGCCCGGCTCGAGTCGCTGGTCGTCGATGCGCTGCTGCGCGGCGAGGCCGACGACGCCCTGCGGTCGCGGGCCGCCGCGCTCGGCTGGGGCAACCACGATCCCGTGGTCGTGGTGGTCGGATCCGCACCGGACGCCGAGCCCGAGAGCGTGGTCGACGAGCTGCGCCGGGTCGCTCGTGCCGCGCACCTCGATGTGCTCGCCGGGGTCCAGGGCGACCGGCTGGTCGCGGTTATCGGCGGCCGGGTCGACGCCGTGCGCACCACCCGGCTGCTCGTCGCGCAGTTCGGCGCCGGTCCGGTGGTCATGGGTCCGGCGGTGCCGGACCTGCTCGGTGCCGGCGAGAGCGCCGCGGCCGCCCTGGCCGGGCTGATGGCTGCCCCCGCCTGGCCCGACGCCCCGCGGCCGGTGCAGGCCGACGACCTGCTGCCCGAGCGGGCGCTGGCCGGCGACGACCTGGCCCGCGAGCGCCTCGTCCGCGACGTCTACCGGCCGCTGCAGTCCAGCGGCACGGCTCTGGTCGAGACGCTGTCGGTCTTCCTCGAGCAGACCTCCTCGTTGGAGGCCACTGCCCGGGCGTTGTTCGTGCACCCCAACACCGTGCGCTACCGCCTGCGTCGGGTGGCCGAGGTCTGCGGCTACGCCCCGGCCGACCCACGGCAGGCACTCACCCTGCGCATCGCTCTGGCGCTTGGGCGGCTTGCCGACGCGCACGCTCCTCCGGCGAGCTCTTTGTAGATATCCTCCAACTCCCGGGGGGCAGATTGGTCCGCCTCCGCACCCCCCGGCGTCGCTTCCGAAGGAAAGGCTGGACGGGTGCTGGTCATCGTTGCTCCTGGTCAAGGCGCTCAGACGCCGGGTTTTCTCGCGCCTTGGCTCGAGCTCCCACATGTCGAGGACCGGCTGCGCTGGTTGTCGGCCTGCGCGGGCATGGACCTCATCCACTACGGCACCGAGGCCGACGTGGACACCATCCGCGACACCGCGGTGGCCCAGCCGCTGCTCGTCGCCGCCGGCCTGGTCGCGGCCCTCGAGATCTTCGCCCACCCCTCCGACGCGTTCCACGCGGTCGGTGCGACCGCAGGCCACAGCGTCGGTGAGATCACCGCCATGGCCGGCACGGGAGTCATCACCGCCGAGCAGGCCATGGTGCTCGTCCGCGAGCGGGGCCGCGCGATGGCTGACGCTGCCGCCCGTACACCGACCGGCATGACGGCCGTGCTCGGCGGGGAGCCGGACGAGGTCGCGGCCGCCTTGACCCGGCACGGCCTCACCGCCGCCAACCAGAACGGTTCGGGCCAGGTCGTCGCTGCCGGCACCCTGGCCCAGCTGGACGCCCTCAAGGCTGACCCGCCGGCGAAGGCGCGGCTCATCCCGCTGTCGGTGGCCGGCGCCTTCCACACCGAGCACATGGCTCCGGCCGTCAACACCCTCGCCTCCTACGCCAAGGCCGTCAGCGTGCACGACCCGCGCACTGCGGTGATCTCCAACCGCGACGGCGCAGTCGTCTCGCAGGGCCGCGACCTGCTGGCCCGCATCGTCACCCAGGTCAGCACCCCCGTGCGCTGGGACCTCTGCATGCGCACGATGGGCGAGCTCGGCGTCACCGGCGTCATCGAGGTGCCCCCGGCCGGCACCCTGACCGGTCTGATCAAGCGCGCGCTGCCTGACGTCGAGACCCTCGCCCTCAAGACCCCGGCCGACCTGGAGGCCGCCCGCGACCTGGCCCGCCGCCACGGCAGTGCCGCCCCGCAGGACGACTCCCCCACCTGGCGCATGCTGGTCGCTCCGAGCAAGGGCACCATCCGGGTCGTCGACCTGCCCGAGGGCACCCTGCTCGAGCCGGGTACTGCGGTCGCCACGCTGGTCACCTTGCGCGACGAGGTGCCGGTGGTGGCGCCGCACGGCGGCACCGTGGTGGAGTGGCTCGTCGAGGACGGTGACCCGGTCTCCCCGGGTCAGCCGATCATCCGGCTCCATCCCGAGGCGGTGCACTGACGGTGGCGGTCCTGAAGACCAAGCGCGGTCCCGAGCACGCCCGCATCCTCGGCGTCGGCGGCTATCGCCCCTCGCGGGTGGTCAGCAACGCCGAGGTCTGCGAGACCATCGACTCCTCCGACGAGTGGATCCGGGACCGTTCGGGCATCGAGTCCCGGCACCGTGCGGCGGTCGACGAGAGTGTCATCGACATGGCGGTCGTCGCGGCCGGCAAGGCGATCGCCCAGGCCGGCATAACGCCCGAGCAGGTCGGCACGATCCTGCTGGCGACCGTCACCCACCCGCTGCAGACCCCGTCGGCCGCGGCAGCCGTCGCGGACCGCCTCGGTGCCACCGATGCGGCCGCCACCGACCTGTCCGCTGCCTGCGCCGGCTTCTGCTACGGCGTCGCACTCGCCAACGACATCGTGCGCGGCGGCAACTCCGACTACGTGCTCGTCATCGGCGTCGAGAAGCTCTCGGACTTCACCGACTCCTACGACCGGTCCACCGCCTTCATCTTCGGTGACGGCGCAGGCGCTGTGGTGATCGGACCCTCGGACTTCCCGGGCATCTCCCCCACCGTGTGGGGATCTGATGGCTCGCAGTACGACGCCATCACCCAGCGCGCGTCCTGGATCGACGTACGAGACCACGCTGTGGACTTCCCGCACCTCACGATGCAGGGACAGAAGGTGTTCCGCTGGGCCGTGTGGCAGATGGCGCCGGTCGCGCTGCAGGCGCTCGAGGCGGCAGGGGTGGCCCCCGACGAGCTCGGGGCGTTCATCCCCCACCAGGCCAACGTGCGCATCATCGACTCGATGATCAAGGCGATGAAGCTCCCCGGCACCGTCGCGGTCTCCCGTGACGTGCGCACCACCGGCAACACCTCAGCTGCCTCGATCCCGTTGGCGATGGAACGCATGCTCGAGGCCGGAGAGGCAAAGAGTGGGGAGACCGCTCTGCTCATCGGTTTCGGCGCCGGCCTGGTCTATGCCGCCCAGGTCGTCGTCCTGCCCTGAACGCACGAACCCCGCACCATCCGAGAACACCCCACACCAAGGAGCTGGAACCTCATGGCTGCTAGCGAGCAGGAGATCCTCGCGGGTCTCGCCGAGATCGTGAACGAAGAAACGGGCATCGCGACCACCGACGTGCTGCCCGAGAAGTCGTTCACCGACGACCTCGACATCGACTCGCTGTCGATGATGACGATCGTCGTCAACGCCGAGGAGAAGTTCGGCGTCCGCATCCCCGACGACGACGTCAAGGGGCTGAGCACCGTCGGAGACGCCGTCTCCTACATCCAGAAGGCGGGCTCCTGATCGATGGCTGGATCGCCTGACTCGTCCGACTCGCGACTGACCGACGCCCAGCGCGTGGTGGTGACCGGCCTTGGTGCCACGACCCCGCTCGGCGGGGACGTGGCCACCACCTGGGCCGCGATGCTGGCCGGCAAGTCCGGCGTCTCGACGATCACGGCCGACTGGGTCGACATGCTGCCGGTGCACATCGCTGCATCGGCAGCAGTCGACCCGTCAGAGGTGCTGCCCGTGCCGCTGATCAAGCGCACCGACCGCTCCGCGCAGTTCGCCCTCATCGCCGCGCGTGAGGCCTGGGCCGATGCGGGCACCCCGGGCGACGACCCCGAGCGCATCGGCGTCGCCATCGCCTCCGGCATCGGCGGGGTGACCACGCTGCTGTCGGCCTACGACGTCTTGAAGGAGCGCGGGGCCCGCCGGGTGCTGCCGATGACGGTGCCGATGCTGATGCCCAACGGCCCGGCCGCGCAGGTCGGCCTCGAGATCTCGGCCCGGGCCGGCGTGCACACGCCGGTGAGCGCGTGCTCCAGCGGCGCCGAGGCGATCGCCTACGCCTGCGACATGATCCGCATGGGCCGGGCCGACGTCGTGGCCGCCGGCGGCACCGAGGCCGCGATCCACCCGCTGCCGCTGGCTGGCTTCGCTGCCATGCAGGCACTGTCCACCCGCAACGACGAGCCGCATCGCGCCTCTCGGCCCTATGACAAGGGCCGCGACGGGTTCGTGCTCGGCGAGGGCGCCGGCGTCCTCGTGCTCGAGTCGCTGGCCCACGCCAAGGCTCGCGGTGCCCACATCTACGGCGAGATCGCCGGCAGCGGCATCAGCTCGGACGCTCACCACATCGCCCAGCCCGACCCGTCCGGAGCCGGTGCCGCACGGGCCATGCGCTTTGCCCTCGAGCAAGCCGGTGCCTCCCCCTCCGAGGTCGTGCACATCAACGCGCACGCCACCTCCACCCCGGTCGGCGACATCGCCGAGGCAGAGGCGATCCGCAAGGCCCTCGGGGACGCCACCGACGGCGCCTGCGTGTCGGCCACCAAGTCGATGACCGGTCACCTGCTCGGCGCAGCCGGCGCGGTCGAGTCCATCGTCACCCTGCTCGCCCTGCGGGACCGGCTGGCCCCTGCCACGACCAACCTCGAAGATCCCGACGACGACGTCCACCTCGACGTCGTCAGGGGCGAGGCGCGGGCGCTGCCTGCCGGTGACCTGCTGGCTCTCAACAACTCGTTCGGGTTCGGCGGCCACAACGTCGCCCTCGTCATCAGGAGCGCTCCGTGACCGCCACCGCTGCCAGCTCCACACCTGCCACCGTCGCTGCACCCGCCAAGGTCGTCGTCGCCAAGGCCGACGACCCGCGCAACCCGCTCACCCGGTTGCGGTTGCTCTTCGACGACAACACCGTCGAGCTGCTCACCCCCGAGGACGACTCGGGCATGCTCGCCGCCCTCGGCCGCATCGAAGGCACGTTGTCGGTCGCCTTCTGCTCTGACGCCACGATCCAGGGCGGAGCAATGGGTGAGGACGGCTGCAAGGTCATCCTCGCGGCTTACGACAAGGCGCTCACGCTCGGCTGCCCAGTGATCGGGCTCTGGCACTCCGGCGGTGCCCGGCTGCGTGAGGGCGTGGTCTCGCTGCACGCCATCGGCGAAATCTTCTCCATCATGACCAAGGCCTCGGGCAAGGTGCCGCAGCTCTCCGTCGTGCTCGGCGCGGCGGCTGGTGGCGCGGCGTACGGGCCGGCGCTGACCGACGTCGTGATCCTCGGCCCCGAGGGTCGGGTGTTCGTCACCGGTCCCGACGTCGTGCGCTCGGTCACCGGTGAGGACGTCGACGCGCTGCGTCTCGGTGGTCCTGAGCCGCACGGCCGGCGCTCCGGTGTCGTGCACGTCGTGGCTGAGACCGAGGCTGATGCCTACGGCGAGGCGCGGCGGCTCGCTGCGCTGCTCGGTGACCAGCGCAGCATCGGCGCGGTCGACGACGTCGACCTCTCGTCGTACCTGCCGGATTCACCCAAGCGCGCCTACGACGTGCACCCGATCGTCGACCACCTCCTCGATGAGGGCAGCGGCCTCGAGCTGCACGCCAAGTGGGCGCCCAACGTGACCACGTCCCTGGGGCGCCTCGGTGGGCGGACGGTCGGCGTCGTGGCCAACAACCCGCTGCGCCTCGGCGGGTGCCTGGACTCGACCTCGGCCGAGAAGTCCGCCCGCTTCGTGCGTATGTGCGACGCGTTCGGGGTGCCGCTGGTGGTGCTCGTCGACGTCCCCGGCTACCTGCCCGGCGCGGGCCAGGAGTGGGATGGCGTCGTACGTCGCGGGGCCAAGCTCCTGCACGCCTTCGCCGAGGCGACGGTCCCCCGCGTCACGCTGGTCACCCGCAAGGCCTACGGCGGCGCTTACATCGCCATGAACTCTCGCTCGCTCGGCGCTACGAAGGTCTTCGCGTGGCCCGAAGCCGAGGTGGCCGTGATGGGCGCGGTCGCTGCCGTGCGCATCCTGCACCGCCGGCGTCTGGCCGAGGTGCACAACGACGTGCGTGGTGAAGTCGAGGCGGAGCTCGCGGCCGAGCACGAGAAGCTCACCGGCGGTCTCGCCCGCGCCCAGGAGATCGGCGTGATCGACGAGATCATCTCGCCGGACCGCACCCGGTCCGCCATCGCAGCGGCGATCGCCGAGGCCCCCGCGACCCGCGGCGACCACGGCAACATCCCGCTGTAGGCGGCTCAGGCCAGCAGGCTCAGACCACCTGGTGCAGCCAGCGCACCGGGGCGCCGTCACCTGCGTGCCGGAAGGTCTCCAGCTCGCCGTCCCACGCGCTGCCGAGCAGGCCGTCGAGCTCGCGCTGCAGGTCGGTAGCCGGATCGCAGGCGGCACGCGCCATCGCGGCCCGCAGCCGGTCCTCGCGCACCACGAGGTCGCCGTGCACCCCGGTGGAGGCGTGGAACAGACCGAGACCCGGCGTCGAGGACCAGCGCTCACCCTCGGTCCCGACGCTGGGTTCCTCGGTCACCTCGAAGCGCAGGTGCAACCAGTCCCGTAGCGCGCTGGCCAACCGTGACCCGGTGCCCGGGTCGGCCTGCCAGGACAACTCTGCTCGCACCGAGCCCGGTGCTGCCGGTTGAGGCGTCCAGTCCAGCGTGACGCGCACGCCGAGGACACCACCGACGGCCCACTCGATGTGCGGGCACAGCGCCGGCGGTGCGGAATGGACGTAGACCACGCCACGTGTCGACATCGAGACCTCCTTGTCAGCGCGAGGTGCGCCTTCCCCAGCGGCCTCGTCGACTCGTCGGTCTCACCGACGATGATGTCACAGCCGTCACTCTGGCACCAGGCCACGACACAGATCGGGCAAGGGGGCCGGCCGTCGGGGTGAAGTCGGGGGGCCGAGCGGCCGATAGACAGCGTGCAGGCTCCACTCCCGCTCGTGACGAGAGGTCACCCGTGCACAACCCCGAGCTGCTCATGGCTGAGGCCTACGACGAGGGCGTCGTCTCCGAGGTGATCCGCCCGGCGGCGATGATCCCCGAGGAGTCGGCCCGAGCCGTGCTGGTCGAGCTGGCGCTGCGGGACGTGCAGAACGGCGGCGTGTGGCAGTCCGAGCCCTCGCTGTGGAGCCGCTACGACCGGTCCTGGGAGGGCTACGGCGCGCCCGGTGGCGCCGAGCTGATCGGTACCATCCAGGTCGCCTACGGAACGCCCACCCGCTACGAGATCACGATCTATCGCGCCACCGTGACCCGGTTCGGCACCGAGTCGGGCTGGACCGTCACCACGCTGTGCGACGAGGCGCTGGGGTTCGGCAACCTGAACCTGGTTGCCTGCCCGCGGGCCACCCTGGGTGCACCGCCCAAGCCGTTCCGCTTCTGAGCTGCCCGCAACTGATCAGCGACTGATCAGCGACTGATCAGCGACCGGTCAGCGACTGGTGACGACCACGACCAGCTCGGCACTGGCCGTGTCGTCGATCGCGCGGCCCGTCGCACAGCCGGTCGAGCTCACGGTGAAGCGCACCCGGTAGGTGCCTGCCGCTGACCATCGGTGCACCGCGCCCAGCCGGCCCGCGTCGGGCACCGTGGCCGCGCCCGTGTGGACGCCCGAGCAGCCGCTGCCGACCGGACCGCTCCCGTCGATGCCCACCCCGTCGCCCCAGTCCTGTCCTGACCCGGTCACCGTGCCGTCCTCGGCTGCCCACCGCAGGGTGTACGCCGCCCGCTGACCGATGGTCAACGCCACCGGTCCGGCGACGATCAGGCGCAGCGGGGCGGCCGCACTCGAGGTGGCAGCGGTGGTGGCGGAAGCGGGCACCGCCCCCGCCCGCGTCCGGACGCTGCCCAGCCGGTCGGCCTCGCCCTTGTCGGAGGCCAGAGCGGCCGCCGTACCTGCGGCGATGACGACGACGGCGAGCACCACGGCAGCACGGAGCCCGAGCATGCCACGGAGGTCCATCGCGTCCTCTCCTGCCGACAGGGACGGGGCGGAGACGAGGCTATGGCTAACCGACCGACTCGGGACTGACCGCCAAGATCGGGAGATTCTGGACAGGCGGACAGCAGGTGGTGACGGCAGCCACCGTGGCGACGATGTGCAGGCGGCGGGTGAGCTGCATGAGGTCGAGGACGCGCAGCACGGCTGACTGGTCGGCCACGAAGTGCACGAGTCCGCCGAGCAGGCCCTGCCGGTGGTGGATGCGCAGCAGGCTGCCGATGCCGGTCGAGTCCATGAACGTCACGCCGCGCAGGTCGACGACCAGGCTCGGGACACCACGGTTGAGCTGGGCCAGGAGCTTGTCACGCAGCAGCGGCGCAGAGGCCGCATCGAGCTCACCGGTGACGCCGACGACCGTGTGCGGACCCGGATGCCGGGTGTCGAGCAGGCTGATCATGCACGTGCTCCCCTCGTGCCGGCTCTCGCCGACCGCCAGGCCGACGATAACCCGGCAGCGGCCCGTGCGGAAGATGGCGGTGCAGACTGACCTGATGCAGTGGCGGATCCTGGGCGACCTCGCACCTGATGATCGCGCGCGGGTGCTGGCCGCTACCACCCGGCGTACCTATGCCCGCGACGAAGCCCTGGTGCAGCAGGGGGAGCCCGGTGGCGCCTTCCACCTCATCGAGCGGGGCCGGGTGGCGGTGCGCGTCTCCAACCCGACCGGCGACATCGTGACGTTGTCGATGCTGGGTCCGGGCGACTTCTTCGGCGAGCAGGCGCTGCTCGGGCCGCGGCACCAGCGCACGGCCACCGTCGTCGCGCTCACCACGGTCGAGACGCTCGCGATGGATGCAGCCCGGTTCGAGGCGCTGCGCCGTAGCAACCCCTCCGTCGAGCACTTCCTCGTCGAGGTGCTCGCTGCCCAGGTCCGTCGACTCACGGCGCACCTCGTCGAAGCGCTCTACGTGCCTGTCGAGCAGCGCGCGCTGCGCCGGCTGCTGGAGATGCTGCGGCACTTTCGCACCGGTCCCCCGCCGTGGGTCGTGCCGATCACGCAGGAAGACCTTGCCACGATGGCCGGCACGACGCGGCCGACGGTCAACCGGGTGCTGCGCGCGATGGAGGAGGCCGGTGCCGTGCGCCTGGCGCGCGGGCGCATCGAGGTCCTGGACGACGACTTTCTCCGGGCGCGCGCGACGCCGACTGACTTTCCGATTGTGTCAGCCAGGACACAGACCGGCCGGCCGGCCAGGAGCAGGATGTGTCTCACGGAGCAGGTATCGAATCGGGAGGAAGTCACATGAGCGAGAACGAGAACACGCCGGCCGAGGACGTCGAGGGTCACCGCTACAAGGTCGAAGGATCCGAGGACATCGACAGCGCCGAGAAGGACGACGTCGAGGGTCACCGCTACAAGGCGGACGGCTCCGAGGAGTCGGACGACGACGACGTCGAGGGTCACCGCTACAAGGTCTGACCGCACGGTCGATGCGCCCCGGTGGGAGGGTCCGGGGCGCATCGGCATGTCGGGGCCGACCCAGCACCCTGCCGACCGGGTCAGGGCGAGGAGTTGTCGGCCAAGGAGTGCAGCACGGTCTTGACCTGGAACGGCGTGAGCTCCGGGTGCTTCGAGAGCAGCCGCGCGATCAGCCCGGCAATGTGCGGCGCGGCGAAGCTGTTGCCCGTTGACACGACGGTGCCGCCGCCCTTCCACGCCACGGTGACCTCGATGCCAGGGGCACCCAGCTCGACCGGCGGGGCGGGGTTGTAGTCATAGCCCAGCGGATCGTGCCGCTGGTGGGCAGCGACGGAGAACACCGACGCGAACTGCGAGGGATAGCTCGGGCTCGGCACATTGTTGACCGCGGCGACGAGCATCACCCCAGCGAAGTACGCGCGGTCCGCGAGCGCGTGGAAGGTGCCGAAGTAGTCCTCACGGCCGGTGCTGAGCGAGAGGTTCACGACTCGCATGCCGTGCTCGATGGCCCACTCCAGGCCGGCGGCGAACACGAGGCCCTTACCGGTCAGCCGCTCCCCCAGCACCCTGATGCTGTGCAGCCGACAGTCCGGTGCCACCGTCCGGATGATGCCTGCGCAGGCGGTGCCGTGACCGAACAGGTCCTCATGGGGGCCCTCGAGATAGCGGACGCCGGTGGCCGCCGCACGGTCAAAGCTCAGCGCGACGGCCGAGGCGACCCCACCGACCATGGGGTGGCCGGCCTCGATGCCGCTGTCGATCACCGCCACGTCGACACCGGCTCCGGTGCCGCCGCCCCAGGCCCAGTCCCGCGTCAGTGCCTCGCCGCGCAGGAGCGGGCGGATGCTCCGCAACCTGTCCGGGTCGAACGCCTCGGACCAGGCAGGTCTCAGGTCGCCCGTGGCCCTCGACCCCCACGGTCACGGACGAGCACCTTCAGGAGATCGACCGCGAGCCTGCGTTCGCGTGCACCGAGCTGGTCCAGCTGGGCGAAGAGTGTCGCCAGCTCGACCAGGTCGGCGCGATGGCTGGTGGCAGCGCCGTCGTCGTCGTCATCGCCGTTGTCGTCATCGCCGTTGTCGTCGGTGCCGTGTTCGTCGGCGCCGTCGTTGTCGGCGCGTTCGGCCGCGTCACGGGCCGCCGCCAGTGCTTCGGCGAGATCGCTGCCGGGGTGGGCGGCCACGGCGCCCAGCACGGCACGGCCGAGGTCGGAGAAGACCCGGGTGCTCTCGATCGCCGAGGCAGCCTGGTCGGCAAACAGCTGCAGCAGCCGCATGTCCTGCTCGGCACCGGGGCGGCTGGCATCGCGGTCCAGAACCTCGATCACGCCGAGCAGTCTCCGTGGACTAGCCACCGGCACTGCCAGGATCGCCCGCGGCACATAGCCGGTGGATGCCGCGATACCGGAGGAGAACCGCGCGTCTTGGGCCAGGTCGGTGACCGAGATGGGTTGCTCGGTCATGACCACCCAGCCCGCGATGCCTTGGGTTGACGGGATCCGCAGGTCGACGATGCTGTCGGCCCCGGTGCCCGACGCCGTGGTGAACACCAGCTCGGAGGAGTCGTCGGTGAGCAGTGCCAGGGAGCAGGCCTCGGCGCCGAACAGCTCACGGGCCGCTTCGGTGATGCGGGTCAAGAGACCGTCGCTGCCAGAAGGCACCAGTGCCGGCCCCATCGCGTCGAGCACGCGGGCGAGGTCGGCGAACACCGCCGCGGCTTCGGTCATGACCGCCTCCTGCCTGAACCAGAACCCGAGCGCTCGAGCCGGACCGACATCTCGGAGAGCAGGGACACCGGCGGCGTGCCGGCCACGGCGTCGAGGAAGTCCGCGCCAGCAATGCGGAGCAGCTCGCAGTCGACCTCGGCGGTCACGGTGGCCGTCCGTGGGATGCGCCCGACGAGCCCGATCTCACCGACGTACGCCGGGGAGCTGACGACGTTGATCTGCCTGCCCTGTGAGGTGACCGTGCACCGTCCGGCGACCAGCACGAGCACGTCGTCGGCCTCGTCGCCTTCACGCAGCAGGACCGTGCCGGCGGGCACCTTCTCTCGCACCGCACCGGTCGCCAGTCGCTCCAGGACAGGTCGACCGGCACCGTCGAGCAGCCGGCTCGCGGCCAGCTGCTCGACGGTGGGACCAAGAACGTCACGGCTCGCGTTGATGCGCACCTGAAGGTCGCCGAGCATCGGCAGCAGACACAGACCTAACACGGGCAGCAGGGCACCGGACACCAGCAAGCTGGAGCGCAGTCCGAGCACCGCCAGGAGTGCCACCGCGGCCACGTTGCCCAACAGGATGGCCAGGACCGCGAACGAGTCGACGATCGAGCTCACCCGGCCGAGCAGGCGCTGCCGCACGATGCGCTGCAGGCCGGTCACGACGAGCACGTCGAGAGCGATGCTGGCGGCACCCTCGATGCCGAGAACCACCAACGCCAGCCACGGCGTCCGGATGACACCGAGCAGCAGCAGGGGCAGCCCGCAGCCCAGCAGGGTGAGCAGGAAGACGGCCCGCACTCGTGAGCTGTCGGCCAGCCGATTGGTCAGCAGCGCGCCCAGAACGCCGCCGATGCCGACCGCGGCGTTGAGGTAGCCGACCCCTTCCGGCCCGATGCCAAGGCGGTCCCTGGCGACGAAGACGAGGTAGACCAGCTCGAACCCGTAGACGAAGGTGACCGCGCTGGTGAAGCTCGCCAGGACCACGACACCAGGATCGGCGACCGTCGCCCGGAAGCCCTCGGCAAGCTGTCTGGCGAACGAGCCCGTGGTCTCGCCGCTGCCGTCGACGTCGTCGCCCGGGAGACCCTCCACACCATCTGCACGGGCGGGGTTACCTCGATAGCGGATGCTGGCGACGAAGAACGCTGAGGCGAGGAAGGAGAAGGCGTTCAGGGCGATCGGGATCGAGGCCGGGCCTAGCAGCAGCAAGAGGCCGCCGGCGGCCGGCCCCACGACCAGCGCGAGGTTCTCCACGGTGCCGACGACGGTGTTCGACGCGGCTAGCTGGTTCTCCGCGACCAGTCGTGGCGTGATGGCCGTGAGCACCGGGAAGTACGGCGTGGAGAACGCGCTCGACACGGCCGCCAGCGCGAGGACCGGTAGCGGGGGGGCGCCGGCCGCCACCAGCCCCGCCATCGCGAGCATGCAGCCGGCCTGCGCGAGGTCGCAGCCCACGAGCAGTCCGCGCACCGGCAGCCGGTCTCCGAAGACCCCTGCCACCGGCTTCAGGATGATCACCGGGACGAGCCTGGCGAGAGAGGAGGCAGCCACCCACGCAGCCGAGTTCGTTGTCTCCGCCACATAGACCACCAGGGCCACCGTGTACAGGAAGTCACCGGTGCGCGAGGCGACGAAACCAGCCAGCAGCAGGCGCATGTCGCGCACGCGCAGGACCCCGCGGAGACCTGGCGGACCGGCGTCAGTACCGGGCTTGTCGTGGACGGTCATGCCCGGAGCCTGCTGCGAAAGATGGTCAGGCCTGGGCGATGTCCGGGGCGCTGTCCTCGGCTGCCCGCAGGTGAGCGCAGAGCCCGATGAGCAGCTCGCGAGCCAGGGACGGGTGCGCGTCCAGCAGGCTGCTGAAGCTCCACGCGGGCAGCGAGAGAGTCTTGACCGGGCCGTCGGGTTTGACAGTCGCCGAGCGCGGCTTGCCGTCGATGAGCGAGATCTCGCCGAAGTAGTCGCCGGGTCCGAGCTGCCGCCGTACCTCACCGTTCTTGAGCACGGTCACGGTGCCTTCGAGGATCAGGTGGAAGCCGACGCCGCGGCCGCCTTCCTCGACGATCTCCCCGCCGTCGTGGGAGACCTCGCGCATGCGCCCGAGGATGTCCTTGAGCTCTTTGTCCTTGAGCCCCGCGAAGAGCGGGACCGCTCGCAACTGCCCGACCTTGCTGCTGTCCGCCATGGCGGCACCTTAGCGCCGCTCGACGGGCTGGTCAGCCGGTCGAGATCATCGGATCCCGGAGTCCAGGTGCAGGGTGACGCGGGTGGTGTGACCGCCGTGGACCACCACCGGCGCCCTGGCCTGTGCGGCATAGCCGGGGGTCGCCGACCGGGCGGCAACCACGAGGTGGCCGCGCCACGGGTGGAACCAGAAGCGTCCCCGTGCATCGGTGACGCGGGAGGCGACGGCGGCCCCGCCGCGCAGCAGCACGACCTTGGCCCCGACCAATGGGCGGTCGGCGCACGGGTTGTCGGGGTTGACCACCGGGCACGTCGGCCCGATCAGCACCCGGCCGGCGATCGTGCCGATGGCCGTAGCCGTCGCAACCGAGGCCGTCGTGGCGACCACCCCGGATGCGGTGAGCAGGAGGGCGAGCAGGGCACCGATGAAGCCGGTACGACGGGTCATGTGAGCACTCTGCACACGTCTCGGCACGCAGAGCAAGACTCTCACCCCGCCGGACCAGCGACTCCCAGGAACGAGATCGAATTGTCGCGAATGGGGGCTTCCGCTCGGTGGGTCGCCCGGGCTAGTTTCGGCCCCGGCGTGATCTCGATCGGGGCCACGCTTCCCGGACCCAGCCTGGCCACCCGCCAGCAGAAAGCAGGCTCTGCCCATGCCTCCACGCCTCCTCGTCCTCGCAGCGGCGATCCCGCTCGTGGGCGTCACTCTGGCGGTGCCGTCCGCGGTCAGCGCCGGCGCTGCCACCAGCCCCTCTCCTGGCATCGCCGGGATCACCCGCACCATCACCGCCGGTCCGGCCGTCGCCTTCCCGCGGTCGACGCCCGGCAGCGCTGCCCCAACAACGCATGAGGTCAGCACCGCAACGCCGGCGGAGCACTCCCCCAAGGGCGGCGGCGCTGCTTCTGCGCGCATCGCCGCGCCTGCTGCGGCTACGCCGAGTGCCTCGGTGATCGTGCGTACCGGCTCGGAGCTCAAAGCCAGCTTCGACGGCATCAACCACTACGACTCGCGGACCGCCGACGGCGGCAACGCCTTCTCCGGCGAGCCGCCGGACCAGGCGCTGTGTGTCGGTGGCGGCAAGGTGGTCGAGGGCGTCAACAACGCCGTGCAGGTCTACGAGCGCAACGGCACCAAGCACGGTGTGTCGAGCCTCAACTCGTTCTATGGCTTTGCACCGGCGTTCATCCGGCCCGCCGGACCGTTCGGCCCGACCCTGTTCGACCCGACCTGCGTCTACGACCCGCAGACGGGCACGTTCTTCATGGTCGTCGACGACCTGGGCACCGACCCGGCCACCGGCGGACTCACCGGCCAGGGCTTGCTCGACATCGCCGTGACCAAGGACCCACTGGGCACCTGGCAGATCTACCAGCTGGACGTGACTGACGACGGCCGCAACGGCACCCCTGTGCATGCCGGCTGCCCATGCTTCGGGGACTACCCGCACATCGGCTTCGACCGCAACGGTTTCTACATCAGCACCAACGAGTTCTCGCTGATCGGCCCGGAGTTCGACGGCGCGCAGGTCTACGCCTTCAGCAAGCAGGAGCTGGCCAACGCCGCGGCGACGATCCACGTCACGCAGTTCGACACCACAGGTGCCGACCAGGGCAATGGCGGCTTCACGGTGTGGCCGGCGCAGTCGCCCTCGGGCGCTGACTTCGACCGCTCCGCCGGCGGGACGGCGCACTTCCTGTCGTCCAACGCGGTCTTCACCGACGCGGGTGTGTCCGACACCCTTGTCACCTGGTCGATGACCGGCACCTCGACCTTGAACCGTCAGCACCCGACGGCCCGGCTGCGTGACTCCCGGGTCGGCGTGCAGACCTACTCGGTGCCCGACCCGGTCACCCAGAAGCCGGGTCCGACCCCGTTGCTGGACTGCCTCAACACCCCGTCCTGCCGGCCGAGTGTCATCTCCGGCAAGGGACCCAAGGAGGTGCTGCAGCAGCTGGACTCCAACGACACGCGGATCCAGCAGGTCAGTTACGTCGGCGGCAAGCTCTACGGCGCCCTCGACACCAAGGTGGCTGTCGGCGGAGCCACCCAGGCCGGCATCGCGTGGTACGTGCTTGCGCCCGGTGACGACGGCTACGCCGCTGGCGCCTCGGTGGTCAACCAGGGCCAGTTCGGCCTGGCGGGCAACGACCTGACCTACCCGGCACTCGCGGTCACCAAGTCCGGTCGCGGCGTCATGGCCTACACCCTCGCCGGTCCCGGCTACTACCCCAGCGCGGCCTACAGCACATTCACCGCGGAGGGGATGGGTCCGATCAAGGTTGCTGCGTTGGGCAAGGGACCGCAGGACGGCTTCGCGGGCTACGAAGCCTTCAACGCGCCGTCGCCCAAGCGTCCGCGTTGGGGCGACTACGGCGCAGCCTCGGTCGACGGGTCGAGCGTCTGGATCGCCTCGGAGTACATCGGGCAGTCCTGCACGTTGGCGCAGTACGTCGCCACGCCGTTCGGCACCTGCGGCGGCACTCGCACGGCTCTTGCGAACTGGGGGACGCGCATCAGCAACGTGCGCCCGTGACGCCGCTGCAGCACTGATGAGCAACTGACTGGTCGAGGGGGAGGTGGCGTCCACGTGACGCCGTCTCCCCCTCGCATCTCCGACCTGGGGTGTCACGGGTTGCTGGCTCTCGAGTCTCTGTCTCCCACCCAGGCGGTGAGGAGTCCAGCCGTCTGCGGAGCGCCCTTCGAGGGGACCAGAGCCAGACCGTCAGTGACGACGACGCCCTCCGCATTACCCGGCACCGGCACGTGCCAGCGGGGCTGCCCGGTGCGTGCCCCGAAGACCCGTAGGCCGCCCCGGCCGGCCGCGACGTAGAGGTCACCCGAACTGAGGACCGGCCCGAACGACCGGTCCGCAACATGTTGGCGCCACTGCTGGTGCCCCGTGCCTCGATCCAGTCCGTAGAGAAAGCCCGGCGCCGTGTCGCTACCGGCGTAGACCTGGGCAGGACCGATGGCCAGCGCCCCAAGGACTGTGCCGGGAGCGAAGTTGTGTCGCCAGCGGACCGCGCCGGTCCTCGAGTCAAGAGCCGCAATGCAGGCAGGTCGCGACGTCCCCGCGATAGCGGGCACCCCAGCGACGTACACGATGCCCTTCGACACCGCGGGCGTCGAGATCGCGTCGGTGCCGAGGTCGACCTGCCAGCTGACAGCGTGAGTCACCACGTCGACCGCGACCAGCCGACCGCTCGCAGCACCGCCGACGAACGCGAGCCGGCCGCTCCTGGCGTGGCGGACTGGGGACGTGCCGACAGGAACGGACCACATCACGGAGCCGTGGTGCACATCAAGGCCGACGAGGCTTCCGGTGCGTGAGCCGACCAGCAGCGTCGATCCGCGCACGGTGGTCTGGGCCCCGTCGGCTGCGCCCAGCCACGACCAGACTTCGACGTGGGACCTCAAGTCGACAGCATGCACCCGGGAGTCGACGGTCACAACGAAGGCGAGCGTGCCTGCCACGCTGATGGTGGACGAGATCTCGCTGTCCAAGTGGACTGACCAGTCCCGACGACCTGTGGCGAGTCGGACTGCTGATAGCGCCGATGGCTCGGGGATGAGCACCTTTCCCGCCACGACCGCAGGGGGAAAGCCGGCACCGACCGCATCGCGGAACCCCCACAGCAGGTGAGGGGCACCGTCGAGCCCCGGACCCGGCATCACGCCGGTCCGGTGGAAGCCCCCGCGATAGGACGGGACGTCGGCGGCCGAGACCTCGGTGCCCGATCGATCGGGGCCGCCGCATCCGGTCACACCGATGAGTCCGATGAGTCCGATGAGGCCGATGAGGCCGAACGGTGTGCCCGTCCAGCCTCGACGGCCCACCACTCGAGACTTACAACTGCTCACCACGTTGCCCTCCCGGTGTGTTGCCCATCACGGTGGGGCGACGATGTCTGGCGCGACACCGTGGTGGCACCTGGCGGGACCTCGCTGCCATCCTCGTGTCATGCCCGGGCTAGCGGTGATGCGTCGGCGGCAAGGCGTGAACACCACGCTCGCCACCGGTGCGCTCGTTCTCTTGCTCGCCGCGGCTCTCGCGTTTGCGGCGCAGGCAGACTTGGCGGAGTACCGCGACCCGGCCGTCGTACTCGGGGACCTCGTGGTGGGCTTGGCGTTTCCTGTCGCCGCGCTTGTCGCGAGAACAGACGGGCGAGCGCGCGCCGTCATGGCGACTGTGGGGCTTGCGTGGTTGGCGGGCTCGATCTGGAGCTTTGCACTCACCCTGCACCTGGCAGTTCTGTGCGTGGCACTGATCTGCTGTACTGAAGGTCTGCTGCCCGCTCGACGATGGTGGACGCTCGTTGGCTGCGCAGCCGTCATGGCTGCCCAGGTGCTTCCTCAGCTCGCGATCGGTGCGATGTTTCTGGCCGTCGCGGCGGCCTTTCTGACCACTCCTGCGCGGCGCGGGCAGTGGTATGCCCCAGCAGCCGCGCTGGTGACAGGTGTCGCGATGGTGTATTCGTGGGCCGTCAACCACAGCGGTGGAGTGGTGGCGCCGGGGATCTATCAGGGGGCCATGCTGGCCGTGGCCGTTCTGTTCCCCGTTGCCAGTAGAACGGCGGGGCTCACTTCATCAGGCCTGTCAGCGGACGAGCTCGCCAAATCGGGTGAAGGCGGGATCCTCGGTCTGGAGGCAGCACTGCGACACGTGCTTGGTGACCCAGCTTTACGACTCGTGACGGACGGCGCGGCCGGCCCCGGCCTGATGGTGACCGCCAACGATGCCGTCGTCGGGCGCGTCGAGGGTGCGCCACGAGCGCTGGCGGATGCCGCCACCGCGAGTGCTGTCTCCGCGGCGGTCCGGCTCGCCGTCGAGCACCAGCGGTTGAGCGAGCGGCACAGTCGCCGCGCCGCGGAGCTCGAGCGCTCGACCGGGAGACTCCAATCGGCCGTCGACCGGCAGAGAGCACGCGCGCGGAGGATCCTGCAAGCGGAGGTCGACCCACCCGTCCGTTCCGCGACACGGCAACTAGCTGCACTGGGTCGGCTGAGCACCGACCGAGACGGAGAAGATACCGTGGCCGACCTGGTCGCGGCACTTGAGCGGGTCACGGAGGACCTGCGACGCATCGTTGCTTCCGGAGCGGCGCCATCTGACCTGGGTGGCGGCCGGATCCGGCAGGCCCTGCCGGGTCTTCTCCTCCATGCCCAGCGTGCCGGCCTCTTGGTCCATCTGCGGCTCGACCCGGACCTGGCGGGGGACCAGACCTCGGAGTCGGCATTGTTCTTCACCTGCGCCGAGGCACTCGCCAATGCCGCCAAACACTCCGCGTCGACGCACGTCCAGGTGGAAGCCAGCCGGAGCGGCGGCTACCTCCAGCTGATCGTCTCGGACAACGGGCGTGGGGGCGCGGACCCTGAGGGCTCGGGGCTGGTCGGCGTGCGCGACCGGCTGACTGCCGCCGGCGGCGGTCTTCAGGTGTCCGGTGCTGCCGGCCACGGAACTCAGGTCCGAGCGACCGTGCCGGCATTTCGCGGCAGTGACCAGACCGCTGGAGCTAGGCGGCACAACCAGGGGGTGTCGCAGGGACATCGACCCATCGGTGCGTACGAGCCGCCGCTTCGACCAACGCAAGGTTGACGCGCGTCGCGGACCGCCGCTTCAGATCGTCGAGGACCGGTTGCAATGCGGCCAGAAAGGCGACCTGTGCTGCTTCGTCGGAGGCCACGAGGCGCACACCCGATGAGCAGACAGCGACAGCGGCCGCCGTCTCGTCGTAGGGGAAGGCAACTGATGCTGACACCGCGTCGGCGGCGGCAGCACCCAGCCAGCCGCGCTCACGGTCAGTCAGGCGACGATAGGTCCGCCGGCTCACGGCGACCACGGACATCTTCGGCCACAGGACAACATCAGCTGTGACGAATGGGAGCAGGGGCCCGTAGTGGTTGGCGACGTCCTGAGCGAGGTCCGTCTCCACTCCCTGGAGGCGACCGGTCTGCAACATCTGCAGCAACACGTAGCTGGCTTCTACAGGGATTGCCCCCAGCGCCTTGATCGAGGCGTCCTGGACGGGAGAGTTGTACGACCGGAACGTGAGTCCTCGCCAGTCCGCCATGGCGCGCAGCGGTCGTATCGCCCATGGCCGACGTAGTGGCCCGACCGTTAGCCCCAGGCCGATGACGCCGGACCTGCGAAGGCTCGCGAGGAGCGCACGTCCGGCGGGGCCGGTGGCGACAGCGGCCTGCGCCTGGAATGATGTGAGGACCATGGGTGCTTCGATGGGCTCGAGCTGGGGGATCCCCGCCCGACTGAACGCCCGGGTCGCCGGCCAGCCGCCATCGAGATCGCCGCGGGCAACGGCGGCGACAAGGTCAGACTCTGCCGTCGTGACTCCCGCGCCGTAGCCGGACTGGACACTGATCAGCAATCGCCCGCGGGATCGTTTCTTGACCGAGGCCAGAAAGACGGCCGGCCCCGGCGTCTGTCCGTTCGGGTCCAGGCTGTCGATGGTCGCGAAGTGCAGGATCCTCAGCCGCCCACCGCTCTTGTCCACGACGGGGTCGGTCTGACACCCGGCCAGGGCAAGGGACGCGGCGCAGGCTATGGCCGCCACTGCCTGGAGCCGGCGCAGGCGCAGCGACGGACGGCGTACAGGGAGCAGGACGTTGTCCATGGCACCTGAGAGCGTAGGCCGGGCGTTGCTCTCCGGCCACGGTGTCAACACGGGTGCCCCGACGACTGGTCGGGGTCACACTGTGATGGTGCGACTGCACATCACAGGCCCTCTCCGTGGCGGAGTCCTGGCCCGCCGACGCCCATCGGCGTCGGATCACCTGGCACAGCGGGCCGCGTTGCTGTTCACCTGCACGGCAGTAGTCAGCTGGCTGCAGCTGGCGGGCACGCCTCCGTTCGGGCGAGCTCCAGGGGACGCACCGCTGGTCCTCCGGCCGTGGGGTGCTGTGCTTGTCGGGATGCTCGTCGTCGTCGTCTGGGCGCTCGTCCTGGACCGCAGCCCCTCCGCGCGTGGCCTTGGTCTCGCTGGAACCTGCTGGCTTGCTATCGGCACAGCATCCGCACCCGCCGCGCCGGCGTGGTTGGTCGGGCTGCTGCTCGCAAGCGGCCCTCTCGGCATTGCGGCCTGCGCAGCAGCGGTACGCCCGTACGGGTTGCACCTGGTGTGGTTGTCGTCGCTTGTGGCTGGCACTGTCCACCTCCTTTCGTACCAACCCTTTCTCGACCCCGCGTGCCGGTGGACCTGTGCTCGGACGGCCGCACTGCTCGCCGACAAACTGGGGCCGCAACCCGCTCTCGGTCTCGCCGTACTCCTGGAGGCAGTTCTCGTCGTCGCAGCTCTTGCGTCGATCTTGGTGTCACGATCGCGGTCTGTTACTCACCGTGCAGCTGCCGCCGGCGTCATCACCCTGTGGTGGCTTGCTGACGCAGCCCCCTGGTGGCGCTGGGGAACCACCGAGACCTCCGATGTTGACGACATTCTGCGAGCGGGGAGCATCTGCCTGCTCACCACGACCACAGTCTTTGTGGCTGTCCAGTCGCGTCGCGTACGCCGCGAAGTGACCGCGCTGGTCGATCAGCTGGGTAGGACCGGCCCCCTTGTCCTCAGTCGGCCGATCCGCGGCGTTCACGTCGCGGTTCCGGGTAGCTCCCGTTGGGTCGATGTCGTCACAGGTGCGGATGTCGAGCAAGGGCAAGGCTCTGCGCTTGTCATGGGCGGGGATCAGGAAGCTCCTTCGGTCCGTCTCGTGCTGCGAAGTTCCTCGGACGCCGCGCAGGTCGAGCAGGCTCTGACACCTGCAACGAGGTTGGCACTCGACAATGCTCGCTTGGACGTGATCGCTGCTGTGCGAGTCGCCGATCTCAGGCGGATGCAGGCGCGGATCGTGACCACGTCTGAGGCAGAGCGGACTCGCATTGCGCGCGATGTCCACGACGGTGCGCAGCAGCAGCTCGTGGGGGTCGCCCTTCATCTTGCGGCCGCTCGAGGGCTGGAAGACGGAGAAGCCGGACGGGTTCTGATGGCCGCCGAGGCCGACGTGCGGGCCGGAATCCAGGCTCTGCGCCGTGTCGCGCACGACGAACTGCTCACCGAGCTCAGCGCGGACGGTCTCGCTGCTGCACTCGCGACACTCACCGCGCGGAAGGGTGCGGAACTGCGAGTGGAACCAGCGGAACTCTCTCTCTTGTCCGCACCGGTCGAGCGCGCCGCCTACCTGTTGGTCCGGGCCGGCTTGGCTGGCGGCGAGGCCGACGAGGTGCCGGCGACGGTTCGAGTCGCGGCGAGCGGAGGGGCCTTGCTGATCGAGGTGCACGGCTCGCCCCTCGCGGACCTGACTGAGGTCACCGACTGGGTCGGCGCAACCCGAGGCGCACTCGAGCTAGCGGATGACGGCACCCTTGTGGGGAGATGGCCATGCGAGTCGTCGTAGCTGACGACGTCCTGATTGTGCGATCCGGTCTCAGCCGGCTCCTGCGCGATACGGACGTTGAGGTGGTAGGGCAAGCCGGAGATGCGACCGAGTTGATGGCCCTTGTGGCACTCGAGCGGCCCGACGCGGCGATCGTCGACATACGGATGCCTCCCACCCACACGGACGAGGGACTCATCGCGGCGCGGATGATCCGACGACAGCACCCAGGCACCGCAGTCCTTCTGCTCAGCGAATACCTCCAACCGCGGTACGCGCAACGACTCCTCGCTGATCAACCGCAGTGCCTCGGCTATCTGCTCAAGGAGCGCGTGTCGGACATCACAGTTCTGCTGGATGCCTTGGATCGCGTGACGAACGGTCAGTGTGTCGTGGACCCCACAATCGCCGAGCGGCTCATCGCCATGCAGCGGAGGTCTCCGCTGGCCGCCCTGAGCCGCCGCGAGCGAGAGGTCCTCGTCCTCATGGCAGAGGGCAGATCAAACGCTGCAATTGCGGGCCGACTCGGGCTTGCCGAGCGCACCGTAGAGTCGGTGTGCGGCGTGATCTTCCGCAAGCTCGGTCTGGACCAGGACCCGGACGTCAACCGTCGGGTTCTGGCCGTACTTGTGCTGCTTCGGCCCACTAGTGGCGCACAGCGGGCTAGCACGGTGTCCACCCCGAGGCGCGCCACCTAGCGTCGCAACTGCGACCACATGGGTCGACTGTGGGAGGTGCGTCGTGCGAGCCAAGGTGGACTTGTCGGTGTGGACGGCTTTCGCGGCGGGCTTGCTCCTCATGACGGGTTGCGGCGGGTCAAGCGGGGACAAGGCCGGTATGGCGCCGGCAACGAAATCGACCCTGAGCGACACCCCTACCGCCGCATCGTCGGGACCCATGGGGGAGTCGCCTGCTCCGGCCACACGATCGAGCATTCCTGATGGGGTGTACCGCACGCAGATCACCGCCGATGCACTCACTGCAGCCGGCGTGGCAGACCTGAGCAATGCCGGCACCTGGACCCTTACGGTTCACTCGGCTGCCTACCGGCTCGCCTGCCGGCCCGTCAGCGACAGGGGCACCGACTGCGGCCAGGACCAGATCCCGGCCCTCACCGTGGTCGAGGTGGGGTCACTGCGGGGGAGCGGCAACAGAGTGTGGTTCGTGCACGACCCAGCGGCCACCAGCACGCTGCCTGCCTGTGCGACTGGCTGCCCACTCGGCGGCTATCGACTCGACTGGCGGCTCACCTCCAAGGGCGACCTGCAATTCGGCAACTACGTGGGGCTGGGCGACGAAGCCGGTGGCCTTGCCGCCGTCAACGACTGGACCTTGCAGCCTTGGGTTCGAGTGCAGTGACCTGGCCGACGCGGAATATCGTCATGGCCTTGGTCCTGCCCACACGCCGGCCGAGACCACGTCGGAGGTGACCACCTACGCCAAGGCATCGACGAGATCGGCAGGACATTTCAGGCAGGATCCAGGAACAGCAAGTCGCTCGCAGTTGCCGTGGCCAAGGGCATGGTCGCAACCCCAAGGATGTCGGCACCGAGGCGGTCTGGGTCGCCAAGAACTGCGAGAGCCAACACCCGTGGTCGCCGCCGTGGTGCGCGGCGTCGTGGGAAGTCACCCCTTGCGCACCATGGCAGCCGGGAGCATGGTGAAGGCCATCCCCTGGGTACCGCGACATCCCCGTGCCTAGGCTCTAGGAGAGACTTCGATGGCTGACACTCGCCCCCGCCACTCTCGTTCCGGATCGATCGCCCTCGTCGCACTTGCCGGGGTTGTCGCAGCGCTCGTCATGGCGCCGCCGGTCGACGCCACGACTCCCGGCCGGAATGGAGCGATTGCCTACAAGGGCTATCTGGATGCCGACCGTACGACCGGTGCGATCTTCGTGGTCCGGTCGAACGCCACGCAGAAGCACCAGATCACTTTCCCCGAGGTCGGGACTGTCGATGACCAGCCCGACTGGTCGCCGGACGGAACGCTGATCGCCTTCCGCCGCTGCGCACCCGACACTGTCTGCGCGATCTACACGATCAGGTCGGACGGCAGTGACCTCACCCGGCTGAGTGCACCCTGCACCGCGACGCCGCCCGACATCGAGACGACGTGCGCCGATGAGTCAGACGTTGCCTTCATGCCCGACGGCAAGCGCGTCATCTTCACCCGCGCGACCGGTGGCGTTCGCGACTTCCCGAACGGCGAGGGCTTCATCGAGCACTCCGACATCGTCATCCGCGATCTCTCCGGTGAGCACCCTCACGTCGTCCTTGCGTCGGCACCCTTTGCTGGCGACGACGTGGAGATGGTGTCCTCGCCTGACGGGCGCCGCATCGCGTTCCTCCGGCACAACTCGCCACTCGCTGAGCCGTCGGGCGGTAAGGCCGTCTTCGTCATGCGAGCGGATGGTTCACGTCTGCATCGCATCACGCCGTGGTCGGTGAGCGCGGGCGACCACCCGGACTGGTCGCCGAACGGCCGCTGGATCCTCTTCCGCTCCCCCGACGAGGGCGACTTCCTCAACTCGCAGCTGTACGTCGTTCACCCTGACGGCAGCGACAAGCGTCAAGTCACCCACGTGAGCGGGGACACCATGCTGTTGTCCGCCTCGTTCTCCCCGAACGGCGCGCAGGTCGTCTATTCCCGGGCCGGTGCGGCTGGCCTACCGGACATCTTCACCAGTCGCCTGGACGGGAGCGGCGTCCGACAGATCACCGACGGCCCACTCTGGGACAGCGCGCCGGACTGGGGACCGCGCCGAGGGTGAGTCGGGCGGATCGACGCGTAGCGGCCGTGGTTGCTCAAGCCTGCGGGCTGTCGATCCGATGATCGGGTCAGAAGATGATCGTCATCACGCGATGGTGTGGGCCGGCGGTGCTCGCGGGCACGACAATTGGGTCAGCGCCCGCTGCCGACCGCTGAGGAGACGAACGTGCCCCGCCTACGCGCACTGTCCCGCGTCGCGGCGGCGATCACGGCGCTCGTCCTCGCCGCCCTCGTCAGTGGGTGCGCGACGGCATACCCCACCTCTCAGCCGGCAGCCACCAGGTCGGCGGCACCCTTGCCCCCCTCGTCGCCGGGCTCTGCCCGGTCCGGGCAGGCTGTGGTGCGGGAGGTGCCGATCCCGTGGAACCGGCCGGTGGACCAGCAGGCTCAGGTGGAAGCCGCCGGACTGCGGCTGAACCCACACGAGCAGAAAAAGGTGCACTACCACGCGTACCTCAGAGTGGTCGTAGACGGCGTCCGGGTCCCTGTGCCGGCCGGATTGGGCATCAACTCGGGGTCCCCCGGTGTCGTCCCCGCGCCTGGCTCCGCCGGCATCGCCGCGCTGCACACGCACCGGACTGACGGGATCCTGCACGTCGAGGCTCCGGCGCAGCAAGAGTTCACCCTCGGCCAGGTGTTCCTCGAGTGGGGACTGAAGCTGGGCCCAGGTCAGGTCGGTGCCTATCGCAGCGGCCACGACGGCCAGACGGTGATAGTCAGCGTGAACGGCAGGCCGACCACCGGCGACCCCGCCGGAATCGTTCTGACCGACGGGCAGAGCATCCTGGTCGAGGTCTCCCGTGCCATCGGCGACGAGCTCGCCTGACCGAGCGGGTCCACAACGATGGTGGGGCGGGTGGGGCTCGAACCCACGACCCAGGGATTATGAGTCCCTTGCTCTGACCGGCTGAGCTACCGCCCCGGGCGCCGGAGCGGCCGGCGAGCCGGAGTCCGGTGCGGCTGGCTCCCGCATCTGGACTCGAACCAGAAACCTGCCGATTAACAGTCGGCTGCTCTGCCAATTGAGCTATGCGGGAAGGGGCCGGACTGGCGTGCGACCGACCGCGGACAGGCTATCGCAAGGTGTCGCTCCCACGCGGCCGGGTACAGACTGGTGACCAGAGCGATCGTCCCGCACGCATCAGGAGCCACCATGCCCAGCAAGGTCACCTTCCTCGCCGGTTTCGCCACCGGCTATGTCTTCGGATCGCGGGCGGGCCGCGCGCGCTACGAGCAGATCCGCAAAGCGGCTCAGTCGTTCATGGCCAGCCCTGCGGTGCAGTCCACGACCTCGACGCTGCAGGACCAGGCCGCCGACGCGTTGGGCAGCGCCAAGGACAGGGCGGCGGCCACGCTGAGCGACAAGATCGGCGAGCGGCTGGGCGACAAGAAGCCGTCGTGGCTCGGGTCGAGCACAGCATCCTCGACCGGTACGCCGACCAGCGGAGCAGCTGGCACCCCCCCGACCACAGCCGCCGCCAACGGCGGCACCGGCCACATCTCCTGACCCCCGCAGACTGACGGGGCAGGGCAGCACCATGGCGGCTTCAGCACGTCTGCGTCGGGTCGACTGTGCCGGGCCGGGCATCATGCGTCTCCGGCGCGGTCGAGGGTTCGCCTACCAGCACGCCGACGGAAGCAAGGTCATCGACCCTGAGGTCCTTGCCCGCATCGCGGCTCTGGTGATCCCACCGGCGTGGACGGAGGTGTGGATCTGCCCGCACGCCAACGGCCACATCCAGGCGCTCGGCACCGACGCTGCCGGCCGGCGGCAGTACCGCTATCACGACCAGTGGCGGGTGCAGCGCGACGCCGAGAAGCACGAGCGGGTGCTGACGTTTGCGCAGCGACTGCCACGGGCGCGGCGCCTCGTGACCGAGCACCTCGGGCAGCGCGGCATGACCAAGCAACGGGTGCTGGCAGCGGCTTTCCGGTTGCTGGACCTTGGTTTCTTCCGGGTGGGCGGCGAGACCTACGCCGAGGCCAACGGCACCTTCGGTCTCGCCACCATGCGCCGCGATCATGTGTCGGTGCGCGGTGACCTGGTCGTCTTCGACTACACCGCCAAGAGCGGCAAGCACCGCGTGCAGTCGGTCGTCGATGACAGCGTGCGCAAGGTGGTGCTTGCTCTGCTGAAGCGCGACGACCGGGAAGGCAGCCGCGGCGATGAGCTGTTGGCCTACAAGGATGGCTCTGGCTGGCACGACATCGGCAGCGCAGACATCAACGCCTACCTGCGAGAGGTGCTCGGGGCGGAGGTCAGCGCCAAGGACTTTCGCACCTGGCACGCGACCGTGCTGACTGCCGTCGGCTTAGCGGTCTCGACTGGCGCGCCCACGACCGAGGCCGGGCGCAAGCGTGCCGTCAGCCGGGTGGTCACCGAGGTGTCGAACTACCTCGGCAACACGCCGGCGGTCTGCCGGTCATCGTACATCGATCCTCGCGTCATCGACCTGTACGACGACGGGACGACGATCGCGTCGGCGCTGGAACGGCTCGGCGCGGATGCATCGTTCGGTCAGCCGGCGACCCATGGGCAGGTGGAGGCGGCGGTGCTCAAGCTGCTCAAGCGACCGGCTACCGCAGCCAAGCGCCGGCGGCCGGCCTCCCCCGCAGCCGCGGCCTGAGCCGCGACTCGACGGCGGCCTGACCGCGATATGCCGCGATATGTCCGCGATATGACAGACGTTCAGGACAGCTCTGCGCGCATCGTCGCCAACTGGGTCTCGACGTCCGCGCGCACCAGCGGGTCGGTGAGGTCGGTGCCGGGGTCGGGCACGACCTGCCAGAGCAGCTCACCGGTCTCGCCGCTGCCGGTACGACGGGCGACCAGACGCGCTCCCCCACCAGGCAGTGACACCCGACGGCTCATGACGATGCTGGCCATCACCCTCTCGCGCACCGTCTCAGGGAGCCGGCCCGGCTCGCGCAGCGACAGCCGCCAGGTGGGCACGGTGCCGGGCAGCGGCTCCACCGCGAGGGTCTCGTCGTCTGGCAGCCACTGGGCGTGCACCACATCGGTCCACGCCATCCGGCGGCCGGGTGCGTGCAGAGCGAGGTCGGTGGCGACGACCCATCCGTCGGTGCTGTCACGGCCCGCGCTGATGACTCGCTCCCCCGGCGCGAGCGCCAACGCCTGGCGGACGTCGTCGGGCAGTCGCGCACCCCGGCGCAGCAGGTCGAACGGTCGCAGCCTCACGCAGAGCAGGCTACAAGTCGGGCAATGGTCTGCATCCGCTCCCGTCCTGCGACCAACGGCGCCCAATCGCTGTTCCTGAACGCCCCCGCCCACAGACCTACGACAAGGGTGCGCCTGGGGATCCTCAGGCGGCGGCGAGCAGGTGGTGAAGGCCGCGCTCGATAGGGCTGGTGGAGCTGAGCGCGTCGGGCGCACGCCGGTTCTCGGGCAGCCGGCGGGTCATGGTCGTCGTGAATGGCTCGGTCATCTGGCCCCCGTGGAACGTGTGACGTCCGGCCGACGCCTCGAAAGCCTCCGGTGCCGGTGACACTTCTGCTGCCTCCGGCGCGCCTCGTGCCTCCGATACCTCCGGCGCTGCCGATGCGTCCCGCGCTTCAGGTGCGTCGGCTGCTCGTGGTGGTCGGGTGCCGGGGAGTGGGGGTGGGTGGCTGGTGTGGGTGTGTCCGGTGGGGGTGGTGAGGTCGACGCGGTGTCCGGCGTCGTCGGCACCGTCGGCACCGTCGGCGCCGTCCGCGCCGGTGGTGGCTTTCCAGCCGGGGGCTTGTTTGGTGTAGTTGCAGGCGGCGCAGAGTCCTTGGCCGTTGGCGGCGCTGGTGGCACCGCCTTGGGCGTGGGGGGTGATGTGGTCGGTGTGTCTGATGGGTGCCCCGCACCAGGGGGTGCGGCAGGTCTGGTCCCGGA
>JANLYQ010000053.1:0-4942 GCA_031365725.1 Sporichthyaceae bacterium | reverse complement strand
ACCGTCTGCTTAGGGCCGGGGCAGCGTCCGCGATCGGTGGCCGACGTGGGCGAGGCGGTGCGTACCGAGGTGCTCAAGCTGCTGCCGGACGCGGCGCCCAGCTTCCAGCCCGCTGCCGGCGGCATCGTGAACCTGCCGACGTTGTTCGCAGCGGGGGAGCCGGCGACGCTGACCACTGATGCGTTCGACGTACTCGGGTTCACCGTGGTGGTCAAGGCGAAGGCGCGGTGGGAGTGGACGTTCGACGATGGTGTGGTGCAGCCGTTCGACAAGCCGGGTGGCGCCTATCCCGATGACGACGTCGCCTACACCTATGCCAGCAAGGGCGAACGCATCGTCCGGGTGACGTCGTACTGGGCGGCGACGTTCACCGTCGACGGTGACGGGCCGTTCCAGGTGCCGGGTGGCGAGATCGCCAAGACAGCAGCACCAGTGACCGTCCCGGTGCGCGAAGCGAAGGCCCAGCTCGTCGGCGGCTGACCGGCGGCGCGGATGGAGCGGCGCACGCAGGGCGGGGCGTGGAGTGAGACGTAGCACGAGCGCGCAGGCGCGAACCGCTCGTGCTACGTCTCAGTCAAGGGGTGGTGTGGCGGTACCTCCGCGTCAGAAGACGACGGGCGGCGGGTCAGTCGGGCTAGGGGTCGGCGTCGGGTCCGGGGTGACCGCACCGCAGGCGTCGCCCTTCTTGTAGCCACCGTTGCCGCCGCCGGCCGGGTCGCTGTGCGGGTTGCCGATGCTCGAGTTGTGGCCGCAGTTGCCCCAACCGTTGTCGCCTCCGTTGCCCGATGGCGCGATCGGCACAACCTGGCCGTCGGGACGCTGCGGGGTGCCGTTGGCGGCCAACGCCGGCACAGTGCCCGCGACGAGGAGTCCTAGGGCCAGCGCACTGCCGGCAACAAGCTTGATCATGGGGTCCTCCTGATCGTCGGGCCGCTGCGGCCCGAATGACCTCAGGATCGGGCTCGCACCAGCTGACCTGGAGCGGATCGGCTCGGGAGTACCCGTCCGGCCCACAACGGAAATGACGCAAGAGTCGGTATGAGACGGTGCCGCATGCGCATCGAGCCGACGAGGACACGACGACGGTCGCTGTGCCCCACGAGTGGTGGCCACCGGGTGCGGCGGGCACGTTCGGCAGTCCTGGTGGTCGTTTTCCTGCTCCCGGCGACTGTGATCGGGACGCCAGCATCGCTCGCCGCCAGCGGAGCGACGAGCAGCGCGACTGCTCGGCCAGCTGCCGGCAATTCCGCCGGCCACGAGACCGTGCCCGTCGAAGCTCGCCGCGTGAACACCTCACACCCCACCCGGGTGGTCGGCCGCGGCACCGCGGCGAGCTGCACCTCTGTAGCCGTCGTGCGTGCCGTCGCCCGGGGCGGCATCATCACCTTCGCCTGCGGGCCGAAGCCGGTCACCATCACCATGACCGCGACCGCGAAGGTCCGCAACGACCGACGGCCCAACGTCGTCATCGACGGTGGCGGCAAGGTGACGCTCAGCGGGGCGGGTGTCCGCCGCGTCCTCTACCAGGACACCTGCGATCCGGTGCAGGGCGTCACCTCGTCGCACTGCCAGGACCAGGCGACCCCTCGACTCGTGCTGCAGAACCTCACGATCGTCCGCGGCAACGCGACCGGCCAGCACGAGGAAGGCGGTGGGGGCGGTGCCGTCCTCGTCCGCGGTGGGCAGGTCCGCATCGTCAACTCGCGCTTCTTCCTCAACCGATGCGACGCGATCGGACCTGACCTCGGCGGCGCCGCCGTACGCGTCCTTTCCCAGTACCAGAACCGACCGGTGTACGTCGTGCACAGCACGTTCGGCGGAGCAGCGGGCTGGGGCAACAGCTGCTCCAACGGCGGCGCGCTGAGCAGCATCGGTGTGTCCTGGGTGGTGCTCAACAGCGTCATCAGCTACAACCAGGCGACCGGCCACGGGGCGAATCCGCAGCAGCCGGGCACCGCCGGTGGCGGCAGCGGCGCGGGCATCTACAACGACGGCAACGACTTCACCCTCACCGTCGGCGGCACCCGCATCGACCACAATCACGCCAACGAGGGCGGCGCCGCGATCTTCTTCGTCAGCAACGATCGCACCGGCCGGCTCACCGTCCGCGACTCGTTGCTCACCAGCAACCGCAATGACACGTTCGAGACCGCGGGCCTGCCGGGCATCTTCTTCCTCGGTGCAGGCAGACCGTTGGTGGTCGGCTCGACGATCCGCTGATGCCTAGTGCGGCGACCGAGGCAGCCGTACGACGACCCGCAGACCGGGCTCGGCATCATGCAGCTCGACGGTGCCGCCCAGTGACGCGGTCAGCTGCGCGACGATGGCCAGGCCGAGTCCGCTGCCCCCCGATCCGGTATCGCGGGAGCTCTCGAGCCGGGTGAACCGCTCGAAGACCCGCGCCCGTTGCTCGGCCGGGATGCCCGGCCCGTCATCGCTCACCGTCAGCAGCGCGGCGTCGCCGTCGGTCGTCACGGCAAGAGCGACGGCAGCGCGCGCATAGCGGTCGGCGTTGCTCAGCAGGTTCTCCAGGATGCGCCGTACGGCGTCCGCCCCGGCGCTCACGAGGACCGGCTCCGACGGAGCGGTCAACGTGATCGGCCACTGCCGACCGGCCGGATCGACCGCCTCCTGTGCCACGTCGCGCAGGTCCAGAGGGCCGGCCGTCGGCACCGGTCTGCGCGCGTCGTCGAGGCGGGCGAGCAGCAGCAGGTCGTCGACCAGCCTGGTCAGCCGCGCCACGTCGACCAGCACCCCGTCGGCGGTGTCGGCCCAGTCGGTGACCTGCGGGTGTGCGCGCCCCACCTCGAGCTGGGTGCGGATCGAGGCGAGCGGACTGCGCAGCTCGTGCGCGGCGTCGGCGACGAAAGCCCGTTGCCGCACCCCACCCGCGGCGAGCCGGTCGAGCATGTCGTTGAGGGTTTCGGCCAGCCTGGCCACCTCGTCGCGGGTGGCCGGCACCGGCAGCCGGGTGGTTGCAACCGCAGCGGGGGCAAGCGGCTTTGTCAGCGACGCACGGCTGACCTCGTCGGCACCCCGACGCAACGCCTCGACCGGGCGCAGTGCCGCGCCGACCAGCAGCCAGCAGACGAGCGCGAAGCCCGCCACCAGCAAGGGCACGCCTACCGCGAGGACGATCTCGGCCGCCCGCAGGCTGCGCAGCGCCTCTCCGCTGGAGACGGCCACGATGACGGTCTGCCGGTCGGTTGCCGGCCCGGCCGTGGTGCCGACCACCCGCAACGTGTCCGACACCCCCACTCGTGAACCGGGCACGTCGCGCGTCTTTCCCCGGCGTACGGCGGCGCGGTCGCGCGCGGACAGCAACGGCACCAACGCGTCACCACCCGGGGTGGCAGCGACCACCCGGCCGCGCGCGTCGACGACCTGCACGAGCACGGTGCCACCCGCGGCGGAGACGGTGGTCGGCAAGGTGCCGCGGTCGACGAGGACGGCGACGTCTGCGGCGCGCTGTCGGGCCGAGTCCTCGAGGGTGCCGAGCAATGTGCGCTGCAGCAGGAGTGCGAGCAGGACCGCACCGGCCATGAGTACGGCGGCCACCAAGGCCGTCGCGACTACCGTCAGCCGGGCCTGCAGCCCCAGGGGACGGCGACCGGGGACCACCATCGTCAGCCGCCGTCGAGGGCGAGGCGGTAGCCCACGCCGCGCACCGTCTCGATCGCGTGTCGGTCGAACGGGGTGTCTACCTTACGCCGCAGGTAGCCGACATAGACCTCGACCACGTTGGGGTCGGCCGAGAACGTGCCGTCCCACACCTGGTCCAGGATCGTTGCTTTCGACACGGCCTCGCCGGCGCGACGCAGCAAGAGTTCGAGCAGCGCGAACTCCCTCGGGGTCAGGTCGACGTCGGTCTCCCCGCGGTGCACCGTGTGGGCTGCGGGGTCGAGCACGAGGTCGCCGGCCGAGAGGTTGGTCGGCCGGTCCGGCGCCCCGCGACGCAGCAGCGCGCGCAACCGGGCCACCAGCACGAGGAACGAGAACGGCTTGGTGAGGTAGTCGTCCGCGCCCAGGTCGAGCCCGTCGGCCTCGTCGTACTCACCGTCCTTGGCCGAGAGCATCAGCACCGGCGTCCAGCGACCGGCAGCCCGCAGCTCCTGGCAGACCCGATAGCCCGACAGCGTCGGCAGCATGATGTCGAGGACGATGGCGGCGTAGTCGCCGTCGAGTGCGAGCCGCAGCCCCTTGGCCCCGTCGTGGGCGAGGTCGACGGTGAAGCCCTCGGCCTGCAGCCCGCGCCGCAGCGCCTCGGCCAAGCGCACCTCGTCCTCCACCACCAGTACCCGCACGGGGCCCAGCCTGCCCTGTCGACGGGCGCGGTGCTCGTCGGACCATGCCTAGGCTGTCAGCGGCCGCTGCCGGCATACGGCGGCATGTAGAGGCGCTGTGATACCGACTTTGCACGCAGTCAGCCCGGAAGGCTGGTCGACGCTGGCTTTCGGCTCGTCCTGTTGTGCACGCTGCTTGCCTTCATTGACGCTGCCGGTCGCCTGCGCGAGTTCGGCTACCTGTCCACGCGTGGAAGGGTCTGTCCCTTCGCCACGACCGGGCGTGACCCCCGCGACTTCGCGTTCGAGCTGCAGGTGCGGTCGGCGGTCGGGGTGGACCTCCCTCCCCGTTGAGGCGGACGTGACGCGATGGTTTCCCGTCTGGTGCGCATCGGGCAGCTGACGCGGTGGGGACTCTCAGGCGGCGTCGAGCAGGCGCTGGAGGCCGAGCTCGATCGGGCTGGTGCGCGTGGGTCCGTCGGGCGCGCGCAGGATCTCGGGCAGATGTCTCGTCCTGGTCGTCAGGAACGCTTCTTGCGTCCGGCCGGTGTGGAATGCGTGCCGAGCAGACAGTGCCTTCGGCGGGCTGGTTGCCTCGGGTGCCTGTGGTGCGTCGGGTTGATCGTCCGCGCGGGGTGGTCGCGTGCCGGGGAGTGGGG
>JANLYQ010000051.1:0-27887 GCA_031365725.1 Sporichthyaceae bacterium | reverse complement strand
CGCTTTACCGAACACTTTTTCACCGCCTGTCGTGCGCGGGGGGGCGGCCCCGCCCCCCCCCCGGCTCAGCCCGGTCCGGAGTCGAACCGGGTCAGACCAACATTTTCGGACACGTCCCCGACTGCCCACCACCTGTGGCGTGAGGTCGTAGTCTCAGTCCCACTCGGCCCTCGGTCGCGGTGCTCGCAGCCGCAGCCGGCACGACGTACAGGAGGACGACGGTGATCGCCTACATAGCCCGTCGACTTGTGGCGATGGTGTTGATGCTCATCGCGCTCAGCATGATTGTCTTCCTGATCTTCAATGCCCTTCCGGCTGACCCTGCGCGGCTGACGTGCGGCAAGTCCTGCAGCCCGCAGATCGTCGAGGCCAACCGGCACCGGCTCGGCTTCGACCGACCGCTGGTCAACCAGTACGGCTCGTTCGTGAAGGGCATCTTTGTGGGCCGTACCTACGGGTCCGGCACGGCGACCTTCGACTGCCACATCCCTTGCCTCGGCTACTCCTTCCGCAAGGGTGAGCAGGTGACCGACCTGCTCTGGACGCGGTTCCCGGTCACCGCGCAGCTGGCGCTGGGTGGGTTCGTTCTCTGGATCTTTGCCGGCGTGAGCTCAGGCATCATCGCTGCACTCCGACGAGGCAAATGGATCGATCGGACCATCATGGGCGTGTCCCTGATCGGCTACTCGTTCCCGTCGTTCTTCATCGCGCTGCTGCTCGTCTTCTTCGTGCAGATCCGCTGGAAGCTGGTCGGCTTCGGTGGCTACGTGTCCTTCTTCGACAGCCCGACCCAGTGGTTCTCCGGGTTCATCCTCCCGTGGATCGCACTGGCTCTCATCTCGGCCGCGTTCTACGCCCGGCTGACCCGTAACCAGATGCTCGAGACCCTGGGCGAGGACTACATCCGCACCGCCAGGGCCAAGGGCCTCCCGGAGTACGTCGTCGTGGGCAAGCACGGGCTGCGCGCTGGCCTCACGCCCATCGTCACTGCTGCCGGACTCGACCTGGCCACCTTGCTCGGCGGTGCTGTCATCACCGAGAAGATCTTCAACCTCAACGGCATCGGTGGGCTGGCCATCGGGTCGGTCATCGACGCCGACCTGCCGGTCATCACCGGCACTGTGCTGCTGGCCGCCACCTTCGTCATCTTCGCCAACCTCGTCGTGGACGTCCTCTACGCCGTGATCGACCCCCGGGTGAGGCTCACGTGAGCGAGGCATTCCTCGACGTCCGCAACCTGCGGGTGCAGTTCCCCACCGAGGACGGCCTGGTCTGCGCCGTCGACGGCGTCGACTTCTCGGTGGAGAAGGGAAAGACGCTCGCCATCGTGGGCGAGTCCGGCTCGGGAAAGTCGGTGACCAGCCAGGCCATCATGGGGCTGATCAACCGCAAGACCGCGACGATGACCGGCGAGGTCTACCTCGACGGCGAGGAGCTCGTCGGCGCGCGGTCCGAGCTGGTGCGTGGCCTGCGCGGCAAGCAGATGGCGATGATCTTCCAGGACCCGCTGTCGTCGCTGCACCCCTTCTACACGATCGGCAAGCAGCTGGCCGAGGCTGTGCGGGTGCACCAGAAGGTGTCCAGGGCCGAGGCGATGACCCAGGCCCGCGACATGCTCGGCCGGGTCGGCATCCCCAACCCCGAGCGTCGGGTCAAGGACTATCCGCACAACCTCTCCGGTGGCATGCGGCAGCGGGTGATGATCGCCATGGCACTGCTGAACAGCCCCGAGCTGCTCATCGCCGACGAACCCACCACTGCCCTCGACGTCACGGTCCAGGCGCAGATCCTGGACCTCCTGCGGGACCTGCAGTCGGAGTTCGGCACGGCCATCGTGCTCATCACCCACGACCTCGGCGTGGTGGCCGACATGGCCGACGATGTCGTGGTCATGTATGGCGGTCGCATCGTGGAGCGCGGCGCGGTCGATGACATCTACTACCGGCCCGAGATGCCCTACACCCTCGGGCTGCTCGGCTCGGTCCCTCGGATGGACGACGACCGCGGTGAGCGGTTGCAGCCCATCCCCGGCCAGCCGCCGTCACTGATCCGGCTACCGCCGGGATGCGTGTTCCGGCCCCGCTGTCCGTATCACGACCTTGTGCCCGGCAACCGGTGCGACACCGAACGCCCCGACCTCGAGGCAGTCGCTCCGGGCCACGCCGTCCGGTGCCACCTGGAGCCGGCCAAACGACGGGAGATCGCCCTGGAGCGGTTGGGCGCCTACGCGTCGAGCACGTCGACCGCGGCCGCCGCGACCTCCCCGATCCCGCCCGGAGCCGCGGGCACTGCCACCCTGGAGGACCAGCCGTGACCGTCGTCGACGAGACGGGTGCCAGCGGCGTGCTCCGTCGCGAGGACGCCCTGCTGCGGGTCGACCAGGTGCAGAAGTACTTCCCGATCAACGGGGGCGGCATCCTCAAGCGCAAGGTCGGTGACGTCCGCGCGGTCGAGAACATCAGCTTCGACATCGTGCCCGGGGAGACGCTGGGCATCGTGGGCGAGTCCGGTTGTGGCAAGTCCACGGCCGGACGGACGGTGATGAAGCTGCTCGACCCCACCGGCGGCAAGATCGAGTTCGATGGCAGAGACATCACCCACCTCTCCCGCAAGGAGATGGTGCCGCTGCGTCGTGAGATGCAGATGATCTTCCAGGACCCGTACTCGTCACTGAACCCCCGGCACACCGTCGGGGCCATCATCTCCGCCCCGTTCACCGTGCAGGGCGTCAAGCCCGCCGGCGGCGTACAGCGTGCCGTGCAGGACCTGATGTCCCGGGTGGGACTGAACCCCGAGCATTACAACCGCTATCCCAACGAGTTCTCCGGCGGGCAGCGTCAGCGCATCGGCATCGCGCGCGCCATTGCGCTGCGACCCAAGCTGATCGTCTGCGACGAGCCGGTGTCGGCGTTGGACGTGTCGATCCAGGCACAGGTCGTCAACCTGCTCGAGGATCTGCAGGACGAGTTCCGTCTTGCTTATGTCTTCATCGCCCACGACCTGTCGGTCGTGCGGCACATCTCCGACCGGATCGCGGTCATGTACCTCGGTCGCATCATGGAGATCGCCGAGTCAGAGCGGATCTACGACTCGCCGCTGCACCCCTACACCCACGCGCTCACCGCGGCCGTCCCGCTGCCGGACCCGCAGGCCGAGCGCACCCGTGAGCGGATCCTGCTCAAGGGCGACCTGCCGAGCCCGATCAACCCGCCCTCGGGCTGCGTCTTCCGCACCCGCTGCCCCAAGGCCCAGGACCGCTGCGCCGAGGAGATCCCGCTGCTGCGTGAGCTGGCCCCGGGACACTTCGGTGCCTGCCACTTCCCCGAGGAGAAGAAGCTCTTCTGACTCATCGGGCTGCTCCGGAGACGGATCGGTCGCGGGAACGTGCCGAATCCTCTCCGGAGGAGAACGCGGGAGGCCGAACAGGACGGGTGCACGGGGGGCACGGGGGCACGGGGGGCGTTGCCTGGTGCTCGATGCCCGGTCTCTGCGTCAGCCGCCCAACGCTCCGGCCCAGCGCCAGTCGCCGTCGGGTCCCAGGAACTCGACCCGCTGTACCTCGGCGTCGTCCTCGACATCCTCGGCACCCGCCTCGGGCCGGTCCTGCGCCCACGCGAGGGCGGTTGCATGGTCGGGGAAGTCGCGTCGGGTGACCACGTCTCCCATCGCGTCGAGGAAGCGGTAAGCCGGCACCCGGCCAGGCTAGAGGACCGAGGGGAGCTGTGACCTCCGGAGCCCGCCCCGCCGCCCCCCGCGCCCGCTGCCGCGTTCCAGGATTGGTGGCCGGTGTTGCGGGGAGGCTGGAAGAGAGGGAGAGGTGAGGACATGGGTGACATCGATCTTCTGGAAACGGTCCTCGAGAAGGACCGGAAGCTCATCGAGAGCGTCAGCTCGCAGGACCTGAGCCGCCCGACGGCGTGCCCGGACTTCGACGTCCGGGCACTGGTAGCCCACCAGGCCGGCTGGCTCCAAGTCTTTGCCGCCGGCGCGCAGGGCCGGGCCGCCAGGAGTGACCCCAGCGAGTACGCCGGCACCGACCCGGCCGCCGACTTCCGGGTTGCCGCGGACGAGGTGGTCGCCGGCTGGCGGCAGCACGGTGTCGACCGCTCGGTGAGCCTCACCGGTGGCGCCGAGCTCCCGGGTCAGATGGTGCTGGACATGACGCTGATGGAGTACGTCACCCACGGCTGTGACCTCGCCCTGGCCACCGGTCAGCCGGTGCCGTTCGCCGACGCCGAGCTCGAGACCACGCTGGACAAGGCACGCCGCACCCTGCCCGACGAGTACCGCGGCGAGGGGCAAGCCTTCGGCGCCGCCATCGACGTGGCAGACGACGCGCCCCCCTTGGAGCGGCTGCTGGGTTTCATGGGCCGCCGACGCCCATCGACGACCTGAACACGCCACAACGAGCCGTCCGGTGAACTCACCGCCCGCCGCCGATGATCCAGCGTCGGGACAGCAGCGACCGGGTACGAGCCGTGCTGCGAACGGTCAGGCAGGGGCTGGGTCAGCGTGCGAGCGCGCGGCGGAGCCAGTCCACCTGGAGCAGCAAGAGGTTCTCGGCGACGTCTTCCTGAGGCGTCATGTGGGTCACGCCGGACAGCGGCAGCACGTCGTGCGGTCGTCCGGCAGCCAGCAGTGCCGAGGACAGCCGCAACGTGTGCGCTGCCACCACGTTGTCGTCGGCCAGGCCATGGATCAGCAGCAGCGGTCGGGACAGCGACCCCGCCCCGACGAGCGCCGAGTTGTCGGCATAGGCCTCGGCCGCCGTGTCGGGGTGCCCCAGGTAGCGCTCGGTGTAGAACGTGTCGTAGAGCAGCCAGTCGGTGACCGGCGCCCCGGCGATCGCGGCATGGAAGATGTCCGGCCGGCGCAGCACCGCCAGCGCGGCCAGGTACCCACCGAAGGACCAGCCGCGGATCGCCACCCGGGTCAGGTCGAGGTCGGGAACCCGCTCGGCGACGGCGTGCAGCGCCTCGATCTGGTCGTCCAGCGGGACGCTGGCGAGCCGGTCCCGCACAGACCGGTCCCACGCGGGTCCGCGCGCCCCGGTGCCGCGACCGTCAGCCACCACGACCGCAAAGCCCTGGTCGGCCCACCACCGCGGCTCCAGCCACGAGTCGTGGGTCGCCGTGACCTCCCGGTGATGCGGCCCGCCGTAGGGGTCCATCAGCACCGGCAGCGGGGTGCCCGGCACGTGGTCGCGGGGCAGCAGCACGCCGACGCACAGGTCATGATCGCCCACCCGCATCAGCTGTACGCCGGCAGACAGCAGGGGAGTCTCGGCGTACGACGTCACCACCGACGGCGCTGCACCCGTGGCGGGCGTGACAGTCACGACGGCGCCGGGCCGGTCGAGCCGGCGGGTGACGGTCACCTGCGTGCCCCCGGCACGCACGCCGCTGTGGAAGCCGCCATCCTCGGTGAGCCGGGTCAGGGTGCCCTCGGGCGCGACGAGCCAGAGGTGCTGCTCGGTCGGTTCGGCGAGCTCGTTGCCCACCATCAGGATGCCCTCGTCGTCGACGGACACCACGGCGGCCACCTGAAGCGTCGCCGGGGTCACCGGCGTGCCGTCGACCAGCACCCGGCGCGCACCCTCGAGATCGCCGGTGGTCACCAACCGCCCGTCCGACAGCAGTGCGGGCACCCCCGTGCCGACGTCGAGCCAGACGTCGTCGCTCTGCTCCGCACGCACCGAGGTCTCGCCCGTCGCGACGTTGACGTCGAGGACCAGCGCCTGACGCTGGTCGCGGCTCATCACGTGCATCAGGGCGCCGCCGGGGAACCACGCGGCGGCGATGAGATAGGGGTATGCCGAGCGGTCCCACCGGACCTCGACCCGCTGGCCGTCGACCGGCAGGACATGCACGGTCACCTCGGCGTCGGCGGTGCCCGCGGCGGGATAGGCGTGCACGGCGGCCGGCTGGTCGGGCCGGGCGGGGTCGGCGATGTGCCACCGCTGGACCGGCGACTCGTCGACCCGCGCGGCCAGCACGGCAGTACCTTCCGGCGCCCACCAGTAACCGCGATAGCGCTCCATCTCCTCAGCGGCCACGAACTCCGCGAGGCCCCAGCTGACGTCCGGCTCGACGGGGGAGAGCGGCCGGCCACCCGTGCCGTCGACCGCGACGACATGGAGGGCGCCGTCGGCGACGTAGGCGACGAGGCGACCTGTGGGGTCGGGACGGGGGTCGACGACCGGCCCGGCGGCGGGCAGCTCGCGCACCGATCCGCCGGCCGCCCCGGGCACGCCGGTCAGGTCCGCGAGCCAGAGCCGGCTGGACAGCGCAAAGGCGACCATCGAGCCGGCCTGGTCGGCCGCGTAGCCCACCACTCCGGACCCACCCTCGCGGCTGCGTTCACGACGCGACCGCTCTGCCGCCGAGAGCTGCTCGTCGCCGTCAGCCAAGAGGACCCGAGGCGAGGCCACCAGGGTCTCGGTCCCGGTGGCGACGTCCATCGTCCACAGCGACCCCACCGGGTCGCTGCCGTGGTCGGACCGGACGAACCACAGCTGCGCGCCGGTGGGGTCGAGCGCGAACGAGCGGGGCGCGCCGCGGGTGAAGCGTTGGGTGCGTGCGCTGGCCCGGGGGAACGTCTCGGCGTCGACCATGCGCGCAACGTATCCGGCGGCTGCGCCCCCCTGCGCAGGTAGGGTCGCGAGCATGACGATCACACCGGACGGCCCGCTCGCGGAGGAGCCCGAGGCGCGGCCCACCTCCCCCGAGGAGGCCGTGCTGCAGGAGGCCAGTGCCGTGCTCGAGCAAGCCGCTCCCGAGGCTGCAGCGAGCATGGACGTGCTCGACAGCGGCCGCCGCTTGCTGCTCGTGCACGCCCACCCCGACGACGAGACCATCGGCAACGGCGTGACCATGGCCAAGTACGCCGCGGAGGGAGCGCACGTCACCCTCGTCACCTGCACCCTGGGCGAGGAAGGCGAGGTGCTGGTGCCCGAGCTCGCGCACCTGGCGGCCGCCCACGACGATCACCTGGGTCAGCACCGGGTCGGCGAGCTGGCCACGGCGATGGAGGCGATCGGTGTCCGCGACCACCGCTTCCTCGGGCAAGCCGGTCAGTTCCGCGACAGCGGGATGATGGGTCTGCCCACCAACGATCGGCCGGACTGCTTCTGGCAGGCCGACCTCGACACGGCCGCCGGACTGCTGGTCGATGTGGTCCGCGAGGTCCGCCCGCAGGTGCTGGTGACCTATGACCAGAACGGCGGCTACGGCCACCCTGACCACATCCAGGCGCACCGGGTGGCGATGCGGGCGGCCGACCTCGCCGCTGACCCGTCGTACGGCACCGGTGAGCCGTGGCAGATCAGCAAGATCTATTGGAACGGTGTGCCCGAGTCGCTCATGCGGGAGGGCGTGCGGGCGCTGCGCGACGCCGGCGACACCACGTCCTTCGAAGGCATCGACCCTGACGGCGAGATGCCACCGTTCGTGGTGCCCGACTCCGAGATCACCGCACGGGTGGACGGCACCGATCACGTCGGCGCCAAGATGGCCGCGATGCGCGCGCACGCCACCCAGATCACCGTCGACGGCCCGTTCTTCGCGCTGTCGAACAACCTGGGCGACAAGGTCTGGGGGCTGGAGCACTACCGGCTCGTGCGTGGCGAGCCGGGCGAGCGCGATTCGCAGGGTCTCGAGACGGATCTGTTCTCCGGCACCGACTAGCGCCCGCACCACGACGAGACGTGCTCACGCTGCGTCACGGGTGGTAGCCGAGTCGGCTCCGATCGGGTGACTGTGCGTCCGCCTGAGGGTGAAGCCATGGTCGGGGCGGTTGATATGTCCGCGCCGCGGGCCAGACTGCAGTCAGACGTACGGCGGCAGGCGAGACCCACGAGCAGGCGGAGGCGGACGATGGCGACCAGCACCACGGTGGCAGAGTCGGGCGAGCTCGATTTCACCCAGACCGCGGGCGGTGCCGACGTCGGACGCAGCCGCGAGGAGATGCGCCGCAGCCGGCTGCTGCGCGTCGTGCTCGTGGTCGGGGTGCCGACCGTTTACCTCTGGTACCGCATCCTGTCCGGCCACCCGGTCAACCTGTTCGTGCTGCCGACCATCGACCCGCTGGTGGTCGTGCCGGCGCTGTTCTTCGTGCTGCTCGCCGCGATGCTGGTCGGCCAGTTCGCTTTCTCCGGCAAGTCGCCGCACACGGTGGTGCGGCCCGAGCAGATCGACGTCCGGCTTGCTGACGTCGTCGGCATCGACGTGGTCAAGGACGAGGTCGTCCGCTCGCTGCAGCTGTTCCTGTCCCACCGCAGCTTTGCCCGCGAGATGGGCGGCCGGCCGCGCCGCGGGCTGCTCTTCGAGGGCGGTCCGGGCACCGGCAAGACCTACACCGCCAAGGCGCTCGCGGCCGAGGCCGGCGTGCCGTTCCTCTTCGCCACCGCCACGTCGTTCCAGTCCAGCTTCCAGGGCGCCACCGCACGCAAGGTGCGGCAGTACTTCCGGGCGCTGCGCAAGGCGGCCCGCAAGCACGGTGGTGCCGTCGGCTTCATCGACGAGTTCGACGCGATCGGCCTGGCTCGCAACGGGGTCGCGGGCATGTCCAGCACAGGCAGCAGCTCGACCGCGGCCACCGGGCTGATGTGCTGCGGCGGTCTCGAGGGGCTGCCCAGCCTGGGAGCGCTCGCCGGTGGCACGCGCACCTCCGCTGCCACCAGCACGACGCCGTTCGTCGGCGGCAACGACCTGCAGATGGCGGTCAACGAGCTGCTCGTGCAGATGCAGTCCTTCGACGAGCCGACCGGCACCGAGAAGTTCATCGGCAAGATCGCCGACGCCGTCAACCTGCTGCTGCCTTCCCACCGTCAGGTGCGCGGCCCGGCCGGGAAGCCCGCCAACATCCTGCTCATCGCGTCCACCAACAGGGCCGACTCCCTCGACCCGGCCCTGCTGCGGCCGGGCCGGTTCGACCGCCGCCTGACCTTCGAGCTGCCGCCCAAGGTCGGTCGCCGTCAGCTGATCGACCACTTCCTGCTGCGCAAGTCCCACGCCGCGGAGCTGGACTCCGACGAGCGGCGTGACGCGCTCGCCGCCGTCACCCAGGGCTACAGCCCCGCGATGCTCGAGGGCCTGATGGACGAGGCCCTGATCCAGGCGGTCCGCGAGAAGCGCTCACGCATGACCTGGGCCGACGTGGAGCACGCCCGCCTGCAGGTCGAGGTCGGGCTCGGCCAGCCGGTCGCCTACACCGACCACGAGAGCCGGCTCATCGCCACCCACGAGGCCGGGCACGCGACCGTCGCGTGGCTGGTCGCTCCGCAGCGCCGACTCGAGGTGCTCACCATCATCAAGCGCCGCGATGCTCTCGGCCTGCTCGCCCACGGCGACCGCGAGGACGTCTACACCCGCTCCCGCACCGAGCTCACGGGCATGATCCAGATCGCGATGGGTGGCCAGGTCGCCGAGGAGCTGTTCTTCGGTGACGTGTCCACCGGTCCGGCCGGTGACTTGAGCTATGCCACCGGCGTCGCCGCGCAGATGGTCGGCGCGGCCGGCATGACCGACACTCTCGTGTCGTACGTCGCGGTGCAGAACAGCGGTTACAGCGACACCAACCTCGTCGGTCGGGTGCTCGGTGACAGCGAGGGCCGTCGTCGGGTCGAGGAGATGCTGCAGCGCCAGAAGGTCGTCGTGCGTGGGCTGCTGGAGACCCAGCAGCACCTGGTGGCGGCCCTCCGGGACGCACTGCTCGACCGGCACGAGCTGATCGGCACGGAGATCACCGACGTGCTCGAGCAGGCGGCGGCTGCCGCTCCCAACCACGGGCGCCGGGTGCCGATCGGCGAGCGCACCATCGACCTCCGCACCGAGAACTCCGAGGACTCCGTGGGCACCGAGGAATCCGTGCACCCCACCGCGCCGTAGCCTGAGCCTGATGTCCACCGGGTCGGCCAGTCGCGCGATGCGGATGATGCGGACGATACGGACGATACGGACGATACGGACGGTGCGCGCGCTGCTCGTGCTCCCCGCGGCGCTGGCCGGGGCGGTGGTCGGCGCGCTCGGGTCGCTGGCGCACGCCGTGGTGGCCACCGTCGGCGGGGTGAGCCTGCCGGTCGGGCTGGCGCTGGCCGTGACGATGAGCGCCACGATGTACGTCGTGCTGGGTCTGCTCATCGGCCGACCCGGGGTCGCGGCTGCCCTGGTCGGCTGGGTGGTTGTCGTCCTCGTGCTCGGCACCCCCCGGCCCGAGGGTGACGTGATCGTGGCCGGCACGGCGACCGGCACCGGCTGGCTGTTCGGCGGCAGCCTGGTCGGCCTGCTGCTCGCCGCCGCGCCCTGGCCTACAGCAGGTGCCGCCGGCCGCCGATGATCCGGCCATGGCTGCCGAGGTGACGACGTACGGTCTCGCGTCCCTGCCCGCCGTGCCCGCCGTGCCCGCCGTGCCCAAACTGCCCGAGCTGCCGTTGCCGGACGAGACCACGACGGCCGCGGCCGGAGCGATCCTCCTGCGACTGGGCACCACGCGCTACGCCGTGGCCATGGCCGACGTCGCCGAGGTGGCACCGGTGCCCCGTCTGACCCGGGTGCCGGGGGCGCCGGTCTGGCTCGCCGGCGTCGCCAACTGGCGCGGCCGGATGCTGCCGGTGCTCGACCTGCGGCCGCTGCTGGCCACCGAGCAGGTTCCCCTGGCCAGCAGCGCCCGGCTGCTCGTCATCGCTCGTGGCGAGCTGGTCGTCGGTCTCCTCGGCGAGGCCGTGCCCGGGGTGTACGACGGGGCGCTGGGCGAGCCCGCGCCGCCGCCCCCCACGCTCTCGGCCGACGCGGCGGTCCTGGTCAGCGGTCAGCTGGTCGCCCCGGACGGGCCCGTCGCCGTGCTCGACGCGGGAGCGGTCCTCGGGCTGCGGGACCGGGTCGAGCGACGCCGGCACGGCTCCTGAGTGGTGCCGCCCGACCCGGCGGAGCCGCCCGCCCACGGTTGTCCCCCGTCCGGCCTACAGAACGAGCGTCGTGGTCCCGATGAACCGGTGACAGATCCGGCACCCGGGTCGGCTGGCAGGGAGGCGTGAGAGCACGGTGGACTACTGGAAGAGGCTGAACGCCGCCTCGACCGTCACCCTCGGCGTGACGCTGCTGACTGCCACCATCGCCGTGGTCGTCGACCGCGCCGGTGGGGCCGACTTCTCCTTGGCGGCGGTCGGGCTGTGGCTCGCCGTCGGCCTGGTCAGCGCCGGCGGTCTGGCCGCCCTCACGCTGTTCGGCGAGAAGCTGGTCGCCGAGCGGTCCCTCATCGAGGGCTACCGCGCCGGACTCGTGGTCGCCAACGTCATCTGGATCGCCGGGCTGGTCGCGTCCACGGGTGGGGTGCACCGTCCGTACTGGTCGCTGATGGCAGCACCGCTGCTCATCGCTGCCGTGTCCATGTCCCGAGTGCGCAGCCTGCTGATCGGTCTCACCGCCACCATCGCCACCGCCGTAGCCGTCTCCCTCGCCGGCCCGATCACGAGCAACGACATCGGCTATCTGGTGCTGATCCTGCCGCTGGGGCCGGGTGTCACGTCCTTCGTCGGCATGATCTGCGCGAGCGTCTGGGACGAGCGCCGCGCGGCCCGCGAGGAGCGCGACCAGCTGCGGGCCCGGGTCGAGGACCTGTCCTCGGTGCTGGCCCAAGCCGCCGAAGGCGACCTCGCGGTGCGCATCGAGCCCGGCGAGAACGCCAACGAGTCGGTGCGGGTGCTGACCGAGTCGTTCAACAACACGTTGCTCAACCTGCGTCACCTGGTGGAGCAGATCCGGTCCGGCGGCGAGCAGATCACGGCCAGTGCCGGTGAGCTGCTGCTCACCGCTGAGGAGCACGCCGCCAGCGCCACCCAGCAGTCCTCCGCGGTGGCGGAGACCACCTCCACCATCGAGGAGCTCGCGGCCACGGCCGCGCAGATCGCCGACACCGCCGAGTCCGTCGCGCGCTACGCCGCCGAGACACTGCGGCACGCCGAGGACGGGCGTACGGCGGTCGCGACCTCGGTGGCTGCCATGGACGCCATCGCCGACCGGGTCGACTCGATCGCCACCCGCGCTCTGTCCTTGGGCGAGAAGGGCCAGGAGATCGGCCGCATCCTCGTGGTCATCGACGACCTCGCCGATCAGACCAACCTGCTCGCTCTGAACGCCGCCATCGAGGCGGCTCGGGCCGGCGAGCACGGTCGGGGATTCGCCGTCGTCGCCTCCGAGGTGCGCAAGCTCGCCGAGCGCTCGCAGGAGTCGGCCGGGCAGATCCAGGCCATCGTCACCCAGATCCAGGCCGAGACCACCGCCACCATTATCGCCAGCGAGGAGGGCGCCCGGGAGGTACAGAGCGGTGCGGCTCTCGGTCGCGAGGTCGTCGACGCCCTCGAGCGCATCTCCGGCATGGTTGACGAGACGACCACCGCCGCCAAGGAGATCTCCATCGCGACCCAGCAGCAGCGCTCCGCCTCGGACCAGGTCGTCTCCGCGATGACCCAGGTCTCCGACGTGTCGCGGCAGTACGCCGTGGGCTCCAAGCAGGCCGCCGCCGCAGCCGCCCAGCTCAACGTCCTCGCCGCCGAGCTGCGTTCCTCGATCGAGCAGTTCCGGGTGTCATGAGCGGGTGGGCCGACGACCCCGAGCTGGTCGCGACCTTCCGCGCCGAGGTCGAGGAACGGCTGGCCTCGCTGTGTGAAGGTCTGCTGCGCCTCGAAGGTCATCCCTCGCCCCGCCAGCTGGTCGCGGCCCTGTTTCGCGACGCTCACACCGTCAAGGGATCGGCGCGGATGCTCGGCCTCGACCAGGTCGTCGACGTGGCGCACCGGGCCGAGGACCTGCTCGGTGCGGTCAAGGAGGGGCGCCTGACGGTCCGGCGCGACATCGTCGACCTGCTGCTCGTCTCCGCCGAGAGCATCGGCCGGTCACTGCCCGGTGCCGCCCGCCCGGTCGGCGCCGCCGAGCTCGCGGCGGTCATCGACGCCCTCGACCGGGCCGCCGCCGGTGAGGACCCCGTCGTCGTGCCCCGCCTCGCCGAGGACGAGTCGCCCGAGGTCGAGGACCTGCGCGGTCGCGGTGGCGACTCGGTGCGGGTGCCGACCCGGCGGGTGCACGACCTGGTCGACGTGGTCGGCGAGGCCGACCTGGACGTACGACGAGTGGCCCGGCAGGGCCGCGACCTCGCTGCGCTGGTCGTGGAGCACACGCGCGCAGTGCGCGCTCTGCGGGACTCGGTGCAGGGGGCCTCGCTCGAGCACCCGGTCTTCGCTGCCATCCACGCCGTCGCCGCCATGGGGGACCGGCTCCAGGTGGCCACCCGCGAGCTGCTGACCCGCGCCGAGGACGGACAGGCCCGGCTCGCCGACGTACGCGACGGGGCCATGGGTCTTGCCATGGTGCCGCTGCGGCGGGTGGTCGCGGGCTTCCCTCAGCTGGTGCGCGAGCTGGCTGCCTCCACCGGAGCCGAGGACCCGGCCAAGGACGTGGTCCTGGTGCTGTCCGGGCAGGAGGTCGAGCTGGACACCCGGGTGCTCGACGCCGTCGCCGACTCGTTGCGCCACCTCGTCATCAACGCGGTCGACCACGGCTGCGAGCCCCCGGCCGAACGTCTGGCCGCCGGCAAGCCCGCGCAGGCCACCGTCACCGTGTCGGCACGTGCCGCCGGGTCCAGCGTCGTGATCGAGGTGTCCGACGACGGTCGCGGTGTCGACGAGGACGCCCTTCGCGCCATGGCGATCGCCCGCGGTGTGCTGCCCGCCGACTCCCTCGCGAGCGGGCCCGCCCTGCTGCAGGTGCTGTTCTCTGCCGGCTTCTCCACCCGGGACGAGGTCACGCGCACCTCCGGGCGTGGCGTCGGTCTCGACGTCGTGCGCACGGTGGTCGAAGAGCTCAGCGGCACCATCGAGGTGCGCGCCTTCCCGGGTCAGGGGACGACGTTCAGCATCAACCTGCCGGTCACCCTCGGGGTGCTGCGCTGCCTGCTCGCCCGGGTCGGCACCGAGCGGTACGCCCTGCCCGTCTCCGGTGTGCTGGAGACCATCGGCCTCGCCGGCGCGGTGCGGCACGAGGTGGCTGGTGTCACCGTCATCGCCCGCGGCGACCGCACCATGCCCCTCGTCGACCTGGGTCGCGTCCTGGCCGCCGTCGGTGACCGCAACCCCCGGGCCGCGGTGGTCGTGCAGCACGGCGGTGCCGGTGAGCTGATCGCGCTGGCCGTCGACGAGCTCGAGGGCGAGCTCGAGGTGGTGGTCAAGGAGCTCGGCACCTTCCTCGGTCGTCTGCCCACGGTGGCCGGCGCCACCATCGACGCTGACGGCAGCGTCGTGCTGGTGCTCGACATCCGTGAGATCGCGGTGCGGCAGCTGGCTGCCGGTGGTGGCTGGGCGCCGCTGGCGGCGTCTGCGGCCGCAAGGGCCCCTGCGACGAACACATCCGGCGCTGCGGAGCAGCCGGCTGACCGGCGTACCAGCGATCTGGGCCGGGGTGCGGCGCGAGCGACAGCGGAGCCGACCACACGCGCCCGGGTGCTCGTGGTCGAGGACTCGGTCGGGGTGCGCGAGCTGCAGCGGGTGATGCTCGAGGGCGCGGGCTACGACGTGCTCACCGCGGTCGACGGCCTCGACGGCGCGGCCCGGCTGACCGACGATCCGGTGGACCTCGTGCTCAGTGACGTCGAGATGCCCGGCATGGACGGCTTTACCTTGACCCGAACGCTGCGGCGCACCCGCGGTTGGGAGGACGTGCCCGTCGTGATCATGACCTCGCGGGGGGACGAGGCCGACCGGCGGGCCGGGCTGGATGCAGGTGCCAGTGCCTATCTGCTCAAGAGCGAGTTCGACCAGGCCGAACTCATCGATACGGTCCGTCGCCTGATCGGGCGCTGACCGGCGTACGCCGACCTGCTCGCCCCCAGCGCCTCCCTGCACATCTCCTACACATGTCCTGCACGTTTCCCGACCACCAGCATCCCGACAGAGCCGAGGAACCCCGATGACCACCGTGCTGATCGCCGACGACAGCCCGACGCTGCGGCGGATCGTGACCACCGTGCTGGAGCGCGCCGGCTTCGAGGTCGTCACCGCCGAGGACGGGGTCGAGGCGGTGCAGGGCGTGTTCAGGCACCAGCCCGACGTGGTGATCCTCGACGTGCAGATGCCGCGGCTCTCCGGCTACGTGGCCGCGCGGCTGCTCAAGGACGACTGGCAGACCGCGGAGACCCCGATCCTGCTGCTGACCTCGCTGGACGCCGCATCTGACCGCTACTGGGGCAAGCAGAACGGTGCGGACCGGTTCTTGACCAAGGACTTCGAGGCGCCCGAGCTCGTGCGGGCCGTGCAGGAGGTCCTCGCGGCCGCCGACGAGGCGCGTGGTGGTCGCCCGCCGCTGCGCCCGGACCCCGTCGAGATCGGCGACGACGAGGTGATGGCACGGGTCTCCGAGCTGTTGGACCGCAAGCTGTTCGAGGCCTCGGTGTCCTCGGAGGTGACTCAGATCGCCGCCGACGTGCACGGTTTCGAGGAGACGGTGGCGGCGGTGCTCGGCGTGCTCGGTCGGGTCGTCGACTACGACCTCGCCGCGGTGTGCATGCTCGACGACGGCATGACCTACCTGACCGTGGCGCGCGAGTCCTCCCAGCAGCAGTACACCGAGTTCTTCGGCGCGATCGCGGACGCCGCCACCCAGGTGACCGGTGTGACGGTGCACGCGCACGACCTCGTGCCGCGCGTCGCCGACCCGCAGGGCTTCCTCGGTCAGGACGAGGAGGGCCGCATGGCGACCTTCCTGTCGATGCCGTTGCGGGCCGGTGGTCGGGTCGTGGGCTGCCTCGCGCTGTCCAGCGCGACCAAGAACGCGTTCGGCGAGGCGTCGCTGAACACCCTGCGTCTGGTCGAGCAGCCGGCCGCTGTCGTCATCAGCAACGCCCGGCTCGCGGGCTCGGTCGCCAGCGCCTGAGCTCATGTCTCGGCTGGCGCTGGCTCAACCGAGTCGGAACGGGTCGCGCAGCTCGCCGGTCAACTCGATGTAGACCGACTTGGTCTCGAGGTACTCCTCGACCGCGGCGATGCCGTTCTCCCGGCCGAACCCGGACCGGCCGTAGCCGCCGAACGGCATGTTGGGTGCCACGACCCGATAGGCGTTCACCCAGACAGTGCCGGCCCGCAGCCCGGCGGCCACCCGGTGCGCACGATGGACATCCTTGGTCCAGACCGAGGCGGCCAGGCCGTAGTCCGTGTCGTTGGCCAGCGCGATGGCGTCGGCCTCGTCGGTGAACGTGTAGACCGAGAGAACGGGACCGAAGATCTCCTCGCGCACCACGGTGCTGTCCCGATGGACCCCGGTGATCACGGTCGGCTTGACGAAGAGTCCGCCGAGCTCGGCGGCGGGCTCGCCTCCGGCAGCGAACGTGCCGCCCTCGTCCGCGGCGACCCGGAGATAGCCGAGCACCTTTTCGTACTGCGGCAGGTTGGCCATCGGGCCCATCTCGGTGCTCGGGTCGTTCGGGTCCCCGAGCTTGATCGCGTTCGCACGGGCGACGACCTTCGCCACCAGCTCGTCGGCGACGGACTCGTGGACGATCAGCCGCGACCCGGCCATGCAGGTCTGGCCGGTAGCAGCGAAGACCCCGGCCACGACGCCGTTCGCGGCCGCGTCGAGGTCGGCGTCGGGGAACACGGTCTGGGCCGACTTCCCACCCAGCTCCAGGGTGGAGCGGTTGACGTTGCCGGTGGCCGCTCGTGCCACCGCGATGCCGGTCGCTGTCGAGCCGGTGAAGGCGATCTTGTCGATACCGGGGTGTTGCGCCAGCGCTTCCCCGACCGACCGGTCCCATCCCGTCACCACGTTGAGGACACCGGCAGGCAGCCCCGCGGCATGCAGGATCTCGGCGAGAGCGATCGTCGAGACCGGCGAGTGCTCCGAGGGCTTGGCGACGCACACGTTGCCGCCGGCCAACAACGGAGCGAGCTTCCAGGTGAGCAGCAGCAGCGGGCTGTTCCACGGCGTGATGGCACCGACGACGCCGACGGGTTCCTTGCGGGTGTAGGCGAAGTAGGTCGGGTTCGCCAACGGGACGGTGGTCCCCTCGAGCTTGTCGGCGAGGCCGGCGAAGTAGGTGAACCACGACGACAGGGCGGCCATCTGACCGGACATCTCGCGCAGCAGCTTTCCGGAGTCGTTGACCTCGAGCTGGGCCAGTCGCTCGGAGTTCGCGTCCAGGGCGTCCCCGCACCTGCGCATGACGGCGGCCCGCTGGAAGCCGGACATCTGGCCCCACGCGCCGTCGAACGCGGTCCGCGCTGCAGCGACCGCAGCGTCGATGTCGTCGGGGGTGCCGTCCGCGACTCGCGCCCACGGCACCCCGGTGTAGGGGTTGAGGGAGTCGAACGTCCGACCCGACGAGGACCCACGGGACGCGCCGCCGATGAAGAGCCCGAACTCTTCCACCGCGACCTCCTGCCCGAGCACGTCGTCCCGGAATCTAGCCCTCGGCCGCGGCCGTGTCAGGTGCCTGGAGTTCGCCGCGAGTTGATGGCATCGACCGCGGGTAGGCTCGGGGGGCCATGGCCGCGTCCTTTCCTGTCCCGTCCGACCCGGTGGGGTCTGCCGTCATCCCGCCCGACGAGTCGGCTTTCCGGCGCGCCGTGGGGCATTTCGCCTCCGGTGTCACGGTGGTCACGACCCGGGTGGGAAACATCGATCATGCGATGACCGCCAGCGCCTTCACATCGGTCTCGCTCGACCCGCTGCGGGTCCTGGTGTGTGTCGAACGCGAGGCGCGGTTCCGGGACGCGGTGCTCGAGAGCGGGTTCTGGGCCGTGTCGATCCTGTCGGTGGAGGGTCGCCGCGCCGCTGACTGGTTCGCCACCAAGGGTCGCCCGTTGGTCGGGCAGCTGGACCGTCACCCGCACCGCCGCGGAGTCACGGGGGCCGCGCTGCTGGACAGCTCGCTCGCATGGATCGAGTGCCACACGGCCGCGGTCTACGACGGCGGCGACCACGACATCGTCCTGGGGGAGGTCGTTGCCGTGGCCGAGCGCGATCGGGACGGCGAACCGCTGGTCTACCACCGCAGCCGCTACGCCCGCACCACGAGTGGTCCCGCCGCATCGTGACCGACGTCAACGTGATCGCTGACGTCACGGGCGAGCCGGCCGCCCGCCGTCACCCGGTACGTCGCGTTCTGCTGGTGCTGCTGGGGGTCGTAGTCCTGCTCGGTGCGCTCTGGGTCGGTGCCTGGGTGGCAGCGGGGTCCGGCGTCGCCAGGGGGACCACGGTGCTCGGCGTGCCGATCAGTGGTCAGAGCAAGGCTCAGGCGGTGACGACACTGCGGCGCCGGCTGGCCGCGAGGGTCGAGATGCCGATAGCCGTCCGCGCAGGCGGCCGATCCGCCACGGTCCAGCCCGGGAGGGCCGGGTTGGCGTTGGATGCGCCCGCTACGGTGGCCGCGGCCCAGGCCCGCAGCTGGGACCCCCGCGACCTGCTCCGCACGCTGCGCGGCGGCGGCGAGGTCACGCCGGTCGTCGCGGTCGACCGACAGCGGTTGCGTGCTGCCGTCGACGCGGTTGCTGCGACGATCGACCGGCCGCCGGTCGAGGGCACCGTGCGCTTCACTGCCGTCGGGGCGCCGGAGCGGGTCGAGCCGTCGTCGGGTCGCGTCGTGCGCCGACCTGATGCCGTCGATGAGCTTGCGTCGGTCTACCTGGTCGGCGACTACGCCACCGGGGGCGCGGCGGTCGACCTGCCGATGCGCGAGGCCAAGCCGTCGGTGAGCGCGGCCGAGGTGGCGCGGGTCGAGCGAGAAGTCGCGGCTCCCGCTGTCTCTGGCCCGGTGTCGGTGGACGTCGGGGGGACTCCGGTGTCGGTCCCAGCCACAGCGGTCGCCGCCGCGCTGACGTTCACCCCGGACGCCGGCAGCCTGCGACCGGTGCTCGACGGGGTGGCGCTACGTGCGGCGATCGCCAAGGAGCTGGCGCCGCTGGAGAGTCCCGCGGTCGACGCCACGTTCACCGTCAAGTCCGGCACTCCCACCGTCGTACCCGGGAGGCCTGGTCGCGGGGTGACCGCCGAGGCTCTCGGTGCGGCTGTGCTGCCGGCCCTGGCCAGCGCCGACCCGGCACAGCGCAACGCCACCGTCGAGCTCGGGGACACCGAGCCCGCAGTGACGACGGAGGCAGCCACGGCCCTCGGGGTGACCGAGCGGGTGTCGACGTTCACGACCTACTACCCCTCCGACTTCCCGCCCCGCCTGGTCAACATCCACCGGGCCGCCGACCTGATGGACCGCACGCTGGTGCTGCCCGGCAAGGTGTTCAGCCTCAACGACGTCGTGGGAGAGCGCACCGCCGAACGCGGCTTCGCGCAGGGCTTCATCATCAACAACGGCCAGCTGGAGGTGGACTTCGGCGGTGGTGTCTCGCAGCTGGTGACGACGACCTACAACGCGGCGTACTTCGCGGGTCTGCAGGTCATCGAGCACCACCCGCACAGCTTCTACATCAGCCGCTATCCCGAGGGCCGTGAGGCCACGGTCGCGTGGGGCGACAAGGACTTGCGCTTCCGCAACGACTCACCACACGGCATCTTCATCACCACCTCGTACACCAACAGCTCGGTCACGGTGAACGTCTACGGCACCAGGCGCTATCGCATCGAGTCCGTGCGCGGACCGCGGTACGACGTCACCGACTTCCACGTCGTCTACGACCCGCGGCCGGCCGGGACGACAGCAGGTGACTGCGTGGCGACGTCAGGCGTTCCTGGTTTCAAGGTGGTCGACACCCGGGTGTTCTACACCGGGGCGACGAAGGTGAAGTCGGAGTCCTTCCGGACGACGTACGACCCGGAGAACGAGGTGCGCTGCGACAGCAAGCCGCCGAAACCTAAGCCGAAGCCGACCAGCACGCCGACCCCCACCACGCCGGCGCCGAGCCCGTCACCGACGCAGTAGCGCTGGTCGTCCGTCGGCCGGGCGTCCGTCGGTCAGGCATGCGTCGGTCAGGCGATCGGTGCGCGGTAGCCGTAGGGATGGTGGGTGACGTAGCCCAGGGCGTCGTAGAGCAGTAGCGCGCCGGCGTTGCCCGCGCGGACCTGGAGGTAGGACGAGGTCGCGCCCTGGTCAGCGGCCCACGACAGCAGACCGCGCATCACGGCCGACCCGACGCCCTGCCGTCGCGCGCCCGGGGCGACATCCACCGACGTGATGCCGCACCAGGTGCCCTCCACGGAGACCCGGCCGATGCCGACCGGCTGGGCACCCCGGCGCACGGTGACGAAGCCGACCGCCGCCGGGCCGGTCAGGATGGCCAGGTGGGTCTCGACATCGGCGTCCAGGTCGTGCATGAGGGAACGCCAGTCGGCCGACGGGTTGGGCTCGACGAGGGTGCTGACTGTGCTGGTCGCCATGCCGTCGGTGATTCGGCTTTCGGTGGTGGGACTCCCGCCGACGGGGGACAGCACCGACAGCACGCGGGCGATCGGGGCCACCTGCACCACGGTGACGTGCAGCCGCGGCCAGCCGGCGGCGTCCATCTCCAGGTTGGCGGAGTCAGCGAGCGGCAGCTGGAGCAACGGCGGCAGCTCGCGGGCTGCGTACCAGTCAGCGGTGCGTCGCAACGCGCCCGGCACGGGCAGACCGGGGTCGCCGACGGCCATCGCGCTGTTGGCCCGGCCGGTGATGCCGCCATGTGCGCGCAGCACCCAGTCGCCGAGCCGCTCGGTCTCGCGAGCCGGCCAGCCGGCCCAGCAGATGCGCTGCATGTCGTCGGGAGCCACGAGGGGCACCTCCCAGCCGCGTCGCGGGGTCGCGGGCGGCACCACCTTGGCTGCAGTCACATCGGCTCGGGCGATGGTGTGCACGGCCCCACGACCGAGCACCTCGAGCTGCCTGTCGTCGATGTCGAGCAGGTGACCGAGCAGGTCCGAGAGCCCCTCCGGGGTGCGGCGGCGCACGGAGACGCGGTGTCCGATGTCGCGGGTGGTGAGCATCGCGGGACCCTCCGGCGGATATCGTTCGAGGCGGCAGCGATACTAGGGGCCGGGGCCCTGCCCCCTGAGCCAGACGACCACCGATTCGCGCACCGCTCCACCGTTTCCCCGGGAGGGACCCGACCGTGACCTACGTCATCGCGCAGCCCTGCGTCGACCTCCTCGACAAAGCGTGCATCGAGGAGTGCCCCGTCGACTGCATCTACGAGGGCAACCGGATGCTCTACATCCACCCCGACGAGTGCGTGGACTGTGGAGCGTGCGAGCCGGTGTGCCCCGTCGAGGCGATCTTCTACGAGGACGACACACCCGAGCAGTGGAAGGACTACTACAAGGCCAACGTCGAGTTCTTCGACGACCTCGGCTCCCCTGGTGGTGCCGCCAAACTCGGCAAGATCGACAAGGACCACCCGCTGATCCTGGCCCTGCCCCCGCAGCCGCAGGAGCACTGACGCTCGGGCCGGTCTCGGCGCGGCTTCCGGACTTTCCGTGGGACGCGCTGGCGCCGTACGCCGCGACCGCCCGGGCGCACCCGGATGGCATCGTCGACCTCTCGGTCGGCACACCGGTCGACCCCACCCCTGAGGTCGTGCGCCGAGCGCTGGAGGCGGCCTCCGACGCACCGGGCTATCCGCTGACGCATGGCACTCCGGCGTTGCGCGAGGCAGTGGTGCGTTGGTTCGCCCGACGGGGCGCGTCGGGGGTCGACCCGGCCGCTGTCCTGCCGACCGTCGGGTCCAAGGAGCTGGTGGCGTGGTTGCCGACGTTGCTCGGTCTTGGCCCCGGCGACGTCGTGGTGCACCCCGCCACGGCCTACCCGACGTACGACGTCGGGGCGCGGCTCGCCGGCGCCACCCCGCTGGCCAGCGACTCGCTCACGGGAGCGGGTCCCGCCGCGGTGCGGCTGGTGTGGGTCAACTCGCCCGGCAACCCGACCGGTGCGGTCGCGCCGGTCGAGCACCTGCGCAAGGTCGTGGTGTGGGCACGTGAACGCGGCGCTGTGGTCGCTTCTGACGAGTGCTACTGCGAGCTCGGATGGGGAACGTGGGCCGGGACGGGCACGCCGTCGATCCTGGACGACCGAGTCTGTGAGGGCAGTCATGAGTCGCTGCTCGCCGTGTGCTCGCTGTCGAAGCGGTCCAACCTCGCGGGCTACCGCGCGGCCTTCGCCGCTGGTGACCCGGCCCTGGTCGGCGAGCTGCTCGAGGTGCGTCGGCACGCCGGCATGATCGTGCCTACGCCGGTACAAGCGGCGATGGTGGCCGCACTCGACGATGTCGCGCACGTGCGCGAGCAGCATGCGCGGTACGCCGCCCGCCGCGAGGTGCTGCGGTCGGCGCTGATCGCCGCGGGCTGGCGGGTCGACGGCTCGGAGGCGGGGCTCTACCTGTGGGTGACGCGCGACGAGGACGCGTGGGCGTCGGTGGCGTGGCTGGCTGGACGCGGCATCCTCGCGGCCCCGGGCACCTTCTACGGTGCCGCGGGTGCGCGGCACGTGCGGCTGGCGCTGACGGCCACCGACGAGCGCGTGGGAACGGCGGCGGAACGCCTCAAGGTGTGACCATGATGTGCCGATGGCGGGACGAAGGCTGGGCGCTCGGAGCCAGCAGCACTGGCAGCACCTGCAGCACTGGCAGCACCATCAGCGTCATCACTGATCACGGGGAGATCGCATGAACCTGCGTCACCACCTGCTGCGCACCACGACGGCGATCACCGCCGCGGGCGCGCTGCTTGCCATCGGGCTGACGGGCGCGACGTCCGCGGCGGCGGTCCCGACCAGCGTGCTGGTGCCGACTCCCACCGAGCTGGTGACCAAGGTCCTGCTGATCAACGGCGACCTCGCGACCGGTTACGCCACGAGGCTGGTTCCGGGTGGTCGCAAGGTGCGCGGGGAGGTCACGCTCACCAACTGCGGCTACCGCTTCACGACCGAGAAGTACCGGGTGGCGCGACGTCAGGTCGTGGTCATGAAGGGCACCACCTCGGTCGGTCTCTCCAACGAGGTCGTCGCCTATGACACGGGTGCGCACGCGGCGCTCGCCCTCGCGCAGCTACGCCGGTCGGTGCGCGGGTGCACTGTGGGTATGTACATCACATCCGAGGTGAAGGGCGTCCCGGACATTCGCTATGACGTCAGCCGGGTGACCAGTGGACTTACGCACCTTCCCGTCGCCGACAATGCTGTGGTCAGCTTGAAGGAGAAGCCCCGCGGCACGGCGAAGCCGTTCTTCCAGGTCATCGTCGCTCAGCGGGCTGGTCGGGTGCTCAACCTGATGTACCTCGGGACGCGTACGGCACCGGCCGACGCTGCACTGAACACTGTGGGTGCGCTGGCAGTGGTCACCGGCCAGCGGCTCGCCGCAGAGTGACCGATCGCCTCGCCCCCCGTCGTACGACGTGGGTGTGGGGTGTCCGGGTCCGGGGTGTCGGCCATGCGGTCGCCGTGCTTGCCGGTGTTGTCGCGCTGACCGCATCTGTCGGCGCCGACGACGCCGCTGGTCGTCGGGACAGCCGTCTGGATGCGTGGACGGTGGGCTCGACGGTCCGGGTGCCGATCGAGCCATCCACGGGCACGGGCCGTGTCGCGCGGATCGAGGCGGCGCGCGGAGAGACCGAGTCCTTCCAGATAGCCGTCCGGGCAACGGGTGGCGCGCTCTCGCACGCGACGGTCACGACGACTGCTCTGACCGACCGTGCCGGCCACCGCATCGCAGCGCCTGCGTTGGCGCGCGAGCAGTACGTGCGGATCCGTCGGCACAGCCCGGCCTGGTCGGGGCGACCGCTGTCGTGGACCTGGATCCCAGATGCGCTGGTGCCGTTCGTCGACCCGGTGACAGGTCGGACCCCGCGGTCGAACGCGCGTTATGCCGCGGGCGTGTTCGGCGTGCCGCGCGGGCATGCCCAGCCGGTGTGGGCCGACGTGACGGTGCCGCGCGATGCGTCGCCTGGCCTCTACACCGGTCGGTGGACCGCACGCAGCGATCAGGGAGGTGCGACCGGCGAGGTCGTGCTGCGGGTGCGGGACGTGACGCTTCCGGTGGTGCCGGCGGCTGGTTCGCGGTTCGGCATCTGGCAGCAGGCCAACCGGGTGCCTGCCGTCGAAGACCTGTTGCTGCGCTATCGGGTTCAACCTGCTCCGGTGCCCTCCACCCGCGCGAAGGGCCTGCTGGCCAACGGTCTGTCGTCGGTCGACCTGGCGTTCTGGAGCGGCGCGGACGTCGAGCACTGCGCGATGCCCGGGGCTCCGACGGCTGATGCGATCCGTGCGGCGAAGGCGTCGTACGACGTGGGTGTGCGGACCTACGACTACAGTGCGGACGAGATCGGCGAGTGCCCGGGCATCGTGACCCGCCTGCGCGAGTGGGCCCGGGTGCTGCACGGTGCGGCTGTCGAGCACCTCGTCACCGTCGTGCCCCGGGCGGACCTGATGGACGACGGCACGGGGCGTCCTGTGGTCGACATCTGGGTGCTGATGCCATGGCAGCTGCGGTCGTTGGACCCCGCGTTGCGGGCGCAGGTCGAAGCAACCGGCGGTGAGCTCTGGTCATACCAGGCGCTCGTGCAGGGTGCGCGCACCCCGAGCTGGCAGCTGGATCTGCCGGTGACGAACTATCGCGTGCTGGGTGGCTTCCTCAACGCCTCGCAAGGGGTGCAGGGCTTGCTGTACTGGGCGGTCGACCGGTGGCAGCGCGACCCCTGGGTCGACCCGACGTACACGCACACGACGAGCTGCTGCTATCCCGGCGACGGGACCTTGGTCTATCCCGGTCATCCGGCCGGTGTCGTCGGCGTGGTGCCCTCGATCCGGTTGGCAATGGTGCGCGACGGCATGGATGACTATGACCTCGTCGCACAGCTGCGCGCCCGCGGGCAGGGCGCCCCAGCTGCTGCCGTGATCGCTCGGGCCGCGTCGTCGTGGTCGTCCTGGACGACGGACGGCCGCGTTCTTGCCGACGTACGCCGACAGCTGTTGGACCTGCTGGAAGCCACGGGCTGACGGTGCCGGGTGCCGGGTGCCGGGTGCCGGGTGCCGGGTGCCGGGTGCAGGGTGCCGGGTGCCGGGTGCCGGGTGGCAGGGTGGCCCGGTGTCCGGGCGGGGAGGCGTCAGCCGCCCGGGCTGGCTCTCCGCCGTCTGAGCAGCCGCGATAGTTGTGTCCGACCTCCGTTCTAGCCTTCGAACATGTCAGTCGCCCTCGAAGTGCCCGCCGACCTCGCGCTGGTCAGGGTGCTGGCGTCGCGCGACGAGGGACGGCTCGTCCGGGCCGCGGCGACTGAAGACTTGCCGTTGGTGAGTGCGGTCTTCCTGGCCGAGGTCGACGCCGCCTCGTTGTCGGCGTCGGACCGTGTCGACCTGGTGCGGGCCTGGGAGCGACTCTCTGCTGCCATCGCCGGTCATCAGCAGCTGGCACTTGCCTCGTTGGTCGATGCCACCGAGGCCATCGGTCTGGAGGCAGACGCTGCCCGCCACGAGGTGGGTGCGGCGCTGCGGCTCGCCCCGTCGACGGCTCGGCTGCGCACCCGGGTGGCGGCCGACCTGCGGGACCGGTTGCCTGACGTGCTCGCGGCCCTGCTGGCCGGCACCATCTCCTACTCCCAGGCTGCCCACATCGCCGAGGCCGTGCGGGACCTCGACGACGTCCTCGCGCTGCAGGTGGCGGCGCGGGTGTTGCGTCGGGCCGGCGTCCAGACCCTCGGGCAGCTCAAGCGCGCCACCCGACGCGCGGTCATCGCCGCGGACCCAGCCGCCGCCCGGGCGCGGCACGAGCACGCCAAGGCGCGGCGGGCCATCTCGCGGGTCCCGCAACCCGATGCCATGCGCGCCTGGTGGGTGATGATGCCTGCTCCGGTCGAGGTCGACCTGTGGTCGGCGCTGACCAGTGCCGCTCGAGTCGGTCAGGCCGCGCTGGCAGCGCTGGGGCGGCCCGACCCGGGCCTCGACGCCCTCCGGGTCGATGCCTTGGTCGGTGCTGTCCTCGGCCCTGAGCACACGTCGTGGTGGGACGCGTCCGCCGCTCACGCGACACCACCTGGATCGTCTTCATCGCAGGCGGCCGAGCCAGCGACATCTCGCGGGGCTGGTTCTGCGACCCAGCCGCGCACCGCCGGTTCTGCGACCCGAGACCCGACCTCCTCGCCGAGCGGGTCAGCAAGTTCCACGACGCACAGGTCGACCGCGCAAGTGGCTGCGCTGCCTCGGTGCTCGTGCGGTGGGGCGCAGGTGGCCGCCATCGTCGTCGACCTGCCGACGGTGCTCGGGCTGGCCGACAATCCCGCCCACATCCCGGGCTACGGCGCGATCCCTGGTGAGCTCGGCGCCGCGATGGCGCGGGACCGCGACTGGATCCGCTGGACCGTCGACCCCGGCACCGGCCAGGTAGTTGATCGCGGGGCTCGCAGCTATCGGCCCTCGCAACGGATGAAGGCCTTCCTGGCGGCGCGTGACGGCGTGTGCGGGTTCCCTGGCTGTGCGGTCCTGGCCCAGTCGTGCGACTGCGACCACGTCGTCACCTTCCGCCGCGACGGCCGCACGGTGCGCGACAACCTGGGCCCCCTCTGTCGTCAGCATCACAACGCCAAGACCCACGGCCGATGGCGACTCAGCCGCGACGCTGACGGCGGCATCAAGACCTGGACAAGTCCGCTCGGCCGCACCTACCTCAAGGGGACCGACCCCCCGCTCTGCTGAGGTCTACGAGGCTCTGTCGCGTCTCCCGGATCATGCGTGCCCTGCGGAACAGGCGAGCGGGCCACTCGACGCAGAACCCGTTGCCCTCGGAAATCGCCCATCACCACGAGGTCATCGCCGACGCGGATGGTGGCCGCGCCGAGGGCGGTGAGCCGGTCCACCTCGTGGGGGATCGGGCTGGGATCAGTCGTTGGCGTGCAGGGCGGCATCGAGGGCACCCCACGTGCCGGCGCGGGCCTTGCACTCGATGGCGCCGGTGACGCTGTTGCGCCACAGCATCAGCTGGTCACGGCCGGAGAGGTCGCGGGCCTTCACGATGCTGCCGTCCTCGAGGGTGACCTTGGTGCCGGCGGTGATGTAGCAGCCTGCTTCGACGACGCAGTCGTCACCGAGGGAGATGCCGATGCCGGCGTTGGCGCCGATGAGGCAGCGCTCGCCGACGGTGATGACCTCCTGTCCGCCACCGGACAGGGTGCCCATGATCGACGCGCCGCCGCCGACGTCCGAGCCGTCACCCACGACGACACCGGCGCTGATCCGGCCCTCGACCATGGAGGCGCCGAGGGTGCCCGCGTTGAAGTTCACGAAGCCCTCATGCATCACGGTCGTACCCGGCGCGAGGTGAGCGCCAAGGCGGACCCGGTCGGCGTCCGCGATCCGTACGCCGCCGGGCAGCACGTAGTCGACCATCCGTGGGAACTTGTCGACGCCCAGCACCTGCACCGGCCCGCGCTGGAGCAGGGCAGCGCGCGTGGTCTCGAAGCCGTCGACGGCGCACGGTCCGTGGTTGGTCCAGGCGACATTGGTGAGCAGCCCGAAGACACCGGTCATGTCCAGCTCACGCGGACGGACCAGGCGGTGGGACAGCAGATGCAGCCGGAGCCACACGTCGAGAGTCCCGGCAGGCGCCACGTCGAGGTTGATGCTGCAGGTCACAACGGTGCGCTCGGTGTCCCGGTCGTCGTCGGACCCGGTCAGGGGCGTCAGGGTCGTCGGAGTGGACGGCGTCGATGTTGTGCCAGGCCCGGCCGCTGCGCCCAGCCGCGGCTCGGGGAACCACGCATCAAGAATCGCACCGGAGCCTCGATGCGTGGTCATCAGACCGGTGGCGTGGGCCAGCCGCTGACCGCTCTCGCTCATGCGCCCAGCCTGTCAGAACGCTCAGCCGCGGGTGAGCACCGCAACTCGGCCGAGGTCGCCCGAGCCCCAGCAGGCACCGCGAACGCAGGCCACGCTGTCGAGGCTGCCGG
>JANLYQ010000028.1:0-13086 GCA_031365725.1 Sporichthyaceae bacterium | reverse complement strand
GAAGCTGAGACATTGGCACACGAGGCTCACCGGGCGTCGCGCGCACTCCAGGACACCCTCCTGTGATGTATCTGGCTGCGCAAGCGCTTGTCGTTGTCGCCGTGACAAAGCGGTTCGACAGGTGCCTCACCTAGCGCTGGTGACGGGCGCGTCGGGGGCGACGCGCGCAGGCTTCCGCAGCGGCCATGCCGCTCGACGTCGGGGACAAGCAGGCAGGCAAATGACGAGCAACTGGCCAGCCAGACTCCGCCGGGCGGCAAGCGGGTTGTTCCTTCTCGCGATGCTGGCACCTTCGGGGCAGGTGCGATTCCCCTGATCCCTGGTGGCTGAGCGCCTATCGGATGACCGCTTCGCTTCTCGTGCTAGCTGCACCGCCTGTGCGGTGCCTGTGCGGTGCCTGTGCGGTGTCTGTGCGGTGTCGTAGCTGCACGATCGACACCGTCGGCGACGCAGCCAAGGCACAGACTGACTGATGGCGCTCGAGCCGCCCTCCGGAGAGGAATCGGCATCTTGGACGTGCCGCATCCTCTCCGGAGCGGAGGCGGCGTTCGTGACGCTCGAGGAGCAAGCGTGGCGAGGATGGCGAGTCAGCTGGGGGTGCGCATGGCTTCGCGCTCCTGCAGGATCAGGGCGGTGTTGACCAGCGCGAGGTGGCTGTACGCCTGCGGCACGTTGCCGAGCTGACGGCTGGCCGCGACGTCGTACTCCTCGGCGAGCAGGCCTACGTCGTTACGCAGCGAGAGAAGGTGCTCGAACTTCTCCCGGCCGGCGTCGACCTGACCGTCGAGCACCAGCGCATCGGCGAGCCAGAAGCTGCACGCGAGGAATGCGCCCTCGTCGCCGGGGACGCCGTCCTGCGCGTCGTCGGTGTCATAACGACGCACCATGCCGTCTGCGGCGAGCTCGCGCTGGATCGCCCGGAGGGTGCCGCGGACCCGCTCGTCCTCCGGCGGGAGGAAGCCGACCTGAGGCACCAGCAGCAGCGACGCATCCAGCGCGCGCGACCCGTAGGACTGGGTGAACGTCTGCCGCTCGCTGTCATAGCCCTTGGCGCACACGTCGGCGTGGATCGTGTCGCGCAGCGCGCGATAGCGGTCAACCGGACCCTCGAGGCGCATCGACTCGACTGTGCGTACTGCGCGGTCTGCCGCCACCCACGCCAGCACCTTGCTGTGGGTGAAGTGGCGACGTGGCCCGCGAACCTCCCAGAGCCCTTCATCGGGCTCGCTCCAGCCGCTCTCCAGCCAGTCCATCAGGCCACGCTGCATCCGCCACGCATCATGGTCGATGCCGAGCCCACAGGAGCGAGCGAGCCACAGCGCGTCCATGACCTCCCCGTAGACGTCCAGCTGACGCTGGTCGACCGCGCCGTTGCCGATGCGCACCGGCTTCGAGCCTTCGTACCCGGCCAGCCACGGGAGCTCCCGTTCCGGCGCCTGCCGCTCGCCGGCGACGCCGTACAGGATCTGCAGACGCTCGGGCGCGCCCGCTATCGCGCGGAGCAACCACTCGCGCCAGGACGCCGCCTCCTCGATGTATCCGGTGCGCACCAGGGCCTGCAGGGTGAACGTCGCGTCACGGAGCCAGCAGAAGCGGTAGTCCCAGTTCCGTGATCCGCCGAGCTCCTCCGGCAGCGAGGTGGTGACCGCGGCGACGATGCCGCCGGTCGGTGCATACGTCAGTGCCTTGAGCACCAGCAGCGAGCGCAGCACGGCCTCGCGGTGCGGGCCCTGGTAGGTGCAGCGTTCGGACCACGTCGTCCAGAACATCTCGGTCTCCCGCAGCGCGGCGTGCGGGTCCACCGGCTGGGGCTGATGCCGGTAGGACGCGTTCCAGGTCAGGACGAACGTGCTGGTCTGGCCGGCGGTGATCGTGAAGTCGCCGTACGACGCGAAGTCGCGGCCCCGGTGGACCACGTCCGAGGCGAGCCACACCGCGTCCGGTCCGGCGATCGCCGCCAGCATGCCGTCGAGGTGCCGCACCCACGGAACCACGTCGCCGTAGCCGAAGCGGAGCCGAAGCTCGCTGCGCATGTCGACCGAGCCCTCGAGGCCCTCGACGATGCGGACAACGTCGGGCGCCTCGTCGCGCTCGGGCATGAAGTCGATGACCCGGACACTGCCCTGGGGACCAGACCAGATCGTCTCGAGGATCATGGTGTCGCCGCGGTAGTGCCGACTCGTGCAGACACCGCCGGCGCGTGGCGCCATGCGCCAGTGTCCGTTGCTCTCGTCGCCGAGGAGACGGGCGAAGACTGCATCCGAGTCGAAACGAGGGAAGCACAACCAGTCGATCGAACCGTCGAGCCCGACGAGTGCAGCCGAGAGTCGATCGCTGATCAGTGCGTAGTCCTCGATGCGGGCTGAGGCCAAAGAAATCGCTCTCCTACTGGTCAACGCGCACAGAGACGACCGGCGGCTGGGCAGCAGACGGCTGGGCAGGAGCAGGGCCGGGTTCGGCCGTTGCCGTGGCCGCGTTGTCGGACACCTCGCGACGGGCCAGCTGAACGAAGCCGCCCAGCGCCATCAGTCCGAACAGGAACCACTGGAAGGCATAGGCCAGGTGCGGTCCCTCGCTGGTCTCCGGCGACGGCAGCAGCCTCGGGTGCCCTGCCGTTGGAGGGGTCTCGCGGGTGAGGTCGACGTACCCGTCGTAGAGCGGGTAGCCGATGATGCGCGAGATGGTCGTCGCGGCGACCCGGCTGACCTGGCCGGCGGGCGGTGCGGTGTTGGTCGAGGGCGGCTCGGCCTGGCGCACGCGGCCGATGACGGTGACCTCGCCTGCCGGCGGGCCGGGCACCCGCGGCACTTCCGTGGCGCGCTGAGCGGCCGCGACCCAACCGCGGTTGACCAGCAGGGCCGGGCCCCCGCCGTCCGGCCGCAGCGGGACCAGGACCCAGAAGCCGACGACGCCGTCGAGGGTGTGGTTACGCGCGAGCAGCTGGTGGGCGGTGTCATAACGGCCTGTCGCGGTGACTCGGGTGTACTGCTGAGCGGCAGCGATCGGCCGACCGACACTCAGCACACGACCCGGAGGGACCGGGAGGGAGCTCGCATTGCTCGTGATCAGCGCGTTGTTGCGCTGGCGGGACTCGAGGCGGTGCAGCTGCCAGCGGCCGAGCTGCAGACAGGCGATCGCGAAGACGATGACAAAGGCCAGCAGGCCGAGCCAGCGCCGGCTGAGCAGGAAGCCCAGTCGTCCGCGGTCCTGGAGGCGCTGCACACTCCGACGTTAACCGGCTCGGTGTCCCCGCGGGCGCATAGGGTGGGTGGGTGCTGGTGGACTCGTACGGACGCGTGGCAACGGACCTGCGGGTCTCGCTGACCGACAAGTGCAACTTGCGCTGCTCCTACTGCATGCCGCCCGAAGGTCTCGAGTGGCTGCCCGGACCCGAGCTGCTGACCGACGACGAGCTGGTGCGTCTGGTTGCGGTCGCGGTCTCCCAGGGCGTCGACGAGGTGCGCTTCACCGGCGGCGAGCCGTTGCTGCGGCGCGGCTTCGTGTCCATCGTCGAGCAGGTCGGTGCACTGCTGCCCCGTCCCAGGATGTCGGTGACGACCAACGGCATCGGACTGGCCCGGGTGGCACCTGCGTTGGCCGCGGCCGGCCTGGACCGGGTCAACGTCTCGCTGGACACCCTCGACAAGGACCGGTTCGTCACGATCGCCCGGCGCGACCGCCTCGCCGATGTCCTGGCGGGCCTTGCCGCCGCCGTCGACGCCGGCCTCACTCCTGTCAAGGTCAACACGGTGCTCTTGCGCGGGGTCAACGACGACGAGGCCGGGTCGTTGCTGCGCTGGGCGCTGGGGGAGGGCTACCACTTGCGGTTCATCGAGCAGATGCCGCTGGATGCCCAGCACGGCTGGGACCGGTCGACCATGGTGACGGCCGAAGAGATCCTCGCCATGCTGCGCACCGAGTTCGACCTCGCGCCGGTCGCCTCGACCGAGCGAGGCAGCGCGCCGGCCGAGGAGTGGATCGTCGACGGCGGCGTGGGCCGGGTCGGCGTCATCGCGTCGGTCACGCGGCCGTTCTGCGGCGCGTGCGACCGGGTTCGGCTCACCGCCGACGGTCAGCTGCGCAACTGCCTGTTCGCGAGGGAGGAGTCCGACCTGCGTGCGGCGCTGCGTTCCGGTGCCTCGGACGACGACCTGGCGGCCCGGATGCGCGCTGCGCTGATGGCCAAGCTGCCCGGACATGGCATCAACGACGCGGGCTTCCTGCAGCCGACCCGGCCGATGTCGGCCATCGGCGGCTGACCTCAGTCCCTCGGCTCGCCCGCAGCCGGCGGCGGCCAGTCCGGGTAGGCCACGACCTGCTTGAGAAAGTCGCGTCGGCTCAGGAAGTCGGTGAGGCCGGCCCGGTGGCTGTCGCACGCCGTCCAGGTCTTTCGTCGGTCCGGGGTGTGCAGCTTGGGGTTGTTCCAGGCCAGCACCCAGGTGGCCGGCTCGCGACACCCCTTCGCCGAGCACAACGGCGAGGCGGCGTCGGGAAGCAGAGTCACCGCACGTCTCGACGTACGGCGGTCACACGCGAGGGACAGTGACGCGAAGGAACCGGGGAGCGGGCGATGCCGGGCAGCCCCCGGGGGTGCCGCCCCGCATCGCGCTCGCTGCGCCCGCTGGGGTCGCCAAGGGCCCCGACGAACGCTCAGCGGGGATTATTGCACGAAGTGATGTCACGTCAGCCTCGCGGACGCTCGATCGCCCGGCGGTCCTCGATCAGGTTCTCGTCGGGCAAGTCGACCATGCGCTCCCGGCCGCCGTTGGCGAAGACGACAGACACGTAGGGCAACGCCACTGCCAAGAAGATCAACACCCAGCGCAGCCAGCCGTGTGCCACCACCGCACCGACGAAGCACACCGACCGGATACCCATCGACAGCAGATAGCGTCGGGTGCGTGAGTCGACGTCCTCACGGATGCCGCGGCGGGCACCGGTGATCTGGTAGACCGGCTCGGAGGTGGCCCTGCGGCCGAAGATCCGTGCTCGACCTGCGCGTGACGTCACTGCATCACGGTACGTCACGGTCCTACGCTGCCTGAGGCCGCCCCGACGTCTCTCCATCCGCCCATCCGGCGGCCGCCCGTCCTAGCGACACCCATGCCAAGGAGCACCCAGTGAGCAACCGCACCTACCGCGTCACCGAGATCGTCGGCACCTCCGAGGACGGCGTCGACGACGCCATCCGTAACGGTCTTGCCCGCGCCGCGCAGACCCTGCGGCACCTCGACTGGTTCGAGGTCACGCAGGTGCGTGGACAGGTCGTCGACGGCGCCCCGCAGCACTTCCAGGTCGGCATGAAGGTCGGCTTCCGCCTCGAGGACGCCTGACCAGTCTCAGCTGGCTTTGCTCACCGACGACATGTTGAAGTCGCCGACGCGCCACGCCGGCATCGACGTACGCGTGAAGTAGTCACCGAACTCCCGGGCCAGCGTGCGCTCCGGCAGACCGAGCTCGGTGAGCCGACCGAGCATGTCGACCGGGCTCTCGTTGAAGCGGAAGTTGTTGACCTCGGCGACGACCTCGCCGCCCTCGACGAGATAGACCCCATCGCGGGTCAGGCCGGTGAGCAGCAACGTCTGCGGGTCGACCTCGCGGATGTACCACAGGCAGGTGAGCAACAGACCCCGCTGGGTGTCGCCGACCATCGCCGCCAGGTCGCGGGTCGCATCGGACGAGCTCATCAGCAAGTTGTCGACGCCAGGAGTGACGGGCAGCCCCGTCATCTCGGCCGAGTGCCGGGTCTGGATCAGGGCGGTGAGGTCGCCCTCGCGCAGCCAGTCGGTCGGCTCGAGCGGCAGACCGTTGTCGAAGACCGACTGCGAGGAGCCGGATGTCGCCGCCATGACGACCGGCGCGCACTCGAGGCCGGGGGCAGCCGGATCGCTCCACACGCGCAGCGGCTTGCCGGACAGCTGCTCTCCCACCCGGGTGCCCCCACCCTGCCGGCTGAACACGGTGCGACCGTCGTCGGCGTCGCGAGCGACAGCTGTCCAGTAGACGAAGGCCATCAGGTCCGCGACGGCGCTCGGCGGCAGCAGAGCCTCGTATCGGCCGGCATCCAGGTCGACCCGTCGTGCGGCCCAGGACAGTCGCTGGGTCAGCTCGGTGTCGACCGCGGTCATGTCCACGTCGGAGAAGTCGCGGGTGCTCTGACCGACCCACGAGGACCGCGACCAGTCGGCGGTCTTGCCGGTGACCTCGATGCGACCGGTGGGTTGCGCGTGGCGCACCCGTACGCCCGTCGACGTGGCGAGGTAGGACGTCTCCACCTGGTGCTCGGCGAAGCCGAACAGCTCACGACCGGCGGCCCGCGCGTCGAGGAAGACCTCGCCCAAGGTCGAGGCCAGCTGGGAGAAGACGCTGATCGAGGTCTCGGCCGGCGCGTCGGACCACGAGGCGACGGCAGCGGCCACCGCATCGGACCCGGTGCTGACCTGCTCGGGGGTGACCAGCGGCCGCGCGTCCTCGGCGGACCGACTGGTGCGCGCGGCCTCTTCGGCGGCGCGGACCAGCGCCTCGATCTGATCGAGGCCGACGTTGCTGCGGGACACGACACCGGTGGCGGTGCCTTCGTTGCCGCCGACCGTGGCGATGACAGTGAGCGACCGGCCGCGCATGACACCGTTGGTGGTCAACGTGTTGGCGGCCCAGCGCAGGTTGGCCTCGCTGGACTCTTGCGCCAGGACCACGAGGCCGTCACTGGTGGAGGCCTCGAGCGCTCGCTCGACGACGTCCTGGGTGGTTGCCGCCGTCGTGCTGGTGCCGGTGCTCATCGCCCTGCCTCCGCCTGGGTGTTGAGGATCCTGATGCCGCGGAACAGAGTCGTCGGGCAGCCGTGACTCACGGCCGCAACCTGCCCGGGCTGGCCCTTGCCGCAGTTGAAGGCGCCCCCGAGCCGGTAGGTCTGCGGACCGCCGACGGCCTCGAGCGCGCCCCAGAAGTCGGTGGTCGTCGCCTGGTAGGCAACGTCGCGCAGCTGACCCGCAAGGGCACCGTTGTCGATGCGGAAGAACCGCTGGCCGGTGAACTGGAAGTTGTAGCGCTGCATGTCGATGGACCAGCTCTTGTCGCCGACGACGTAGATGCCGCGCTCGACCCGCGAGATCAGGTCGTCCGTCGACGGGCCGCCAGCGGCGGGTTGCAGTGACACGTTGGCCATCCGCTGCATCGGGACGTGTCCGGCCGAGTCGGCGAACGCGCAGCCGTTGGACCGGCCAAGTCCCTTGAGCCGGGCCATCGCGCGATCCATCTGGTAGCCGACGAGGGTGCCGTCCTTGACGATGTCCCACTGCTGACCAGCCACGCCCTCGTCGTCCCAGCCGATGCTGGCCAGGCCGTGCTCGGCCACCCGGTCACCGGTGACGTTCATGACCGGTGAGCCATAGGCCAACGTGCCGAGCTGGTCGAAGGTCGCGAACGACGTACCGGCGTAGTTGGCCTCATAGCCCAGCGCCCGGTCCAGCTCGGTGGCATGCCCGATCGACTCATGGATGGTGAGGAACAGGTTCGTGGGGTCGATGACGAGGTCGTAGTCACCGCCATCTACCGAGGGCGCGCCCAGCTTGTCGGCGAGATGCTCGGGCAGCTCGTCCAGCTCGGACGCCCAGTCGTGGCCGGTGCCGGTGAGGTACTCCCAGCCGCGCGCCGTCGGAGCCGCCAGCGTGCGCATCGTGTCGAAGCGGCCGGACTCCTTGTCGGTGCCGACCGCCTCCAGCTGACACTGGATCCGCACCCGTTGCTGGGTCGAGGTCGTGCCGGACAGGTCGGCAAAGAACTTGTTCTCCATGACCCAGTGCGCCGACGCGTCGGCGTGGGCGACCACGTCGTGCGCAAGCAGACCCGCGCTCCAGTCGGCCAGCAGCGTCACCTTGTCGGCGTCGGGTACCGAGAACGGGTCGATGTCGTAGGGCGACACCCAGGTCACCTCGCCGTACGACGGTTCGTCAGCAAGCTCGACCCGCTGCGTCGACAGCGGGCGGCTCACCTTGGCGACTTCGACGGCCTGCTCGGCGACCCGCTGCGCGGACTCCGGTGTGAGGTCGATGTGGGAGGCGAATCCCCACGAGCCCTCGTGCAGAACGCGCACGGCGAAGCCGATGTCCTCGCCGTCGCGCGATCCGTCGAGGCGTGCGTCATGCAGGCTCAGATGCGCGTCGCGGATGCGCTCGACCCGGATGTCGGCGTGCTCGGCGCCCAGAGCGCGCGCCCGGCTGAGCGCGGCATCAGCAAGCTGCCGTAACGGCAGTGCGGTGAAGGCCGCGTCGATGTCAGGCACGGTGTCTCCTGGAACTGGTCGTGGGCGATGTGGTGGTCACAAGACTTGTCAGGCGTGGATGTCCAGCACGAGCTTTCCCGTCGTACGCCGGGCAGCAAGGTCAACGTGAGCCCGACGCGCGTCGGCCAACGGATAGCGACCACCGGCCACCGCGGACAGTGAGCCGGCCGCGTGCAGGGCGAGCAGCTCCTCGACGACCGGCGCGAGGCCGCCGGACAAGCGAGTCGCGTGGGTGAGCCAGAAGCCCGACACCGAACGGGACGTCGACATCAGCGCCCCGGCCGACACGGGGGTCGGTGGCACCCGGGAGGCGAGACCGTAGGTCACCAGACGACCGAACGGCGCAAGCGCAGCAAAGGACGCGTCGAAGACCCGGCCGCCGGTCATGTCCAGGACGATGTCGACCGGCCTGCCGTCATTGGCCGCGAGCAGCGCGTCGCGCAGGTCGTCGGGGTCACCGGTCGCTGCGCCCGGGTCGAGAGCCACATCGGCGCCGAGGCTGACGGCGAGATCGCGCTTGTCCGGGCTGGACGCGGTGGCGATGATGCGCCCGGCTCCCCAGGCCCGGGCCAGCTGGACGGCCAGCGTCCCCACACCGCCGGCAGCGGCGTGCACCACGACGGTCTCGCCCTGGGACATGCGGGTGCAGGTGCGCAGCAGGTGCCACGCGGTGGTGCCCTGCAGGACCACCGCAAGGGCGGTGGTGTCGTCCACGCCGTCGGGCACCGCGAACGTGGTGGCCGGGTGGGCGAGGACCTTCTCGGCGTAGCCGCCCTGCACCAGCGCAACCACTCGCCGGCCGTCGGCATCGGCGCCGACCACCTCGGCGCCCGGGACGAACGGCAGCGTCTGAGGCGCGAGGTAGTCGTCGGCCGTCTGGTGGAGGTCGGCGTAGTTGACCCCCGCCGCGCTGACCTCGATCAGCCGCAGCCCGTCTCGCGGCGTCGGATCGGGCAGGTCGACCACGTGGAGGACCTCGGGACCTCCGAACTCACTGACCTGGACCGCGCGCACCGGACAGACCCTAACCCCCCGCCTGCCGACCAGGACCGATAGCGTCGCCGCCGTGAGCGAGGAGACGACCGGACGATCCGTGCTGGTCACGGGAGGAAACCGCGGCATCGGGTTGGCCATCGCCCGTGCCTTCGTCGACGCGGGTGAACGCGTGACGGTGACCTATCGCTCCGGCGAGCCACCCGAGGGCCTGACCGGGGTGCGCTGCGACGTCACCGACCCGGCGTCGGTCGACGCGGCGTTCGACGAGGTGGAGGCTGCGCAGGGGCCGGTCGAGGTCCTCGTCGCCAACGCGGGCGTCACCCGCGACCAGCTCATCATGCGGATGTCTGAGGACGACTTTGCGACGGTGCTCGACACCAACCTCACCGGGTCGTGGCGCGTCGCCAAACGCGCATCCAAGGGCATGCTGCGGCTGCGTCGCGGTCGCATCGTGTTCATCTCCTCGGTGGTCGGCCTGACCGGGTCGGCGGGCCAGACCAACTACGCCGCGTCCAAGGCGGGACTCGTCGGTCTTGCCAGGTCGCTGGCACGAGAGATCGGCTCCCGCGGCATCACGGTCAACGTGGTGGCGCCGGGGTTCGTCGAGACGGACATGACGGCCGGTCTGCCGGAGGACTTGCAGAAGACCTACCAGGGCCAGATTCCGCTCGGCCGGTTCGCCGCAGCCGGAGAGGTAGCCGGAGTGGTGCGGTTCCTCGCTGGACCTGATGCCGGCTACGTCACCGGCGCTGTCGTCCCCGTCGACGGCGGACTCGGCATGGGCCACTAGGAAAGAGAGAAAGCTGCATGGGCATCCTCGACGGCAAGCGCATCCTCGTGACCGGGGTCCTGATGGACTCTTCCATCGCGTTCCACGTGGCGCGCGTCGCGCAGCAGGAGGGCGCCGAGGTCGTGCTCACGTCCTTCGGGCGCACGATGCGTATCACCCAGACGATCGCGAAGCGGTTGCCCAGCACGCCGCCGGTGATCGAGCTGGACGCCAGCAACGCTGAGGACTTTGCTGCTCTGGCCGAGCGGGTGCGTGAGCACGTCGACGGTCTCGACGGTGTGCTGCACTCGATCGGCTTCGCCCCGGAGGCTGCGCTGGGGGGCAACTTCCTCAACACCGAGTGGGCCGATGTCGCCACGGCGATGCAGATATCGGCGTACAGCCTGAAGGCGTTGTCGGTCGCGGCCCTACCGCTGATGCAAGCTGGCGGTGCGGTCGTCGGGCTCACGTTCGATGCGACCGTGGCTTGGCCGAAGTACGACTGGATGGGCGTGGCGAAGGCGGCCTTCGAGTCCACGGCGCGCTACCTCGCCCGCGACCTCGGGTCCTCCGACGTGCGGGTCAACCTCGTCGCCGCCGGCCCGCTGAAGACGACAGCGGCCAAGTCGATCCCGGGATTCGAGGAGTTCGAGTCGGTGTGGTCGACGCGGGCGCCGCTGGCGTGGGACATCAGCGACTTCGAGCCGGCGGCCCGGGCCTGCGTCGCCCTGCTGTCGGACTGGTTCCCGCGCACGACCGGCGAGATCGTGCACGTCGACGGCGGCGTGCACGCCATGGGCGCGTAGCACACACCGGTGTCTGACTCGCCACCTCCGTCACTTGTCGAGCTGCGGGTGCTCGACGGAGCGAACCTGTACTTCCCCCGGGCTGCCGTCAAGCTCACGCTCGACATCACCGGTCTGCTCGAGCTGTCGGAGGCCGACTCTCGCTCGGTCGCTGCGCTCGTGGGTCTGTCGGCGGCTCGGCCGGCGGCGCCCGGCACCGGGCTGCGTCAGCGCTTCGCGATGCGGGTCGTGCTTGCCGTCGTACGCCGGGTGGCGCGCGAGTCGGGCACGACCCGGCTCGCGGTGCGCAGCCGGGCGACCAGCGACCTGCACCGCACGGTGGTGGCGTTCCCGTGGCGTCGCCGTGGCCGGGCCGAGGCGTTGGGCAACGCGGTCGCCGACGTGCTGGACGCTCTCCCCACCGGTGACGGGGCTGTCGCCCTGGCGCGGGCGGCACAGCGGGTGCTGGACTCGGCGCCCGGAGAGCCGCCGGTCACCCGGCGGCCGCACGTGCCGGTCGTTGCGGTGACCGGCACCAACGGCAAGACCACGACCTCGCGCATGGTGGCGCGCATGGGTCGATGTGCCGGGCTGGTCGTGGGTTGGTCGTCCACCGACGGGGTCTATGTCGACGGGGAGATGGTGGAGTCCGGGGACTACTCCGGGCCCGCCGGCGCCGGGCGGGTCCTCGACGACCCGCGGGTACAGCTGGCCGTCACTGAAACCGCCCGCGGCGGCATCCTGCTGCGGGGTCTCGGGCTGGTGCACAACGACGTGTCCGTCGTCACCAACGTCAGCGCCGACCACCTGGGGATGCAGGGCATCGACACCGTCGACCAGCTCGCCGAGGTCAAAGCGGTCATCACCAAGGTCACCCGACCCTCGGGCTGGGTCGTGCTCAACGGGGATGACCCCCGCACGTTCGCCATGCGGTTAGGGGTGCGGGCGCAGGTCTGCATCTTCTCCCGTGACTCGTCGTCACCGGCGCTGCGGGCGGCCGTCGATGCGGGCGGCCGCGCAGTCACCCTCATCGACGGTGCGATCACGGTGTTGTCCGCGCGGGGGGAGCCGGAGGTGGTGCTGCCGGTCGTCGACGTGCCGATGACGCTGTCCGGGCTCTCGACGGTCAACGTGGAGAACGCACTTGCCGCTGTGGGAGCAGGTCTCGGTGTCGGGCTCTCGCGGGAGGCCGTCGCCGAGGGCTTGCGCAGCTTTCGCCCCGGCATCGAGGACAACCCGGGCCGGATGAACGTCTTCCTGCTCGACGGTGTGATGGTGGTCGTCGACCTGGCGCACAACGAGGCGGGGGTCGTGGCGCTCCTGGCGGTCCTGCGCGGCCTGTGCGCACCGGCGGCCTCGGTCCGGCTGGTGATGGGGACCCCGGGCGATCGGTCGGACGACCTGATCCGCGGCGTGGGCGAGATCGCAGCCCGCGGGGCCGACCAGGTGGTCATCGGGCACAAGGAGAAGTACCTGCGCGGCCGTCCTCCTGACGAGCTCACCGGCTTGCTCGCAGCCGGTGCGGCGGCGGTCGGCGTCGTGGGCGTCGTGGTCTACGACACCGAGCTCGCCGGATTGCAGGCGATGGTGGCCGCGTCGTCACCGGGTGACGTCGTCGGGGTCATGTGTCACGCCGAGCGCGAGGAGGTCTTCGCTTGGTTGGCCGGGATCGGCGCCGTCGTCGCGAGCGCCGATGACGTCCGGTCACGGGTCCTCGCCACCCAGCAGATGCCACCCCCACGTTCGGCCGCGATCAGGCGGACTCGGGGACTCTGACAAGAGAAGGTCGCGCGGACCTGCACCCGGCCCCACGTCGCTGGCGCTTGGAGCAGCGTCGTCGTCGCCTGAGTTGGGGCGCCACCACCATCTGACCTGCTCAGGCGGCGTCGAGAAGGTCGCGGAAGCAGAGGTCGATCCGGCTGAGGCGGGGCGGTGCGTCCGGTGCGCGCGGGAGGTCGGGCGTGTCCGGTGCCTGGGGTGCGTGTGGTGCGTCGGGTTGATCGTCCGCGCGGGGTGGTCGCGTGCCGGGGAGTGGGGGTGGGTGGCTGGTGTGGGTGTGTCCGGTGGGGGTGGTGAGGTCGACGCGGTGTCCGGCGCCGTCCGGCCCGGGGGCGGGGGTGGTGTGCCAGCCGGGGGCTTGTTTGGCGTAGTTGCAGGCGGCGCAGAGTCCTTGGCCGTTGGCGGCGCTGGTGGCACCGCCTTGGGCGTGGGGGGTGATGTGGTCGGTGTGTCTGATGGGTGCCCCGCACCAGGGG
>JANLYQ010000113.1:0-16359 GCA_031365725.1 Sporichthyaceae bacterium | reverse complement strand
TCGCGCGCCAGCGGAGGAACTTCGGCGCCTCCTGCAGGCACAGCACGTCGGGGTCCACAGCACGCACGATGCGCCGCAGGGTCGGCACGTCGTCACGCAGACCGTGCACGTTCCAGGACATGAGGCGCAGGTGGGTCACGCGCCGGACGGTACCTGACGGCTACTTGACCAGCGCCACTCGAAAAGGTCCAGGGACTTCCGCGATGCCCGTGGCGGATAGATTGAACGTTCCGGTGCCCGACAGTGCCAACCCGTCGAGGGCGACAAGCCCTTCATCGACCGTGACAGCGCCGGACACACTCCATGTGGACTGAGCGCACGAAACGCTTCCAGCAAATGACACCGTGCCTGTCACAACCGATGCACGCTGATTGCTCTCGTCGCAGATCAAAGACATGTCTCTGGCGCCGAATCGGATGGCCGCACCTGACGTCGAGAGGGAACCGTTGGCGTCCACGAGGAGTCTTCCCCGGCGCCGCGTCCCGGCAGCTGGGCAGGCTACGACGTCTACCAAGTCTCGGCAGGCGAGATAGATGGTGGCGTCAGAACCAGCAAGGCTCCCGCCTGAAGTAACCCGAAGCGTGCCGGTGACGACGAGAAGACCCCCGCTGAACGTGCAGTCACCGGACACGGTGTAGTTGCGATAGGCGATGTCAAGTGGAATGTCTCCCGATGTGCACGGGGGGGGGTCCCGCACCGGGTTGAGCGGCGTGGCCACCGGCGCCGGGAAGGTCGAGAACGGATCAGACGGCAACGCCTGGACCGGGCTCGGTGACCACACCGGGCTGGAAGGCCCCGGTGTGGGAGGAAACGCGAACGCCAGGGAGCCCCTGTCACCGACTGACACCTGAGCATCTGCAGACGTCACGGTCCCCGTTCCAGCGATGAGGGAACCGCCCCCTGTCACCGTCGTCTCGGCCGTTCCACCGACGACGAGTGCCCCGGATAGGCAGAGCGAGCAGCCCTCAATTCGACGATCTCGTGCTTGTGCCTGCGCGATCCGACTCACATTGCTGCCGGTATAGCCGACGAGACCACCGAAGGCAGCGCCGACCCTCCTGCTCGGAGTTACTACCTGAATCCGCCGTGGCTGCGTCGCCGAGTCGAAAGTGATGCAGTTAGTGCCCGAACCGGCCTGGTTCCAGCCCCGCGTCAAGGCAGCCGTGCAGGAGAGCGTCCACGCGGACACAGACACCCCGTTATCGCGGCCTGAACGTTTGACTTCCGCGATGGCCAGGCTGAAGTCGGGCGTGGGAGTTGCCTCGTCGTACAGGCTGGCGGCTCCTGCCAGGGCTGCCGCGTCTGCGACGGTCTGGGCTTCTGCCGCGGTTATCCGGACCATGCCGAGGTCGACGACGATGGCCGCGACAACGAAAAGGACGACTGATAACAGTGCCACGATGATGGCGATAGCGCCGTCTTCATCATGGTCTGCGGTGCTCAAGCGCACCAGGACCAACCGCCGTCTGGTGTGCCTGTTTGCCCAGAGAGCGCATTCTCGACATCGTGCTCGATCAACATTGTGACACTGTCTCTGATTGCATCGGGAACCGGCGTCAGCTTCGTGATCCCGCCCTCGGCCACCTCCACGCAGACTTGCAGGTTCTGCCCGACTTTCCAGGCCGGCGACGAACCCGTCACTCTTACCAGGACTTCGCTCGGCCCTAACGTCACGTTCAAAGAGTCTTTAATCTGACCAGCGAGGCAATCCAGGTCCGTACCACCGCAAACGACGGCGTCGTTCACTACGGCTGAACGCGCCCCGTCACGAGCACTTTGGCTGACGGAAAGTCGGTCGCCGAAAAACAGACCGTAGTCGATGATCCCGACGACAAGTGCCACGAGGACGGGCACGACGAGCGCGAATTCAACTGCGGACGCACCCGCGTCATTTCTACAGAGGACCCGCGCCCTTAGCGAATGCGTCCGTACCACGGTGACACTGTAGGGGGACGACGGTCGCGGGGGCGCCGCAATGACGCACGACCATCAGCGGTGGCGCGCCAGGTCCGCCGCCCCGACCAGACCGGCGTCGTTGCCGAGCTGGGCCAGGACAACCTCTGCGGTGGGCCGGCGACCCCGGCCGGTGAGCAGCTCCTCGAACGCCGCCCGGGTCGGCTCGAGCACCAGGTCGCCCGCCTCCGACACCCCCCCACCGAGGATGAAGAGCTCGGGGTCGAGCACCGCGGCGAGGTCGGCGAGCCCCTGACCGAGCCAGTGCCCCAGGGTGCCGAACGCCGCCGTCGCGACCGGGTCGCCCTGCTGGGCGGCTTCGGTGACGTGCACCCCGGTGATGCCCTCGGGCGTGCCGTCGCCCAGACCGAGCAGCAGCTCGGCCTCGACCCGCGCCTCCGCAGCACCTTCACGGGCGTAGCGGACCAACGCGCCGCCGCTGGCGTACTGCTCCCAGCAGCCGCGCTGGCCGCAGCCGCAGGGCCGACCTTGCTCGACCATCTGGATGTGCCCGATCTCGGCACAGACACCGAAGCCGCCGCGCAGCAGCTGGCGGTCGACGATGATGCCGCCGCCGACACCCGTCCCTACCGTGACGAGCACGATGAACTTCTTGTCCCGGCCGGCGCCGAACCGGGTCTCGCCCCAGGCCGCTGCGTTGGCGTCGTTCTCGACCACCACCGGCAGCGAGACACGCTTCTGGACCTCGTCCCGCAACGGCCCGTCGCGCCATCCCAGCAGGTTGGGTGCGAAGTAGACGATTGACCTGGCCGCATCGACGAAACCGGCGATGCCGATGCCGACGGCCTCGATCTCGCCAGGCTCGTCACGCTGCTGCTCCGCGCGCAGGGTCTCGATGACCGACGTGATCGCCGACGTGGTCGCCTCGGCATCGCGGGCCGGGGTGTGCACCCGGTGCTGGCGGAGGATGCGCCCGTCCTCGGCGACGACACCGCCGGCCACCTTGGTGCCACCGACGTCGACGCCGATCGTGAGGCTCACGCCCGGCCGCCGTCCCGGCGACCCGACTCCATCGCACGCAACGCAGCGCCCAGCGACGACACGGCGTCCGCTAGGTGGCCGTAGACCTCGGGCGTCACCCCGGACACGACCCGACGCACCCGGCAGACGGGGCAGCCTTGGCACTCCGGCGGCAGCGAACCGTTGTGGTCGGCCGGCGGAGCCGTCGCTCGCGACCAGACGTCATCCGGTACGTCGCCCCTGGCGGAGCTGCCGTGGCTGGCCAGCCAGAGCTGCGCCACCTCGACCAGCTTGACGGCTTCCTCGGCCATCGACCCGTGCAGCGGCGAGCTGCTCGCGCCGCTCGACTGCGCGCTCGCCGACATCAGCCCTCCACCCGCTTCTTCAACTCTTTCAGGGCGGTGTCCACGATGACTTTCTCGGCCTTGCGCTTCATCATGCCGAGCAGCGGCATGCGCACGTCGACGGCCAGCTGATAGGTCACCGTGGTGGTGCCGTCACCGTTGTCGGTGAGCAGATAGGCGCCGTCCATGCTCTTGAGCAGCTGTTGGGCCTCGACCAGCGACCAGCGCACGTCCAGCTCACCCTGCCAGCGGTAGCCCAGCGTGTAGGAGTCCTTGATCGCGCCGGCGTCGAGGCGAAACCACACCTGCTCGGGGCGACCCGCACCGTCGCGGGACCGCACCTCGACCTCCTTGACCGCGCCGGTCCACTGGGGATAGGCCTCGAAGTCGGCGATCACGCTCATCACCTCGGCGGGTGCAGCCTCCACGTTGATGCTGGACTCGGTGCGCTCGGCCATGCGGCAGAGGCTATACGCGGAGGCTGGAGCCGATCAGAAGACCATGCCCAGCAGGGTGGCGACCAGAACGATGAGCAGCATCGCCGCGACCGCACCGCCGATCATGACGGCGGTCCGTTTGGCGCCGGTGTCGAACAGGACGGCCGCCGGGCCCAGTGCGTGGCCGGACTCGCTGGCCGCGAGCTCAGCGAGCATCTGGTTGGCCAGCGCCTCGACGTCGATCTCCGCGCTGGCGGCGCCGTCCCCCTCGGCAGCACGACGCGAGTGCCTCCCACGTGACGGGGGTGCGACTGCCGTGGTCGACTCAGGCTCGGTCGTCGACTCAGGCTCGGCCGCCGACTGAGGTGCCGGCGCTGCCACTGGCGGAGCTGTCAGAGGTGTCGGAGGTGTCGGTGTCGGGACCGCCACGGGGGCGACGGGCGCAGGAGCCGGCCGCAGGTCGGTGAAGCACAGGGTGCACCAGTCGCTGCCGGCCCTGATCTGGGCCGAGCAGTGCGGGCAGCGCACGGTCTGTGAGAGTGAAGTGCTCACATCCCACTCTCGACCGCGGCTGCAGACATCTTGAGCGACAACGGGTGCGCATCGGGCAGACGCCGCACCGCGCGGGCAAGTAGGGTCGCGCCCGTCGGATCCGTGAGAGCACGTGAGGAGGGCGATCCGTGGACGAGTACACCTCCCCCGTGCCTGTCGAGCCTGCACTGACCGGCAACCTCAGCGACATCGTGGTGGTCAACGCCGAGCAGGCGCCCGACACGATCGCCTTCCGCCGGCGTACGGGCACGCCTGACTCGACGGGCACGGGTCCGACGTGGGCGGCGGTCACGTGCGGTGAATTCCTGACGCAGGTCGAAGCCGTCGCCAAGGGTCTGATGGCGTCCGGCGTGCGGGCAGGTGACCGGGTCGCGCTGATGTCCCGCACGCGCTACGAGTGGACGCTGCTCGACTTTGCGATCTGGACCGCCGGCGGGATCACCGTGCCGGTCTACGAGACCTCCTCGGCCGAGCAGGTGCAGTGGATCCTGGCCGACTCGGGTGCGTCCACCTGCATCGTCGAGACCGCCGAGCACCTCGCACTGGTCAACGGCCTCGAGCACGGGACGGGAGCCCTCGGCACCGTCTGGCAGATCGACGCAGGCGCTGTGGACCTGCTGGTCGCCGCCGGCGCGGAGGTCTCCGACGACGACCTGACCACCCGCCGTACGTCGGCAGGCCCGAGCGACGTGGCCACGATCATCTACACCTCGGGCACCACGGGCCGTCCGAAGGGTTGCCTCCTCACCCACGACAACCTGCACCACGAAGCGGCCAACGTCGTGAGCACTCACCACGCCGATGACCGGCTCGGGCGGATCTTCCAGGACGCCGGCGCCTCGACCCTGCTCTTCCTTCCGCTGGCCCACGTCTTCGCCCGGATGGTCCAGATCGGCGTGGTGATGGCGCGGGCCGAGCTCGGTCACACGGCCGATGTCACGCAGCTGCTGCCCGACCTCGCGAGCTTTCAGCCGACCTTCATCCTGGCCGTGCCGAGGGTCTTCGAGAAGATCTACAACGGCTCTGAGCAGAAGGCGGAGGCAGCCGGCAAGGGCAAGATCTTCCACGCTGCCGCCGAGACCGCGAGGTCCTACAGCGACTCTCTCGACCACGGTGGCCCCGGTCTCGGACTCCGTCTGAGGCACGCGGTGTTCGAGCGCCTGGTCTACCGACGGCTGCGCGGAGCCCTCGGTGGCCGGGTGCGCTGGGCCATCTCCGGCGGCGCCCCACTGGGTCCGCGACTCGGCCACTTCTACCGCGGCATCGGGCTGACGGTCCTCGAGGGCTACGGCCTGACGGAGACCTCCGCTGCCTCGGCTGTGACGACACCAGCCATGACCAAGATCGGCACGGTGGGACGCCCGCTGGCCGGAGTCACCTTGCGTATCGCCGAGGACGGCGAGGTGCTGGTCAAGGGCCCACACGTCTTCGCCGGCTACCACAACAACGACGCTGCCACTGCCGAGGCGCTACGGGACGGGTGGTTCGCTACCGGCGACATCGGCGAGCTGGACAACGACGGCTGCCTGCGCATCACCGGGCGCAAGAAGGAGATCATCGTGACCGCGGGGGGCAAGAACGTCGCCCCCGCTGTGCTGGAGGATCGTCTGCGGGCGCACCGGCTGATCAGCCAGTGCATGGTCGTCGGTGACGCGCAGCCCTACATCGCCTGCCTGGTCACCCTCGACGCCGAGGCCCTGCCCGCCTGGCTCGCACAGCAGGCCAAACCGACGATGTCGATCGAGCAGGCCGCCCAGGACGAGGACGTACGCGCCGCGGTGCAAGCCGCGGTCGACGACGCCAACAAGGCCGTGTCGAAAGCCGAGGCGATCAAACGGTTCTCCATCCTGCCGGTCGACTGGACCGAGACAAACGGCTCACTCACGCCGTCCCTCAAGCTCAAGCGCGGCGTCGTCATGAAGGAGCACGCGGCCGAGGTGGATGCCCTCTACTCGTGACCAGCACCCCCGCCCTCGAGGTCACCGGCCTCACCGTGCGCTTCGGCCCTGTCGTGGCTGTCGACACGGTCGACCTCGCGGTCGCTGCGGGGGGCGCGTTGGCGCTGGTCGGCCGCAACGGCGCCGGCAAGTCGACGACCCTGCGGGTGCTCGCGGGGGTCCTCCCGCCGACGTCGGGGACGGTGACCACCTCCGGTGTCGACATGGTGCGCGACCCGAGCGCCGGCAAGCGGTTGGTGGGCTACTGCCCGGACGTCGGCGGTCTCATCCCGAGGGCCACGCCATGGGAGCACCTGCAACTGGCCGCGACGCTGCGTCAGCTGCCGGGCGACTGGCGGCTTCGGGCTGAGGAGCTGCTCGACCGCTTTGACCTGACCGCAGCTGCCGACCGGGTCACCGCGGGCTTCAGCCACGGCATGGGTCGCCGGCTCTCGGTCGTGCTCGCTGCCTTCCACCGGCCGCGTGTCCTGCTGCTGGACGAGCCGTTCGACGGCGTCGACCCGCTCGGGGTCGACGCGACGCTCGACCTGCTGCGCGAGCTGAGGGCCGAGGGTGCCGCGGTCATCGTGTCGACCCACCAGCTCGACCTGGTGACCCAGTCGTGCGACGAGGCGCTGGTGCTGCGCCGCGGGTCGGTGGCCGCGGCCACGTCTGCCGCCGACCTGGCCGGGAGCGCGGGGGCAGCCCGCTATCGGGAGCTGCTCACGTGATGCTGCACTCTCGGGCGCTGCCCCGGACCCGGCAGGTGTGGCGGGACGACGCCTGGTCGCAGCTTGCGGCGCTCGTGCGGATGCGTTGGCTCATGGTGCGCACCGGCAAGGCTCGTCGAGGCTTTGCGGCGCTCGGGCTCGCCTTCCCCGGCCTCTGCGTCGCCGCTGTCGTCGGCGCCCCGCTCGTCCCTCGTGACCGCGCCTCGGACGTGATCTTGCTCGTGCCCACCGCGTACCTCGCCGTCGCCTTCCTCTCGGTGCTCGCACCCTTGGTGGCCGGCGGCGGCACCGAGCTTTTCCCGGCCGACCAGCTCGTGGCCTTCCCGGTGTCCCTGCGCACCCAGCACCTGGCGTCCTTGACGCAGGTGCCCCTCAACCTCGCCTGGGTGGTCCAGGTCGTCGGGGTGGTGGGGCTCACCAGCTATGCGGCCGACTGGTCGCCGTACCTCCCGTTGGCCCTGCTGGTGGTCGTCTCCTACGTCGCGTTCGTGACCGTCGCTGGCCATGCACTCGGCTGGCTTGTGGTCGGTGCCCGGCTGCGCGCCGGCGGCCGGCAGCTGACCTGGCTGCTGGCGGGTGTCGTGCTGGCGTCCGTCGCGTTGGTTATCGCGACCGGCCGCGTGGGTGCGGTCCTCGACCGTTCGCCCACCGCCCGGCTGGTGTCGGTGGTGGTCTCCCGCGGCCCGATCGCGGTACGACGGTCAGTGACGGCCGTCGTCGTCCTGGTCGCTCTCACCGTGCTCGCCTTCCTGGCCGGTCGCGCCGCCACCGCTTGGGCGCTGCGCCGGCCAGGGGACGCGGGCGGGCCCCTCGACGCCTCCGTCCACCAGCGGCGAGCGCCTCGGGGCGGCGCTGCGCGCGAAGGTCTGGCGGTGGACCGGGCCAGCATCTGGCGATCGCCCTCGCTGCGGCGTGGCCTGCTGGTCCTGGCTGCGCTGCCCGGCATGGTCGCAGCCGCCGCGGGCCTGGACTGGTCGGCGCTGGTGCTGCTGCCAGGGCTGGTGTCGGCCGGTGCGGGACTGCTCTTCGGCGTCAACGCCTTCTGCCTCGACGGTTCCGGTGCGGTGTGGCTGGCCTCGCTGCCGGGTCGACCTGCGGTGGCCTTCTGGGTGCGCGCGCGTGTCGTGGCCGAGACGTGTCTGGTCGCAGCCGCGATCACCGTGACAGCCGGGTCACTGCGCGCGGGGCGCTGGCCGACCACCGCCGAGGCCAGCGCGCTGCTGGGCTGCGCCGTCGTCGCCTCCCTGCGCGTCGTGGCACTGTGCATGGAGCTCTCGATCCACCGGCCTCATCGAGCCGACCTACGAGGGCCCCGTGACACTCCGGCACCGCCCGGCGTCATGACGGCCTACTCCCTGCGACTGGCCGCGTCGACGACGCTGGTCGGCGTGGTGTTCTCGCTGTGCGCCCGGAGCGACCAGTGGGGCTGGTCGGTGCTGTGGGCGCTGCCGCTGGTCCTGCTGGCCACCCGACGGCTGGTGCGGGCAGGTGCCGCCTGGGATGACAACCACGTCCGAGCCCGGGTCGTCGCGACGGTCGCCGGTGGCTGACCGACGTACGCTCTGATCAGACGCGGCCCCGGACGCGCCTCCCACATCTCGCCACGCCCCGGGCAAGTTTGCGGCAATTGACACCCGTTCAGCCGTGTCGCTGGATACGGTCTGACCTGACGCCATGGGGGGCCGCTGCGCGTGGCGACCCTCTCGGTGACAGTCGCGGCCCCTGTCTGGCCGTGTGCCGACCGATCGAAGGACCTATGGGACGACGCTCACTGCTCCTCATCGCCGCCCTCATCGTGGCTGCGCTCGGCACCACCGGCGTCTTCCTCTACGTGCAGGGCGTCGACTCTCGCGCCCGCCGCGGCCTCGTGCTCGACCAGGTCCTCATCGCGAATAAGCCGATCCCGCAGGGCTTGACCGCTCAGGAGGTCATCGACGGAAACTACCTGGACCTGCGCGAGTTCCTGCATGAGACGGTGAGGGATCTCCCCGTCCGGACCAACATTGCCGATCTGGCCGACCAGACCACGCAGGCCCCGATCGCCAAAGGCGAACTAGTTCTAACCACTCAATTTGCCCCCACGGGCGATTCTCAGCCCCTACCGGTCCCGGACCCCAAACTGGCCGTCAGTGTGGTGTTGGACGATCCCGGTCGGGTCGCCGGCTTTGTACGCAGCGGAACGGAAGTGGCTGTGCTGCTGACTACGACCGCTACTGACACCACTCCGTCGACGACAAGGGTTCTGCTTGACAAGGCCGAGGTCTTAGCGCAGGGGAGTACCGCCAAGAACACACCGGTTGGCGGCCAGTCAGCGACCAAGGAGAACATCTCCGCTTCCGTCATGACCTTCGCCCTGAGTCAAGTGGATGCTCAGCGGCTGGTCTTTGCCTCCAACTTTGGTCGCTTGTCCCTTGCGTTGCGCGGTAAGACCGTGCAGGTCGATCCTCGCCAGTCTGGCACCACGAGCCGGGACTTGTTCAACTGATGACCGCCATCGTCGACCTCGACCCGAGCACCGCTGAGACCCTCCGGGCCACCATCGGCCCGGACAGCCAGGTGCTGCCGTCTCTCGAGGCACTGCGTCGGCACCTCGAGACCCAGTTCGCCGAGGACGTGGTCGTGCTCGGCCCCGGCATCGACCTCGAGGCCGCCCTCGATCTGACCAGCGCCATGCGGGTGACCCGACCGAGCCTGGCGATCATCTTGATCCGCCGACGGGTCGACACGTCCGTGTTGACCGACGCACTGCGAGCCGGCGTCTTCGAGGTCGTCGGTGAGCGCGACCTCGCCGGGCTCGACGCTGCTGTCCGACGGGCTCGTCAACTGGCCCGCCAGCTCCGTGAGACCGTCAGCGGTGCGCCGGCAGCCGGGGAGACCCCCGGTCGTGGCACCTTGATCACGGTGTTCTCGGCCAAGGGTGGTTGCGGCAAGACGACGCTGGCCACGAACCTCGCCGCAGCCCTCGCCGACCGCGGCCGCCGTCAGGTCTGCCTCGTTGACCTCGATCTCGCCTTCGGCGACGTGGCCATCGCCCTGCAGCTCTTCCCCGCCCACACGATTGCCGACGCAGTGCCGCTGTCGGACACCCTTGACGCGCCGGCCGTGCTGTCGCTGCTGACTCCGCACTCCCCAGGGTTGACCACGTTGGTGGCCCCGATCGAGCCGGGCACCGGCGACTCGATCCCGGCCACCCTCATCACCCGCATCCTGCAGCTGCTCAAGCAGCAGTTCGACTTCGTCGTCGTCGACACCCCTCCCGCCTTCGATGACCACGTGCTGGCGGCCTTCGATCAGTCCGACCTGGTGGCGTTGATCGCGACCCTCGACATCCCGGCGCTGAAGAACCTCAAGCTGACGCTGGAGACCCTCGACCTGCTCAACTACCCGCGGGACCGATGGCGGCTGGTGCTCAACCGGGCCGACTCCAAGGTCGGACTGGCGCTCGGCGAGGTCGAGAAAACCCTCAAGGCGCCGATCGTGGCGCAGATCCCGAGCTCGCGGGATGTGCCGGCCTCGATCAACCGCGGTGTCCCGATCGTGCTCGACGACCCCAAGCACGCCGTCAGCCTGGCCATCAAGGCGTTCGGCGAGAACCAGGTCGCCCCGGTCAGCGCCTCGGCATCCGAGGACAAGATCCCCACTGAGCTTCGTTCCGACCGGCGAGGCCTGCTGCGGCGCCGGAGCAAGTCGACATGAGCCTTTCCGACCGGCTTGCCGCCGCCCAACGCGAGCGCGGCACCGTCGCGGCGGCGGCCACCGAGTCGGACTCCGACTTCACCGCGGCCAACCCCAGGGCTCGCCGCAACGCCGACCCTTTCCTGCTGCTCAAGCGCACCGTGCACCAGACGCTTCTCGACAGCCTTGGCCCCCAGCTCTACGACTCGCGGACGACGCAGGGCGAACTCGAGCAGAAAGTCCGGCAGACCCTGCAAGAGGTGCTGGCGCGTGAGGACACGCCCCTGACCACGCCCGACCGCGCACGCATCGCCCAGGAGATCGCCGACGACATCCTCGGATACGGCCCGCTCGAGCCCTATCTCCGCGACCCGGACGTCACCGAGGTCATGGTCAACGGCTTCGACTCGATCTACATCGAGCGAGCCGGTCGGCTGCACCCGGTGAGCGGCACCTTCACCGACGAGGGCCACCTCCGCCGCACCATCGACAAGATCGTAGCCCGGGTCGGCCGCCGGGTCGACGAAGCGAGCCCGATGGTCGACGCCCGCCTCCCCGACGGCAGCCGCGTCAACGCCATCATCCCGCCCCTGGCGATCGACGGGTCCCTGCTGACCGTCCGGAAATTCTCCAGCGACCCCTACATGGTCGAGGACCTCATCGGCTTCGGCACCATGACGCCGATCGTTGCGGACGTCCTCGAACGATGCGTGCAGGGAAAGCTCAACATTCTCGTCTCCGGCGGCACCGGCGCCGGCAAGACCACCACCCTCAACGTGCTCTCCTCATTCATCCCCAACGAGGAGCGCGTCATCACGATCGAGGACGCCGCAGAGCTGCAGCTGCACCAGGAACACGTACTGCGTCTGGAAGCGCGGCCACCCAACATCGAGGGGCGCGGCGAGGTCCGCATCCGTGACCTCGTGCGCAACTCGCTGCGGATGCGCCCGGACCGCATCGTCGTGGGCGAGATCCGGGATGCCGCCGCACTAGACATGCTGCAGGCGATGAACACCGGCCACGACGGGTCGATCTGCACGGTGCACGCCAACACTCCGCGCGACGTCCTGTCCCGGGTCGAGACGATGGTGCTGATGGCCGGCATTGACCTGCCGGTCCGAGCAATCCGCGAACAGGTGTCCGGGGCCATCGACCTGATCGTGCAGCAGGCGCGCTTCAAGGACGGCACTCGGCACATCACCCACATCACCGAGGTGATCGGGATGGAGGGCGAGATCATCACCCTGCAGGACCTGTTTCTCTTCGACCACAGTGCGGGGTTCGACGAGACCGGGCATGCGTTGGGAACGCTCAAGTCCACCGGGCTGCGACCCAAGTTCATCGACAAGCTCTCGGCCAGCGGCATCTCGGTCGACCCGTCAGCCTTCGTGTTCGAGAAGTTCGGCCGATGAGTGGCAAGGGCCGCCACCTAGCCGCCGTGGTTGCGCTCACGGCCGGGGCTCTGGTTGCGATCGCCCTTCCGGCGGCCGCAGCCGACGAGCCCGGCCTCAACATCCTGGACGTCACACGATCTGGTAACCGCCTGACCGTCTTGGTACAGGCCGATGTGCTGCCGGCCGGCTCGGACCTAAATCCGGCATCAGTGGAACTTCGGCTCAACGACATCACGGTCAAGGCGCGGTCCGGCCTCTACGACAAGGGCGAACCGGCAGCGAGCGCACGGATTGCCGTCCTCGCCATCGACAACAGCCAAAGCATGGCGGGAACGAAGTTCGACACTGCCAAACTCGCCGCCGTCGGGTTCGTGAAGGAACTTCCCAAAGATGTGAGCGTCGGTCTGGTCACATTCTCCTCGACATTCGCACGAGCAACGAGTCCGACGCTCAATCATCTCGACGTAATCGCCCGCATCAACAGTCTCTCGCTCGATCCTGTCAAGGGCACTGCGCTCTATGAGGGAACGGTTGAGGCGATCCGAGCCGCAGGTCCTACGGGCGCACGCACGGTCCTTCTCCTTACTGACGGCCAGGACTTCGGCAATGGCACCGAGACGCGTGACACTGCCTCTGCCTTTGCGCGCGAGAGCCAGGTCAAGCTGGACGCGGTGTTCCTTGCCACCGCTACCGGCGTTCAGCCACCCGCCGACCTCGAACTTCTGGTGGCCGGATCGGGCCAGGTCGTCAGTCAGGACGTTGGAGGCCTAGCCAAGGCGTTCCAAGACGTGGCCTCATCGATCACTCGTGAGCTCACCATCAATGCGACACTGCCGCCCGGCAGCGACGTGTCAGGGAACCTCAGGGTGGACGTCAAGACCAACCAAGGCCTCCAACTGAGCACGAGCGCCTTCCGCACCTTCGTCGATACCGGCAGGGTGGCCCCGCGCGACGTCGGGGCGAAGCCGGTCCCGGTGTCGGCGCCCTTGTTCACCACGAGAGCTATCCCGATTGTGCTGGGTCTGGTGTTCGCCGGCCTCCTGCTCGCGCTCTACGTCCTGCTCAGCGCGTTCCGTCGCGACAACCAGGCCGGCCGGGTCCGCCGGCGACTCTCGACCTACACGCTCTCTGGTCGCGCTGCGGCAAACCCGCAACAGGTCAGCACAGCACTGGGGAGCAGCCAGATCGCGCGGACCGCCGTCGAGCTCGCCGGACGAATCGTGCAGCGGCGCGACTTCGAGACGTCTCTCGGGCAGCGGCTGGAGGCGGGCGGTGTTCCGCTGCGACCGGCCGAGTGGACCCTGATCCACGCCGGCATCGCCGTGCTCTCGGCCGTTCTGCTGCTCCTGGTTTCCGGCGGAACAGTCGCTGCCACCGCCATCGGTCTCATCCTGGGGTTGGTGCTTCCCTGGGCCTACCTCATCGCCAAGGAGACCCGTCGTACGTCGGTCTTCCTAGGGCAGCTCCCTGACACGTTGCAGCTGCTGGCCGGCAGTCTGTCGGCGGGTTACTCGATCCCGCAGGCGATGGACACCGTCGTCCGGGAAGGCCAGCAGCCGATCACCGGAGAGTTCAACCGGGCGCTGGTCGAGGCCCGCCTCGGAGTGCCGATCGAGGACGCGATGGAGGGCATCGCCGACCGCATGAAGAGCAAAGACTTCGCGTGGGTGGTCATGGCGATCCGCATCCAACGCGAGGTCGGGGGCAACCTTGCCGAGCTGCTCACCACCGTGTCGGGGACATTGCGTGAACGCGACCGCTTGCGTCGTCAGGTCAAGGTGCTTTCCGCGGAAGGCCGCCTGTCGGCCTGGATCCTGGGGCTGCTGCCGCTGGTTTTCACCACGTACCTCGTGCTGGTCCAGCCCAGCTATCTGAGCCCGCTCGTTCACGACCCGCTCGGCTGGGCGCTGCTGCTCGCGGGCACAGTGCTGCTCGGCGTGGGCACGCTGTGGATGACCAAGGCCGTCAGCGTGGAGGTCTGACATGACTCCCGCCCTCGCGCTGGTGCTGGGCCTGGCAGGCATCTTCGTCGCGATGAGCGTCGCTCTGACGATCATCGGGGTAATCACCACCGAACGTCAGCAAGTGCACCGGTCCCTTGCCGCCGTAAGAGCAATCGCGGCTGCCCCCTCCGAGATGCAGCGCCAGCTCAACAAACCCTTCGCGGAGCGGGTCATCTCGCCGGCGCTGCTGCGCTTCACTCGCGTCGGACGACGGCTCACGGCCAGCGACCAGGTCTCCCGGATCAAGCACCAGCTCGAGATAGCCGGCAACCCGTCCGGGTGGGACGTCGACCGCATCCTTGCGCTCAAGATGCTCGCCGTGATCGTCGGGCTGCTCGTGGGCCTGGCTGTGCCGCTGGTTCTCCGGCTCGGTCTCCTGAGCACTCTTGGCATCGCCATCGTCGCGATAATCGTCGGCTACTTCGGACCCAACCTGTGGCTCTACCAGCTCGGTTACAGCCGCCGAGAGCAGATGCGCCGAGAGATGCCCGACTCTCTCGACCTGCTGAGCATCTCGGTCGAGGCCGGGCTGTCGTTCGACGCGGCCCTGGCCCAGGTCGCGCGCAACACCACCGGCCCGCTGGCGGAGGAGTTCTTCCGGGCCCTGCAGGAGATGCAGATCGGTCTCGGTCGCTCCGACGCGCTCCGAGCCCTCGGGGAACGAGCCGACCTGCCGGAGCTGCGCGGCTTCGTCACGGCCATGGTGCAGGCCGAGTCCTTTGGCATCCCGATCTCGCAGGTGCTTCGGGTGCAGGCCCATGAGATGCGGGTGCGGCGCAGCCAGCGGGCCGAAGAGCTCGCCCAGAAGGTCCCCGTCAAGATCCTCTTTCCGCTGATCTTCTGCATCCTGCCGGCGTTGTTCGTCGTGATCCTTGGGCCAGCCGCCATCACCATCTTCCGGTCGTTCGGCCGCGGCCTCGGCTGAGGACGCGCCCAACGAAGACACGCCGACCGACCAGCCAGCCCCCTTTGCCCCACCATGGCCACGGGTGTGGCACCGTCTCGGCATGCCCATGCCCGGTCTGAGGAGCCTGCGGCTCGAGCAGCGCGTCGTGCTCTGGGTGCGGCTGTCTCTTCTGGTCGTCGGTGTGGCGCTGACGCTTGTGCAGCGCAGCTCGCCGACCGACGTCACGGCGGCATTGCTGCTCACCGCTCTCGCAGCTGCGGCGTCGTTGCCCGCCACAACGGGCATGACGCTCGCGCGCGGCTGGCTGCCCGTGCTGGAGGCGCTGCTCGCGAGCCTCATCATGCTGCTGGTCGAGCCGCTGCCCGAGACCCTCCTCCCTTATCTGCTCGCCCCGGCGCTGGCGGCCGGCCTCGTCGGTGGCATCCGGCAAGCGGTCATCACCGCAGGGCTCAGTGCCCTGACGCTAATGCTCGGGTACGTGGTCGGTGACGAGCCGTTGGGCTGGGCGGCGTACCTCGCGATTCTCAGCCGATGGACGCTGATCGTCCTCGCCACCGGGCTGCTGGGTGCGTGGGTCTCGCGACTGCTCGAAGGGACCGTAGGCACGGACAACGTTGCCTATGCCTCGGCCTACCGCCTTATCTCCCAGCTGCGCCTGGTGGCCCGTCAGCTCTCCGGCGGCCTGGACCCGGTCAGCCTCGCCCAGCAGATGCTGCAACAGATCCAGCGCGCCGTTCCTTACGACCGGGGCGGGGTCTATGTCCGCACGACCGGCGACCGGCTCTCGCCGGTGTCCTATCTCGGTGCCGACCGGCTGGACTGGGAGGTCGAGGCTGCGCCGTTCGACAGCGTCTGGGACTCGGGCACCCCCATGCGCTCGAGCACACCTTTGACCATCGGCTCCGACAACGCGAGTGCCGTCTTCCCCTTGCGCATCGGGTCGCGCACCTTCGGCCTGCTGGCGCTCGAACGCGAGTCGCCGTTCACCGCCGGTCACCTTGCCGCCGCTGAGACCGTCCTCGCCGAGCAGAGCCTGCGGCTGGAGACCGCTCTGCTGTTCAGCGAGGTGCGCACTCTTGCCACCGCAGAGGAACGGCGCCGGCTGGCGCGCGAGATCCACGACGGCATCGCCCAGGAGCTCGCGTCACTCGGCTACGTCGTCGACGACCTCGCTGCCCGCGCGCGCTACCTTCCCGATCTCGAGGCCGACCTTCGCACCCTGCGCAGCGAGCTCACCCGGGTGATCAGCGAGCTGCGGCTCTCGATCTTCGACCTGCGGAGCGACGTCCAGTCCACCATCGGCCTGGGCACCGCCCTGTCCGACTACGTCCGCCAGGTCGGTGCGAGCTCAAAGCTGACCGTGCACCTGGTGCTCGACGAGACCCCCAACCGTCTTCCGATCGACGCCGAGACCGAGCTGTTGCGGATCGCACAGGAAGCAGTCA
>JANLYQ010000111.1:0-4080 GCA_031365725.1 Sporichthyaceae bacterium | reverse complement strand
CTAGGCGACGGACCGACCCGGGAGGTCCGAGTCGACGAGACTGACAACCACCATGAGCGAGCCCTATCGGCACTTCGCGTACACCCTCAGCGGTGCACGCTATCGGCATGTCGGTGCCGTGCGGCGGATCTGGTGTAGCGCCGTGACTCCTCCTGGCAACTTGTTCTCCTCGTCGCGCGGGGCGGCCGAATCGGGTCGCGAAACATGGGCCATTGACGGATCTCATGACGGCGAGGAAGGTCAGGCTCACCCACCAACTCGTGCAGGGGAGTTTCCGTGTCTCATCACGTGTCCAGGAAGCGTCTCTCGTTGCTGGCCGTGTCTGTCTTGGCAGTCGTGGCCACTGGCGTAGCTGCCAGCCCCGCCGTCGCGTCCACGTCCGCCAGCAAGCCCGTCCGCATCCCCGCGCCGATCGGGATCAGCAACACATTTCCAGCTGGCACCGCTTGTCCCTTCACGCTCCATACGGAGCTCGTCGGGGGGAACCAGGCATTCACGTTCTTCGCCGACGGCCGGTTCCACGCAACCGGTGTCCACATCGATCGGTACACCAACGTGGACTCCGGCAGCTCGACGACTCTCGCCCTTAAGGGCAGCGTCGATGTGGTGCCGACCGCGGATGGCGGATCGATCCTTCAGGGCAGCGGCGAGACCGGATTCGTGTTCTTCCCGGGCGACGCGGGTCCCGGAGACACCCAGACCGGCCGCTTCTACATCTTCACCGGCCACTTCCTCGGCACGTCAGATCCATCCGGCGCCATCACGACGTTCAAGTCGACCGGCCAGAGCCTGGACGTCTGCGCGATGCTCATGTGATTGAGCAGGTTGGCTACTTGCACATTGAGCGTTGTTCAACACTCGCGAGTCCGCACGGAAGAGCCCGGACCTCGTCTGGAACCTGACCACCCGACGCCTCGCGCGCGCAGAATGCCGGGTCTCGCGTCGAGAGGCGAGCGCTAGCGGCTCCCCTATCGATCAACCACATGGCGGCAGATCTGGGGCCGAGTTCGGCGCATTACGGTCGGTTGCTGCGGCGTTAGCCATGACGTTGGATAACCGTATGGCGATCACTCTCAGCGCGCTCCGCTGCCTCGCCCTCGACCCCGGAGCGCAAGCTCGTTTCTGGGCGGGGGTGCTCGACGTTCCGGCAGAGGGAGAGACGGTCGCTGTACTAGGATTCACCCTTCGGTTCGTGGTCACCGACCGGCCCAAGACTGTGCAGGCACGGATCCATCTCGACCTCACCAGCAGCTCCCCGGCAGATCAGCGTGCCCACGTCGCGACCGTTCTTCGACTCGGCGGACACCGCGTCGATATCGGCCAGGACCCCTCCGACGGCCACGTCGTGCTCGCAGATCCGGAGGGCAACGAGTTGTGCGAGATCGAAGCTGGCAATCAGTTCCTCGCCGACACCGGCCGCATCGGGGCGGTCAACTGCGATGGAACTCACGCCCTGGGGGTCTTCTGGAGTCGGGTGCTGGACTGGCCGCTGGTGTGGGACGAGGGCGAAGAGAGCGCCATCCAGTCGCCCGATGGCGGATCGAAGTTCACGTGGAGCGGGCCGCCGCTGATGGCGCGCGACACCCCTGAAAGGATCAGTTTCCATCTCGCCGCCCATGGGCCTGCGGATCTCGCGCGACTGGTCACACTCGGTGCGACCGCCCTCGGTGGAGGCCGGTTCTTTGACCCTGACGGCAATGAGTTCATCGTGACATCCGTCTAGGTCCACGCTCGACGCGAGAAGGTCCAGCCGGAGGCTGCCTTCACCAGGATCTTGAAGTGCGTTCATCTCGGCGTGAGCGTGCGCGTCGTCCCGCTCGGAAGTAGCCGGTTCCGGTCGCAGGTGCAGACGGAGCAGCGCGGCCGAGCTGGCACTGCTTGACATCCTCCGGCCGATCGCCGGCTCAGCGTCCGGCTGGGCCGGTCCGGCCGACCTGGGTCCGCTCCCGCCGCAGTCAGTCGCGGCGGATAAGACACAGCCTGATTCACGCGACTGCCCTCTTTCGTAATACGATTTGCCCATGGCGAGCGAGGAACAGATCCAGAAGTGGGCCGACGAGGCCGAAGTTGGCTACGACGTCGAGGAGCTGACGCGTCGGGGTCGAGGGCGTCCTGGTCGTGGGGCTGAACCGATGCAGGTCGTCGCGGTCAGGCTCACCGCCGAGGAGCTCGACGCCCTCGACGCGGCGGCGGCCAAGAGCGACATGAGCAGGTCCGAGGCGATCCGGGCTGCGCTGGCCAACTTCGCTGCGTGAAGGTCCACCCGAGCGCGCTCAAGCACGGCGTCGCGTCGGAGGACGCGATCCAGGCCGCAGAGTGGTCACTGTGGATTGAGCCCCTTGACGAGAGCGGTCCGCCCGACCGGGAGTTGCGTTTGGGTTTCGACACCAGGGCTCGCCTGCTGGAGACCGTCGTCCTGGTCTTCATGGGTGGCGAAGAGATGGTGATCCACGCGATGCCGGCTCGCCGGAAGTACCTGGACCTCCTGCCCTGATGACCGAGATCGGCACTGGAGCCGCCCGACGGCGAGCCCCGACTGGGACCTCCCGCGATGCGCCGTCGCGGCGGGCCACCCGACCGTGCCGATGTCCGGGCGGTCGACTCGCGGCGGTATGGCGCGCGCCCCGGATCGCCCAGAGCGCAGGCATGACAGGCAGCTGCCGGACCGGCGTGTAGGACGGTTCCGGTCGCCGGTTCAAGGGTGATGTTTTAGCCGGTGCTCATCCCAGCGAGGTAGGCGGCGACGGCGTGGGCGGCGTGGCGGTTGAGATTGGCCTTGGCCATGTCGTAGCGCATGGTGGTGCGCGGGTTGGCGTGGCGCATCGCGTACTGCATGTCGCGGATGCTGATCCCGGCGACCAGCCCGGTGGTGCAGAAGGTGCGGCGCAGCCCGTGCGGGCTGATCGGGCGGGTGATCCCGGCTGAGTGAACAACCCTGGTCAGTGCCCGACTAGCGCCGGCCCGGTCCATCCGCCGGCCGGTCCGGGTCCGCAGGATCGGGCCCGTCGTGCGGCCATCAACGGCCGCCCGGACCGCCCGCAGCACCGGGATCGGTAACGGGATGTCTGCCGGCTTCGCGCCCTTACCCAGCACGTGCAGCAGCTCGTAGCCGGCCTCGTAGCGGATATCGGTGATGTCGGTCCCGCAGGCCTCAGAGATCCGCAACCCGAGCATGCCCAGCAGGCAGACCAGCGCATGATCGTTCGGCCCGAGGTGCGGGCCGACGCGAGCAGGGCAGCGAACTCCAGCGGATGCAGCACCGTGCGCTTCTGGCCTTCCCACGCCACCTTCGGCCGGGCCACCGCCGCAGCCGGGTTCACCGGGATCAACCCCGTCGATCACGGCGAATTTATAGAACGTGGCCACCGTGCCGAACCGGCGAGCGATCGTGGCGGCCGCGTAGCCGTGGCTCTCCAGATGACGGACGTACATCTCCAGCTCGCCGCGGGTGATCCGCAACATCTTCCGGTCCTTGGTCAGGCACCAACCCAGATAGGCCCTCATGTCCTGGGGTAGGCAGTCAGGGTCGGTTCCCGGTAGCGGGCCAAGAATGAGGCCACCGCCAACCTGGTCACATCCAGATATCCCGGCACCAACTCGGTACTCGTCGTGGTTGTCATCGCCGCGCCTCCCGGCACAGCCGGAAGCCGGTCTCCCGGCGCCGCTCAGATCATCCACCCAGCCGACGTCATCCGAGATCGAGAGATGGCTACTTGTTGACTTCCTTCACGGCTCGGGTCAGGCCAGGCTCGGTCGAGGTGTCCGGCGGGATGCTCGGTAGCTGGCTGCCCGCCGCTTCGGTGGCGTGGCTCTCTAGTGGTCTGCGTCCTCCCCGGACACCGTGTGGGGAGTGGCTCAAGAGGGGTCTGCTCGGCTCGAAGTAGCACTGCCCTCCTCACTGTCCGTTCCGCCTGACGACAGGAGGCAGTGATGGGTGAGGTGGTGATCGGTGTCGATCCGCACAAGCGGTCCAACACGATCGAGGTGCTCGACCCGGACGCGGCGGTACTCGCGGCGGGCCGGTTCGACGCCGACGGTGAGGGTTACCGGTCGATGCTCGCGCTGGGTCGCCGGTACGGG
>JANLYQ010000049.1:0-3214 GCA_031365725.1 Sporichthyaceae bacterium | reverse complement strand
ACCCAGGCAGTCAACCGGCTGCACCGGCCGCTCACCGAACTGGTGGCCGGCGGGGCGAAACGAGACCTGTCCGCGACCCAAGCGCGAGCACTGCTGAGGACCGTGCGGCCGCGGGACACTGTCGGGCGAACCCGCCGGGCGCTGGCCGTGGAACAGCTCGGTGAGGTCACCGCGGCGGACCGCAAGCTCAAGGCGCTGGAGAAGCGGATCGCCGCCGCGGTCTGCGAGACCGGCACCGGACTGACCGGGCTGTTCGGCGTCGGGTCGGTCGGGGCGGCCCGGATCCTGGGAGATGTCGGGCAGGTGGCCCGGTTCCCGACCAAGGCCCACTTCGCCAGCTGGACCGGCACCGCTCCCATCGAGGCCTCCAGCGGCGACCAGGTCCGGCACCGGCTCTCCCGCGCCGGCAACCGCCGGCTCAACCACGTGCTGCACGTCATGGCCGTGGTCCAGATCCGCTACGACACCGAAGGCCGTACCTACTACCAGCGCAAACGAGCCGCCGGCAAGACCGTCCTCGAAGCCCTGCGATGCCTGAAACGGCGCCTGTCCGACGTGATCTACCACCAGCTCGTCCTCGACCAGCAGGCGCGTGAAGCGGGCCCGGGAGGACAAGTGGGGGCGACTACAGAATCCAGCGCGACTGGCCCAACCCCGGCAGCCAGCTCTTTGGAGACGTCACTTCCCGGACCCGCCGACAGCCACGCTACGCCGGTCGCGATCCTAGCGTCTTGACAACAGAGGGGAGCCACTACCGAGCGCCTGGAATCAGCCCTGCGGCTGTCCCGGCGGCCAGTTCTCGGGCCCATGTCCGGGTCCTTGGTTCGGATCGTCCGCGGCGGCCTGTCCGACAGGAGGTGACTCGACAGCGCGCAACGGATCGTCTATGCCAGATGACAGGAAGACGGCGGTCATCCTCAAAGGAGAACTCGTGGCAGACGGATCGGTGCCCTATGCGGATGGGCGGGTGGCGTACCGAGACTTCGGCGGCGACGGGCCACCGGTGATGCTGGTGCACGGGTTGGGCGGCAATTTGGCGCACTGGGAACGTGTCGCGCCGCTCCTTCAAGAGCGGTACCGCCTGATTGCGATCGATCTGCCGTCCCACGGAGCCTCCACGGCGCCGGCCGTCTACTCTTTCGATCACGACCTCGGCGCGGTGGACGAAGTACGTCAGAGACTGCGTCTCGACCGACCCGCTCTGGTTGGTCACTCCTACGGCGGCATGCTCGCCGTCTCGCTCGGCGCCAGTCGTCCAGGCGACTACCGCAGGGTCGTCAACATCGACGGTCTCGCGTTCGCCTCGGAAACCGAGAGGGAGCCGGAGTCGCAAAGGGAGGGGCTTCCGGAGGAGACCTCGGTGAACGAAGGCGACGCCGAGTGGCTCGAAGCCGAAGTCAGCCGGGAAGTCGAGGAAGCCGCCTCGATCGGATTGCGCCTCGACCCCGACGGCGAGATGGTCCGGCGGGCGTTTCAGTTGGGCGACGACGGGCGCTGGCACAGCTCTCCCACCATCGACCGCTTCGAAGAAGTCGGCCATGTCCTCGAAGCACTGGATCTCATGCCCGCATACACCGCCAGCTCCTGTCGAACCGTCACGGTTATCGCCGAGCGCCGCTACGCCCCGAACGAGGAGGCGGCGGCAAGTTTCCGGCGGCACGCTGACCGAGTTCGAGCGGCGCTGGTCGTCGCGGGTGCCGAGCTGGACAGCGTCCCCTCCGGCCATTACCCGCACGTCGAGGTGCCCGAAGTGACAGCCGAACGGTTCAAGGGATGGGTCGGCAGCTGACTGCCGCACGGTGAGCGCATAGATGCCATTTCTGGACGCCTGCTGACGCAGCCAAACGGACCGTCACTTCGGAACTGGCTACTTGTTGACTTCCCATACGGCTCGGGTCAGGCCAGGCTCGGTCGAGGTGTCCGGCGGGATGCTCGGTAGCTGGCTGCCCGCCGCTTCGGTGGCGTGGCTCTCTAGTGGTCTGCGTCCTCGCCGGGCACCGTGCGGGGAGTGGCTCCAGAGGGATCTGCTCGGCTCGAAGTAGCAATGCCCTTCCCGCGGTCGGTCGTCGTCGACAGGAAGGGACAGGTCATGGCTGATGTGGTGGTCGGTGTCGATCCGCACAAGCGGTCGAACACGATCGAGGTGATGGGCAAAGACGGCCAGGTGCTGGCCACGGGCCGGTTCGGAACCGAGGGCGGGCTACCGGTCGATGCTGGCTCAGGGCCGGCGCTACCCGGACCGGCGGTGGGCCGTGGAGGGCGCTAACGGTGTCGGCAAGCACCTGGCCCAGCGGCTGGTCGCCGACGGGGAGACCGTGGTCGATGTGCCGGCCAAGCTTGCCGCCCAGGTCCGGGTGTTCTCCACCGGCAACGGCCGCAAGACCGACCCGACCGATGCGCACTCGATCGCCCTGGCGGCGCTGCACGCCGAGGGGGTCCTGCAGGTCGCCCCCGACGATGCGCTGGTCGCCCTCACGCTGCTCGCGGACCGCCGCGACGAGTTGGTCGCGGCCCGCACCCAAGCGGTCAACCGGCTGCACCGGCTGCTCACCGAACTCGTTGCTGGCGGGGCGAAACGGGACCTGAGCGCAGCCAAAGCACGCGCCCTGCTCGCGACCGTCCGACCACGAGACACCGTCCGGCGGACCCGCAGGTCGCTGGCCGTCGAACAGCTCGGCGAGGTCACCGCGGCAGACCGCAAGCTGACCGCGATCGACAAGCGGATCACCACTGCAGTCGCCGACACCGGGACCGGGCTGTCCGCACTGTTCGGGATCGGGTCAAGCGGGGCGGCCCGGATCCTCGGCGACGTCGGGCACGTGGCACGGTTCCCGACCAAAGCCCACTTCGCCAGCTGGACCGGCACCGCCCCCATCGAGGCCTCCAGCGGCGAGCAGGTCCGCCACCGGCTCTCCCGCGCGGGCAACCGCCGGCTCAACCACGTGCTGCACATCATGGCCGTCGTCCAGGTCCGACACGACACCGAAGGCCGCGCCTACTACCAGCGCAAACGAGCCGCCGGCAAGACCGCTCTCGAAGCCCTGCGCTGCCTGAAACGCCGCCTGTCCGACGTCGTCTACCACCAGCCCATCCTCGACCAGCAGAAGAAAGAGACGGGCCCGGGAGGACAGACGGGGGCGACTACAGAATCCAGCGCGACTGGCCCAACCCCGACAGCCAGCTCTTCGGAGAAGTCACTTCCCGGACCCGCCGA
>JANLYQ010000048.1:0-15771 GCA_031365725.1 Sporichthyaceae bacterium | reverse complement strand
CGACTTCCAGAAGGGCTTCATCAAGGCCGAGGTCGTGTCCTTCGCCGAGCTCATCGACGCCGGCTCGATGGCCGAGGCCAAGTCCCGAGGAAAGGTGCGCATCGAGGGCAAGGACTACCTGATGGCCGACGGTGACGTCGTCGAGTTCCGCTTCAACGTCTGACGACGGCCATCGGCGTAGCTTCTCGCCGGATGCTCGAGGTGCATTCTCTTGGCTGGCAGCACGCCGAAACTGGAGCGCTGCCTACCTTCGCGGTCCGACGCAGTCGACTCTCAGGAACGTGGTTCGTTCGTGCTCGACCTGCTCATGACGCGACGCGGGTGATGCATGCCGATGGGGCCAGGCGGCAGGCGCTCCATGCACGACGGTGCTCCCTGTACCGACGAACACACAGAAGCAGGGCTCCCGGGACACGTCACGCTCGACCGGGGCGGGTCTCGAGCGCTTCTGGGTGTTGGTCGGTACGGGTCCGCGGGCAACCGGCACCTGGCTCACACGGAGCCGACACCCTCGTGCCTCAAGGCGGGGTTCCGCTGCGCCGACAGTCAGGACAGTTGTATACGCATTGCTCAATCAGGGGGACAAAAGATGACCGCGGCACCGCGGCACGACGCTCCGTCGCCGACGCGCACGCCGGGCGACGCTGATGGCCGCGTGGCCCGTCGTAGCCGTGTGGCAAGTGTCGCTCTGGTGCTTGTGCTGCTCGGAGTCAGCATCTTCGCCATCTGGACGTCCAACGCAACCAGCGAGGCGGCGGCGCGCGCCGTCGCTGCCAGCGGCCTTTCCGATGACTACGCGGCGGCGGCCAGCGCCGTCGCCGCTGAGGAGTCCCTCGAGCGCAAGTACCGGCTCGAGCCCGGCCCCGACGTCCGGGCCCGCTTCGACAAGGCAGCAGCCGACCTGACCCAGTCGCTAGGTGCTGTTCGGAGGGATGGTGACGGCAGGGATCGAGCCCGGGTCGACCGCATCCTCTCCCAGCACGTTGCCTACCTCGGATCAATCATGCTTCTCTTCGAGGCGGTTGACGCCGAGAACATCCCCGCTGCACTTGCCATCGACAACGACCAGGTGGATCCGTCGTTCAGCGCGATCGAGAGGGCAGTCCTGACGGCGGCCGAGCACAAGCACCGGACGGCCTTGCGCCTGCTGTCCGACCTGCGCGGCCTCGAGGCGGTCGCCCGACGCTTGACCCCACTCGTCTTCCTCTCCGGTCTGCTGCTGGCTGGGCTGCTCGCCTCGGTCACCCGCGGGCACCGTCGGACCCTGGACCTGGAACGCGCGCAAGCCATCCACGACTCCCTGCACGACGCGCTGACCGGTCTCCCCAACCGCACCCTGCTGGCGGAACGCTTCGACATGGCACTGCGCAGCGACACCCGCGACAGAACCACCACGGCCTTGCTGCTCATCGACCTGGATCGCTTCAAGGAGATCAACGACACCTTCGGTCACCACCACGGCGACGAGCTGCTCACCCAGATCGGACCACGCCTGACGGTGGCCCTGCGTGACGGCGACACCGTCGCTCGCCTCGGCGGCGACGAGTTCGCGGTGCTGCTCCCCGGCATCGCGAGTGTGGAGGACGCCAAGACAGTGGCGCTCACTCTCCTCGCCGCTCTCGAAGCGCCGTTCCATGTCGACGGGGTCGATCTCGACGTCGAAGCCAGCATCGGGCTCGTGCTGTCCGGAGAGCACGGACAAGACACCAGTGTGCTGCTGCAACGGGCCGACATCGCGATGTACGTCGCCAAGAACCAGGACCTCGGCGTCTTCGTCTACGACGCCTCGTCAGACGGACACTCCCCGTCGCGACTGGCCCTGCTCGGCGACCTGCGACGCGGCCTGGAGCGCAACGAGCTTGTCCTGCACTACCAGCCCAAGGTCAGCATCAGCACCGGCGAGGTGGTGGGCGTCGAGGCACTGGTGCGCTGGCAGCACCCTGCGCGGGGGATGATCTTCCCGGACGAGTTCATCCCGCTCGCGGAGAACACCGGCCTCATCGGACCGCTGACCCGCTACGTCCTCGACGCGGCGCTGAAGCAGACGCGCGAGTGGGTGGACGCCGGACGCACCCTGTCGGTGTCGGTCAACCTCTCCGCGCGCAACCTGCTCGACGAGCGGCTGCCGCTGCAGGTTGCCGAGCTGCTGGCTGAGCACGACGTGCCCGCCGAGCTGCTGGAGCTGGAGGTCACCGAGTCCGCGATCATGACCGAACCGGTACGTGCGCAGCACGTCCTCGAGATGCTGTCCGCCCTAGGCGTGCGCATCGCGATCGACGACTTCGGCGTCGGCTACACCAGCCTCGGCCAGCTGAAGACCCTGCCGATCAGCGAGCTGAAGATCGACCGGTCCTTCGTCATGACCATGGTCAACGACCGCAGCAACGCGGTCATCGTGCACAGCGTCGTCGACCTGGGGCATAACCTCGGCCTGACCATCGTCGCCGAAGGTGTCGAGGACCAGGCCACCCTGGACGAGCTGGCGGGCTTCGGCTGCGACGTCGCCCAGGGCTACCACCTGGCCCGCCCGATGACCGGCGAGGCCTTCGACACCTGGTGCGCCGGGCAATCGCTCACGCCACTGCCGTCCGCGGCCGACGCAGCACACGGGATGACGTCGGCGACTCGAGCCTGATGGCGCGGGGCGGCGACCGGCACCCGCACTACGGCAGACTGGGTGGGTGAGCAGCTCCCGCGCCGTCTCGACCCGGGTCCGAGTGGCGGCAGCGGCGGGTCGGGCTGCTGCGGCACTCTCGCGCCTGTCGGGTAAGGGCGGTGGGTCGGTCGTCGGGGGGCGAGTGGCCATGAAGGTCGCGCCGGGCGCCCTCGAGGAGCTTGCGGCCGGCCGCCAGGTCGCCATCGTGTCCGGTACCAACGGCAAGACGACGACCACGACCATGCTGCGCGCCGCTCTCGAGACCGGGGGTCCGGTCGCCTCCAACGCCGCGGGCAGCAACATGCCGGCCGGGCTGCTCGCCGCCCTGATGTCCCCGCCGATGACGGGAGCCTGCGTCCTCGAGGTCGACGAGGCCTACCTCCCCGGGCTGCTGCCCGTCCTTGCTCCTGCAGTTGTCGCGCTGCTCAACCTCAGCCGTGACCAGCTCGACCGGCATCACGAGGTGAGTCGGCTGGCCGGCCGCTGGCGGCAGGGCCTGGCCGATCATCCCCCGCACGTGATCGTCGCCAACGCCGACGACCCCCTGGTCATGTGGGCGGCCAGCGGCAGCGCCGCCCCCGTCGTGTGGGTCGCCGGCGGCATGCCCTGGTCCCAGGACGCCGCCCTCTGCCCGCGCTGCGCCCAGGCGCTGCGGTTCGGCGACGGCGACGGTTGGGCCTGCTCGGCCTGTGAGCTGCGCCGTCCGGACTGCGCGTGGACCTTCGACGAGGCGGCGGCGAGGTCCGCCGACGGCCGCCGGGTCCCGCTGGCCCTCGCGCTGCCCGGCCGGGCCAACCGCTGCAACGCCACGATGGCGCTGGCCGCAGCGGACGCTCTGGGTCGCGATGTCGACGCCGCCGGCGCAGCCCTGTCGCGGGTCGGCGAGGTCCAAGGTCGCTACGCCCGGCACCGCATCGGCAGCACCGACGTGCGGTTGCTGCTCGCCAAGAACCCCGCCGGATGGGTCGAGGCACTCGAGGTCCTCGGCACCGACGGACCTCCCGTCGTGCTCGAGGTCAACGACGGCTCGGCCGATGGTCGGGACCCGTCCTGGCTGTGGGACGTCCCCTTCGAGCAGCTCGCCGGGCGACCTGTGGTCGCCACCGGCAGCCGCGGCCTCGACCTGTCGGTGCGCCTTCTCTATGCCGGGGTCGAGCACCGCGTCGCCCCGTCGGCCCTCGCCGCCGTCTCCGCCACCGGCTCCGACCAGGTCGAGTACGTCGGCAACTACACCGCGTTCCAGTCCCTGCGGGCGGAGCTGGCCCGTGGCGTCTGAGTCGACCCCGGCCGACGGCACGTGTCGTGCGGACCGCAGGAGCAGCGCGGTGCGCATCGCGGTGCTGTTCCCCGAGCTGCTCGGCACCTACGGCGACGGCGGCAACGGGCGCATCCTCGAGCAGCGCCTCCGGCTGCGCGGGCTTGCCGTCGACCGTATGGACGTCGCCGTCGACCAGACAGTGCCCACCCAGGCTGACCTCTACGTGCTCGGCGGCGGCGAGGACAGCGCCCAGCTGGCAGCCCTCGAGCGGCTGACGAACGGCCAAGCCCTGGCCCGTGCCGTCGAGTCCGGTGCCGCGGTCTTCGCGGTCTGCGCCGGCCTGCAGATCCTGGGCACCGAGCTGCCGGGTGCGGACGCCGTGCCGGTGGCAGGCCTCGGTCTGCTCGACCTCAGCACGGTCCGCGGCGAACCGCGCGCCGTCGGCGAGGTGCTCGCCACACCGAACCCGGCCGGTCCGCTCATCCAGACCCTGTCGGGCTACGAGAACCACGGCGGTCGCACCCACCTGGGGTCGGCCGCAACGTCCCTGGCCACGGTCAGCATCGGCATCGGCAACGGCACCGCTGACCGGGCCGAGGGGGCCGTGCAGGGGCGCATCGTCGCGACCTACCTGCACGGTCCCGCGCTCGCCCGTAACCCGGAGCTGGCCGACCATGTGCTCGGGCTGGTCGCCGGCCCGCTCCAGCCGCTGGACCTGCCCCAGGTGACGGCGCTCCGCGCCCACCGGCTGCGGCTCCCTACGCCACCCCCGTAAGATTTCTTGACAGGTGACCAAATAGTCACCTAATTTGACTGGCGTGGACCTGGTCTTCAAGGCGCTGGCCGACCCGACCCGTCGGGCCCTGCTCGACGCGCTCTTCGCCGAGGACGGGCAGACCCTGTCCGCGCTCGTGACGGACCGCGAGATCGGCCGGTTCGGCGTGATGAAGCACCTGACCGTGCTCGAGGAGGCCGGGCTCGTCGTCACCAGGCGACGGGGTCGGGAGAAGCTGCACTTCCTCAACCCGGTCCCGATCCGCCTCGTGCACGACCGATGGGTCAGCAAGTTCGCTGCGCCCTGGACGGCTGGGCTCGTCGAGCTCAAGACAGCGCTGGAGCAGACCATGGAGAAGAACTTCGAGATCTACATCCGGACCACCCCCGAGCGGCTCTGGGAGGCGATCACCGATTCTGAGACGCGGACCAAGTTCCAGTTCTGCATGCGCATCGACTCGGACTGGACCCTCGGTGCGCGGGTGGAGATGAGTCACCCGAGTGCTGGCCTGCTGGGGGAGGGGGAGGTCCTCGAGCTGGACCCCCCACGACGCCTGGTGCTCAGCATGCGGGCACTGTGGAGCGACGACGTACGAGCAGAGGGCACGTCCCGGGTCACCTGGGACATCGCCGCCATCAGCGACGACTCGTGCCGTCTGTTGGTCACCCATGACGAGTTGCGCGAGGACGCCCACGACGAGCTGTACGGCGGGTGGCCGATGATCCTGTCCGGCCTCAAGAGCTGGCTCGAGACCGGCGAGGTGCTGACGACGCCCGGCTCGTTGCTCTACGGCTGACAGCGCGGCACCCGCGGCCGCTCAGCTGGTGGAGGCGCCGCTGAGCGTGTCCATCAGCTCGGTCCACCAGGAGCTGATGGGCTCGAGCAGCGCGAAGGTCGCCAGAGCAGCAACGAGCACGACCAGCAGGAGCGCGCGGCGCAGCAGCAGGGCGCGGTGGCGCCGGGCCAGCTCGCGACCTTGGTCGCCGGCCAGGGTCGATGCCCCCGACTGCATGCCCAGGGCCATCGACAGCGCCTCGCGGGCCGCGCGCGTCTCCACCTTGGGCGCAGAGCGTCGCGGTGGTGCGTCTGGTCCAGGCACCACCTCGGGCAGGTCCTTGCGGACCTTCCACGGCCGCAGGTCGTCGGCCACAAGCACCACCTCCCCCGCCCCTCACGGCCGACGCTAGACCGGGACGGTGGCCGCAACAAGGGTGTGGGGGTGGGGGATGCGCCTACGGGCAGCCGGCGGCGGGATCGTTGACGTAGGCCAAAGGCGACGGACCAGCATGAATGGTCACGTCGCGCCCGGCATCGGAGGCCGATCGGCGCCGGGCGCCGGCAAGATTCATGGCGGGTCTCGCGCTCAGATCCTTGACCCGGGCCGCTGCAGACGCGATGTTGACCTCATCCACCGCTGAGTACGCCGGCATCGACGGTGGCCAGGCCCGCGTCCGTCCAACCCCCCAGGACGGACGCGGGCCGCCCCCACCGCCCGTTGCCGCGCGATGACCCCCCACCTCGCGGCCGCTGACAGGCTCGCTGTCGTTGGTCCATGGTGCCTCGTGGCACCGGTGGCGGACATCATCCGATCGTCCAGGTCGGTCCGTTGATCGGCTTGCTCGCCACGTCCGATCGACGACTACCCAACCGGATTCGACGCGCTAGACGACACGCCGGATCTAGGCAGGGTCGACGTCGAGGCCCCCCAGCGTGCGGCGTACGCCGGTGAGCCGGGGGTTGCCCGGCCACTGCCGGGTGGAATCCTCGAGAGCCGCGCGGGCATCGGCGGTCCTTCCCAGCCCGGCGAGGCCCTCCGCCAGGGTCACCAGGTCGTCGGCCCGGGTCGAGCGGTCCCGGTCCCAGGCCAGGGCCTCGCGGGCCTGGGTGACGGCGTCGGCCAGATGTCCGTGCACCAGCTGGTGCAAGGCATGGGTGCCGGCGAGGACGGTGCCGGTGCTGGCGAGCGACTGAGCCTCCTGCAGGGTCGAGGCGAGCTCACCCTGCACGCGGTCCAGCGGGATCTGCCCGGCCTCGATGGCGCACAGCAGCGACCAGGCATGGGCTCCGAGTGCCTGCTCCCGGGAGCTGCGCCCGCGACGGGTGTGGGCCACCACGGCGCGGGTCGCGTCCGCGGCCTCCGCGAAGTTGCCCTGTGCCTGCAGGGCGGCGCCGAGGGTGCGGTGGGCGCCGACGTCGGAAGGCTTGCTGGAAAGCCGGGCGCGGGCGGTCGTCTCAGCGGTCGCCGTGTCGCCCGCAGCGAGGCTGCGGCCACCGGCCGCACCGGACCGGCGCGGGATCTTCGACCCCAGCCAGATCAGCGGGTCGTACTTGGTGTCGACGACGCGCTCCTTCATCGGGATGATCGCGTTGTCGGTGATCTTGATGTGCTCCGGGCACACCTCGGTGCAGCACTTGGTGATGTTGCACATGCCGAGGCCGTGCTTCTCCTGCGCCTCGCGCTTGCGGTCCTTGGTGTCCAGCGGGTGCATGTCGAGCTCGGCCAGCCGGATGAAGAAGCGTGGCCCGGCGAAGGACTCCTTGTTCTCCTCGTGGTCGCGCACGACGTGGCAGGTGTCCTGGCAGAGGAAGCACTCGATGCACTTGCGGAACTCCTGGCTCCGCTCGACGTCGACCTGCTGCATGCGGTAGTCACCGAGGGCCACGTTGGCCGGCGGCGCGAAGGCCGGGACCTCGCGCGCCTTCTGGTAGTTGAAGGACACGTCGGTGACAAGGTCCTTGATCACAGGGAAGGCGCGCAGCGGGGTGACGGTGAGGACCTCGTCCTCGGCGAACGTGCTCATGCGCGTCATGCACATGAGCCGCGGCCGACCGTTGACCTCGGCGCTGCAGGAGCCGCACTTGCCGGCCTTGCAGTTCCACCGCACCGCGAGATCCGGGGTCTGCGTCGCCTGCAGGCGGTGGATGATGTCGAGCACGACCTCGCCTTCGTTGACCTCGACCGAGAAGTCCTCGAGGTCGCCGTCGGTGTCGTCGCCCCGCCAGATCCGGAACTGCGCGTTGTAGGTCATCAGGCCTTCTCCTCCTGCGGCAGACCAGAAAGCTCTTCTTCGGTCATGTACTTCGACAGCTCGTCGCGGTCGAACAGCGCGAGCAGCTCGGTCGGCATCACCGGCAACGGCTGCTGCGCCACCTCGATCCCGTCCCCGACCGGGCGGCAGACGAGGTTGAGCTTGCGCCACTCGGGGCTCATCTTCGGGAAGTCGTCGCGAGTGTGTCCGCCGCGCGACTCCTCGCGGACCAGGGCGGAGCGCGCCACACACTCGCTGACGATGAGCATGTTGGGCAGGTCCAGCGCGAGGTGCCAGCCCGGGTTGAAGACCTTGTCGCCCGGCACCGAGATGTTTCGTGCCCGGGCCTTGAGGTGCTCGAGGGTCGCGAGCGCCTGCTCGACCTCCTGGCGGGTCCGGATGATGCCCACGAGGTCGTTCATCATCTGCTGCAGGTCCGCGTGGATGGCATAGGGGTTCTCAGCGCCGGTGCCGTCGAAGGGTGCTTCTGCCTCGGTCCTCGCGGCCGCGAGGTCGTCGTCGGTCACCACGGGACGTGCTGCCCCGAGCCCGTCGACGTACGCCGCGGCTCCTATGCCGGCCCGCCGGCCGAAGACCAGCAGGTCCGACAGTGAGTTGCCGCCGAGCCGGTTGGACCCGTGCATGCCGCCAGAGACCTCGCCGGCAGCGAACAGACCGGGTACGACGGCAGCTGTGGTGTCGGGGTCCACCTCGACCCCGCCCATCACGTAGTGACAGGTGGGACCGACCTCCATCGGCGTGGCCGTGATGTCGACGTCGGCGAGCTCCTTGAACTGGTGGTACATCGACGGCAGCTTCTTCTGGATCGCCTCGGCAGGCAGTCGCGAGGCGATGTCGAGGAACACACCACCGGCGGGGGAGCCGCGGCCGGCTTTCACCTCCGAGTTGATGGCACGCGCGACCTCGTCGCGGGGCAGCAGCTCGGGTGGCCGGCGGTTGTTCTCCGGGTCGGAGTACCAGCCGTCGGCCTCCTCCTCGGTCTCGGCGTACTGCTTGCGGAAGACGGCGGGGACGTAGTCGAACATGAAGCGCTTGCCGTCAGAGTTCTTGAGCACGCCACCGTCGCCGCGCACCGACTCGGTGACGAGGATGCCCTTGACCGACGGCGGCCAGACCATGCCGGTCGGGTGGAACTGCACGAACTCCATGTTGAGCAGCGTCGCCCCGGCTTTCATCGCCAGCGCATGGCCGTCTCCGGTGTACTCCCAGGAGTTGGAGGTCACCTTGAAGGACTTGCCGATGCCGCCGGTGGCGAGGATCACGGCGGGCGCCTCGAACACGATGAAGGTGCCGTCCGCGCGGGTGTAGCCCGCAGCGCCGGAGATCCGCTCGCCGTCCTTCAGCAGGGCGGTGACTGTCACCTCGGCGAAGACCTTGAGCATGCCCTCAGCGTCACCGGTACGCCGCTCGTCGTCCTGTTGAAGAGACACGATCTTCTGCTGCAGGGTACGGATCATCTCCAAGCCGGTGCGGTCGCCAACGTGAGCGAGCCGGGGGTACTCATGGCCACCGAAGTTGCGCTGGCTGATGCGACCGTCCGGGGTGCGGTCGAAGAGGGCGCCGTAGGTCTCGAGCTCCCAGACCCGGTCCGGAGCCTCCTTGGCGTGCAGCTCGGCCATGCGCCAGTGGTTGAGGAACTTGCCTCCGCGCATCGTGTCGCGGAAGTGCACCTGCCAGCTGTCCTTCGAGTTGACGTTACCCATGGCAGCCGCGGCGCCGCCCTCGGCCATCACGGTGTGCGCCTTGCCGAACAGCGACTTGCAGACGATGGCAGTGCGCTTGCCCTGCAGGCGTGCCTCGATGGCTGCCCGAAGGCCGGCACCGCCCGCGCCGATGACGACGACGTCGTAGCTGTGGCGCTCGATCTCGGTCATCGGTAGGTCGTCCTCAGTTGTAGAAGCGAAGGTCGGTGAGCGTGCCGCTGGCGACCAGCCACACGTAGGCGTCCGCGATGACGATCGAGAACATCGACGTGAATGCGAACAGGCCGTGCCTGGCGTTGAGCTTGGAGACCTGGGTCCACGCCTTATAGCGCACCGGGTGCTTGGAGAAGTGGGTCAGGCGACCGCCCATGATGCTGCGGCAGGAGTGACAGCCCAGCGTGTAGGCCCAGATCAGCACGGCATTGGCGAGCAGCACCAGGGTGCCCAGGCCGATGCCGAAGCCGCCGTCCTTGCCATGGAAGGACTCGAGCACGTCGTAAGTCAGGATCAGGCTGATCAGCACGGCTGCGTAGAAGAACCAGCGGTGCGCGTTCTGGAAGACCAGCGGAAACCGGGTCTCACCGCTGTAGGACTTGTGCGGCTCGGCGACGGCGCAGGCGGGCGGGGAGAACCAGAACGCCCGGTAGTAGGACTTCCGGTAGTAGTAGCAGGTGGCGCGGAAACCTCCGGGCAGAGCCAGGATGATCATCGCGGGCGACATCCAGGTGGGCAGCGACCCGAGCGGAGTGCCCAGCGGCGAGGTCCCCGGCACGCAGTCGGTGGACAGGCACGGGGAGTAGAACGGCGCGATGTAGTGGTAGTCCTCGACGAAGTAGGACTTGTCCCAGAACAGTCGCACGGTCGCGTAGATGAGGAAGGACCCCAGGGCCAGCGCATTGAGCGCAGGGGTCAGCCACCAGCGGTCGGTGCGCAACGTGCGGGCCGAGATCTTGGCCCGGCCGGCCCGGCCGTTGATCGTGCTGCTCATAGGTCGTCCCACTGTCGTTAGATCGCCGTTGTCACGAGCGACGTCATTTTGTCACCCCGTCCCGAGGAGTGGACACCGGGTAGTGAGGTGACCTCAGCCACACCTGTTCTCGCCCGTCCCCGCGTGGCCGGGGGATATCACGCCCGGCCCGTAGACTCGACCGGTCCCCCTCGCTGTCCCCCCTCCGCCACGGAACGAGCGCTGCTGCATGCCTGCCATGACCCGAGACGACCTCCGCAACGTCGCGATCGTCGCCCACGTCGACCACGGCAAGACCACGCTGGTCGACGCGATGCTCTGGCAGTCGGGTGCCTTCTCGACCCACCAGGCCGAGGAGGGCTCGGTCAACGAGCGGGTGATGGACTCGATGGACCTCGAGCGCGAGAAAGGCATCACGATCCTCGCCAAGAACACGGCGGTGAAGCACGTGTTCGACGGGCGGTCGGTGACCATCAACATCATCGACACCCCTGGCCACGCCGACTTCGGCGGCGAGGTCGAGCGGGGCCTGTCGATGGTCGATGGCGTCGTGCTGCTGGTCGATGCCAGCGAGGGCCCGCTGCCCCAGACCCGGTTCGTGCTGCGCAAGGCGCTGCAGGCCAAGCTGCCTGTGGTGCTCGTGGTCAACAAGGTGGACCGCCCCGACGCGCGCATCGCTGAGGTGGTCGACGAGACCTACGAGCTCTTCCTGGACCTCGATGCGACCGAGGAGCAGATCGACTTCCCGATCCTCTACTGCTCGGCCAAGGCCGGTCGCGCGTCGCGGGCCCGCCCGGACGACGGCAGCATGCCCGAGGACAAGGACCTCGAGCCGCTGTTCCGCACCATCCTCGACGCCGTGCCGGCACCGACGTACGACGAGGGGGCGCCGCTGCAGGCGCACGTCACCAACCTCGACGCGTCTCCCTACCTGGGGCGGCTCGCCCTCTGCCGGGTGCATCAGGGCGAGATCCGCAAGGGTCAGAGCGTCGCATGGTGTCGCACCGACGGCAGCGTCGAGCGGGTCAAGATCACCGAGCTGCTGATGACGGATGCGCTCGAGCGGCTGCCTGCCGAGGTGGCGGGACCGGGCGACATCATCGCCATCGCCGGCATCCCCGAGATCACCATCGGCGAGACGTTGGCCGACATCGACGACCCGCGCCCGCTGCCGGTCATCACCATCGACGAGCCGTCGATCTCGATGACCGTCGGCATCAACACCGCGCCGCTGGCGGGGGAGACCGGGAAGAAGCTCACCGCACGCCTGGTGAAGTCCCGCCTCGATGCCGAGCTCGTCGGCAACGTCTCGATCAGGGTGCTGCCCACCGAGCGGCCGGACACCTGGGAGGTCCAGGGCCGCGGCGAGCTGCAGCTGGCGATCCTCGTGGAGATCATGCGTCGCGAGGGCTTCGAGCTCACTGTCGGCAAGCCACAGGTCGTCACCCGCATCGTGGACGGCAAGGTGCACGAGCCGATGGAGCGGTTGACCATCGACGCTCCCTCGGACTACCAGGGGGTGCTGATCCAGCTGCTGGCGCTGCGCAAGGGTCGGCTCGAGCAGATGGTCGACCACGGCACCGGCTGGATCCGGATGGAGTACATCGTGCCCGCGCGAGGCTTGATCGGGTTCCGCACTGAGTTCCTCACCGAGACCCGGGGCACCGGACTCCTGCACCACATCCACGAGCGCTACGAGCCGTGGCACGGTGAGCTGCGCACGCGGCCGACCGGCTCGCTCGTCGCGGACCGCCGCGGCGCCACGACCGGCTTCGCCTTGGCCAACCTGCAGGAACGCGGCACCATGTTCGTCGGCCCGGGCACCCAGGTCTACGAGGGCATGATCGTCGGGGAGAACTCCCGGTCCGACGACATGGACGTCAACCCCACCAAGGAGAAGAAGCTCACCAACATGCGCCAGTCCTCCGGTGACATCCTGGTGCCGCTGATCCCGCACCGGGTGCTCTCGCTGGAGCAGGCGCTGGAGTACTGCCGGGAAGACGAGTGCGTCGAGGTCACGCCCGGCGCAGTCCGGATCCGGAAGGTCGCTCTCGACGCGACCGAGCGGGCTCGGGCGACCGCGCGCCGCAAGCGTGAGTGACGCCGTTTCTTCCTGTGCTACCGACTTGTGACGCCGGATCTCAGAGCGGTCACGATTGTGCAACAGAGACGACAGCCCGTAGGTGTTGCGGCGGAGATGTCCTAGAGTCCTGGACCTGACGGCCCGAGGTCGTCGGGACGGGAAATGCTGTCGGTGCCTGGCACCAAGAGGCCCGTGGCACCGTCCGGCAGACAGACGTATGAGGCTCGAGGAAGGTGGCTCCCGCTTTGTCGCTCGCTTCAGACCACGCGGTGGAGACCTCGGCCGGACCGAGCATCGAGCCGACCGAGATCGCCGGTCGCTCACTGAGGCAGATCGCCTGGGGCCGCCTGCGTCGCGACAAGGTGGCGCTGGCCAGCATCGTGGTGATCGCGTTCGTGATCCTGATGGCGGCCGCGGCGCCCCTGGTGACTCACCTCGTCGGGGTCAACCCCACCAAGTCGAACACGAGCCCCACCATCATCAGCGATGCGGGTGGGCTGCCGGTGGGTCGCTGGGGTGGCATCAGCCGCCAGCACCCGTTCGGCGTCGAGCCCGGCATCGGGCGCGACATCTTCGCCCGGCTGCTCTACGGCGCCCGCATCTCGCTGCTCATCGCCCTTGCCTCGACCGTCATGACCATGTTCCTGGGCGTGACCGTGGGCATTGTCGCGGGCTACTCCAAGGGCTGGCTGGACAACGCGCTCGGCCGCCTGATGGACCTGATCCTGGCGTTCCCGCTGCTGCTCATCCTGCTGGCGATGTCGCCGGTGCTGACCCAGCGGCTCGAGCAGTCGTTCCACCTCGGGTCCAACACCGCCCGGGTGACCTACATCGTTCTGGTGCTCAGCTTGTTCGGCTGGCCATATCTTGCCCGCATCATCCGCGGCCAGGTGCTCAGCCTGCGTGAGCGCGAGTTCGTCGAGTCGGCTGTCGCCATGGGCGCCGGCACCCCGCGGATCCTTTTCCGCGAGATCCTGCCCAACCTCTGGGCCCCGATCCTGGTCTACGCCTCGATCATCATCCCGACCTACATCGCAGCTGAGGCCACGCTGAGCTTCCTCGGTGTCGGACTGCTCCCGCCGACCCCGTCGTGGGGCGCGATGCTCGCCGACTCGGTGAGCTACTTCAACGTCCTGCCGACCTTCCTCTTCATCCCCGGCACCGTCCTGTTCATCGTGGTGCTCGCCTTCAACCTGCTCGGCGACGCGATCCGCGACGCCTTGGACCCGCGTGCGGGCCGGGCGTGACCTGACCACCACCACCAGACTTCCCCGGCACGCGCCGGGGAGACAGCGCCGCCGGCCCGTGGAGGGCCGGTGACGCCCGCGGACCGGGACAGATGTCCCGGCCGAGACCAGAAGGAGTGACATGGGCAAGGCCACTATCGGCTTGCGGGCCGTTGTCCTCATGTCGGCGGCAGCGATGACACTCGCAGCCTGCGGCGGGGGCAGCAGCACCGGAGGTACCGGCAACAAGACCGCGGGCAACACCAGCGCAGGCAAAGCCACCAAGGGTGGGACGCTCACGTTCCTCACGCTGAATGACCAGTTCCAGCACCTGGATCCGCAGCGCAACTACACGGGTGAAGACCTGGCTTGGGCCAGCGCCTACCTCAACCGCACCCTGACGGCCTACAAGTTCGACACCGACAACAACAAGGCCACCGGCCTGGTGCCGGACATGGCCACCGACCTCGGCACTCCCAACGCCGACGCCACCAGCTGGTCCTGGACGCTCAAGGACGGGCTGAAGTGGCAGGACGGCACGGACATCACGTGTGACGACGTCAAGTACGGCGTCTCGCGCACCTTCGCGACGACGGTCATCACCGACGGTCCGTCCTACGCCGTGTCGATGTTGGACATCCCGAAGGACAAGGACGGCAACTCCGTCTACAAGGGCCCGTACGAGACGAAGAACAACGACACGGCCGCCTTCGACAAGGCCGTGGTCTGCGAAGGCAAGAAGATCACCTTCAACCTGAACAAGGCCGTCGGCGACTTCAACTACACCGTCACGCTGTCGTCGTTCGCGCCCGTGCCGAAGTCAGCGGACACCGGCGAGAAGTACGACGACAAGGTCATGTCCTCGGGTCCGTACCAGATCACCGAGTACACCAAGGGGTCGCAGATGACCCTCGATCGCAACCCGAACTGGTCTCCTCAGACCGATGACTACCGCGGTGCTTACCCGGACAAGATCGTGGTCAAGTTCGGCCTCGACGCGACCGTCATCGACCAGCGGCTCATCGCCGACTCGGGCGAGGACCAGACCGCCATCCCGCTGGCCGACCCGGTGCAGCCGGCGTCGCTCGCCAACGTCTTCAGCGGCGACCAGTTCAAGGCCCGTCGCGTCAACGAGCTCGACCCCTACGTCCGCTACATCGTCATCAACGTGGCCAAGGTGTCCAACCTCGACCAGCGCAAGGCGATCGCGGCCGCACTCGACCGCGCCCAGCTGCGCACGATCGCGGGCGGCGAGTACGCCGGTGACCTGGCCGACGGAGTCATCAAGCCCAACCTTGCGAAGGACTACGCGCCCACCGGCATGTGGACCGACCTGCTGGGCCAGAAGATCCCGGACAACGGTGACCCGGCGTACGCCAAGACGCTGATCACGAAGTCCGGTCAGCCGATGAAGACCCTGCAGTACGACTACCCGCAGACCCCGACCAACGACAAGGCAGCCGCGGCCGTCGTGTCGTCGCTCGGCCTGGCGGGCATCAAGGTCAAGCCCAACCCGATCGAGGCCGGCCAGTTCTACGGCATCGTGTTCGACCCCAACAAGGAGGGTGACCTCGTCGCCGCCGGCTGGGGTCCGGACTGGGCAAACGCCTCGACCGTCATCCCGGAGCTGTTCACGCCCAGTGGCGGCTTCAACCTCTCCCAGGCAGACGACAAGGCGTTCAACGCCAAGGTCGACGCGGCCAAGGCGCTCACCGACCGCGCGGCCCAGGCCGAGCAGTGGAAGGCGCTGGACAAGGAGGCCATGGCCAACGTGTGGGTCATCCCGACCCGCTTCGGTCGCGAGCAGCGTCTCGCCGGTTCGAAGGTCAAGGCAGCCAGTGGCAAGGACTTCAGCCCCTACATCTGGGCGCCTTACGGCTCCTGGTCCTACGGCGACCTGTTCATCAAGCAGTAGGTCGACCGGCACCACGAGCACGACCGGCTCCACCAGCTTGACAGCCTGATCTGAGCCGGGGGGCGGCGCCAGCCGCCCCCCGGCGCAGCCCGGGCCGGCGTCGAACCGGGGCAGACCAACAATTTAGGACCCGGCCCC
>JANLYQ010000009.1:0-52215 GCA_031365725.1 Sporichthyaceae bacterium | reverse complement strand
CGAGATCGAATTGGTCAAGCCAAAGAGTTCCGTCTGGACGAAGGCGGGCACGGGTCTGCCCGCTGTCAGATAGACGCTCCGGAGAGAGCCAAGTCGGCCGGTCACCCCTTCGTAGACGCCGATGTAGTCATCCAGCCGGCCGTACTCATGGCGCGCGGAGTCTGCATAGATGGCGAAGGTAGCCGCCCCCGCGCCGAGGCCGAGCATCGTCGCGCTGCCGAGGCGAGGGCTAAGGATGACGCGCATTAGCGGCAGATTACCTCGGTCTTCCAGGAGCGACCTGCGCCGCCGACCGTGGACAGCTCCAAGAGCGGGAGCCGATATCTTGACCCTCGTCCACCCAGACGGGCTCCTCCGCCCGTAACCGTGAGGCTAAGGAAATAGCGCGATGATGGCTGTGCTGCTCGCCGGCGGGCTGGGTTCTCGCCTACGGCCGTACACGATGAACATCCCCAAGCCGCTGTTGCCGTTGGGCGACGTACCGGTCGTGGAGATCGTCCTGCGCCAGCTCGCGTCCCAGGGCTTCGACCGCGCTGTGCTCACCGTGGGGCACCTGTCACCGCTGCTGATGGCCTTCCTGGGCGACGGCAGCCAGTACGGGTTGAAGATCGACTACCAGCTTGAGGAAATTCCGTTGGGGACTGCGGGGCCGTTGCGGATGGTTCAGGACCTTGAGGAGCACGTCCTGGTCATGAACGGGGACCTGCTGACGACTCTGGACTTCGCCGGACTGATGAAACGGCACGTGGACACCGGCGCTGATGGCACCATCACGATCACCAAGCGGACGGTGGACATCGACTACGGCGTCGTGCACCGCACGCCGGACGGGCAGCTGGACCGCTATGAGGAGAAGCCGTCGTTCGACTACCACGTGAGCATGGGCATCAACGTGCTCTCGCGCAGCGCCGTCGATCTGGTGCCGGAAGGCCGCTTCGACATGCCCGACCTGATGACGGCGCTGGTGGCCGCTGGCCGGCCCGTGCGCTGCCACGAGACCGCGGACTACTGGCAGGACATCGGGCGCATCGACGACTACCAGCAGGCCAGCGCAGACTTCGTGGCCGACCCCACTCGGTTCTTGCCCGGCACTGTGGGACCGGCGTGAGTCGGGCCAACCTGAGTCGGCCCAGCACGGCCGAGCTGGCGCGAGTCGTGGTGAATCGGCAGGAGAGCTTGTTCCAGCCTGACGTCGACGCGTCGGCTGCTGTGGTGTCCGAGCAGGTTGCCGGTCGGCCCATCCTCGTCGTCGGCGGGGCAGGCAGCATCGGCGCCGCCACCGTGCGCGAGCTGCTGAGCTTCGCCCCGTCCTCGGTGTGCGTGGTGGACGTGAATGAGAACGGGCTGACTGAGCTCTTGCGTGACCTGCGGGCGCAGGACGCCGTGGCCACGACCACCGAGCTGCACGCCGTGCCGCTGGACATGGGCAGTCCCACGATGCGCAGGGTGTTGGCGACGTACGGCCCCTTCGATGCGGTGCTGAACTTTGCTGCGGTCAAGCATGTGCGCAGTGAGCGCGACACGGCGTCCCTGCTGCACATGCTCGACGTCAATGTGGTCAAGGCACGTCGGTTGCTGGCGATGGTGGCCGAGCAGTCACCGGGGGCGTCGTACTTCGCGGTGTCGACGGACAAGGCCGCCAACCCGGTCAACTTGATGGGCTGCAGCAAGCGGGTCATGGAGCTGGTGATGTTCGCGCAGGTCACTCGGGCCTCGCGGGTGACGTCGGCGCGGTTTGCCAACGTGGCGTTCTCGGACGGTTCGCTGCTCGACGGCTGGCTCCGCCGTCTGGACAAGGGTCAGCCGTGGGCGGTGCCGGGTGCGACCCGGCGGTTCTTCGTCACGCCGCAGGAGTCCGGGCAGCTGTGCCTGCTCGGTGCTGTTGTTGCTCCTGACAGGCACGTGGTCTATCCCTCGCTCGACCCGGAGACCGCATTGCAGGACTTGGAGGCCGTGGCGCTGCGGGTGATGGACCGGCTCGGCCTGACCCCGCTGGTCGTCTCGACCGAGGCCGAGGCACGAGCGGCGATGGGTGGGGTCGCTCGGGGTGGCCCGTACCCCCTGCTCGTGACGGCCCTTGACACGATGGGCGAGAAGGAGTTCGAGGAGTTTGTCGCCGAGGGGGACGTCGACGCCGACCTGGGCTTGGCTGCGGTGCGAGCGCTGCGCCCGCCCGAGGCAGACACTGCCGCGCTGTCGGACTTCACGGCCTGGTTGGACCGCGTGGTTGACGACGCGGACCTCCCGGTCGACAAGGACGACATCCTGGCGCGGCTCGCGGTCGTCGTGCCGGAGCTGGAACATCGAGGCAGCACGCTGTCCCTCGACGAACGGATGTGACGTGCGGGTCCGGCGACTGAGGGCGGCGCTGGGCCATCGCGATGCGTGGCTCGATTCGACCGTGTGGCAATGCGGGGGCCGAACACCGTTGCTGCAGGTGCGGGGCTGGTGTGAGTCACGAGAAGGCGCGCCCGCCGAGGTCGAGCTCTGGGCAGATGGTGTCCTGCTCGGTCGGGGGGTGTGCGACCAACGACGCCCTGATGTCGCACACTCACTGGGTGTCGATGTCGGCACCCCTCTCGGCTTTGAGGTCCTGGTGCGGGTCGCGCGCCCTGTCCTCACGACATCCGCGATGACGCTCGAGCTGCGACTAGCCGGCGGCCGCCGGCTGGTGCACGCCGACGTCGAGGCGGCGCCGCTGCCTCCGGAGGTTGAGGGGGTCTCCTTCGGCATCGACCATCCGCTGGATCAAGCGGTCATCACCAGCCCGATCCTGGCCGTGAGTGGGTGGGTGCTCGCAGCGGGTGGCACAGCGAGGGTCGATGTCGAGGTGGCGGAGCATGGAGTGGTGCAGGCCTTTCTCGGCCTACCGCGTCAGGATGTTCACGAGAATTTCCGGGCGTGGCCCGACGTCGGCGGCTGCGGTTTCAGCGCAGCGATCGACCTCACAGGTTCAGCGGCAGGCCAGACCACCCTCCGGGTGACGATGGCCGACGGGTCCGGCGCGCAACACCTGCTCGCCGAGCGGATGGTCACGATCCAGCCGGTGACCGTGCCGGCGGCGACCCGGGTGGCGAGAGCCGGCGCTCCTTCCCTGCGATCTGTGTCGGCACCGCCGCGGCTGCTCCTCGTGCTGCCCGACGGCCGGCACGGCGGTGCGCAACTGCGAGCGCTCGACCTGGTGCCGGCCCTCACAGCGGCCTTCGCCGTTACGGTCGCCACACCGCAGGACGGCCCGCTGCTCGCTGCCTTCCGCACCGCCGGAGCGATGGTCGAGCTGCTCGCTCCTGATGTGACAGACGACCCCACGTCGGGCCTCGAGCGACTGCACGGCATCGCGCCGTACGACGTGGTCCTGGCGGAGACGCTGCTCTGCGACTGGGCGGTGCGGTGGGCCGCCGCGGCAGGTGTGCCGAGCGTCTTCGAGGTGCACGAGAGCCAGCCGGTGCCTGAGTTCCTCTACGGCTCTCGCGGCGGTGACGACGGACTCGCCGAGGCGGTGGCGCGCTGCTGGGACGCGTTGTCCTCCGCGACCGAGGTGGTGGTGGCGCAGAGTCGGCTCGCTGCTCAGCTAGGGCGCGGTGCCGGGCGGTCGGCACGCATCGTGCCGACCGGCATCGACCTGGCCGACTGGCAGCGACGGGTGGCCCAGCACACGCGGTCCGGACGTCGAGGGCGCAGCGTCGGTCCGCTGCGGGTGCTCTGCGTCGGATCGGGCGCACCCCACAAGGGCCAAGCGGTGCTGCTGCGGGCGTTGCTCATGACCGAGCCGGGCACTGTTGCCGCGTCCTTCGTGGGTGTCGGCGACAACAGCTATGTCGATGCCCTTCGCGAGGATCTGTGGCGCGGTGGGCTGCGCGAGGTCAGCGTGCTCTCACGCGTGCCCGACCCGGCCGAGCAGTTTGCCCAGGCCGACGTCTTGGTGTGCCCGAGCTATACCGAGACGTTCCCGGGCGTGGTGCTCGAGGCACGCGCGGCCGGACTTCACATCGTGGCCAGCGACCTGCCCGGCACGCGCGCCGCCGTCGGCGCGCACCCAGTCACCTGGGTGCCAGCTGGCGACGCGGCCTCGCTCGCCAACGCGCTGCGCAACCTTGCGGAACAGCCGCCGCAGCGCACCCCCGGGCGAGATGTCCCCGATGCCGACACCCGGGCCCGCAAGCTCCTTCAGATCCTGCAGGACTCGCTCACTCCGGTCGCCTGACCTCAGGCTTTGAGGGCGTCGTCCCCGGCCCGCAGCACCCCATCCCAGGCGACGTACATCGCGCGTGACGTGAACTGTGGGGCCAGGCCGATCTTGCGCACAGACTGGGTGAGCTCAGTGAGCGCGCCGTCGGTGGTCAGCAGCTCGCGCAACGCGGCCGCGACATCCATCGGCGAACGAGCGTCGATGACGAGACCGTTGACGCCGGTCTCGACGAGGTCGGACATGCCGCCTACGTCGGTTACCAGCACCGGCAGACCTGCAGCGATGGCTTCCATCGCCACCACGGAGATGCCCTCGATGCTGCTGGTGTTGACCAGCAGGTCGCAGCTCTCGAGGAAGTCGTGCGAGTCGTCGACGAAACCGACGATGTCGAGGCAGGCAACGTTGTCGCCGATCGACTCAACCGCCGGGAGCATCGGTCCAGTTCCGGCCATGACGAACGACGCCAGCCCGTCGAGGGCGCGGGCGACCTCGACGAACCACTCGGGCTGCTTCTCCTCCGACATCCGGCCCAGCCATCCGACGACGGGGAGGCCTCCGCTGCCGAGGTCCCGTTCGGGACTGCGCCGGCCCGTCGGGTCGATGCCGACCGGGAGCGTGGTGACCTCACCGGGCACGTCGAACCACTGGGTGAGCAGTTCGGCCAGCGAGGAGTGCGCGACGACGGTGTGCTCGATCAGCGCGCCGTTCTCGACGTTGGCCGGCATGTGCCCCACGTGGTTGAACAGCACGTCCACGACGTACGCCGGTCCGCGTGACGAGTTGCGGATCTCGGGCAGGTGCTCGTAGACCCACGGGCAGCCGACGTTGACCACTACCGGGCGGTGCAGTCGCCAGAGGACGCTGCGCACGAACGCCGGATAGTGCTCGGGCTCGAGGAAGTTGGGCAGCGCGTAGACGTAAGGGGTGATGTCCTGGAAGAGCGGCACACCGTCCTTTGCCAGGTGCGGAGGGTGCATGGTGGCGACGAACACCACCACCCGGCCTTGTGCGACAAGGTGCTGAGCGAGGTTGCGTAGGAACGCCTCGGCACCACCCTCCGCGGTCAGCCACGGCACGAAGAACACGACCGGGCGCTCCTCGCCCGTTGGCATCGACCATGGTTGGTCACCCAGCCGGCGCTCAGGGTCGGCCACCCACGCCTCGGTGCGCAGCGGCCGGGCCGAGTCCCCCAGCTGCGGGTGCAACCGCATGATCCGTCTCCGGTGGTCCTCGAACAACGGCCGCGCCTCGGAGTCGCGGCCCTCGGCCTGGGAGTAGCGGTAGTGGAAGAGGTACTCCTGCAACGGTTCGCCGCGGAAGCCCAGCTCGGCGAGATGCGCCCAGAGCTCCCAGTCCTCGCAGCCGTCATGCATCGCGGGGTTGAAGCCACCCGACGCAAGCAGCGCCTCGCGCCGCACGAGCGCACACACCGGCACGGAGTTCTGCTGGCTGATCACCTTGGGGTGCAGCTCGGGCACTGGCCACTTGTCCGTGGAGTCACCGAATGACTGCTGGTAAGGGAACACGAGGGCCGTGTCCGGATGGGTCTCGAGGAACAGGACCGCCTTCTCGAGGTACGTCGGGGCGAAGAGGTCGTCCGGGTCCAGGCAGCAGATGAACTCACCGCGACTGCGGGCGATTGCCGAGTTGCGGGCACCGATGACGCCCTGGTTGGCCGCTCGTACGACGATCAGGCCAGGAGCCTCGAGGCCGTCGAGGAGGGCGACCGTGGCGGGGTCGTTGGAGCCGTCGTCCCAGACGATCAGCTCCCAGGCCGGCAGGGTCTGCGCGGTGACTGAGGCGATCGACTCGAGCAGCGTGGCGCCCTTGTTGTAGACCGGCATGATCACCGAGACGGTGGGCACCCCTGGCGAGTGCGGATCCGGGGTGGCCGTGGCTCCCGGTGCGACGGATGCGGGGCGGCCCGCTGCCTGCGCGCTCCAGTCGCCCTCGGACTCACGACCACGCACCTTGGACGCGCTCCGACGCGCCGCGACCGCCGCCTGGTAGGCCCGGGACCCCCGGATCAGTCCGAGTTCACGCGCGAGTTGGTCGCGCTCGGCTGCTACCGGCGCGAGAAGTTCCAGTGCGGCGTCGCGCGCCATGAGGGCGGCTGCTATCCGTCGAGCTGCGTTCGCCCGGGATGCGGCGGCGGTCTCCTGGGCCATCTCGAGCAGGCGTGGCGGCAGATCCGCGGGCGGCGTCGGCATGAGTCGTGGTGCTCCTCGCTGGGGTGAACGGCGCACCGATTCTAGGAGCCGGGAGCCGCCAGAACCGACCCTGCGAGGCAGGCTCAGCTCAAGGCGATGCGCGCCAGCGCTGCTCGCGACCGGTCCCAGGTGATCCTGGTTGATGCCTCGAGCAGCGAAGCGTCGCCCACCACCACGGGGATACCGGGCCAGTCCAGCGACACCAGCTCGAAGCTGCGACCGGTAGCGTCGCCCAAGGCAGTGGCCAGCTCACGGAACGACGTACCGCGCCCTGAGCAGACGTTCAGCAATGGCGGGACGTCAGTGCCGCCGGCGATGACGAGCGCTACCTGCACCACGACGTCGATGGGCACGAAGTCGCGCACGGTAGCGGCGTTGCCCAGCTCGAGCCGCCCGCCCTCGACCGGCAAGGCACGCACGCCACGCACCAGCTCGGCGACGGGCCCGACCATGGGCGGTGCTGCACCGACGACGTTGAAGACGCGCAGCACCCGGTGGCCATGTGCGGCTTCGGCGAGCACCAGCTCGGTCGCCCGCAGCTTGGTCCGGCCGTAGTCGCTGGTCGGCCTGCAGATCGCATCCTCGGCGACCGGGTCTGGCCCGGGGTCGCCGTACTCCGCGGCGGAGCCGAGCTGCACCAGCCGCGCCCCGACCGACGTACAGACCGCCAGCAGCGCTGCGGTCACCTCGACGTTGGCTGCCATCAGTTCGGTCAGGTCGCCGCGGGTCCGGCCAGCGGAGTTGATGACCGCGCTCGGACGTAGCCGCTGGATCTGGTGGGTGATCGAGGCGAGGTCCGGTGCAAGGACGTGCTTGCCGCCGGTGGCGGTGTCGTCGGCAAGTCGGCGAACCAACCCGGTGACGGGCTGGGTGGCGGTCTGCACGAGGCGACGGCCAATCCAGCCATCGGCCCCGACGACGACGAGCGAGTCGTTGCTCACGGCGTCGACAGTCTTGTGGCTTCGGCCTCCCAGCGCTGCGACTGGTCGTGGTGCCAGTCCCGGGCGTCCTGTGCGTCTTTGAGGGCTGCCTGCGTCTCCGCCAGCGCCGCCTGGTGGCTGCGCAGCTGCGTAGCGAGATAGCGAGCGGAGTCCATGCTCTGAGCGAGAAGGGTGGCCAACCGCGACACCAGTCCCAGGCTGGCGTCGTCCGCGGTCAGTGCCGGCACCAGCAGGACGTGCTCCGGAGCCGGCGCGGCCAGGTAGATGACGTCGAACAGGAAGCGCAGCCGCTTCTCCCGCACGTCGGTGAGCGCAGCAGTGTCACCGAGCAGCACCCGGTCCATTAGCTCCTGGATCTCGGCGAGGCGCTCATGATCCCGGCAGACGAAGCCGACGTAGGTCCAGCCGAAGTTCTCCACCTTGCAGGGCAGCCCCACGAGACCGAATCCGGCTTGGGTCGCGGCCAGAGTCTTCAACGACGGTTCGGTGGGATACCAGATGTGCTCCAGCGACGTCCGCAACCAGATGGGGTCCGACTCGTCGGCGCCCATCATCGGCACTTCGAACACCATCAGGCCGCGGTCGGTCAGCAGCGACGCCATGGCATGCAGGCCGCCCCGGATGTCGGTGAGGTGCTCCAGCACCGCGATTGCCGTCACGACGTCGCACTGACCGGCGTAGGGAGCAAGGGAGACGGTGTCGAAGATGTCCCCCGTGACAACAGTGATGCCGGCCTTCGTAGCGACCTGCGCCATGGCGGAGTGCGGCTCGATGCCGAGGCGTCGACGGTCGGTCAACGAGCGCAACAGGTGTCCGTTAGCGCAGCCGACGTCAAGCACGGTGTCTCCGGGGGCGGTGATGATCTCGAGGAGCAGGACCGTCCACGCCAGCGAGTGCGAGGCCGTCGCTTCGTAGTCCTCGTAGCCGGTGCCCTCCTGAGTCGAGGAGTAGTAGTCGCCGGCGTACAGCTCGTCGAGGTCAGGTGGGAGCTCGGCGACGACTCCCATCCCGCACCGACCGCACGCGAGTACGGCGATGCCGTCACTGCGCATCCGCCCTGGCCCGTCCAGCGGGCCACCGCAGACCGTGCACGTCCCGATGTCGCTCGCCGTGTCGCCGGTCACACCGCAGACCCTAGGTCTGCCGCCGTACGTCGATCGGCCGGGGGGCCGCCGCCTAGTCGGTAGAGTGCGGGGATGGAACGTGCGGAGCCGTGAGCAGCCTCGGCGAGCTGCGCAAGTCCCGCGAACTCCTGGTCAACCTCACGATGCGCGACGTCCGCAGCCGTTACAAGCGGACCGTCCTGGGCAACGTCTGGTCGCTGGTCAACCCGCTCGCCGCCATGTTGATCTACACCTTGGTCTTTGGCTTCTTTCTCAAGATCACCCCCAAGCCGGGTGACCCCAGTGGCCTCAACGTGTTCGCGCTCTGGCTCCTGTGCGGCCTGTTGCCGTGGACGTTCTTGTCCGGCGGCATCGGTGTGGGCATGAGTGCGCTGCTCAACAACGCCAACCTAGTGCTGAAGGTCTACCTCCCCCGGTCGGTGCTCGTCGCTTCTGCTGTCCTGGCCCTCGGAGTCACGTTCGCCATCGAGATGGGCGTGCTGTCCGGGGTGATCCTCGCGTTCGGCAGCAACGTGCTGCTGCACGTGCCGATCGCGCTGTTCTTCATGGTGTTGCTGGCGTTGTTCGCGATGGGGCTCGGCCTTGGGCTCTCAGTGGCCAACGTCTACTTTCGCGACACCCAGCACTTCATCGCGATCTTCCTGCAGATCTGGTTCTACCTGACGCCGATCCTGTACCCGCTGACCTACGTGCAGGACAAGCAGGACTTGTTGGCCAAGCAGGGCCACCACATCCCGATGGTGCTGCTGTTCAAGCTTAACCCGGCCGAGCACTTCGTCACCGCGTTCCGCAACCTGCTTTACGACAACAAGCTGCCGACCTTGGCCGACACGGCGGCCTGTCTGCTGTCCGCGACGGTGGCGATGGTCATCGGCGCGTGGGTGTTCCGCACCTACGAGGGTCGCCTGGCGGAGGAGCTGTGAGCGAGCCAGCGGTCGTGGTCGAGAACGTCTCCAAGCGCTTCCGCATGTACCGCGACCGCAACCAGTCGCTCAAGCAGACGGTGCTGCAGCGCAGGCGGGCGAAGTACGACGACTACTGGGCGCTGCGGGATGTCTCCTTCGAGATCCCGCAGGGAACGACATTCGGCCTGATCGGTGAGAACGGGTCCGGCAAGTCGACGATGCTCAAGTGCATCGCGCGCATCCTGCGCCCGGATGAAGGCAGCATCCGCACCCGCGGCACTCTGGCCGCGCTGCTCGAGCTCGGGTCCGGTTTTCACCCTGAGCTCTCCGGCCGGGAGAACGTCTACCTCAACGGGGCAATCCTCGGCCTCACGCGCAAGGACATCGACCGGCGCTTCGACGAGATCGTCGACTTCTCCGGCATCGAGCAGTTCATCGACCAGCCGGTGAAGAACTACTCCACCGGCATGTACGTCCGGTTGGGCTTCTCCGTCGCCATCAACGTCGACCCCGACATCCTGCTCGTGGACGAGGTGTTGGCCGTCGGAGATGCAGCGTTCCAGCAGAAGTGCCTTGAGAAGTTCAACGACTACCGCCGCGACGGCAAGACGGTCGTGCTGGTCAGCCACGCGATGGGCACCCTGCGCACGATGTGCGACGACATCGTCTGGATCGAAAAGGGCCGTCAGATCGAGTCCGGCGCCAGCCCGGAGGCGACGATCGACGAGTACCTCGACCGCGGCCACGAGGAGCGCACGGTCGATGAGAGCGGCGCTACCCGGTGGGGCACCGGCGAGGCGCAGGTCGGTGCGGTCGAGATCATCGATGCCGGGGGCCAGCAGACCAGCCTGGTGCACACCGGCGACGACGTCATCGTGCGGCTGCACTGGGTGGCACACGAGCGCGTCGAGCGGCCGGTCTTCGGCCTGGGCATCGAGACCGTCGAAGGCGTCGTGGTCACGTCGACCAGCACGCGTGGCGTCGCGGGCGTGCCGGACGTGCTCACCCCCGGAGCGAGCTTTGTCGATTTCCGCCTGCCCAAGCTGATGCTGCTGCCCGGTGCCTACGACCTGCAGGTCTCACTCACCGACCACACCATGGTGCACACCTACGATTTTCTGAGGCACAGCCTGCGCTTTGACGTCGAGAGCGGTACGCCGCGCGAGGTCGGCGGCATCGTCAGCCTCGGTGGCAGCTGGCACGGACCGCCGTCCGACGTGACGCCCAAGCCAGTGCCACCGAGCGTCACCCGAGGAGCCTGATGGAGGACCGCGTGCCCGAGTCTCAAGCCCGTCTCGGAGTCGTCTCCGTCGTCATCGTCAACTATCGAGGCGCTGCGGACACCATCACCTGCGTGCAGGCGCTGGGTCATCTCGACTGGCCGGCCGACCGTCTCGAGGTCGTGGTTGTCGACAACGACTCCGGCGACGGTGGATCCCAGCACATCCGTGAGGCGGTGGGCAACGCCGCCCTCGTCATCGACTCTCCGAGCAACAGCGGCTTCACCGGTGGCTGCAACCTGGGCGTCGCCCACGCCACCGGCGAGTACATCGCCTTCCTCAACAACGACGCCCGGCCCGACCCTGCGTGGGTGCGGGCAGCCGTCGACGTGCTCGACCGCGACGCAACGATCGGGGCGGTTGCCAGCAAGGTGCTTGACTGGGACGGTCGCAAGATCGACTTTGTCGACGGCTCCCTCACCTGGTTCGGCATGGGCTACAAGCGAGAGGTCGAGCGGCCGGACTCACCGGCTTACGACGTGGGACGGGACGTGCTCTTCGGCACCGGTGCGGCGATGTTCGTCCGGGCCGAGCTGTTCCGGTCGGTCGGCGGGTTCGACGAGCGCTTCTTCATGTTCTACGAGGACGTCGACCTTGGCTGGCGGCTCAACCTGCTCGGCCACCGGGTCCGCTTCGTGCCCGGCTCGATCGCGTTCCACAAGCACCACGCCACGATGAACAAGTTCGGTGACTTCCGGGAGGCCTATCTGCTCGAGCGCAACGCGCTGTTGTCGATGGTGAAGAACTACGACGACGAGACGCTCGCGCGGGTGCTGCCAGCAGCGATGGCGCTGTCGGTGCGGCGCAGCATCGCCCGTTCCGACGCCGACGCCACCGTGCTGGACCTGCAGCGCAGCCCCGGCGGCGACGACGCCGGCGACGTCACGGTGCCCAAGATGTCGCTCACCGGTCCCTACGCCATCGACTATCTCGTCGATCAGATGCCGGGTGTCTGGGAGGAACGGGCGCGGTTGCAGAAGGCGCGCCGCCGCAGCGACCGCGACCTGATGCCGTTGTTCCGTCAGGCGATGGAGCCGGCATACGCCCTGCCGACCTATCTCGAGGCGCACAAGCACCTGGTCGAGGCCTTCGGCATCGAGGAGTGGTTCAACGGCCGGCGGCGCATCGTCATCGTCACCGGCGAACCACTCAAGGCAGCGATGGCCGGTCCGGCGATCCGCGCGTGGGAGATGGCCAAGGCGTTGTCGGTCGAACACGAGGTGACCCTTGTGACGCTCAGCCCGGTAGCCCAGATGACGCACCCGAAGTTCGAGGTGGTCAGTGCCGGATCCCGCAAGATGCACGAGCTCGAGCGTTGGTGCGACGTCATCGTCTTCCAGGGTCTGCTGCTCGAGATCTATCCGTGGCTGAAGACGAGCACCAAGGTGATCGTCGCTGATGTCTACGACCCCTTCCACCTCGAGGTCCTCGAGCAGCTCAAGGACCAGGGTGAGGTGGCCCGTGCCCGGGCCGCCAAGGACACCACACATGCGCTGAACGAGCAGCTGTCCCGCGGCGACTTCTTCCTGTGCGCGTCGGACAAGCAGCGCGACTTCTGGCTCGGCCAGCTGGCGGGGGTCAACCGGATCAATCCGTTGACCTACGACCAGGACGAGACGATGGGCTCGCTGATCGCCCCGGTGTCCTTCGGGGTGCCCGACGACGCACCGGTGCACAGCCGGCAGGTCATCAAGGGCGTCGTGCCGGGCATTGACGTCGACGACAAGGTGATCCTTTGGGGCGGCGGTGTCTACAACTGGTTCGATCCGCTGACCCTTGTGCGCGCAGTGTCCGACCTGCACGCCCGGCATCCGCAGGTGCGGCTGTTCTTCCTCGGCATGAAGCACCCCAACCCCGACGTGCCTGACATGCGCATGGCCTGGGAGACCCGGCAGCTCTCCGACGCCCTCGGACTCACGGACAAGGTCGTGTTCTTCAACGAGGCGTGGGTCGCGTACGACGACCGGCAGAACTATCTGCTCGAGTGCGACCTCGGGGTGAGCAACCACCTCGACCACGTCGAGACCGCGTTCTCCTTCCGCACCCGCATCCTCGACTACCTCTGGGCCGGTCTTCCGGTGGTCGCGACCGGAGGCGACTCGCTGGGCCAGCTGATCGAGACTCACGGGCTGGGCGCCACCGTGCCGCCCGGCGACGTGGTCGCGCTGACCCATGCGCTCGAGACCTACCTGTTCGACGAGGATGCGATCGCCGCGGCTCGAGCGGCCGTCGCCGAGCTCACCCCGTCGCTCACGTGGTCCCGGTCACTGCAGCCCCTGCTCGACTTCTGCCGCTCGCCCAGTCGAGCGGCTGACCTGGTCGACCGCCTCGGGGAGGCCCAGGTCGAGGCGCGCGGCTTCCTCGCGCCGAAGTCGACGCTGCGCGACGACTGGGACAAGGCCAAGCTGTTCCTTTCCGAGGGCGGCCCGCGCTACGTCCTCACCAAGGCGTCCGGGCGGGCCAAGCGACTCGTCGCTGAGCGGCGGCCGCCGAAGTCCTGACCCACCCTGGGCGCACGGGTCGGCGTCGGCCTATTCTCCGGGGGCACTGGTGAGCAGCCGGGCCACTTCTGCGCGCGGGACAGCCACCTCCCGCCAGCCCTCTCGACGTTCGCGCAGGGTGCGCGGCAGGCGCCACAGATTGAAGCTGAGGGCCCGCAGCCTCGCCCGCGTCAGGGGATGCCGGGCCCCGTGGCGCGCGACCTGCACGACCAGTCCGAGGAGTCGGCGCCCGAGCAGGACGAGCACCAACGCCGCGGGTGCATGCCGGGTCATCACCACCATGCTGTTGCGCTCGTTCCAGAAGTGGAACATCGCATTGCCGTCGCCGCCGCTGCTCGACGCGTGCCGGTGCCAGGCAACGGCCTGCGGCTCGAAGCGCACGGTCCAGCCGGCCCGGCGTAGCCGCCACGACAAGTCGGTGTCCTCGTAGTAGAGGAACAGGTCGCCGTCGAAGACGCCGACTTCGGCAAGTGCCTCGGCGCGGAGAGCCACCGCTGCACCGCAAAAGCCGAAGACCTCGCCGGCGCCACGGCTGCCGTCGTCCCGTCTCTGCCAGTCGCGGTCATAACCTCGACCGGTGCGTGACATGAGGTTGCCGGTCGAGTTGATCAGTCCGGTGCCGGTCAGCAGCACCTTGCCGGTGACCGCAGCGACCCGCACGGCACCAGGAGCCTCCATCGCCTCGACAAAGGCCGCCAGAAGGCCCGGCTCCGCCGTCGCGTCGTTGTTGAGCAGCACGACGTACGGCGTGGAAGGGCGAACCAGTGCGAGGTTCGCGCCACCGGCAAAGCCGAGGTTGGTCGGTGCTGTGATCACCTCCACGTCGGGGTGCTCGCTTGCCAGCATCTGCGCCGTGCCGTCTGTGGAGGCGTTGTCGACGACAACCACGCAGTACTCCGATCGCGGCAGCGTCTGCGTGGCCAGCGAGGCCAGGCACTCGCGCAGCAGGTCGCGTCCCTCCCACGTGACGACGACAACGGTGACCTGCACGATCTGGCTCAGGGCCAGTGGCTGACGAAGGCCGAGGCCCACAGCACGACCGCGAGAAACAGCAGCACGCGGGCCGGGCGGCGGGCCGTGGTCAGTGCCAGCAGCAGCAGTCCGACTCCGATGACGCTGGCGCCGTAACGCGCAGGCACCGCGAAGGCGAAGACCCGATCGAACGCCCACGACGTCAACGGCGCTCCGACCACGAAGCCGATGGCAAGTGCCCTCACCCGCGCACCTGGGTCGGGCGTCAGCAGGGCGACGCCGAGTGCGCCAGCGATGAGGATCACGGCACCCTGGCTCACCAACAGCTCCCAGTTGCCGAAGCCGAGAGTGTCACCAGTGACCGACCCGGTCCAGAAGTGCCACCACTGCCCGATCAGCGGCTGCAGCAGGGAGTCGCCGCGCGGGTCAGCCAGATTCTGTGCCTGGACGGCGTTGGTGCCGGCGGCGTAGGCGGTTGCGCGGGACGTGCTGGACGCGCTCCAGCCTTCGTAGGCCGCTAACGCCAGCACCGGACCGGCGAAGGTCATCCACCAGAGCTGCGGCAGCCCGCGACGTCGCATCAGCGCCTGCGCCCAGAAAAATAGCAATCCGAGGTAGGCGATGGTGATAGCCACCAGTGCATGCGGCACGGTCATGACCGCGATCACGGGCACGAGCAGCGCGGCCGTCAGATGTTTACCCGTCAGCCGACCGGTGGTGCGCATCAATGACAAGACGGTCGCGCAGATAAGTACCGACAGCAGCAGCTGAGCTGAGTGCGGGCTGACGAACGCCCCTAGGGTGGTCGCGACGGGGATCGCCCCGGCCAGCAGGCCCGCGGCCGCGGCCGCCGCGGGCGGCGCGCCGAAGCGGGAGGCGACGAAGACCAGCAGGGCAGCCCCGGTTGCCCACAGCAAGGCCGAAGCGACCCGCGCGCCGTGCAGCGGCTCCACACCGACAACTTGCAACAGCTTCGTCACCACCGCGGCGAACGCGTGATACATCGGCGGCCAGCCGGCTGCGGTGTTGGTCCCGCCCTCGGGATAAGCGCCGGCAGCTGCCGTCTGTCCGCAGGGAACCGCCGTCACTGCCCCGAAGGGAAAGACCGGGTGGCAGGAAAAGGCCTGGCGGCTCCACGTGTTGAGGGCGTCGCCGACGTGCGGAAGGTGACCCTGGCTGACGTACTGCACATACGACAGCTGATAGCCCTCGTCGTACGGCGAGATGCTGTCGACCAGCGAGCGATGGACCTGCAGCGCCGCAACGGCAGCACCAACGGCCAGCGACAACGGCACCGGCCGCGAGAACCGGCGCGTCGCCGTCGGGAGGCGACTGGTGAGGCTCAAGCGCGGGAGGGCTGCGCGAGCGCCGCCCGGTCAGCGTCGACCATCAGCTTTGCCAGGTCAGGCGCCAGGGTCGTGGCCTTCCAGCCCAGCACCGACTCGGCCTTGGTCGCGTCACCGATCAGGGCGTCGACCTCGGAGGGACGCTCGTAGCCCGCGTCATAACGCACGTGGTCCTTCCAATCCAGACCGGCGTGGGCGAAGGCCGTCTCAGCGAAGTCGCGCACGGTGTGCCCGACGCCGGTCGCGAGCACGAAGTCCTGCGGGTCGTCCTGCTGCAGCATCCGCCACATGCCCTCGACGTACTCCGGGGCGTAGCCCCAGTCGCGCACCGCATCCAGGTTGCCGAGGTAGACCTCGCTCTGCTGACCGGCCGCGATGGCCGCGACCGCGCGGGTGATCTTGCGGGTGACGAAGGTGGCGCCGCGGCGCGGGGACTCGTGGTTGAACAGGATGCCGCTCACCGCGAACAGGTCGTAGGCCTCGCGGTAGTTGATGGTGACCCAGTGCGAGTAGAGCTTCGCCGCGCCGTACGGCGACCGGGGGTGGAACGTCGTGCTCTCGCTCTGCGGCGGCGGCGTCGACCCGAACATCTCCGAGGTGGACGCTTGGTAGAACCGGCAGCTGAGGCCCGCCGCGCGGATCGCCTCGAGCAGGCGCACCGTGCCGACGGCGTCAGTGGAGGCGGTGTACTCCGGCATCTCGAAGGACACCTTGACGTGGCTCATTGCACCGAGGTTGTAGACCTCGTCGGGCTGGATCTCCCGGATCAGGTTGACCAGGTTGACCCCGTCGGTCAGGTCACCGAAGTGCAGGAACAGCCGCCGGTGCGACTCGTGGGGGTCCTGGTAGATCGGGTCGATCCGGTCCGTGTTGAAGCTCGAGGACCGGCGAACCAGGCCGTGCACCTCGTAGCCCTTCTCCAGCAGCAGCTCGGCCAGGTAGGAGCCGTCCTGTCCGGTGATGCCCGTGATCAGCGCGCTCCGTGCCACTGCCCAGCCTCCGAGGGTCGTCGAGTGTCTCGTCCAGCTAGGCTGGGTGGCCCATCTTCCTACATGAGCGGGTGCACCCCATGCCAGCGGCGCAGGTCAGGCGTGACCAGCGGGTCTACATCGCCGGCCATCGCGGCATGGTCGGCTCCGCGGTGTGGCGCCACCTCGAGACGTCCGGTTTCACCGACCTGGTCGGCATGAGCTCGAGCGAGCTCGACCTGCGGGACCGGGACGCCACGTTTGCCTTCTTTGCCGACTCCCGGCCGGGCGTTGTCGTCGACGCAGCAGCCCGGGTCGGCGGCATCCTCGCCAACGACCGTAGCCCGGCCGACTTCCTGTCCGACAACCTGCGCATCCAGCTCAACGTGCTCGACGCGGCGGCGGCGTACGACGTGGAACGGTTGCTCTTCCTCGGATCGAGCTGCATCTATCCCCGGCTCGCCCCGCAGCCGATCCCCGAGGACGCGCTGCTCACCGGGCACCTCGAGCCGACCAACGACGGCTACGCCATCGCCAAGATCGCAGGCATCCTGCACACCCAGGCGCTGCGGCGGCAGCACGACCGGCACTACATCTCGGCGATGCCGACCAACCTCTACGGTCCGCACGACAACTTCGACCTCGACACCAGCCACGTGCTACCGGCGATGATCCGCCGGTTCCACGAGGCCCGGCTCTCGGGTGCCTCCAGCGTCACCCTGTGGGGCAGCGGCACGCCCCGACGCGAGTTCCTGCATGTCGACGACCTCGCCCGGGCAGTGCTGTTCCTGCTGGATCACTACGACGACCCGCAGCACGTCAACGTGGGGGTCGGCGAGGACGTCACCATCCGGGAGCTCGCCGAGATCGTCGCCGGGGTGGTGGGATTCGAGGGCACACTGGTCTGGGACCGGGACAAGCCCGACGGTACGCCGCGCAAGCTGCTGGACGTTCGCAAGATCAACGACCTCGGCTGGAAGGCGGAGATCGGGCTGGTCGACGGCATCCGAGCAACCTACGACTGGTTCGTCACCCACGCCGCCGATGGGCACGGGCAGATGTGAAGGGTCGACCATGACCGGCGGCCTCGTTGCCGTGGGTGTGCCTGCGCGCGACGAGGGCGATCGCGTTACCGCATGTCTCGAATCACTGGTGGCCCAGGGTCCCCAGGTCCGGGTGCTGCTGTCGGACAATGCGTCGCAGGACGCCACCCCCGAGATCGCGCGCTCGTTCGAGGCCCGACTCGCTCTTCAGGTCAGGACCATCGGGCCGATGGGCGCCAGTGAGCATTTCGTGTCTGTCGGCCGATGGTTGCTCGAAACCCAGCCCGACGCGGACGCGTTTGCACTGCTGGCCGGGGACGATGAATGGGGACCCGAGTTCGTCAGCCAGGCCCACGATGCCCTCTGCGCCCGACCGGATGTGGCTGCTGTGTTCCCCACGTTTGTATGGACCGGCGGCGACGAGTCCGACAGGACATTGGCGCCCACATCGTTCCTGCGTGGCGGCTGCAGGATGCGTCGGCTGAAGGCGCTGGCGCTCGCCGACCGGCGCGAGCTGGCCAACCTTGTCTACGGCGTCTACCGACGTGATGCGTTTGCGGATCTGATGGACGCGTGGGAACGAGGCGGCGACCGCTTTGCCGCTGACTACGCCGCCGCCTGCTGGGTCGTCGGACGCCACCGCGTTGCTGCCATCCCGCGTGCCGTAGGTCGTCGTCACGTCCGGACGGGAGTGGACCTGATCGAGCGGGTGGGGGCGTCTCGCCCCGCCGGCGGACCGCTGGCGATGGTTGTGGCCTTCGTCCGCCTCAACCTGAGGATCAACTCGCTGATCGCGGCTGCTCTCGTCAGTGCTGGAGTGACGTCGGGGGGGACGTCGCCGTGGGCGGTGCAGCTCATCCGGGCTCCGCAGTGGCTCGGCGGCTCGGTCCGGCAGGTGGTGCGGGTGCTCCGGGCACGGCCGTCAGCCTGACGCTGCGTCCACTCGCCCCACCAGGTGTATGCGCGTGGCCATGAGCAGGACGACGGCGACGAGCACGGCACCCAGGGGCGCGAGGCTGGCCCGCAGGAGGGCGTCCCCCGGCAGCGCGAGCACAGTGAGGAAGGCGCCGGTCCCGGCCCCCCAGGCGACCGCGATAGAGGACCACCGGTCCAGCGCCGCGAGGCCGGCCTGCTGCACCACCCCGACGAACATCACGCTGCTGGCGGCAGCGAGAGCCGCGAGGTAGCCGACCCCGAGGTGGTAGCGAGGACCGAGGTAGGCGGTCAGCAGTGCTGGCCCCAGTGCGGCAAAGACGAAGACGTAGACGACACCGAGCGTCGTGGCCGTGATGATCGCCCGCCTGCGGAGGTGGCGGAACGTGGTCTCGTCGCCGACGTCGATCGCATGAGACAGGTGCGCCAGCAGCGGACTGAACGCCGCGGAGATGAACTGGGTAGGGATGCGGCTCAGGGTGATTGCGCCGGCGAAGGCGCCGAGGGTGTAGGTGCCCACGTCGTGGGTGTTCGCCAACCACGGGACCGAGCCGTTGTTGGCCAGCAGCGGTCCGACCGAACCGGCGAGCAGGAACAGCAGCGGGCGGATCGCCGCCTCGCGTCCACGCAGCCGCGGGGCTGCCCACCACGACCGGCACAGCGCGCTGCCCACGACGAGGCTCGCGGCCGCGGCCAAGCAGCAGACCAGGGCGAGTGACGTGACTGTGTCGGCCCCGGCCGCCACGAGGGCGGCGACCAGCGCGATGCGCAGCACCCCGTCGGTCGCCAGCTGTCCGGCGATGGCACCGAATCGTCGTCTCCCGGTGGCCGCTCCGCGCTGCAGGGCCTGGGTGGCGGCTGCAGCGGTGAACAACGGCAGCAGCAGGGCGGCCCCAGTGTGCCCCGCGAAGAGGCGGTCACCCAGCCATGGCGACATCGGCAGCACGAGGCAGGTGACCGCCAGCACGACGAGGAGAGCACGTCCGATCATCAGCCCGGTGGCGGGCGTGGGAGTGCGCCCAGCCGCGACCTCCGTGACGACCAACCGGGCGAGATAGGCCTCGAAGACGCCAAAGCTGGTGCCGAGCAGCACCGCCATCGTCCACCACACGGCGAAGGCGGCGTACTGCGCGGCGGGCAGCGACCGAGCGGTCAGCGCCATCATCGCAACGGTGCCGAGCCCGGTCACGGTGAGGCCGGCAGCGACGGTCAACGTGCTGGTGGCCAGCCGCCGTCCCGCGCTGCCGCTCTCGACACCCGGATTCAGCTCGGTGATGACGAGGTCCCGGTGCGCCGGGCGATGCCGTCGCGGAACTCGGTGACGAGGGCCCGCCGGCTCCAGTCGCGGTCGAGGGTGAAGTCGTCGTTCTCGGCGAGGAAGGCAGCCAGTGCGGTCGCGGGATTGTTGCCGCGGTCCCAAGGCCGGTTGGCGTAGTAGCCGGCCGGCAGCTCCTCGACCAGCGTGTCGGCGACGAGGACAAAGCTGCCGACCGGCAGCAGCGGCGCAAGCAGTCGCAGCTCGCCGAGCACGTGGTCGTGGGTGTGGTTGCTGTCGAGCACGAGCACGGCCCGCTCGGCGTCACCGAGGAAATCGCGCGTCGCGTCGGCCGCCGTTGTCGATGTGGCGTCAGCCTCGAGCAGCGTGACGCCGGCGGCAGCCGGGTGGTCCCGTAGCGCGTCGTGGGTGTGGGCAAAGATCTGCAGGTCGATACCGAGGACCGCCGGGGTCTCGCCACACAGCTGCATCAGGCTCGTGTCCAGCAGCATGCTGCCGCCGCGAGCCACGCCGGTCTCGACCACGCGCTGCGGGCGATAGGACCAGAACAGCTGCTGCAGCACCATCACGTCATCGGGCAGCCGGATCACCGGCACGCCGAGCCACTCCCACTGGTAGGTGAAGTGATGGTCGTCGGCGGCCAGCTGCAGCTCGACGGCCTGAGCCCGGAGCGGGTGGTCGGCGCCGAGCGACGCCCGCCAACCGTCCCGCGAGCATGCGAACTCGTCGGCGGCGGGCACGACGTCGGCGTGCGAGACCTGCTCCTCGTGCGATGTCGCCCCAGTCGAAGGTTGCACGGTCACATCAGTCACATCAGACACTCTCGAACATCTCCTCGGTGAAGAACGGGGTCCAGCCATGCTCTCGCAGCCGGGCGATGTCTGCCGCCTCGGCGCCGTGGATGGGCGGTGCAGGCGCTGTGCGTACGCCGGTGGGCGCAGCCGCCACGGCAGCCACCTGGGTCGGGTCGGCCACCCACGCGCAGCCCAGCGCAGCCACCAGGTCGGTGACCGGGCGAGCGACACCCGACCCGATCGGCACCTCGCCGACCAGCCGGTCGCCCAGCACGACCGCAGCAGCGCTGGCCACGTCGCGGGCGTGCACGAAGTCGTGCACCGACCCGGGGGTCCGCAGGTGCACCGGCTCACCGGAGGCACGGGCGGCCAACGCCGCGGCGACCACCGCCGGCCGGCCGACGTCCGGGTCGACGACATAGGCGGGCCGCAGCCAGCTGCAGCCGCCGGAGTCGATCAGTGGGGCAAGCTCGCGGCGGACCCGCACCTTGGCCGCGGTGTAGGCGTCGGTGTCGCCGTCCACCGGTGCCGAGTCGACGACGGTGCCGGTGCCGACGAACCACGCGCCGGCCTCGACGCACGCGTCAGCGAGCTCGTGGGTCGCCGTCACCCAGGCGCCGTTGCGCGCGTCGTCGCGATAGCCCGGGGTGCCGCTCGCGGTCCACGCCAGGTGCAGCACGGCCGCCGGTCGCACGTCGCGGACCACTGCCGCTGCAGCGCCCGGCGACAGCAGGTCGGACGCGCTCGACAACGGCACCGGCTCGAGGTCGGGCAGCGCCCAGTGCGCCACGACGTACCGCCCGATCAGGCCGGTGGCCCCGGTGATCAGGACGACGGCGGCCACGTCGGTGCCTCCCGGTCGCGGTCGGAGATCGCAGTGACCGGCAGCGGCCAGTCGATGCCGATGGTCGGGTCCTGCCAGTGCAGGGTGCGGCCGCTGGCCGGGTCGTGCGGGGTGCTGATGAGGTAGGTCAGCGAGGTGTCGTCGAGCAGCGTCTGATAGCCGTGCGCGATGCCGTGCGGCACGTGCAGGGCGTGCGGGGCGTCGGCCGAGAGCGGGACCGAGATCCAGGTGCCGTACGTCGCCTCGCCCAGCCGCAGGTCGACCAGCACGTCGAGCACCGAGCCCTGCGTCACCCACAGCGTCTTGGCCTCGGTGTGCGGCGCGACCTGGTAGTGCATGCCGCGCACCGTGCCGGCCCGACGATTGGTCGCCACCGACACCTGCGCGACCGCAGGATCCAGCCCGCGGCCCGCGAGCTCGGCAAGGTCGACGACCCGGTGGAAGGTGCCGCGGTCGTCGGCGTGCACGTCGGGGGTGAGCAGCAACACCCCGGGCAGGCCGAGCTCGAAAATGGTCACGACAGTCGCAGTGCTGCCGACGTACGACGCGTCGTCACGCGATCTGCCGTGGCTCTGGCACCGCGATCCAGACCCGTGCCTGCGGCAGCAACGCGGTCACCAGCGGAGCGATCTCGTCGGCGATGTTCCACGGCAGCACCAGCACGTCGGTGGCGGCCGTCGCTGGGAGCGCGTCCGGTGCCACGATCGGCACCCGGGCACCGGGCAGGAAGCGTCCCTGCTTCTCGACGCTGCCGTCGGCGACGACGACGAGGTCCTCGACCCGCGCCTCGGCTGCGCTGAGCAACGTGTTGCCCTTGGCCGCTGCCCCGTAGCCCGCAACGACGTCACCGGCCGCGTGCCGGTCGTCGAGCCAGCCGCGCAGAGCAGTGATCGTGGAGCGGCTACGGGTCTCGAAACCCTGCCAGGCGACCGGATCCAGCAACCCGGCAGCGAGCTCCTGGTGGATCGCCTGCTGCACCCGGGATGACGCGTCCCGGGTGCCGGCGCGCACGATCGTGTAGCGGTAGGAGCCGCCGTGGGTCGGCAGGTCCTCGACGTCGACCAGCTCGAGTCCGTGCCGGGCGACCAGGCGAGCGACCGTGTGCGCGGACAGGTAGGAGTAGTGCTCGTGGTAGATCGTGTCGAACTGCGTCTCCGCCAGCAGGGTGGCGAACGACGGGTTCTCCACCGTCACCACCGTGCGGTCGTCGCAGAGCACGGCAAAGCCACCGACGAAGTCGTCGAGGTCGGGCACGTGCGCCATCACATTGTTGGCCGCGACCAGGCGAGGGTGTCCGTGACTGGCGATGACCGCCTCAGCGGTCGCGCGTCCGAAGAACGCGGTCATCGTGTCGACCCCGCGCGACCGGGCGATCTCGGCGACGTTGGCGGCCGGTTCGACGCCGAGGACCGGGACGCCCAGGTCGAGGAAGTGTCGCAGCAGGTAGCCGTCGTTGCTGGCCACCTCGACCACGAGACCGCCGTCGGCGACCAGACCCAGCTCGGCGTCCTTGCCGACGGCATAGGCCTTCGCGTGCTCCAGCCAGGACGCGCTCACCGAAGACAGGTAGGGGTAGTCGCCGAAGATGCGCTCGGGCAGGACGTATTCACCGACCTGACCGAGACCGCACTCGGGGCACACTCGCAGGTGCAGGCTGAACAACGCGTCAGGGGCGTCGGCGGTGGTCGGCAGCTCGTTGGCCAGCGGTTGGCGTCCGAGGTCGAGCACCGACACCAGCGGTGTGTGCCCGCAGGCCCGGCAGGTCGCCGAGCCCCGGGGGCTCAGCTCGTCGGGTGCTGCGTTGGTCGGGTCTGTGGTGGTCGGCTCGGTCACGCCAGGGTTCCCATCAGGGTCGAGTAGGTGGACAGCTGGTCGCTGACGAGCTCGGCGGCGGAGGGCTCGGGGCGGGTCAGGAACGCGGCGTACCACGCGAGGGTGAGATCGACGGCCTGCCGCCAGTCGAGCCGGCCCGCCCACGACAGGCTGGCCCCGGCCGCGGTGGAGTCGAGGGTGAGGACGCCGGTCTCGATGTAGTCCTGTCCCACCGCGCCGTACGACGGGGGGTCGGGCGGGCTGCCGCCGAGGCCGGCCCAGGTGGTCGCCGCGTGCGCGACGACCTCCCCGACGGTGACCGCGTCGGTGGGGGCGGGACCGAAGTTGAGGGCGGCCGGGAGGTCGGAGTCACCGCGGGACAGCGCCTCGGCGTAGAGCAGGTAGCCGCGCAGCGGCTCGAGGATGTGCTGCCACGGCCGCACGCCCTCGGGGTGCCGCAGCTCGACCGGGCGGCCGTCGTGCCAGGCCCGGACGAGGTCGGGAAGCAGCCGGTCAGGAGCCCAGTCACCGCCACCGATGACGTTGCCGGCGCGGGCGGTGGCGCGACGCCCGGTGGAGGACTTGTCGGGCCACGAGCGGACCACCAGCTCGGCGGCGGCCTTGCTGGCGGCATACGGGTCGTGCCCGCCGAGCCGGTCACCCTCGACGTAGGGTCCCGGCGCTGTCGCCTCGTAGACCTTGTCGGTGGTGACGACGACGCAGGAGCGCACTGTCAGCAGCCGGTCTACCGTCTCCATCACTCGGACCGTGCCCTGCACATTGGTGGCAAACGTCAACGCAGGCTGGGCGTAGCCCGCGGACACCAGTGGCTGCGCGGCCAGGTGAAAGACGACTTCGGGGTCGAACTCGATGGCCGCACCGACCCAGCTGTCGCCGGCGATGTCCGCGCGGCACTCGTGCACGCCGGTCAGCGCGAGCTGGTCCCAGAGCGAGGGCTGCGACGGTGGCACCGGCAGCGACACCCCGAGGACCTCGGCACCCAGCTGCTGCAGCCATGCGGTGAGCCACGACCCCTTGAATCCGGTGTGCCCGGTGAGCAGCACCCGTCGACCGCGCCAGAACGCCGGGTCGGGTAGGGCGCCGCCACCACGCGGGTCGAGCACCGTCACCGGGCCGTCCCGGGACCGGCGGTCGGCACCCACGGTGCGTCGCCGTGCGCCCACAGCCGCTCGAGCTCGTCCCGGTCGCGCAGGGTGTCCATCGGCATCCAGAAACCGTCGTGAGCAAAGGCAGCGAGCTGCTGCCGCGCGGCGAGAGTGGCCAGCGGTGCGGCCTCCAGAGTGCAGTCGTCGCCGGTGAGCAGGTCGAGGATCGCGGGCTCGAGCACGAAGAAGCCCCCGTTGATGCGGTCGACGCTGTCGGCCGGCTTCTCCCGGAACCGCGTGACGCGGCCGTCGACGATCTCCAAGGCACCGAAGCGCGGCGCAGGGTGCACGGCGGTCACCGTGGCGAGCGCACCGTCCTGCCCGCGGTGGAAGTCGACGAGCGCGCCGAGATCGACATCGGAGACCCCGTCGCCGTAGGTCAGCAGGAACGTGTCGTCCAGCATCGGCGCCAGTCGTCCCACCCGACCGCCGGTCATCGTGGCCTCGCCGGTGTCGACCAGCGTGATCTTCCAGTCCTCGGTGGCCGAGGTGAGCACCTCGACCGTGCCGGCACCCAGGTCGACGGCGATGTCGCTCTGGTGGGTGCGGTAGTTGGCGAAGTACTCCTTGATGACGTAGCCCTTGTAGCCGCAGGCCACGACGAACTCGTTGTGCCCGTACGCCGCGTAGTGGCGCATGATGTGCCACAGGATCGGGCGTCCGCCGATGGTCACCATCGGTTTCGGGATCGCGTGCGTCTCCTCGGAGATCCGGGTGCCGCGGCCGCCCGCGAGGATCACAACCTTCATCGCGCGAGGCTATCGCCGGTGGCGCTGGGTGCCGACATCGTGCTCAGCCGACCAGCGAGCGATAGAGCCGCTCGTGCACGTCGGCGCAGCCGGCCCAGGTGAAGGTGCGGGCTCGCTGGAGCCCCAGCGGCTGCAGCCGGGCGCTGTCGTCCAGCGCCTGCTCGACCCCGGCCGCGATCGCCTCCGCGTCGTCCGGGTCGAAAAGCACCCCGGCATCGCCGACGACCTCGGGCAGCGACCCGACGGCGGCCGCCGCGACCGGGCAGCCGGAAGCCATCGCCTCGATCGGCGGCAGGCCGAACCCCTCGTAGCGGCTGGGGAACACCATCACGGCGGCCCGCCGGTAGAGCTCGACCAGCTCGGCGCGCGACACCTGCCCACGCACCTGCACGCCGTCGGGCACGGCGGGCAGCTCGTCGGCGCTCGCCCCGGTGAGCACCAGGGTCAACGACGGGTGCCGCTCACGCAGCAGCCGGAACGCCGCGAGCAGCATCGGGTGGTTCTTGTGCGGCCACACCTTCGCCGGATAGAGCAGGAACGACTCGCGCGGCCCGAGCGCGGGCGTGAACTCCTCGGTCCGCACCCCCAGGTGTGCGACGTGGATGCGGTCCGGCTCGATGCCCAGGTGGTGCACGATCCGGTCCTTGCAGAAGTGGCTGATGGTCACGACAGCGTCGGCCCGCCGTGCCGCCCGGTCGTAGGTGACGCTGCGGTAGGCCCGCTCGGCCCGGCTGAACAACCCTGGCAGGTCGTGGTGCTGCACATCGAGCAGCGACACGACCGAGCGCTGGCCGCGACCAGCCGGCGGCACCGGCACGGTGAAGGGGTGGTGCACGACGTCGGCTCCGGCCGTGCGCCGCCGCAGCGCTCCCCGCCGTACGGCGGCAAGCACGAGGGCCCGTGCGCGCGCCGAGATGGCCGCTCCCGTCGGGAACTCCTCGACCACGGTCTCGGGCAGGTTGCCGCTTGCGCCGCTGAAGCCGCGGCCGACCGGTGCCACCAGGGTGCGCAGGTCGAGGTCGCGGTCGGCGAGCTCGCGGAGCAGCTCGCGGGCGTAGGTCTCGCTGCCGCCCATGGCGCCGGGCACCAACGTCAGCATGCAGATCAGGACCCGCAGCCGGCGATCGTCGTCGGCGACCATCAGGCGCCCGCGCCACGCGCAAGGTCGGCCTCGACCATCTGCGCCACGAGATCCTCGAACGACGTCGTCGGCGACCAGCCGAGCAGGTCGCGGGCGCGGCTGGCGTCGCCCACCAGCGGCCCCGGCTCGAGCGGGCGCACCAGAGCAGGGTCGGTGCCCACCAAGCCCTCCCAGTCGCTGACCCCGGCCACGGCGAACGCGGCCGCCACCCATTCGCGGATCGAGTGCGTCACGCCGGTGGCCACGACGAAGTCACCCGGGACATCGGCCTGCAGCGCGAGCCACATCGCGGTGACGTAGTCACGCGCACTGCCCCAGTCGCGGCGGGTCTCGAGGTCGCCGAGCACGAGCCGGTCGGCCCGGCCCTGGCCGATCGCCGCCACCGTGCTGCTGATCTTGCGGGTGACGAAGGTCGGGGGGCGCAGCGGGCTCTCGTGGTTGAACAGCACGACGCAGCTCACGTGCAGGCCGTGGCTCTCTCGGAACATGACGGCCGCCTCGTGCGCGAAGGCCTTCGCCAACGCATACGGGCTGCGCGGTCGCAGCGGTGTCCTTTCGTCCTGCATCGGCGCTGTCGGCAGCCCGAACATCTCCGAGCTCGACGCCTGCAGCAGTCGCGGCTCGCGACCCGTGCGCTCGCGGTGCTCGACCAGCGCCTGCACCAGCCGCACCAGCCCGGTGCCGTTGACGTCAGCGGTCAGCTCGGGTTCGTGCCAGGACCGGGCGACTGACGACACCCCGGCCAGGTTGTAGACCTCGTCCGGGTCGCTGCCCTCGATCACCGCCCGCAGCGCGCCGGTGTCGCGCATCGTGCCGGTCACGATCTCGACCCCGTCGAGGTACGCCGCCAGCTCGGGCCGGATCGTGCTGCCCGGCTGGACCATGCCGACAACCCGATAGCCCCGCTCGCGCAGCTGGGTGCTCAAGTAGGCGCCGTCCTGCCCGGCGACTCCAGTGATCAAGGCGGTCGGCATCGCCGCAGAACCTATCGCGGCGTCGACCGGGCTGTAACGTGGCGCGGTCGGCCGACCACCAGCAGAAGGGCTCCTCCGGTGACGATGGGTCCTCTCCCGGGCGAGCCCCCGGCTCCGCGGGTCCGCCTGGTGGTCCCGACGCTCGGGCGCCGGCTCGATTTCCTCGAGCAGACGCTGACCTCGATCCGGAACCAGGACCTACCCGTGCGGCTGCTCGTGGTCGTCCCCCGGGCTGCCGAGGAAGCCCGCGCCCTGAGCCGGTCGTTCGACGCGGAGCTCCTCGACGACCCCGGCAGTCTGTCCGGCGCCGTCAACCTCGCGCTGTGCGAGGAGGGACGCGGGGAGGTCTACGGCAACTGGATCGGGGACGACGACCTGCTGGCCCCGGGATCGTTGGCAGCCACCGTCCAGGCCCTGGACCACCACCCGGCGACGTCGGTGGCGTACGGGCACTGCACCTACATCGACGAGGACGGACGCGAGCTCTGGACCAGCCGGGCCGGACCGACTGCCGCGCGGATCCTCGGGTGGGGACCTGACCTCATCCCCCAGCCCGGCATGCTCTTCCGCCTTGCCGACTTCCGGGCGGTCGGTGGCCTCGACGAGTCCCTCGGGTTCGCCATGGACCTCGACCTGCTGCTCCGGCTCCGTCGACGAGGGTCCCTCGTCGACGTCGGGCGTCCGGTCAGCTCGTTCCGGTGGCACGCGACCTCACTGACCGTGTCCGACCGGTCGTCGTCACTTGCCGAGTCCGAACTGGTCAAGCGCCGTTACCTCCCGCCCGCGGCCCGTCGGGTGGCCCCGTTGTGGGAGGTGCCGGTGCGGCTCGCGACGCGTCTGGCGGCCAGACAGCTGATGGTTCGTGCGGTGGCCGCCCAGCGCGCCCAGACCGCGGCCGGCGTCGCCCGATGAGCCTTCCGGAACGGGCGCGGGTGCTTGTCGCCGTGCCTGCCTGGAACGAACAGGCGACGGTGGCCGCGGTCGTGAAAGAGGTCAGACGTTGTGTGCCGGCTGCCGACATCCTGGTGGTCGACGACGGCTCCTCGGACCAGACCGCGACGGAGGCCCGCGGCGCAGGTGCGACGGTGGTCGTCCTGCCTTTCAACGTCGGGGTCGGCGGCGCGATGCGTACTGCGTTCCTGCACGCGAAGCGGCACGGCTACGACGCCGTCGTCCAGGTCGACGCCGATGGCCAGCACAGTCCTGAGTGCGTGCCAATCGTGATCGAGGCGCTCGAGAGAGCGAACATCGTGATCGGTTCTCGGTTTGCCGGCTCCGACCACTACCGGGTCAGAGGTCCGAGGGCCTGGGCGATGCGGCTGCTCGCCGCGGTGCTGTCGAGAGTCGCACGGACCCCGCTCAGTGACGTCACCTCGGGTTTTCGGGCCGCCGACCGCAGTGCCATCACCCTCTTTGCGCGCCACTATCCGGCGGAGTATCTGGGCGACACGATCGACTCGTTGGTGATGGCCTGTCGCTCCGGCCTCACCGTGCGGGAGGTGCCGGTCACCATGCAGGCTCGGCAGGGTGGGCGCCCGAGCCATGCTCCGGTGAAGGCCACCCTCTACCTCGGCCGCTCGATGCTGGCGCTCGGTGTCGCGCTGAGTCGCCGACGGTCCTCGATCTCGGAGGCGGGATGACGACAGCCCACCCCTCGTGGCTCGGACTCGTCGCAGCGCTGCTCACGACGGCGTTCGTCGTCGAGCTGCTCCGCCGCGGCATCCTGCGGGAGAAGTTCGCGGTCCTGTGGCTGGTCGTGTCCGCCAGCGGCATCGTGCTCGCCGTCTTTCCCCCGATCGCCGGGTGGGCTGCTCGAGCCGCTGGCGTGCAGGTGCCGGCGAACCTGCTGTTCTTCCTGGTTGCCGTGCTCCTTCTCCTCGTGAGCGTCCAGCTCAGCTACGAGGTGAGTCGGCTCGAAGCGCGGACCCGCCGGCTCGCCGAGGAGCTGGCCCTGTTACGCGAGCACGTGCGGGAGATCAAGGAGGACTGACGCTGGGAGCAGTCGCCAGCAGGTGACAGTTGACGTCGCCGCCCTTCCGCAACGTGGACGCCTCGCGCGACGATGCCGTCGAGGACTGGCCGACCGAGGCGGTGGACGCAGCGCTCACCCGCGGGTCTCTCGCCGACTGGGCGCGCATCGACGCCGCGATCCGCCGCCAGCCGTGGGGCCGGGTGGCACGCACCGTCGAAGCGATCCTCGGTTACAGCCGGCCCTACGGCGTCGACCTGTTGATGGAGCGGGCCATTGCTCGCGCCAGGGCCTCGGCTGATGCCCGCGACCGGGCCGCCGTTGCTGACGACGTACGCCGTCTCGTGACGGCTGGCCACGCACGACCGGTGACGGCGCCGCTCAGGGCAGCGGCGGGAGACTACCGCCGGCACGCTCGCCAGCCTGCCCGCTGCGCACGAGCACGGGGAGCGCGCCGACTTCCACGGTGCTGCCGCCGAGTGGCAGCGCGGTTGCCGGCTGCCCCAAGACCTCGGCGGATCCCGCGTCGAACACCGTCGACACTGACGTGGTGCGACGGCCGTTCCAGAACACGGTGGCCGGCCCCTGCGAGGTGACCAGCGAACAGGTCCATGTACCAGCGGCACCAGTGCCAGTTCCAGCTCCTGCGCCAGCCGCCACCGCAGAACAGCCGGTGACCTTCGACCCGACCAGCCAGCGCTGCACCGTCGAGAAGGCCGCACCGGCCGGTGTGGGGGTCACGTTGTCGGCGCGCACGAGGTCGGTGTCGGCGATGGTGTGCAGGTCCCAGGCGTACCAGAACACCCGGGCCACCCCGGCGCCCGCGTCGAGCAGGTAGGTCAGCGCGACGTTGGCCTGCTGCTGGTCCGGCGCCGCGGGCGGGGCGGGCGCGCCGCCCTGCAACCCGTAGTTGATCTCGGTGTCCCACACCGGCTTGTCGGGCGCCACACCTTGCAGCCGGAGGATGCGGCGGGCCTCGGTGAGCAGCGCGGCCGACCGCTCCGGCCCTTGCCCCACCTCGGGATAGAGCTGCAGTGACACGACGTCGGCAAGGTCGGCCACCGGCACCCCGGCCACCCGCTGGGCGTAGAACTTCCGCAGCCACGCGCGCTGGCCGAGGGTGCGGGTCGCCATGGCCGGCTCCAGCAGCGTGCTGCCGCGCGCGACCGTGGTCACGACCCGATGGGCCGCCGCCGTCAGCGCCGCCATCTGGGCCTGGGTGCCCGACCAGTAGCCCTCGACGTTGGCCTCGTTCCACACCTGGAACGCGACCCCCGGCACCCGCTGCGCGCTGGCCTGGCCGGCGTACCTGCTCACCACGGCCCGGACGTACGCCGACCAGCTCCGGAGGTCGGGCATCGCCGAAGCACCCTTGCCGTAGGCGCCGACCCGCCTGGGCCGGCTGGAGTGGAACACCGGGGTCTGGCCGAGCACGATCAGCGGGGCCGCGTGGTGGGCGGTGGCCGCCGCCACGATCGCGTCCAGACGGCTGAAGTCGTAGGTGCCGGGGGTGCGTTCCACCTGGTTCCAGACCACGCCAGCGTCCCAGATCCGGAGCGAGCCGACAGGCGCTTTGGGCCACGAGGCACCGACCGGGTCGGCGTCGTGCAGGCCGAAGAACGTCGTGGTCAGAGCGCCCGCCACCGGGGTCGGAGCCGGCGTCGAGAGCGGGGCGCTGGAGGCGCCGGAGGAGGCGCTCGACCTGCTGCTGGCCGCCGGGGCACCCGCGCCGGCCGACCCACCGCCGGAGCAGGCGGCCAGTGCAAGGGTCGCGGTGAGGGCGATGTACAGGGGCCGTGCTCGCAGGAGGCGCATCGCGACCCACGCTAGCCGTCTGGGTGTTGTCGACGCGCCGCGACGGCGTAGGCAGGTGATGGGTGTCACGATGGAGTCGTGAGCGCTGCCGAGCCCGCGCCTGCGCCGCGGCCGGTGCAGGTCGTCGCCCACCGCGGCTCCTCCGACGCGGTGCCCGAGCACACGTTGCACGCCTACACCCGCGCCATCGACGAGGGCGCCGACGCTCTCGAGTGCGATGTGCGGCTGACCCGCGACGGTCACCTGGTGTGCGTGCACGACCGGCGCATCGACCGGACGTCGACCGGACGCGGTGTCGTGTCGACCCTGGAGCTGGCCGAGCTGACCGAGCTCGACTGGGGGTCGTGGCGGGCCGGCCTCGGCACCAGCGACGAGCCCGAGATGCCCGACCGCGACCGGTCGCAGATCCTCACCTTGCGCCGGCTGCTCGAGACGGTGGCCACCGCCGGCCGACGGGTGGAGCTGGCGATCGAGACCAAGCACCCGACCCGCTATGCCGGCCTTGTCGAGCGACGGCTGGTGGCACTGCTCGACGAGTTCGGCTGGGCCGGTGCGCGGTCGCCGGTACGGGTCATGAGCTTCAGCCAGCTGTCGCTGCGTCGGCTCTCGACGCTGGCTCCGGACCTGCGCTCGGTGCTGCTGTTCGAGCGGATGCCGCTGCTCTACCGTGACGGCTCACTCCCCGAGTGGGTGTGGGCGGCCGGTCCGAGCATCGACATCGTCCGGGCGCACCCCCGCTACGTCGCCCGGGTCCGGCGCCGGGGCCACCCGGTGCACGTGTGGACCGTCGACGCCCCGGCGGACGTGACGCTGTGCCTCGAGCTCGGGGTCGACGCGATCATCACCAACCGGCCCGGGGCCGTCCTGCGCGCGATGGGCCGGACGGAATGAGTGCCGAGCTGATCGGTGTGCCCCGCGCTGCTTGTTCTGGCTAGACACGGAGAGGAGTGGGGTAGGGCAGGGCGATCAGGGGGAGGAAAGGCGATGGCGGCTTACAGCGCAAGGTTGAGCATCTCGCCCGAGCCGTCGAGCGTACGGCGGGCACGGCATGCCGTCGCTGCCGGGCTGGACGAGGCCGGGTTGCTGTCGGTCGCTTACGACGACACGTTGTTGGTGCTGTCCGAGCTGGTCAGCAACGCCGTGCGGCACGCGATCCCGCTGCCCAGTGGTGACCTGCAGGTCTCCTGGCACCTCGAGCGCGAGGTGGTGCACCTCGAGGTGACCGACGGCGGGTCCGCCACCCGGCCGCGGCCGAGCGTGGCGGCGCTGACCGCCCTGGGTGGGCGCGGACTGGAGATCGTGCGGGCCGTGAGCCAAGACTGGGGCGTGACCGAGGGGCCGGGCACGGTGACAGTCTGGGCGGACGTGCCGACGGCTGGCCGCTGAGTGGCGGAACATGGTTGTCGCAGTGCTTCCAGTGGCGGAACCTGGTTGGCTCAGGGCCGTCCGGACCGCCACCTTCCGCCACTCGCAGGTGGCGTGAGATCGCCGGCTCCTGCGACCCCGGGTCACTAGGCTCGAGGACGGTCCACCCGCCCACCCGCCCACCCGCCCACCCCGCCTAACGGTCATCCTGCCTCGAGGAGTCGCGCCACCATGGGCCAGAAGTCCACCCGTCGCGCCGCACCACGGACCGCCCGCGCGACCACGACCGACCCTGCTGCCGCGCTCGAGTCCGGCTCGGGCGCCGACGTCCCAGTCGTGGCTGGTCGAGAGCCGTGTCCGTGCGGGTCGGGGCGCCGCTACAAGGCGTGCCACGGGCGCCATGCCGGTCAGGCCGCCGAGGCGTTCGTGCGGCGGCCGTTCGAGGGGCTGGCCGGTGAGTGCGACCTGGTCGCCATGCGCGAGATCGTGCCCGCGGCCACCGCGGTGCTGGCGCTGCGAGAGGGCCGCACGGTGACGCTGGCCACGGTGCTCCCGATGGCCTGGCCCGGCCTCGTGCGTCAGGACGGGGAGATCTTCATCGGCCTGCAGGTGCCCGGCGGATCCGGCGACGCCAGCCGGGACGTGGCGCACGCGATCGAGCTCGCGCTGGCCGCGGAGCCAGGCACGCCGATCGCGCCGACCGCGCTGCCCGGCAGTGGTCCGCGCCTGCAGGACCTGGTGGGGGAGCAGGGTCCTAGGTCTGCCGGTGCTGGATCTGCCGGTGCTGGATCTGTTGGGGCAGGGCTCGCCGTGACCGTGCACCAGGGCTTCGACTTCTGGCTCGAAGGGGTCGAGGAACGCACCCCGGAGGTGGTGGCGTCGATGGAGCGGGCCAACGAGGCGGTGGTGCCGACCGAACGCCTCACCTCGGTCGAGGCGGCGTACTGGTGCCGCATCCGCGAGCGCGCGCACCTTCGCTGGGTGGTGCCGTTCGACGACGAGGCCCTGCTCGACGGGCTGGCTCGGTTGCACGCCCGGGACGCCGACTCCCTCGGTGCCGGGTCTCGCTATATCGGGTCGTTCCGCGCGCACGGCCTGGTCGTGCCGGTCTGGGACCTCGCGCCGGAGACGACAGCGGAGTCCCTCGAGGAGCCGCTGGACGCGTTCGCCGGGCGGCTCGCCGAGGCCATGGCGGACACCAGCGCACCCTCGGACGACGTACGCCGGGCCAAGGCCGGTCTGCGTAGTCGCCAGGTGACGCTGCGCTGAGCTGATCCCCTGTTCGAGGGCGCCGGCCCGGAAAAATCTTCCGGTTGTGCCCGGTTCACCTTGCACGAGTCCGTGTCACCGATACTGTTGAGTCAGGCCCGAGCGCTGCTGCATCCCCCGTCGGTTGCGCTCGGGCCGTTCCATGCCCGGCGGCGCGGGCGTCAGGCTCCCGCAGCGCCCAGCGGGTCGCGGCTGACGGGGCAGGACATGCACCGTGGGCCGCCACGTCCGCTGCCGAGCTCGCTGCCGCTGATGCGCACGACCTCGATGCCGGCCTCCTCGAGCCGCGCGTTGGTCTCGACGTTGCGCTCGTAGGCCACCGCGAGCCGCGGGGCGATCGCCAGGGTGTTGTTGCCGTCGTCCCACTGCTCGCGCTCGGCGGTGATCGGGTCCAGCCCGGTGTCGATGATGCGCAGCGTGTCGATGCCCATCGCCTTGGCGGCGGCCACCAGGAACGGCTCCGGCCCTGTCACGTGCAGGTCCTCGCCGTCGGTGACGGTGTAGGCCTCGAGGGTGTCCGCGACGTTGGGGTACATGACCACCGCGACGACATCGACCATCGTGCAGACGGTGTCCAGGTGCATGGTCGCGCGTTCCTGGGCGATCGGCACCGCGAGCACGGTGGTCGCCAGGCCCCGGTCGAAGACGGTCCGTGCAAGGCGCTCCGCCCCGGCCGGCGTCGTACGCTCCCCGACCCCGACGGCGATCACGCCGGGCGCGAGCAGCAGGACGTCGCCGCCCTCGACCGGCTCGTTGTCCGGGCCGTGCACCAGCGCGGTCCCGACGAAGCGCGGGTGGTGGCGGTAGATCGCGCGGGTCAGGGACGTCTCACGCTTGCGCGCCGGCATCGCGAGGCTGGTGACGGCCACGCTGTCGCGCAGCCAGACGCTCGAGTCGCGGGTGAAGAGCAGGTTCGGCAGCGGGTCGATCACGAAGTCGTGCCGGTCCATGAAGCGGTAGGCCAGACCACCGACCGGCGTGAGCTCCTCGTGCGCGAGGCCACCGATCAGCGTCGCGGCGAGATCGCTCGGGTGCAGGCCGTGCAGCAGAGCGTCGACGGTGGCGCGCAAGGCCAGGCCGAGCCGCTGGTCGCCGAGCACCGCGGCGATCGTCTCCTCGCGCGCGGCCTCGATCTCGAGCGCGGTCGTGAGCAGGTCGGCGAGGTAGAGCACCTCGACCCCGTGCCCGCGCAGCTCAGCGGCGAAGGCGTCGTGCTCGTCCTGCGCCCGACCGACCCACGGGATGCCGTCGAAGAGCAGCTTGTCGTTGTTGCGCGGCGTCAGCCGGGTGAGCTCCGGCCCCGGTCGGTGCAGCATGACGGTGCGCAGGCGGCCGACCTCGCTGTCCACGCCGTGGGTGGGTGCGGCGGCATCGCGAGGGGCGGCAGGGTCCGGAGCGGCAGGGTCGACCATGGCCGGGATCGTAGCGGCGGCTCGCGATCGCGCGCCCGGCCAGCGACACTGGGGGTGATGCGCCGCCTCCCCCTGACCGCTCTGCTCGTGGTGACCACCCTCGTGGCCGCGGTGGCTCTGCAGGCCCTCGACGTCGCCGTACGCCGGCAGCCACGCGAGCCTTCGTCGCGGACCGCGACCACCTGCCCGGCCCCCGTCGTGCCGGTCGCGGGCACCGCCCCCGTGCCGCTGATCGCTGACCTCGACCGGGTGACGCCCCGCCCGGGGCCTACCCAGACCGCGATCGTGGCGGCGGCCGGCGAGCTGCTCGCCGGCACCATCCCCGCGGTCACCCCCGGCACTCCCGCGGCCCGCGGCGACCCGTTGCGCTACCTGTTCGACCAGGGGGTGGCGCTGCGCCGCACCACGGCCACGCTCGGCTACGCCTATGCCGTCACCCACGGGCCGCGCTACCTCGACGCGCTCGCGCAGCAGACGCTCGCTGTCGTGCGCTGGCCGGACTGGAACCCCGGCCACCCGCTGGACACCGCGCAGCTCGCGACGGACGTGGCGACGGGGCTGTCGTGGTCGCGCTCGCAGATGACCGTCGCGCAGCGCGACGAGGTGGCTGGCGTGCTGGCGCGACGATTTCTCGACCCCTACGCCTGCGGCGGGGATGCGCGCCTCACCGGTCGCCGTACCGGCTCGGGAAACCAGTCGGCCGTCGTCGGCAGCGCTGCGGTGCTCGCGGCGCTCGCGGTGCGGGTCGAGCGACCGGCGTCCTCGGCGGCAGCGCTCACCGCTGGGGTCGCCTCGCTCGAGCGGACCGCGGCCCCCGACGGCTCCGGGCGATCACTGGCCGACGGGCCGACCGACGAGGGCCTGATGTACACGACGTACGCCGCAGCGGCGCAGGCGCTCGTCGAGTCCACCCTGCGGCTCGTGCGCGACCAGGTGCAGGTGTCGGTGTCGGGCGCGGACTCCGCGACTGCCGCGGCCGCGCCCGGCGACGCCGATGTCGTGCGGGCGCTCGAGGCAGCGATGCCCTCGTTCGACGCGCTCGCCGACTGGAACGAGCACTGCGCTCTGGTCGCCGACCCCGCGGTGCAGGACGGGTGGGACGTCTACCCGTGGGTCGACCGGACCACGGCTCTGGCGGCGATGGCGGCGGCGCCGCAGGCCGGCCCGCACCTGATGGGCCTGCTCGACACCCTGCAGGCCCAGGCCCGGCTGACGATCCCCGGCGCGGGTGCATGGCCGGTGCCCGACGGGCTCGCCGAGCTGGTGCTGGCGCAGGGGTCGACCGGATCCGCGGTTACTGCGCCCGCATCGGCACCCGCTGTCCCGCCGGTGCAGGCGTTCGCGTCGGGAGGCGGCGACGACAGCCACCGCTATGGCTGCGCCACCAGCAACGGGACCTACGCCCTGCTGACCGGCGTACCCGATGACGCGCCGCACGCCCACGCCGACGTCGGCAACGTCGTGGTGCGCCAGGGCGACCAGGAGGTGCTGACCGACTTGGGGCAACGGGACTACTCGTTCCCCGGTACGCCGGACTGGCGGGCGTCGACCGAGGCGCACAGCACGATCGGGGTGCGGCAGGCCGACGGCTCGGTGCGGCAGGAGCCGGCAGCCTCGGGTGCCGTGACGGTCGAAGGCGGCGGACTGCTGATGACGTCGAGCGCGGCGCTGCCGGGGATCTCGGCGTGGACCCGCCGGGTCGTGGTCGCCGACGGCAACGTCGAGGTGCACGACGTCGTCAGCGCAGGGCCGCCTGCGACCGGGCTCGCCGGCGCTGCGGTGCCTCTGTCGACGTCGTGGCTGCTGGCAGCTCCTCTCGCCTCGGTGGTGCCGCAGGCCGGCGGGTCGTTGCGCGTGACGTTGCCCGACGGCGAGGTCTGGGACCTGGTGCCACCGGCTGGCGCGTCGATGTCGGTGCAGTCCGCCGCGCCGCTGCCGCCGTACGTGGACGGGCCGTCCCTCGCGCCGCTCGCTGCCAGGCGCACGCTCGTCGTGCTTCACGCCGACGTGCTGCCCGACGCACCTGCTCCGACCGAGCTGGTGACGACCCTGCACCGGGTGGTCTGAGGCTGCAAACCCGCGCGGCACATAGGCTTGCGCGCATGGGACTCCTCGACGGCAAGGTCGCGATCGTCACCGGTGCAGGACGCGGCATCGGCCGCGGTGAGGCGCTCGAGCTCGCCCGCGGGGGTGCCCGGGTGGTGGTCAACGAGCTCGACGCCGACGCCGGGGCTGCGGTGGTCGCGGAGATCGCGGCGGCCGGAGGCGAGGCGGTGCTCGACACCGGCGACTGCAGCGAGGACTCGTCGGCCGCGGCGCTGATCGCCCGCGCGGTCGACACCTGGGGCCGGCTCGACGCGCTGGTCAACAATGCCGGCATCCTGCGCGACCGCACCGTGGCCAAGATGTCGGTCGAGGAGTGGGACGCCGTCATCAAGGTGCACCTTCGCGGGCACTTCCTGCCGACCCACCAGGCGTGTGTGCACTGGAAGGACACCGGCACCACCGGCCGCATCGTGTGCACGGCGTCGACCTCGGGCCTGCTCGGCAACTTCGGCCAGGTCAACTACGGCGCGGCGAAGGCCGGCATCGCGGCGTTCTCGACCATCGTCGCGATGGAGATGGCGCGCTACGGCGTGCGCTGCAACGCCATCGCCCCCGCCGCTCGGACCCGCATGACCGAATCGGCGTACGGCGCCTTCAAGGACCTGTCCCCGGGAAAGATCGGATCCGGCGAGGCGGAGAGCTTCGACTTCTGGCACCCGGACAACGTGGCTCCGCTCGTCGCCTATCTGTGCAGCGACGCCGCGGGCACGATCAGCGGCAAGGTGTTCGGGGTGCAGGGCGACGCGGTGGAGCTCTACCAGCCGTTCACCTCGGCTGCGGTGATCCAGAACCACGACACCCGTTGGACACCGGAAGGCATCGCCGGCCGGGTGCACGAGCTGTTCGACACCAGCGGCATCACCCCCGAGGTCGAGAACATGATGGCCAAGCTGCGGTTCTCGATGACCGAGCGCTCGACCCTCTGACCCGCCCCGACCGACTAACCCGTGAGTGGTCGCCACGGGACACAGTCACCCTGCGCACGACCTTGGGTGCGGTGGCGGCGCGCACGACCTACTGACTCGTGGTCCCCCACGGTCAGAGCAGTGCCCGCACCGCCTCGTACGCCGACAGGCCGGCGAGCACCAGGCACAAGCCGCCACCGACGCGGCTGATGTCGGCCAGGCGCACCCGCGCCAGCAGCGCCCGCCCGAGCAGGACGGCGACGCCCGCGATCACGATCAGCGCCGCCCAGGACCCGACGAAGACCGACACCGGGTCGTCGTAGCGCGCGGCGAGACCTGCTGTCAGCAGCTGGGAGAGGTCGCCCCACTCGGCGAGGAACAGCACCCCGAAGCTGGTGGCGGCGGCCTTGGCCCCGCGCGCCTCCCGGGTGGCCCGGGCGGTGAAGATCCTCTCGGACTCGGCTTCGTCCGCGTCGGCCTGACTGGCGCCGCGCAGGAGCAGCACCGCACCGATCAGGAAGAGCAGTGCAGCGGCCCCGCCCACGACAGCGTGTGGCAGCAGGGACAACAGCTTTCCCGCAGAGACGGCCACCAGGCTCTGCACCCCGAAGGCCAGCGACACCCCGATCCAGACCGGCAGCGGTCGATAGCGGGTGGCCAGCACCAGCGAAGCGACGAAGGTCTTGTCCGGCAGCTCGACCGGCAGGATGAGCACGAACGCGGTCAGCGCGACAGCGAGGCTCACCCGCGGGACCCGCCGCCGTGACAGTGAGCAGCGTGACGTAGGTCGGACACTGGTCACATTCTGCCCGACCGGGCAGACGGTCAGGACGTGGGTACGACGATGCCGTAGGCGTGCAGCTTGCGGTAGATGGTGGCCCGGGACATGCCCAGCGCGCCGGCCGCCGCGACCTTGTCGCCGCGCGCGTCGCTGAGGGCGGCGAGGATCGCGTCACGCTCCATCGACTCCAGCGGGCTCAGTCGGCGGCGGCTGACCATGCGGGCGTCGGCAGGCAGGTCCTCGAGCCGGATCGTCCCGCTGCGCCGGTGCTTGGCCACCGAACGCAGCATGGCCTGCAGCTGGTCGATGTTGCCGGGCCACGTGGCGCGGGTGAGCAGCTGCACGGCGTCGGGTGCCGCGACCAGGCGATCGCCGTTGCCGAGGCGACTCAGGAAGTGCTCGATCAGCGGCCCGATGTCCTCCGAGTGCAGCCGCAGCGGCGGCACCTCGACGCTGCTGGGGAACATCTGCAGCAACCGGTTGAAGGCCTCGTGCCCGGTGGCGCGAGCGAGCGTGACACCCACCCACGGGGCCGTGTCGTCCTCCCGTGCGCGCGCTCCCTCGAGCAGCGCGGCGAGCGAGCGCTGACGGCGCCCGTCCAGCTCGTCGATGTGCCGGATGACGACATGACGGCCGTCCTCCTGCAGCGCCGAGGCGGCGATGTCCAGCCACGTCGGCACCGTTGCCGCATCGGCTGCATCCAGCACGAGCAGACGGCTGCTGAGCTGACCGTGCGCATGTACGGCCCGGAGCAGGGCCATCTTGCCGACGCCGGGCTCGCCCTGGACCGCGAGCCACTCGCCGGTCTTGACCACCCGATCGACCTCGTCGCAGGCCCGCAGCCACAGGGGTGCGCCGCCCACCAGGCCGGGCAACGCGATCCGGCCCCCGCCGGATCGCGAGTGCCGCATGGTCGGCACAGCGCCGAGCCGCACATGCACGACACCGGCCCCAGGGCCGGCAACGGGGACCGGACGGCAGTACAGCCGGGCGGCAAGTCCGGTCGGGAGAGCCACCGCGACTGCGCTCGTCCGCCCACTGAGCAGGGAGTCCGTCGCGTAGTCGAGAAGGGTCGCCTGGTCGGCCGGGTCAAGCGCGCTGCGGGCAAAGTCGTTCATCATCACGACATCACCGTTGAGGGCGAAGACCGCGCCGGTCATCCGCCGGCAGGTGCGGAGATACTCCTGGAACAGCGCCATCTGGTCGCCGCCCACCTCCGACATGAGCGCTTGGCGGATCTGCTCGGCGGTCGTCTTGGCCAACGTCAGCAACAGGGGGCCGGCGTCCTTGCGCCAGCAGGTGAGGTCGATCGCGCCGACCGTCCGTCCGGAGACCGGGTGCTTGATCGGCACCCCGGCGCAGCCGAACTCCTCGAGGTTCTCGGCGTAGTGCTCGTGGCCGAACACATGAGTCGGGCCACCGACCTCGAGCGCGGTGCCGATGCCGTTGGTGCCGACGTCCTTCTCCGCATAGCTGAAGCCCGGGGCCAGCTTGACGCTGTCCAGGCGCCGTTCGAGATCGCGATCGGCCGTCAGCCGGCGCAGGACGAGACCGGTCTGATCGGTGAGGATGATGCTCACGGGCTGGCCGTCGAGGCGCTCGCGCAGGTCGCGTAGGACGGGCTCAGCCGAGCGCGTGAGCGGGCTGTCGACCTGGAACGAGGAGAGCTGGTCCAGCGCGATCTGGTCGGCGACGACCGCCTGCAGCTGAGACCGGTGCCACGACGCCATGATCGAACCGCGCACGTGGCCGGGCTCCACCGGCTCGGCGGTGAGGAATCGGACCCGGCACGCGGCAACACCCGCCTCGTCTGCCAGAAGCAGAGGGGTCCGCGACACCATTGCCACCTACCTCGTCGAGCTCCGGTCGGGCGTCACGCTCATCTCGCCCGCAAACGGCCGCGTCTGCGCCGGAACGGCCCGTGCCAGGACGGCGTCCCGGAGCCAGGGTCCTTTTGACCATAGACGTCCGCGCCCCTCGCCACCAGGGCGGATGCAGAACTGACGGCCGTCTCATTCTGAGACAGGCGGCGCAGGGGCACAGGTCTAGGCATGTCCCATGGATGTCGTGGTGAACGAATCGCACGACCACTCTGGGGTGAACGATGAGTCGCGCTCTCAATCAAGCGTGAACGATGAGTCGTTCAACCCGTGGAGCATCGTCAACCTGGTGTTCCATCACCTGGTCGACCACGGGCTGCACCCCGTGCTGGGCGAGAGCGGTGATCCGGGCGCACCTGCCCGTGAGCTGCTGCTCGCTATGGGGATCGAGCCCTCTCCGGAGGGCAATCGCGAGGTCATGCGCGGCGTTCGCGCCCATCTCGACGAGATCCGCTCCGTGGTCTTCGGTGAGACCCCGCCGGGCGACTGATCACCGCCCGTCTTGTCTCAACGTGAGACCGCCGCCGCACCGGCACCGCAGTCAGATGAACACCTCGGACCCCTAGGACAAGGAGTGCTGATGAGTCGCCAGAGCGTCGCCAAGGCACACGAGAAGATCCAGGAGCTGGCTTGGGAGCCGCTCTACCACGAGCCGGTCTCGCAGTACGGCACTGACTACACCTTCCAGAAGGCGAAGAAGAAGGACCCGCTCAAGCAGGTCCTCCGCTCGTACTTCCCGATGCAGGAAGAGAAGGACCACCGCGTCTACGGCGCCTCCGACGGCGCCATCCGCGGCAACATGTTCCGTCAGGTGCAGGAGCGCTGGCTGGAATGGCAGAAGCTCTTCCTCAGCATCATCCCGCTGCCGGAGATCTCGGCTGCGCGCGCGATGCCGCTGCTGTTCCGCAACGTGCCCAACCCTGAGCTGCACAACGGCCAGGCGATCCAGATGATCGATGAGGTCAGGCACTCGACGATCCAGCAGAACCTCAAGCGCCTGTACATGAACAACTACATCGACCCGGCCGGCTTCAACAGCAGCCTGAAGAACTTCCAGAACGACTACTGCGGCACCATCGGCCGTCAGTTCGCGGAAGGCTTCATCACCGGCGACGCCATCACGGCAGCCAGCATCTACCTGACCATCGTGGCCGAGACGGCGTTCACCAACACGCTGTTCGTCGCCATGCCGGCCGAGGCTGCAGCCAACGGTGACTACCTGCTCCCGACGGTGTTCCACTCGGTGCAGTCCGACGAGTCGCGCCACATCAGCAACGGGTACGCCACGTTGCTCATGGCACTGGCCGACGAGGGCAACCACCAGCTGCTCGAGCGCGACCTGCGCTACGCGTGGTGGAACAACCACCGGGTCGTCGACGCGGCCATCGGCACCTTCATCGAGTACGGCACGAAGGACCGCCGCAAGGACCGGGAGAGCTACGCGGAGATGTGGCGTCGGTGGATCTACGACGACTACTACCGCAGCTATCTCGTCCCGCTCGAGAAGTACGGCCTGGTCATCCCGCACGACCTGATCGAAGAGTCCTGGAACCAGATCTGGAACAAGGGTTACGTGCACGAGGTCGCACAGTTCTTCTGCACCGGGTGGCTCGCCAACTACTGGCGGATGGACCCGATGACGGACAAGGACTTCGAGTGGTTCGAGTACAAGTACCCGGGCTGGTACGACAAGTACGGCGCATGGTGGGAGAACTACAACCGGCTCTCGATGCCGAACGGGCACCACCCGATCGTCTTCGAGGACGTCGACTACCAGTACCCCCACCGGTGCTGGACCTGCATGGTTCCGTGCCTGGTCCGTGAGGACATGGTCATGGCCGAGGTCGACGGGCAGATGCGTACCTACTGCCACGAGGCCTGCCGGTGGACCGACGTCGAGGCCTTCCGCCCGACGTACCAGGGCCGCGAGACCCCGAACATGGGGCAGCTCATCGGGAAGCGCGAGTGGGAGACGATCTACCACGGCTGGAACTGGGCCGACGTGGTCTCCGACATGGGGTACGTGCGGGACGACGGCAAGACGCTCGTCGCCCAGCCGCACCTCAACCTCGACCCGAAGAAGATGTGGACTCTCGACCACCTGCGTCGTTGCCCACCGCTGCAGAGCCCGAACGTGCTGCTCAACGAGATGAACCCCGAGCAGCAGAAGGCCTTCCACTCGGACTACATCCGGGGAGGCCCGGCCGGACGGCCGGCTCCGGCTGCGGTCTGACGGTTCGACCTGCTGGATCCGCAGTTCAGCATCACCAGCACCAAAGCTGAGCACGATCAGCACGCAGAACCCCTTGGCCCGTGAGGGACCGGCCGGCGCCACCGGCCGGTCCCATCGCGGGGCCCGGACATGAGCACACCCACACAACCGGAGGGCATGATGGGCGAGAAGCACCTCGTGCGTTTCGAACCGGTGGGCATCGAGATCGAGGTCGATGAGGAGCAGACCGTGCTCCGGGCGGCGTCCGAGCAGGGCCTGATGCTCATGCACGGGTGCAAGGAAGGCCAGTGTGCCGCCTGCAAGTCCTTCGTCCTGGACGGCGAGGACATCGAGCTCGACTCGTACTCGACGTTCGCCCTTCCCGACTTCGAGCGCGACGACGGCTTCACGCTGCTCTGCCGTGCTCATGTCTACGAGGACGTGCGGATCGAGCTCCTCAACTACGACGAAGAGATGATCCGCTCCGGCCACCCGATCCAGAAGGCCGTGGCGACGGTGGTGTCAAAGGAGCACGTCACCCACGACATGCGCCACCTTGTGCTCCAGCTCGTGGAGCCGACGGATCTGGCTTTCTTTCCCGGCCAGTACGTCGACATCGCGATCCCCGGCACCGAGGCGACCCGGTCGTTCTCGATGGCCAACATCTCCGCGAAGGAGTCGGGGCAGCTGGAGTTCGTGATCCGCTGCTATCCCGACGGGCAGTTCTCCAAGTTCCTGGACTCCGGGTTGGAGATCGGCGACCGGCTGGACGTCGTCGGCCCCTTCGGTGTCTTCACCTTGCGGGACGGCCGCGACAGCGATCTGATCTTCGTCGGGGGCGGTGCCGGCATGGCACCGATCCTCTCGGTGCTCCGTGCGCTGGCCGAGAAGGGCAGCGACCGAAAGGCGACGTACTACTACGGAGCCCGGGGTCGTCGTGACCTGTGCTTCGAGAAGGAGCTGCTCGCCCTCCAGGAACAGCTCCCGAACTTCCGGTTCGTGCCCGCGCTGTCGGAGCCCTCCGACGACGAGCCCTGGGACGGCGAGACCGGCTTTGTCACTGAAGTGATCAAGAACAGCGAGACAGACCTTGCCGGCGCCGACGCCTACGTCTGCGGTCCACCGCCGATGGTGGAGGCCGCGATGGAAGTCCTCACCGCCCTCGGTGTCGACGAGAAGCACATCTACTACGACAAGTTCACGACCACCGGCTCCAACTGACCGCACACACGAGTGAGAGCGAGGCCGACCAACATGACCGACACCCAGGCACCTGCCGTGCCCACCGCGCGTGGCACGAGCGACGTGACCGTCTCTGACGAACGCAGCCTTCCCAAGCCCACGTTCACCGACGCCGAGGCCGGCGCCAAGGTGTTCCCGGACTCCACGGCCCGTCGCTACAACTACTACACGCCGAAGAAGCGTAAGCAGACCCACTACGAGGACGTCACCGTCGAGGTCCAGCCGGACCCGCGGCACTACCTCAGCCAGGGCTGGCTCTACGGCTTCAGTGACGGTCAGGGTGGCTACCCGCTGGACTGGACCGCGCTGAAGGCGTGGGGCAGCGACCGCCCGATCCCGGAGCGCTTCCCTGGCTCCGGCGGCAAGGGCTACGACTGGCCGGCGCACGGCTGGCACGAGTTCCGTGACCCCAACGAGGAGTGGGAGCTCACGTTCTACCGGTACAACTCCAACGTCGTGCGTCAGCTCACCCAGAACATCGAGACGGCCCGCAACACCAAGGCCTTCGAGCAGTGGAACCCTAACTGGGTCACCTTCGTCGAGCGCAACGTCGGTGCGTGGATGCACGTCGAGCAGGGTCTCGGCCTCTACCTGTTCGCCAATGCTCAGCGTCGGGCGCCAACCAACATGCACAACAACGCCATCTCGGTGAACAGCATGCACCGCATCCGGTTCGCCCAGGACCTGGCGCTCTACAACCTCACGCTCACCGAGGAGATCGAGAGCTTCGACGGCGCGGCGCACATCGAGACCTGGAACTCCGACCCGGCCTGGCAGGGCGTCCGCAGGGTTGCCGAGCAGCTCACCGCGATCGATGACTGGGCCGTGGCCATCTTCGCGGCCAACGTCGTCTTCGAGCCCCTCGTGGGTGAGCTCTTCCGCAGCCACCTGGTTCAGCAGGCGTCCCCGCGCAACGGTGACTTCGTCACCCCGACGGTGGTCGGTGCCGGCGAGCACGACTACGCCGAGCGCGACCTGCGCTACACGAAGGCCATGTTCGAGCTCCTCACCAACGACAAGGAGTTCGCCGACCACAACAAGACGGTCATCGACGGCTGGCTCTCGACCTGGGTCCCGCGCTGCATCACCGCAGCCCGCGAGATGCAGCCCCTGTGGTCACAGCCCGACGCTAAGCCCCCGCGGTTCGAGGACGGTCTGGACCGGGCCAAGAGCCGGTTCAGCGGGATCCTCACCGACCTGAGCATCACCGAGCCCAAGGAGCTGACCCAGTGACCGGCTACCAGTCGACCAAGACCGCGTACAAGACGACCGAGAGCGCGTTCAGCGCCGACAACACGGCGTCGAACATGTGCGGCGTGACCCTGATGAACAACCAGGTCGGGGTCATCGTCGCCGAGGTGATGAAGACCAAGAAGGGCGTGACCATCACCCCGTTGCCCTCGATGATCCGGGTCGACGCAGTCAACCGGATGGACTTTGTCTACGACGAGATCTCCGAGGCGCTCGGCGAGGAATCGGGCTTCTATGACGCGGCCGAGTTCGAGGAGAACATGTCCACCCACTACGGCCGCATGATCCACGAAGACGACCGCACGATCATGTTCGCCAACCCCGAGGACGCCGCCGAGTTCATCGGCTTCGACCTGACGGCCAACGGCTGACCCCGTAGGTCGCCGGTGTGACCCTGGCTGCACTCGCTGCAGCGTGATGGTGCCCCGCACAGCTCTCATCCCGCAGGAGGAATCGTGTACGAAAAGGACGGCGAGAAGTACTTCGTGGTCGACAGCCACATGCACCACTGGGACGCCAGTCCCGAGAACTGGGTGAAAGGCCACGAGCAGTACGCCAAGGGCTGGATCGAGTGCTTCCACGCCTACCAGAGCCTCGGCCCGGCGGAGACGCACTGGACCATCGAGCACTTCATGAAGGCCTCCGAGGAGGACCTCATGAAAAACGTGTTCGAGGACGGGTACGTCGACAAGGCGATCTTCCAGTCCACGTACCTCAAGGAGTGGTACGGCACCGGGTTCAACACCACTGAGCGCAACGGCGCCCTGATGGAGAAGCACCCGGACAAGTTCATCGTCAACGGTCGTTGGGACCCGCGTGAAGGTGATGCCGGCATCAAGCAGCTGGAGACCGATGCCAAGCGGTGGAACCTCAAGGGCGTCAAGCTCTACACGGCCGAGTGGTACGAAGGCTCGCGTGGGTGGACGCTGAAAGACCCCGAGGCCTACCGCTTCCTGGAGAAGTCCCAGGAGCTCGGCATCAAGAACATCCACGTCCACAAGGGGCCGACGATCTGGCCGCTGGACAAGGACGCGTTCGACGTGGCGGACGTCGACCACGCCGCTACCGACTTCCCGGAGCTCAACTTCATCGTGGAGCACGTCGGGCTGCCGCGGATCGAGGACTTCTGCTTCATGGCAACCCAGGAGCCCAACGTCTACGCCGGTCTCTCGGTGGTCATCGGTGGCCTCATGCACGCCCGACCCAAGTTCTTCGCCAAAGTCATGGGCGAGCTCTTGTTCTGGGTCGGCGAGGACAAGATGACCTTCGGTAGCGACTACAGCATCTGGGAGCCGAAGTGGCAGATCGAGGGCTTCGTCGACTGGGACTATCCCAGTGACGAGTTCTCGGACTACCCCCGGGTGAACACCGCGACGAAGAAGAAGATCCTCGGTCTCAACGCCGCCAAGCTCTACGACATCGAGGTCCCGGCCGAGTGCCAGCTGCCGGCAGCCGCCGGTGCGCCGGCAGCCCAGGACGCCGCCATCCTCGTCGAGGGCGCCAAGGCGACAGTGTGACCGTCGCGAGCGACGTACTCGCCGCACTCGACGTGGTGCGGGACCCCGAGCTCGACGAGCCGGTCACGACGCTGGGCTTTGTGGCGTCGTGCACCGTCTCGCCGGACGGGGTGGCGGCAGTCCAGCTGCGGCTGCCGACGTACTTCTGTGCACCGAACTTCGCCTTCCTCATGGTGGCCGACGCCTACGACGCGGTCAGTGGGGTTGCCGGGGTGGCGCGCACCGAGGTCGAGCTGGTCGACCACTTTGCGTCCAAGGAGATCAATGGAGGTGTCGCGGCCCGGTCGGGCTTCGTCGCCACCTTCGGCGACGAGGCAGCCGACGAGCTCGAGACCTTGCGAGCGGACTTCGTGCGCAAGGCCGTGCTCGCCGGCACCGATCGGGTCTGCCGTCCCCTGCTCAATGCGGGCACCACCCCGGAGCAGCTCGCGGCCATGACCCTGGGCGACGTCCCGCCGTCGGCGGACCGGGAGAGGCTGCGGTCCCGCCGCGCCGAGCTCGGTCTCCCGGCGGGGGACGGCGACCCCCTTCTCGTCGACGCCACTACCGGTGCGGCGGTCGGCGTCGCGGCGCTGCCGTTGCACCTCGGTCGGGCCCGGCTCACCCGGGTCTCGGCCGAGGCCAACGGCGGTGTCTGCCGGGGCATGTTGCGCACCCGCTATGGCACGACCGGACTTGGCGAGAAGGAAGAGGAGACGTCATGAGGGCTGTTCGTTTGCACGGCTATCACCAGGACCCGGTGGTCGAGGAGGTGCCGGAGCCCACCCTGACCGGACCGCTCGACGTCATCGTCAAGATCGGCGGTGCGGGAGTGTGCCGCACCGACCTGCACATCATGGAAGGCCAGTGGGCCGAGGCGATGGGAGTCGCCCTGCCCTACACGATCGGCCACGAGAACGCCGGCTGGGTGCACGAGATCGGCTCGGCCGTCACGAATGTTGCGGTCGGCGACACGGTGATCCTGCACCCGACGCCGTCGTGCGGCCTGTGCCGAGCCTGCCGGGCCGGTCAGGACATGCACTGCAGCGCGAGCACCTTCCCGGGGCTCAGCTGCGACGGCGGCATGGCCGAGTACCTGCTCACCTCGGCCCGGGCTTGCGTCAAGCTCGACCCGTCGACGAAGCCCCAGGACGTGGCCGCCCTCACCGATGCCGGCATCACGGCGTACCACGCGGTGCGCAAGGCGATCCCGTTGCTCTATCCCGGGACGACCTGCGTGCTGATCGGTGCCGGTGGTCTCGGGCACATCGGCATTCAGTGCCTGGCCGCCTTGACGGCGACCCGCATCGTCGTGGTCGACCGCAACGCAGACGCGCTCAAGCTCGCCGAGCAGCTCGGCGCCGACGAGACCGTGGTCGCCGACGGAAAGCAGGTCGACACGGTCAAGCAGCTCACGGGCGGGCTCGGTGCCGACGTCGTGCTCGACTTCGTCGCCGAGCAGGGCGCAGAGAACGATGGCTTCGCGATGACCCGCGCCGGCGGGTCGTACTACGTCATCGGGTACGGCGGCACGCTGACCATCCCGACCCTCGACGTCATCTCCACCGAGCGCAACATCGTCGGCAACATCGTCGGCACCTACAACGAGCTGGCTGAGCTCATGGTGCTGGCCGAGGCCGGCAAGGTCACCCTGCACACCCGCACCTATCCCCTCGATGCCGCTGTCGAGGCGCTGCACGACCTCGACGCCGGCCAGGTTCGTGGGCGGGCGATCTTGGTCCCGTAGCAGCAGCTTCTGACTGTCCCGCACGACGATCATGAGCTTGACCACATCCACCAGCCGCACCGAGCACGAGGAGAACCCATGGCCAAGGAGCTGCGTTACGGAGAGGACGCTCGACGACTGCTGCAGTCCGGCGTCGACCAGCTTGCGGAGGCGGTGAAGTCGACGCTGGGGCCGAAGGGCCGCAACGTCATCCTCGAGAAGATCACCGGTTCGCCGGTGGTCACCAACGACGGCGTCACGATCGCCCGCGAGCTGTACCTGAGTGATCCTTTCGAGAACATGGGCGCCCAGCTGGTCAAGGAAGCCGCGATCAAGACCAACGACATCGTGGGTGACGGCACCACGACTGCCACGGTGATCGCCCAGGCGATCGTGCGTGAAGGCATGGACGCTATCGGCGGCGGTGGCAACCCGGTCGTCGTCAAGCGCGGCATCGACCTCGCTGTGGGACACATCGTCGAGCACCTGCGCAAGGTCGCGCACCCGGTCGTGACCGAGGCGGACTACGCCCGGGTCGCGTCGATCTCCGCCAACAACGACGAGGTCGTCGGCAACGTCATCGCGCGGGCCCTGCACACCGTCGGGGACACCGGCATCGTGACGGTCGAGGAGTCTGTCGAGCACGGCATGAGCGTGGACTTCATCGAGGGCTTCGAGTACGACAACGGCTACCTGTCGCCGTACCTCGTGACCCACCCGGCCAGTCTGGAAGCGGTGCTGGACGACCCGTACATCCTGCTCTGCAGCGAGAAGATCACCAAGGTCCAGGAGCTGATGCCCATCCTGGACAAGGTGATGCGCGACCCGCGGCCGCTGGTCATCATCGCCGAGACCGTCGACGGCTCGGCGTTGAGCATGCTCGTGCACAACCACGTCAACGGCATCTTCCGCGCCTGCGCAACGAAGGCGCCGGGCTTCGGTGACCGCCGGCTGCGCAAGCTCGAGGACATTGCCACCATCACCGGCGGCGATGTCTACAGCAAGCACTCCGGCTTCACCCTCGAGACCATGAAGATCGAGCAGCTCGGCCGCGCCCGTCAGGTGCGCGTCACCGCCGACAACACGAAGATCATTGGTGGTTCGGGCACGCAGGAGCAGATCGACTTCCGGGTCGCCCAGCTGCGCAGCGAGCTCGACCGGGCGACGTTCGGCATCGACGAAGAGGTGCTCTCCGAGCGCATCGGCTCGCTCTCGGGCAAGGTCGCCGTCATCCGAGTCGGGGCACCGACCAACGCCGAGCTCAACGAGCTGCAGCACCGGGTCGAAGACGCCCTGTCCGCGACCCGCGCGGCGATGGCCGAGGGCATCGTGGCAGGCGGCGGCGTAGCGTTGCTGCATGCCGCGCCCGAGCTTGATGGCCTTGATGTCGAGGGCGACTACAAGACCGGCGTCGAGATCGTGCGTCGGGCGCTGACCGAGCCGTGCTACCTGATCGCCACCAACGCCGGCTACTCCGGCCAGGAGGTCATCACCAAGGTGGCGGCGATGGACACCGACGAGGGCTTCGACGCCCTCAACGGTCGCTACGGCAACCTCATCGAGATGGGGATCCTGGACCCGTTGCGGGTGTGCCGCTCGGCCTTGCAGAACGGCGCATCGGTCGCCGGCCTGCTGCTGACGACCAACACCCTGGTCGCCGAGGAGCAGACACCGTGGGGCGGCAGTCGGGCTCTGATGACGGAGTTCGGAGCACTCGACGAGGGGCTGCACCAGCCCTCGCCGGACTCCAGCACCCCGCAGTCGATGGGCCTCGGCCCCTCGATCGGATGAGCGAGGACCCCGGGACGGACGGCACTCTGCCGCCCCCGATCCCGTTGCCTGTGCCACCGGTCGCGCCGGCTGAGCTGCGAGGGCTCGGAGGCGCCACACCGGCGGCTCTGACCGACCTGACGGCGCGCTTCGAGGACCTGCAGACGGTGCTGCTGTGCTGCGAGCGGCTCGTCGCCGAGTTGATGTCGCCACGGCCGGACCCGGTGGTGGCGGAGTCGGTGTGGACGACAGCCCTGCTGTCCTACGGCCGTTGCTTCGCGACCGGGAGCACCGGCAACGCGCTCACCGAGGAAGACCTCACCTCGGTCGACGACAACCCGGAGATCCTGGGCTGGCACAAGGTGCTGCTGCAGCTGCGGGACCACTACACCGACCGGGACACCAACCCCCGTGAGCGGTTCACCGTCGGGGTCCCGCTCGCCGCCGACGGGACAGCGGACGGCGTCGGCATCACGTCGGTGCGCCAGCCGTTGGTCGACGACGTGACGGTGCGCCAGACGGGCAAGGTTGCCTACGCCTTGCGCCAGGTGGTCGACGATCGCATCGCCGCGGCGCAGGCGCTCGTGTTCGCCGAGGCGCAGGCCCTGTCGGTCGACGCACTCTCGCGACTGCCGGTGGTGGAGCTCGCGGCGGGCAGCGACCCGGTTGGCTGACGGGCAGCAGGACCGAGCGTGATGCACGAGCGCCGCGAGGCGCGCTACGGCGTCGCGCTGGTCCGTGGTCCCCTCTCGGTCTTCGGTCCCGCCTTCGTGGCGGCGATCGCCTACGTCGACCCCGGCAATTTCGCCACCAACATCACCGCCGGCTCGCGCTACGGCTACCTGCTGGTCTGGGTGCTGCTGGTGAGCAACCTGATGGCGATGCTCATCCAGTACCTCTCCGCGAAGGCCGGTATCGCGACGGGCAAGAACCTGCCGGAGCTGTGCCGGGAGAACTACCACCCGGCGGTCGCCCGTGGGCTCTGGGCACAGGCGGAGGTGGTCGCCATCGCCACCGACCTCGCCGAGATCCTCGGCGGGGCGATCGCGTTGCGGCTGCTGTTCGGGCTGCCGTTGCTGGTCGGCGGTCTGGTGACGGCGACAGTGGCCTTCGGGTTGCTAGCACTTCTCCGCGGGGGGGCACGTCCGTTCGAGGTGGTCATCACCGGGCTGCTGCTGGTGGTGGGTGCGGGCTTCCTGCTGAGCCTGGTCTCCAGCGGCATCGACGGAGGCGGGCTCGCTGCTGGCGTCGTACCCCGCTTCGACGGCACGGACAGTCTGTTGCTCGCGACCGGCATGCTCGGGGCGACCGTCATGCCGCACGTGATCTACCTGCACGGCGCGCTCACGCAAGGCCGCTATGTCCGGCACACCGAAGCCGAGCGGCGGACGCTGCTGCGCGGGCAGCGGATCGATGTGATGGCCGCGATGGCGGTGGCTGGCGTTGTCAACGTGGCGATGATCGTGCTCGCCGCGCAGGTGCTGCACGGCCGTGGTGAGACCGTCACGACGTTGCAGGGTGCGCATGATGGTCTCGCTGCCGCGCTCGGTCCCACCGCGGCGACGATGTTCGCCTTGGCTCTGCTGGCCTCGGGTTTCGCCGCCTCGGGGGTCGGGACACTGTCCGGTCAGGTGGTGATGGCCGGCTTCCTTCGTCGACGCATCCCCTTGCTCGTACGCCGGCTGGTGACGTTGCTGCCGGCCCTCGTGGTCATCGCGCTGGGTGTCGACGTGACGCGTGCGCTGGTGATGTCGCAGGTGGTCCTGTCCTTCGGCATCCCGTTCGCGCTCGTGCCGTTGGTGCTGCTGACGCGGCGGCGGGACGTGATGGGGTCGCTGGTCAACCGAC
>JANLYQ010000120.1:0-5136 GCA_031365725.1 Sporichthyaceae bacterium | reverse complement strand
AAGCAAGCAGCCCGGGAGCGCGAGCGCTTTCTGGCGTCGTGAAGTTCCTGATCGATGAAATGTTCAGCCCGGCAGTCGCCCGGCACCTGACCGAGCTCGGACATGACGCGCGACACGTCCGCGACATCGGCCTCGCCGGCTGTCCCGACGATGAGGTGTTCGATCGCGCGACCGCCGAGGACCGGGTCGTCGTCACCGAGAACGCCGTCGACTTCGTCGCCCTGCTCGACGCCGCGACGAGTGCCGGACTGGTCACGGCCCCAGTGGTGCTCGCCCTGAAGCGCACCCTGCCCGCCGACGCCGGCGCGATGGCGCACGAGCTGGCTAAACGGTTGGCCCGGTGGGCGGACAACCATCCCGACCCGTACCGCCACGTGCATTGGCTGACCTGACTTCAGCGTGCTCCGCTACCGGTCCTACCGACCGATGTCCAAGCGGCCAGGAACGTCGCTCCTCATTGCACCGGCTTCCCAAGCTGACAGCGCGAGTTCGATTCTCGTCACCCGCTCCATCAATAAACCTTATGGGATCAGGGATTCTGCCCCCGCCGGCTACCTCGACAAGATCCTGCCGGTAGCCCTCGTGGGCCGCTATGAGCCCTCGTTGACCGTCTTGTAGCCCTCGTTTAGCCCACGATCATCTTCTCCTCCGGGGGCCCCAACCTCGCGGTCAGGACTGGCCGGCGGCCCTGCGCAGCACTGGCTCCCGCGGGGTCGCCCGAGTTCCGGCTATCCGGGAGGGAGGGCGGCACCGCCGGTGCGACGCGTCCGGCCGCGACGAAGGCGTCGAGGTCTGCGGTGTCGATGCGCACGTGCTTGCCGAGCTTGGCGAAGGCGATTCGGCGCTCGGCGACGAGACGACGGATGAACCGCGGCGACGTACCGAGACGCTCGGCCGCCTGATCGACGGTGAGTAAAGGCATTGGACGATCCTCCTGTCCCGACAGCGGGGGCTCCTGGTGCGCGGAGTTGCCCGCGCCTGACCGTCAGGATGACCCGCCGTCGCCGGCGCTGCTCGGCGTCGACAGCGAAATCTGCACGACAGATCTCCGCCCTGGACGACCCCGTACCGCCCCGTCCGGACTGGTCCGGCCAGAAGATCTTGGAATGTCTTCTGCGCGTCGGCGTGTCGCCCGGCGGATCACTCCTGGATGAGCCGCCGCGCCAGCTGTTCGGCGTTGAGCGCACGGATCGCGTCGTCGACCGCCTCCCGGTCGGTGAGGTCGACGTTGCGCTTGGCGAGCTCCGCGGCCACGGCCTTGGCAGGCCCCCAGGACGACTCGTCGTCATAGGCCGCCTCGAAGTCGGGCAGGCACGCATCCACCTCAGCGACCACCGGCTCGATCCACTCCGAGGCCACCCCTCGTCGCTCGAGAGCGAAACGGAGCCAGCTGCGCAGCGCCTCGGGCAACCCGGCGCGCTGCTCGGCGTCGAGAGCCACCTTGCGCGGCACCCAGTCGGCGAGAAACAGCATCACCGCACCGGGGCTCCAGCCCAGCGGGCGAGCCGTCAGGTATCCGTCGCCGTAGTCGAGGAACAGATCGGCCAGGGACCGGGTGACGTCGTCGTCGGGAAGCCCTGAGGTCGCGACGAAGTCCTCGACAAGCGATGCCCGCTGCTCGTCCGGCAGCGCCTCCCACTCCGGCCAGTCCCCGAGATCGCCCCTGCAGCGTGCCCAGGCCAGTGCCCGCAGCGCCACGAAGTCCTCGTCGTCGTGGCGCGGCCACAGCATGTCGGTCTGGCGCAACGCGGACGCGAACTCGGCCAGCACCTCCTCGGCCGGCTGCCCGGACAGCGGCATCGGCACCTCGCCGTCCTCACGCAGGTCGCCCCAGCTGGCGGCCGCACCGGGCTGCAGGACCGCCAGCTTGTTCACCACCACCCCACCGACATCGAGCACCGACGCCATCACCGTGTGCGGGGTCGGGCCGTCGAACTCCACGAACAGCACCCGCTCGGACTCCCACACGTCGACCGCCTTCCAGCCGGCCACCGGCGTCCACCCCGGCGCGCCGAAAAACCCCGCCGGCGCCTGGGTCTCCGCCAAGATCCGGACAGTGCCCTCGAGGATCTCTTGCTCGCTGACAGGAGCCACCCGGGCCAGCGCCCCCACAGCAGCCAGCCCGTGGCGAGAAGGGTGGCTCGACGCCCGCCCGGTCACTTCCAGGCAGAGCATCTGCTCGGGCTCCCGCTCGCCCACCGGCGCCTCGAGCCACGCTTGCCCGAGCCAGTCGCTGGCCCACATCTCCGCGTCCAATACATCCTCGGCACCCTGGATGCGACGCGCGTCCCGCAGCACCCGCTCGGACAGGCGCACCTCCCGCACCGGCTGGCGGCGGGGCTTTGAACGCCCCCGGCCAGCTGGTCGGCCTCGACTCTTCGGGCTCATGCGACCGAGTCCACCACACCTCGGCGACGACCGCCCGAGGTCCCGTGAGCTGCTCCCGCTCGGGAGGACATCGCGTACCTGAGGTCGCCGCCGGTGAGACCGGGAGTTGCGATGATCGCCTGCGTGTCCCCCCGCTGGCTGGCCGCATACCTCGACACTCCGCGAGCCACCGCACCGGCTGCGCTCGCGTTCTGGCAGCAGGTCACCCAGTCGACCCTGTCTCGGCGTCGCGGGTCGGCGGGCGAGTTCGCGACGCTTCTGCCCAGCAACGGCGACCCCTACCTGCGGACACAAGAAGTCGGCGACGACCGCGCCGGGTGCCATCTCGATGTTCACGTCGATGACGTGCGCATGGGCCTCGCCCACGCCATGTCCTGCGGCGCGCGAGTGGTGGCCGACGCCGGGACCTACGTCGTCATGGGCTCGCCTGGCGGGCTCGAGTTCTGCCTGGTGCCCCACCGCGGCGAGCGGGTCCGGCCCCTCCCGGTGCACTGGCCCGACGGCCACGGAAGCCTGGTTGATCAACTGTGCCTCGACGTGCCCCGTGACCGCGTCGATGACGAGGTGCATTTCTGGGCTGCGCTCACCGGGTGGCCGCGACGATCCGGCGCATTACCGGAGTTCGTGTTCCTTGAACGTCCCGCCAGCATGCCGCTGCGCCTGATGTTCCAGCGGCTGGACAGAGCCGAGCCGTCAACACCGATCGGCGCGCACCTCGATCTGGCATCAGACGATCAGCATGCCGACGTCGCCGAACACGTCCGGCTGGGCGCGACACATGTTCGTCGTGCCGAGCACTGGGTGACGCTTCGCGACCCAGCCGGGCGCGAATACTGCATCACCGCTCGCGACCCTCACACCGGTCGGCTCCAGTAGAGCGGAACAACAGCAGGCCAGCGCGTTACGAAGATGTCGTAAGCCGCCGCGTTCGGCCAACACGAATACGTCCGAAGACCTGGAGGAACGGATGTGATTGCGGCTCGTGCCAGCTCGGTCACGGTTGGTGGCCGGTCGCCCGCGGCGGTCGCGGACGACTGGCCTGCTCGAGACGGAGGGCGCCTCCAGCTCCCAGCCGTCGGATAGGGACGGCTCTGTTCGTTCGCACATCGCCCGACGAGAACCGGTCTCGTTGTCGCCATGTTGGCCATAGTGTGCCTCACACCGCCCATTAAGAAGCGCGCGGCCGTTCGGAAAAAACCTCACTCATGCCGACGAGGGCGTCCTTCGGATGAGCGTCGAAACGGAACGCCAGTCGTCGCGACGTCACGTGATGGGAAGGCGACGTCACCAGCGATGTCAGCCGCCGCGGATAGTCTGGAACTCCGGCCGCAGTGCATCGGGCTGGGGGGCACGTGAATGGGGACAACGTTGTTTGCCAGTGAGGATGCTCCGTCGGAGCGGCGCAAGGTGATGATGTGGCGTTGCCCGTCGTGTGGGTGGGGCACGACGGTCGAGCGGGTCTCGGGCATGTGCGAAAACCTCGACTGCGACAACGTGCCGATGGTCGGGCCGATCGAAGAAGATCCTGATGCCGGGGCAGCGATACACGTCTCCCGGATCGCCTTGCTGCAGCAAGAGCCCGCGGTCGCGGTGCCGAAGCCTCGTCCGTGGCGCCCCATGTGGGACTCGGTCCAGCGCCTGCACGAGCGGGTCATAGCGGGCATGGCGCCGAGCCAAGACCCCACCACCGACGGTGTCCTAACCGTCGATCTGCTGGCCTTGCTCATGGTCAACGCCTGGCACCTCCGCGACTACATTGAAGCGGACAGCAGCCTTCCGCAGGGTGCGCAGGACGAGGCGCTGAACCTGAGGATGACCCGCAAGGGCGCCTCGGCCCGCGCCATTCACGTGGCGGCCGACTTCGTCGACACCTACAAGCACGCAGCCCGACGGCAGTCCTACCGGACTGTTTCGATGAACGAGGTGGCTTCGGAGTGGTCACCGCACGGGACCTGGACCCGTGTCACGTTCCTTGGTCAGGTGGGCGATCAGCGCGAGTCCATTGACGCGCTCTGGCTGGCCAACGCGGTCGTCGCAGACTGGTTGGCATTCTTCCAGCGGCACGGCATAGACGCCGGATAGGTCTCGAGGGGGAACGAGTAAGACTTTCGGTCCTGCAAGGCCCTGGATGAGCAACGTTCGGTAGCCAGCTCCGAGGCACACGCGCCGAGGCTGACTCCCAGCGGGCATCACTTGTTGGGCAGGTTGATCGAATGCGAGACGCTGGTGAGCTGACGGAGTTGCGCGACGCATTCGGGGCCAAGGCCGCTGCTCTGCTGTTCCGGCTGCGCTGGTCGGTGCTGCGCACTGTCGGGTGCTCTCCCGCCTGGCCGCCGCCGCCCTCGGCGTCCCCTCACTTGACAGGATCTGTCTGCGACGCCGTGAGTCCCGAGTCACCCTCTCTCGCAGGTTGACGTCGTGGAGGCGGGGCACCTTCCTCCAGGTGACCTCCTCCATGACGACCGAGCCCCTCTCCGACCGGTTGAGCTCCACCTCTTGGTGGTTCCGCTCCGCGGATGGGCGTCAGACTCTCTGGCAGCCGCCGAACCCGGCGCTGTTCGTCTGGCTGGTCACGGTGGTGCTGGGGTGGCTGAACCTGTCGGCCGCGCACGCGACCACGGTCGACGGCGTGGGCCACGGAGCACTCGTTGTCTGGTCGCTCGACGAGGTCGTCCGCGGCGCGAGCCCGTTCCGGCGAATACTGGGCGCGATTGTCCTGGCTATGCAGATCGCCAGGCTCGTCCACGG
>JANLYQ010000089.1:0-2429 GCA_031365725.1 Sporichthyaceae bacterium | reverse complement strand
CGGTGTCGCGGAGATCGTGGGGGAGCTCAGACCGCCGAGCGTCGGCGCCGCGCCGGCCGACCCCGAAGACCACCCGGGGCCGGCCGGCGCGGCGCTCCCGCCGTCGCAGCCGGCCGCCAGGACAAGGAGCATCGAGACCCCGCCCGCCACGACCAACCGCCCGTCCGACACGGTCAAGATGTCAATGGCCAAGTGGATGTCGGCGGATTCCAGCCATCGTCGCAACGCGTTGGATGTGTGGCAGCGTAGCCAGTTAGCGGATCTTGTCGTCGAAGAGTTGCGCGACTGAGGTCCCGGTGTCCTTCGACCACGTCGCGATGACTGCGGCGAGGGCGAGCGTGCTGCCGTAGAGCACGTGTTCGCCGCCCTGTCGCACGATGAGTTTGTCGAGGGAGCGGAACGCCCGCCCCTTGCTGGCCAGGGCGAGGATGTCGGCCGCAGCGCGCTGTCCGAGCCACTGCCGGGCGGGGAGCTTCACTCGTCCGGCCAGCCCGGCGGGAACGGCGGCGTCATCCCCGCCGAGCCATTCGTCGAGCAACCCCAGGCAGATGCCGATGCAGGCCGAGACTGTGGCCTGGGTGCCGTCCGGCGACTCGGGCTGGACCTCCGTCATGACCCTGGTTGCGCTGGAGGTGTCCTGCTCGGCGAGCGCTCGGACCGTCTGGTGCAGCGCCGCGACGGCTAGCGTCCGGGCATGGCCGACGGGGGTGAAGCGGGTCATGTTCAGACGTTCAACCGCCCGGTTCATAGCGGCTTGCATGGTCGGCAGGTCGGGGACGTCAATGTCATCGACGTCGATGCCGTCTTCGGCGAGTAACGGCGCCAGCTCCCGCATCATCTCGTTGGCCAGGCCGGGTTTCCACTCCACGCGCGGGGAACCCGGCGGCAGGTCCAGGGGGTCGCGTCGCTGATCAGGCACCCCGCCATCCTCGCAGCCCCGGTCGGCAGCGAGCATCTGGCTTGGTGCGCTCAGGACGGCCCTGCCGGCCTCACCAGAAACGCCTCGAACTGGGTCTGAGGGGTCTTCCAGCCGAGGGTCTTCCGGGGCCGCGCGTTCAGCTCGGCGGCGACGGCCGTGAGGTCCGCCGCGCTGTGACCGCGCAGATCGCTGCCCTTGGGGAAGTAATCGCGTAGCAGCCCGTTCGTGTTCTCGTTCGTGCCGCGCTGCCAGGGGCTGTGCGGGTCGCAGAAGAACACCGGCATGCTCAGCGCCGCAGCGATCTGCACGTGCAGCGCCATCTCCCTGCCTTGGTCCCAGGCCAGCGACCGGCGCAGGCTCGGCGGCAGGCCGTCCATCGCCAGCACCAGGGCTTCCCGGACAGCCTCGGCGGTATGGCGGCCGTCCGGCAGGTGCAGCAGCAGGACGAACCGGGTGCACCGGTCCACCACCGTGCCGATCGCTGACCGGTTGTCCGTGCCGACGATCAGGTCTCCCTCCCAATGGCCCGGAACGGTCCGGCCCTGCGCCTCCGCGGATCGCTCATCCAGCATTCGCATGCCCACCAGAGCACCGACGCGACGGGCATCGGCCCGACGGTGCGGCCGGCGCCGCCGCCGCCTGCTGCGCAGCACCGGTGCCAACTCCCGGCACAACCCGCCGAGCTCGGGGCGGTAGATCGCTTGGTAGATCGTCTCCGGCGCGAGGTGGCGGACACGGTCCCCGGGAAACTCCCAGCGCAACGCCTGACTGATCTGCTCAGGACTCCAGCGTTTGTGGAGCCGGCCCTGCACGAACTCCCGAAGCACCCGATCCCTGAGTAGCTTGCCCCGACCAGGGCGGGTGCGGCGGTCCACTGCCAGACGCTGCGCAGCGAAAGGCCGGTACTGCCCGCTGGAAGGATCCCGGTTGCGTCGCAGCTCCCGGCTCACCGTCGATGGACTGCGACCAAGTTCGGCCGCGATCGTCCGCACCCCGAATCCTCGACGGCGCAGGTCCGCCAAACGAACACGCTCCTCCTCGGACAAGAACCGGGCCGACAGCTGACGGCCGCTCGGCATGATCACGCTCGGATAGTGGCGCCTCCCGCCGCCAACAATCGTGACCGTTCGCCCGTGTCGCCAGCGCATCCCGGTCCGGCGGTGCACCCCCACCCGGCGGCACGCCTCTGAGACCGACACACCCGCCCCGACCAGACGGACAAACGCGTCCCGCTTCTCCGACAACGGCAACGCACCCACACGACCCCGACCCATCGCCCACACCCCTGAATCGCTCGGGCGTTGCGACGATGATCAGAATCCGCCGTCCTCGCTGATGGCCACGAATGTCCCCGCTGGGGCCAGCAAACGTCCCCACGTCGCGTCTCGTCTTGTCTGCCGGGAGCGCAGGCCCCGAGCGGCGACGGTGGCGGTGTCTAGCCAGTTACCGAACACCGCCCAGGGGGCTCCATCGTTGTCTGCGAGGAAAGCGTTGGACGTCAAGAACGCCT
>JANLYQ010000085.1:0-12179 GCA_031365725.1 Sporichthyaceae bacterium | reverse complement strand
GGGCGATTTTCGCGGCGGACATCGACGCCGACGAAGCCGCCGACACCCGCGCCTGACGCGCCGCTGCTCTCCGGAGAGGAATCGGCACCTCCCGCATGCCGACCTCTCTCCGGAGCAGCTGCCGAGCGAGTGACGGGTGCGGGAGAGTCAGGCGGCGGGACCCGAGCGAGTGACCGGTGCGGGAGAGTCAGGCGTCGGGAACCGCGCCCGAGCCCGGGACCGGTGTCGGCGGTGTCGGCGGTGTCGGCGGTGTCGGCGGTGTCGGCGGTGTCGGCGGTGTCGGCGGTGTCGGCGGTGCAGGTGCAGTCGGCGGAGCGTCGGCGTCCGAGCTGTCGGGCACCCGCGAGGTGGCGGTTCCGATCGGAGCGCCACCGTCCGGCAGGTCGATCTTGCGGAACTGACGGTTCATCGACCTGATCAGCAACCAGGTGGCGACGCCCAGGATCGCGACCACGGTGAAGCCCAGCACGCCGGGGCTCACGGCGCTGTCCTGCTTGTCGGTGATCGCGCGCACGACGCGTGCCAGCGGCGCGACGGCCACCGAGAGACTCCTGCTCATCGCGCCAGCTCCGTTCCGCGGATGCCCGCGAACAAGTCGTCCTCGATGCCCGGCAGCTCCACACCACCGGGCAGCACCGACCGTGCCAGCTCGAAGTCCTCGGTCGGCCATGCCGCGGCCTGCATCTCGCGCGGGCAGGCGAACCACGGCCCGTCCGGGTCGACCTGGGTGGCGTGTGCCAGCAGCGCCCGGTCACGCACCTCGAAGTAGTCCGCGCACGGCACCTTCGTGGTGATGGCGCGCTCGGGACGGTCCTCCCAGTTCGTCAGCCACTCGGCGTACGGCGACTCCATGCCCGCCCCGAGCAATGCCTCGTGCAGCGCGATCGTGCGCGGCTTGCTGAAGGTCTGGTTGTAATAGAGCTTGAGCGCCTGCCACGGTGGTCCGGCGTCCGGGTGCCGGTCGGGGTCGGCCGCAGCGTCGAAGGCATAGGCCGCCACCTTGTGACACATGATGTGGTCGGGGTGCGGATAGCCGCCGTTCTCGTCGTAGGTCGTGACGACGTGCGGCCGGAACGATCGCACCAGTCGGACCAACGGCCCGGCCGCAACATCGACGTCCATCACGCCGAAGCAGCCCTCGGGCAGCGGCGGCAGCGGGTCGCCCTCGGGGAGTCCGGAGTCGACCCAGCCGAGCCAGTCCTGCCGCACGCCGAGGATCTCCCGGGCGGCGTCCATCTCCTTACGGCGTACGTCGGTGAGGTTGGCGAGGACGGTCTCGTCGTGGGCGAGCTTGGGGTTGAGCACCGACCCGCGCTCGCCACCGGTGCATGTGACCACGTGGACGTCGACACCCTCCGCGACGTAGCGCGCCATCACAGCGGCACCCTTGCTCGACTCGTCGTCGGGGTGGGCGTGGACCGCCATCAACCTCAGCTGCTCACTCACGAGACAATCATCCCGTGAGCCACGCATGAGCGACACCACCGGGTCGTCGATCGCCGACCGGTACGGCGCCCCACGCGGTCGGCAGCGTGGCCTGGTGGCCGGCGTGGTCGTGCTGGCAGCCGCGTTCGGGGCCTGGGTGCTGTGGGCGGCGCTGGGGGCTGCCGCGCCCACCGCCACTGGTGAGGTGATCGGGTTCACGGTGCAGGGGGCGAGCTCGATCAGTGTGCGGGTGGCCTTGTCCGGCGTGCGCGGGCCGATTGCCTGCACGGTGCAGGCCCAGGACGCGTCCCACACCGTCGTCGGCCAGACCACGGCGCGGGGCACCGTCAGCTCGTCGCTGCGGCGGACGGTCACCGTGGTGGTGCGCACGCGCTCGAAAGCGGTCAGCGCGGCTGTCACGGGCTGCTCTGCACGCTGAAACTGGACGCCGGACGCTCATCCGTTGTTAGCCTCGTAGACCTGACGACGTGGCAGCCACCTGATCACGACCCTTCGCGGCCGACCAGGCCGCACGAATGGCATCACGAGCTGTCACACCTGCACCGCCCTGCTGACCCTGTTCTGCGAAAGGAGCCCGCCGTGACCGAGACCACCGAGTCCGTCACCTGGTTGACCCAGGAGGCCTACGACCGGCTCAAGGAGGAGCTCGACTTCCTCACCGGCGACGGTCGGGCCGAGCTCGTCAAGCGCATCGAGGCGGCCCGAGAAGAGGGCGACCTCAAGGAGAACGGCGGCTACCACGCCGCCAAGGACGAGCAGGGAAAGCGCGAGGCCCGCATCCGTCAGCTCGAGCAGCTGTTGGTCTCGGCCGAGGTCGGCGAACCCCCGAAGGCACCGTCGGGCGTCGTGGCGCCCGGCACCGTCGTGACGGCGAAGGTCGGCGACGAGACGATGCGGTTCCTGCTCGGCTCCCGCGAGGTCGCCGGCGACGGCATCGAGGTCTACTCGGAGAAATCCCCGCTCGGCGCTGCCATCAACGGCCACCACGTCGGCGAGAAGGCCACCTTCACCGCGCCCAGCGGCAAGAAGATCCCGGTCGAGATCCTGGACACCGAGCCCTTCGCGCACTAGGGCCCGGACGCCATTCGAAGTTCGAGTGCTCCCGACACGCCGTCCTGTCGCGCGGCACCGCAGCGGGTCGGGAGCTGTTGATCATCGTAGGGCCTGCCGCGCGCGACAGCTCAGTTGACGACGGCTAGGCAGTCGACGACAGAAGCGTTCGCTCCGCCGCTGCCGCCTGCGCCTGCCGCACGGCCTCGGCGGAGACGTCGACGCCGACCAGGCTTGCGCCAGAGCGCCCAGCGATCTCCCAGCCGTAGCCGCCTCGGCCGCACGCCAGATCGAGCAACCGCGACCCCGGCGTGAGTCGTAGCGCCTCGACCACCTCGGCGATCCCGTCCCAGGACAGCAGGCTCGTCGACAGCAGGTACGCCGGCAGGCCGAGGTGTCGCCGCATCAGCTCGTCCTTGGCCGGCGAGCTGAGCATGTCGGCGTACCAGCCGTCGACGTACGACGCCAGGTCCTGAGTCATCGCCGCAGGCTCACCGGCTGGCGGCCTTGCGGAACTGCCGGATCGACAACGGGACGAAGATCGCCAGGATCACGACGACCCAGATCAACGTGTAAGCGACCGGGTGCTGCAAGGACCACACGGGGTCTGGCGTGAGCTTGGGGCTCGTGTTGCCGAACTGCTCTCGCGCCGCCTGGGTCAGCGACGAGACGGGGTTCCAGTTGGCGAACGCCTTCAGCGGGCCGGGCAGGTTGTTGGTCGGTACGAAGGTGTTGGCGATGAACGTCGCCGGGAAGATCACGATGAAGCTCGCGTTGTTGACGATCTCAGGTGCCCGCACCAGCAGACCGACCAGTGCCATCAGCCACGAGATCGCGAACGCAAAGAGCAGCAGGAGCAGGAAGCCCAGCACGGCGTGCAGGAACGACGAGTGGATCCGCCAGCCCACCACCAGCCCGGTGAGCGCCATCACGCTGAGACTGATGACGTTGATGAAGACGTCGGCGATCGTGCGACCGAAGAGAACCGCGGACGGTGACATCGGCAGCGAGCGGAAGCGGTCGATGATGCCCTTCTGCAGATCCTCGGCGAGGCTGTAGCCGGTGAACGTCGAGCCGAACACGACGGTCTGGGCGAAGATGCCGGCGATGAGGAACTCGCGATAGCCCACGCCTGGCACCTTGATCGCGCTGCCGAAGACGTAAGCGAACAGCAGCACGAACATGATCGGCGAGAGGGTCGTGAACACCAGCAGGTCGGGCACTCGCTTGATCTTGATGAGGTTGCGCTTGGTGATCACGGCCGAGTCGGCGACCGCCTGGGTGAGTGCGCTCATCGTGTCGCCGCCTTCGTTGCCTTGCCGGGGCTGCCCGCTGTGCCGGTGTCGTCGCTGACCTCCGCCGCCCGACCCGTCAACGTCAGGAACACGTCGTCGAGAGTCGGCCGTCGTAGACCCACGTCCTGAAGCCGGATGCCGGCAGCGTCGAGCTCGCGGAGCGCGGCCATCAACGCCGCCGCTCCCGTGTCGACCGGCAGCGTGAGTCGTCGGGCATCGTCCTCGACCTTGGGCTCGCCCATGCCGAGGCGAGCAAGCGCCGCGCGCGCACCGTCGAGCTGGCCGGCGTCAGTCACGACGAACTCCAGACGTTCGCCGCCGACCTGACCCTTGAGCTCATCGGCCGTCCCCTCGGCGATCACCCGGCCGTGGTCGATGACCGCGATCCGGTCGGCCAGCCGGTCGGCCTCCTCGAGGTACTGCGTGGTCAGCAGCAACGTGGTGCCGCCACGCACCAGGTCGGCGATGACCTCCCACATGCCCAGCCGACTGCGCGGATCAAGGCCGGTCGTCGGCTCGTCCAGCACCAGCACGGGAGGTGAGGCAACCAAGGCTGCCGCGAGGTCGAGGCGGCGCCGCATGCCCCCGGAGTAGCCCTTGACCGGCCGACCGCCGGCCTCCACGAGATCGAAGCGGGCCAGCAGCTCGTGCGCGCGCTCGCGGCTGGTGGTCCGGCCCAGGTGGTAGAGCCGCCCGACCATGTCGAGGTTCTCGAAGCCGGTCAGGTGCTCGTCGACGGCGGCGTACTGCCCGGACAGACCGATGATGCGGCGCAGCTCGCGCGCCTGTCGTACGACGTCGAGCCCGGCCACCGTGGCCGTGCCCGAGTCGGGCACCAGCAGGGTGGCGAGGATGCGCACGCACGTCGTCTTGCCGGCGCCGTTGGGTCCGAGCAGCCCCAGCACGGTCCCCTCCGGCACAGCCAGGTCGAGCCCGTCCAGGGCTACCACGTCGCCGTACCTCTTGGTGAGGCCGTGCGCGACGATCGCGTCCGCCATGCCTGTCTCCTTCATCGCCAGTGATGCGTGCGGTCTCGATCTGCCCAGCCGGGTGCTGCTGGCTGCGCGGCACGGGCCGATTCTGGTCGCCACCCCCGACAGTGACGTCAGCGGCGTCGCCAAACGCGATACATCGCGTTGTGGGTCAGCGTGCTCGCAGCCAGCGCCAAAGTCAAGCTATATCGCGAACGGCGCGACGCCGAGGGACGGCCTACCAGCCTCAGCCGAGATCGACCAGGTAGCCGGCCGCCCGCAGCCGGTCGACCACGTGCCGGCAGTGCTCCTCACCGCGCGTCTCGAGCTCCAGTCGCACCTCGACCTCGTCGACGCTGAGCCCCGGATCGGTGCGGGTGTGCTCGACCTCGATGACCGACGCGTCAGCGGCCGCCACCTCGCTGAGCAGCTGCACCAGACCCCCCGGCCGGTCGGGGATCCGCGCCCGCAGCGACAAGAACCTGCCGGCCACCGCAAGCCCGTGCCGCAGCACCCGCATCAGCAGCAGCGGGTCGATGTTGCCGCCGGAGAGCACGACCACGACCGGCGGTTCGAAGGCGCCGGGGTTGTCCATCACCGCGGCCACCCCGACGGCGCCGGCCGGCTCCACGACCAGCTTGGCGCGCTCCAGGCACATCAACAGCGCGCGCGAGAGGGACTCCTCCGACACCGTCACCAGGTCGTCGACCAGATCGCGCACGAGACCGAACGGCACCACCCCCGGACAGCCCACGGCGATGCCGTCAGCCATCGTCGCCATCGACTCCAGCGGCACCGGGACACCCGCTGCCAGCGACGCCGGAAACGCCGCTGCCCTCTCGGCCTGCACCCCCACCACACGCACGTCCGGCCGCAGCGACTTCACCGCGAGCGCCACCCCTGCGAGCAGTCCGCCACCGCCGGTACACACGACGACGGTGCGCACGTCGGGCACCTGCTCGAGGATCTCCAGCCCGACCGTGCCCTGCCCCGCCACGATGTCGCGATGGTCGAACGGGTGGACCAGCACCGCGCCCGTGGTGGCGGCGAACTCCCGCGCGGCCTGCAGCGCCACGTCGATCGTCAGTCCGTGGAAGCGCACCTCCGCGCCGTACGCCTTGGTGGCCTCGACCTTCGGGATCGGCGCGCCCTCGGGCATGAACACCGTCGACCGCAGTCCGCGCAGGCTCGCTGCCAGAGCGACCCCCTGGGCGTGGTTGCCGGCGCTGGCCGCGACCACGCCGTACGCCGACTGCTCGGGGGTGAGGCGGGCGATGCGGGTGTAGGCGCCGCGGATCTTGAAGGACCCGGCCCGCTGGAGGTTCTCGCACTTGAGCCACACCGGTCCGCCGACAGCCTCGGACAGCGGCCTGGACCCCTGCACGGGGGTGTCGCGGATCACCCCGCGCAGCAGCGCGCGGGCTGCACGGATGTCGTCGATGCCGATCGGTGACAGGACATCAGCGCCGTCGGTGGTCACGTCGGTCAGTGTGCCAGCCGCACCGCCGGGTCAGCCGCCGTTCCAGTAGGCATCACCACGTACGACGAGGGCCGCAGCACCCACCAGCCCGGCGGCGCGGCCCAGCTCAGCGGGGACGATCGTCACGGGCCGGGCGAACGGCAGCCCTGCGTGCCGGCGATACGTGCGCAGCAGGGGCCCGGACAGGACGTCCCAGGCCCCCGACAACCCGCCACCGATGACGACCCGTTCGAGGTCCATCGCCTGCACGGCCGAGGCGATCGCGATGCCGAGCGCACGGCCGGCGCGGTCGAAGGCGGCCGCCGCCGCCGGGTCGCCGGACCGCGCGTCGTCTGCCAGAGCGACCGCCGTACGCGGACCGGCGGGATGCCAGCCCTCGGTCACCGCCCACGCGGCCAGCGCGGGTCCGCGGGCAATCGCCTCGAGACAGCCGCGACCACCACAGCCGCACACCGGGCCGTCGGGCTCGACGACGATGTGCCCCACGTGCCCGGCGTTGCCGGTCGCGCCGTCGACGACGTGCCCGCGAAAGATGAGGCCGGCACCCACACCGGTCGCGACGACCATCGCCATCACGTGGCCGTAGCCGCGGCCGGCGCCCTGCCAGTGCTCGGCAGCGACCAGAGCGACCGCGTCGTTGTGCAGCCGCACCGGGACCTCGGGATAGCGCTGCTGCAGCCGCGCGCGCAACGGGAACCCGCGCCAGCCCGGCAGGTTAAGCGGCGACACCTCACCGGCCGGCCACTGCATCGGACCGCCGCACCCGACGCCGACACCCGCGATGCCATCGGCACCGGCCGGCTCTGCCTCGGCCAGCACCCGGTCCAGCAACGTCAGCAGCGTCGACCACACCGTGTCGGCGTCACCTCCCGGTGGTGTGGGCACGGCGTACGAAGACAGGACCTGGCCCTCGGTGCCGACCAGGCCGGCCGCGAGCTTGGTGCCACCGATGTCTATGGCGAGCACCGGCAGCGCGGAGCGGTGGCTCATGTCTTTCACCCTGGAGCGTCGAGGAAGGCCAGCACGCACGCAGTGAACCCGTGCAGATGGTTGCGGCCACCGACGGGGCCGATCTCACCCGCGGCGAAGAAGCCGGCAACTCCCGTTGCTCCCAGCACGTCCTTGACCACGCGTACGTCGTGGTCCGCGGTGCCGAACAGCGCCGCGCCCCTGCCGGTGCAGGAGAACAAGAGCGCGCCGGCCACCTCGCCCTCGACCCGACCGAGGAGGTCGGTGAGGTCGGCCCCAGCGCTCTCCGCGTCGCGCACCTGCAGCTGCACGGTCTGGCCGACGGTCACGACGTCGCCGACGATCAGGCCGCCGCGCTGCTGGTCAGCGCCCAGCACCCCACGCACGAGAAAGTCGCCCGGGCCATAGTCGTCGGCGTACTCGTCCATCGCCACGCCGAGCTGCAGACCGGTGGTGACCAACGCCTGCTCGGCCGGCGGCAGGTCGACGAGCACCTTCTCGAGCTTGGCCAACGCGGTCTTGCCCGCGAGCCCGAGAATGACTTGGCCGTCCGCGGCGGTAACCGTCATCGTCGGCCCGACCGGACGGCAGCCCTGGCTGACGACGGTGCGGTGGGCGAGGTCGCCGCCCAGCACGAGCCCGACGGCTCCACGGTTGTGGACCACGCCGTCGAGGAACAGTCGGGTCGACCCCGGCCCGCGCAGCCCGGAGGCGTTGCCGCCGCAGAGCGGCATCCCCGGCAGCGCGTCGTGCAGCTGCTCGACGAACATGTCCACCGGGAAGGAATAGGGATCCACCAGCAGCACGGCCGCGCGGTCGTCGTCGTGAGTCGGCGGCATCCCGACCACGGCGATGGCCTCCGAGGTCCGCATCACCTCCAGATGGAACGAGCGCACCGAGACACCGGGCACCTTCGCCACCCAGACACTCACCGCCGAGGTGAGCTCGACCCCGCGGCCACCACCGATCACCCCGGCGGCGCTGCAGCCGAGCACAGTGGCGGCGCCGGTGACCTCGCCCGCCCGCTCCAGTGCGGCGCTGACGTCGTCCGGGTCCTGGCCGCAGACGAACACCACCGCCAGGTCCGGTGTGGTCCCAGACAGGCCGGCCAGCGCCTCGCCCGCGGCCTGCTCGGCCGCGCGCACCAGGTCGGCGTCGAGGGCGATCCCGTCGGCGCAGCGCACTCGCCCCTCACCTGTCACAGTGCTCATCCTGCCCCCTGCAGCTGATCGCCGGGGCGCCCTGGGATTCCGCGCGCGGGCGACGTAGCGTCGTGACGTGAGCGACCTGAGCGACATGAGCGGCCTGATCCGTGACCGGCCCGCCCCGACGACCCGCGGAGACCTGGCCTCCTCACCCTGGCACTCACCGCCGCGGTCGGTGAAGACCGAGGTGCGCGACAACCTGGTCGAGCTGCTGCGGTCGGGGCGTCCGCGGTTCGAGGGCATCGTCGGTTTCGACGAGACCGTGCTGCCGGCGCTGGAGCGGGCGCTGCTCGCCGGGCACGACGTCGTGCTGCTCGGTGAACGCGGCCAGGGAAAGACCCGGCTGATCCGCACGCTGGTCACGCTGCTCGACGAGTGGACTCCCGTCGTCGCCGGTTGCGAGATCAACGACCACCCCGAGGCGCCGGTGTGTGCGCGCTGCCTTCGACTCTCGGCCGAGACCGGTGACGCGTTGCCGGTGACCTGGCGGCACCGGAGCGAGCGTTACGGCGAGAAGCTCGCGACCCCGGACACGAGTGTCGGTGACCTCATCGGCGACATCGACCCGGTCAAGGTGGCCGAGGGCCGAACGCTCGGCGACCCCGAGACGGTGCACTTCGGTCTGGTGCCGCGCACCAACCGCGGCATCTTCGCCATCAACGAGCTGCCCGACCTCGCGGAGCGCATCCAGGTGTCGCTGCTCAACGTGCTCGAGGAGCGCGACATCCAGGTGCGCGGCTACGCACTTCGACTGCCGCTGGACCTGTTGCTCGTGGCGAGCGCCAACCCCGAGGACTACACCAACCGCGGACGCATCATCACCCCGCTCAAGGACCGCTTCGGCGCCGAGATCCGCACCCACTATCCCGACCTTCTCGAGGACGAGGTCGGCGTCATCCGGCAGGAGGCGCACGTCGCTGCGATCGTGCCGGACTTCCTGCTCGAGGTGGTCGCCCGCTTCACCCGCAACGTCCGCGAGTCCCCGGCTGTGGACGCGCGATCCGGTGTGTCTGCACGGTTCGGCGTGGCCGCGACCGAGACGGCCGCCGCCTCGGCACTGCGCCGAGCTGCTCTGACCGGCGAGGACCCAGCCGTCGCCCGGGTGTGTGACCTACCGGCGGTCGTGCCCAGCCTGCTGGGCAAGGTCGAGTTCGAGGTGGACGAGGAGGGCCGCGAGCTCGAGGTCCTCGCGCACCTCCTGCGCAAGGCGACGGTCGAGACGTTCCGGCACCACCTCGGTGCCTCCGACCTCAAGCCGCTGATCGAGAAGTTCGGTGAGGGCCTCGTCGTGGAGAGCGGTGACCTCGTACCCGGCCGCCGGCTGCTGGAGCAGGTCGGACCCTTCCCGGGGCTGGCCAAGATCCTCGAGCTGCTCGGGGTCGACGAGGGAGCCGAGACTCCCGAGCTGGCGGCGTCCGCCCTCGAGTTCGCCCTCGAGGGCCTGTTCCTCAACCGGCGCATCAGCAAGGACGACGGCGCGGCCGGCGGCATCGTCTACGGCGCCAACTGATGGCCGCACAGTGACGGGGGTCGGCTGATGGCGCGCGGCTACCGCTACGGCAGCTGGCACGACGGCCCGGACCCGCTGGCACCGCCGTACGACCTGCGTCGTGCCCTCGACCGGCTCGGCGAGGACGTCATCGGCGGGGCCACGCCCCGCGACGCGCTGCGCCGGTTGCTGCGCCGCGGCGACGACGCCGAGGGACGCACCGGTCCGCGTGGGCTCGACGAGATGATGCGCCGCGTACGCCGGCAGCGCGAGGAGATGCGGTCCCGCGGTCAGCTCGGCGGCACCCTCGACGAGGTGCGTCGTCTGGTCGACACGGCAGTCGGACAGGAACGCTCGGCGCTCTTCCCCGACCCCTCCGACGACGCCCGCCTGCGCGAGACGACTCTCGACGAGCTGCCCTCGGACCCGGCCCGCGCGGTGCGCCAGCTCGACGACTACGACTGGCGCTCACCGGAGGCGGCGGCCACCTTCTCCCAGCTCAAGGACCTGTTGCGCCGGGAGGTGCTGGACACCCAGTTCCGCGGGATGAAGGAGGCGCTGGAGAACCCCGACCCCGCGGCGATGGCGCGCGTCAAGGACATGATGGCCGACCTCAACGCGATGCTCGCGGCGGACGAGCGCGGGGAGCACACCCAGGCCGACTTCGAGGCGTTCATGGCCAGCTACGGCGACATGTTCCCCGACGACCCGCAGGACCTCGAGGAGCTCGTCGACTCCCTGGCCCGCCGGTCGGCCGCGGCCGAACGCATGATGCGCTCGATGTCGGCGCAGCAGCGCCAGGAGCTCGCCGACCTGATGGCCGGCGCCATGGAGGACATGGACCTCGCACGGGAGATGAGCCAGCTGGACCGGGCACTGCGCTCCCGGCGTCCCGACCTCGACCGACGCAGCCGCGAACGGCTGCAAGGTGAGGAGCCGATGGGCGCCGGGGAGTCGACCAGCGTCCTGCAGGACCTCGCCGAGCTCGACGAGCTCGAGTCGGTGCTGGGCCAGGACTATCCCGGTGCCAGCCTCGAGGACGTCGACGAGGAGGCGGTGCGCCGGGCCCTCGGCCGCGGCGCCGCGGACGACCTGCGGGAGCTGCGTCGGCTCGAACGCGAGCTGGAGGAGCAGGGCTATCTCGACCGGCACGGCGACCGGCTCGACCTCACCGCCAAGGCCGTCCGCCGCCTCGGCCAGACCGCGTTGCGGCACGTCTTCGCCGACCTGCGGTCAGAGGGGCGCGGCGGTCACGACGTGCACGATGCCGGGCAGGCCGGCGAGGTGACCGGTGCGACCCGACCGTGGCAGTTCGGCGACGAGCAGCCGCTGGACGTCGTGCGCACCCTCACGAACGCGGTTCGCGCCGGCCGGGTGCGACCCGGTTCGGGGCAGGGCATCCGCCTGGCCACCGAGGACTTCGAGGTGGCCGAGACTGATCGTCGTACGTCGGCAGCGGTGTGCTTGTTGGTCGACCTGTCCTACTCGATGGTGCTGCGTGACACGTGGGGTGCGGCGAAGGCCACCGCGCTGGCGCTGCACGCGTTGGTGAGCGGTCAGTTCCCCCAGGATGCCTTGACCATCATCGGTTTCTCGTCGTTCGCCCGCACCCTGTCGGTGACCGAGCTGGCCGGACTTGACGCGGACTACGTGCAGGGCACCAACCTGCAGCACGCCCTCATGCTGGCCGGGCGTTTCCTCGACCAGCACCCCGACGGTGAACCGGTCGTGCTGGTGGTCACCGACGGCGAACCGACCGCGCACCTGCTGCCCGGTGGCGAGCCGTTCTTCGCGTGGCCCCCGGAGCCGGCGACGCTGGAGGCGACCGTGGTCGAGGTCGACCGGATGACCCGGCGCGGCGCGACGCTGAACGTGTTCCAGCTCGACGACGACCCCCGCCTCACCCACTTCATGCAGGACCTCGCGCGACGCAACGGGGGGCGGGTGCTGCTGCCCGACCCCCGTCGGCTCGGCCAGTACGTCGTCAGCGACTACCTGTCCCGGCGGGCCGGGCGGGGCGGGGCCCGGCGACGTACCGGCTGAGGTGTGCACTCCCCCCTCAAGGTGGCCGCCGGTCCTGTCGAGTACACTCGTGAGCAGCAACCCACCAAGTGGTTGCCCGGAGCGCCCCACGGGGCCCCGGTCCCCCGCCCACCGGGCGCTGTCAGATCCGCGCAATGACGCGAGAAATGAACCGGCGCACCACCGGGCAGGCAACAACAACCGGCCGTCGACGCTGACCCGCGCACCTTGCGGGTCGCCGAGGGCACCTGC
>JANLYQ010000074.1:0-6619 GCA_031365725.1 Sporichthyaceae bacterium | reverse complement strand
CGCATCGACACGACACCCGCCTCCCGCTCGGAGAGGGTGTCGAGCACCGAGTGCAGCTGCTCCTGCAACAGCGTGAACGACACGGCGTCCGCGGGGACGACCGCCTCGGAGTCCTCGATCAGGTCGCCGAACTCGCTGTCGCCGTCCTCACCGAGGGGGGTGTGCAGGGAGATGGGCTCACGGCCGTACTTCTGGACCTCGACGACCTTCTCCGGGGTCATGTCGAGCTCCTTGGCGAGCTCCTCCGGAGTGGGCTCACGACCGAGGTCCTGCAGCATCTGGCGCTGCACCCGGGCCAGCTTGTTGATGACCTCGACCATGTGCACCGGGATGCGGATGGTGCGGGCCTGGTCGGCCATGGCACGCGTGATCGCCTGCCGGATCCACCAGGTGGCATAGGTCGAGAACTTGTAGCCCTTGGTGTAGTCGAACTTCTCGACCGCACGGATCAGGCCAAGGTTGCCCTCCTGGATGAGGTCGAGGAAGAGCATGCCGCGACCGGTGTAGCGCTTGGCCAACGAGACCACGAGCCGGAGATTGGCCTCGAGCAGGTGGTTCTTGGCCCGGCGGCCGTCCTCGGCGATCCAGTCGAGCTCCTTCTTCGCCTTGGGCGCGAACTTCTCCCCGGCGTTGATCTTCTCCTCGGCGAACAGGCCGGCCTCGATGCGCTTGGCTAGCTCGACCTCCTGCTCGGCGTTGAGGAGCGCGACCTTGCCGATCTGCTTGAGGTAGTCCTTGACCGGGTCGGCCGTCGCGCCAGCGGTGACGACCTGCGAGGCGGGAGCGTCCTCCTCGTCGTCGGTGAGCGTGAACGACTCGCCCTCCTCGCCCTCGGTGGTCTCCTCGGCAGCCTCGCCGGCGGCTGCGGCAGGGGTCTCGCCGTCCGCGGCAGGCGTGGCCGAAGCGCCGGCGGTGCCAGCGGTCTCGTCGACGACCTCGGCGCTCTCCGGTGCGGCCGCCTTCGCGGACGTGGCAGCAGCCTTGGCGGGAGCGGCCTTCTTGGTCGGTGCCGCAGCCTTGGCCGTTGGCTTCGCGGCGGCCTTCACGGCGGCGTCAGGAGCGGTGGCAGTCGCGACCGGCGCCTTCACGGCGGCCTTCTTGGCGGGTGCGGCCTTCTTGGCCGGCGGCGCGACCGTCTTGGTCGTGGTCGCGCGCTTGGCAGCAGTGGCGGCGGCCACGACCTTGCGGGCGGGTGCGCTGCTCTCGGCCTCGACGCTCACGGTCACGCCCTCCTCGCTGAGCCGGCGGAGCACGGCTCTCATCCGGGTCACCGGGATGCCGGCGCCCTCAACCACGGACCGCACGTCACCGGCCGAAACGAAGCCGGTGGTCCTCCCCCGCTCGAGCAGGTCCCGTACAGCGGGATCGGTGAACTCAGCAGGGAGCGGGCGAAGCGTGTCCGACACGAACTACCTCTCGTCGCGGTCCGGGCGCGCATCAGCCCGAGCCGGTGGTGTGGGGGTTGGCGGCGGCTGTGGTGGGGTGCCGTGCTGCCGCAACACATCATTGTGACACGCGCGCGGGGACCTCTGCAGACGAGGCCACCCCCGGCGGGTCGGTCAGTCGCCGGACTTCGCTGCTGCCTTCTGCTTCTGCTTGAAGGCGCGTACCTTGGCCAGGCTCGCCGCGTCGACGACGTCAGCCACCGAACGGTAGGACCCGGCGAGGGCGTAGTCACCGGCTGCCTGCTTCCAGCCGCGCGGCCGGACATCGCGCTGCTTACCGAGCAGCGCCACAAAGATCCGGGCCTTGGTCTCACCGAAGCCGGGCAGCGCGCGCAGCCGCGCCAACAGGTCGGCGCCGGAGCGAGCGCCCTCCCAGATGGCCGCAGTGTCCCCGTCGTAGTCGTCGACGACGACCCGGGCCAGAGCTTGCAGCCGGGCCGCCATGCTGCCGGGATAGCGGTGCACCGCCGGTGGGGTGGCACACAGGTCGGCAAAGGCCTGCGGCTCGTGGTCGGCGACGACCGCTGGGTCCAGGTGGTCGACACCCAGCCGGTCGGCGATCTTGGCTGGACCCGCGAAGGCACGTTCCATCGGGAACTGCTGGTCGAGCAGCATGCCGGCGAGCAGGGCGAACGGGTCGCGGTCCAGCAGAGCGTCCGCTCCCTGGTCACCGGTGATGGCCATCTAGTCCTCGGACTCCTCGGCCTTGACGGCCAGGACGGGGCACGGCGCCTCGAGCAGGATGCGCTGCGCGTTCGAGCCCAGGATGAGCTTGCCCACCGGAGACCGGCGGCGTAAACCGATGACGATGAAGTCGGCGCCGGTCTCGGTCGCCACAGCGATCAGGTCCTCGGCCGGGTCCATGCCGCGCACGAGCTGGCGGACCTCGTGAGCGACGCCTTCGGCGTCGAGCTGTCGGCGTACGTCGGCCAGCTCGCGCTCGTGCTCGGCTGCGTCGACCTCGTCCTGCCCGGAGCCGCCGCGGTGGGAGTTGATGACCACCAGTCGGGTGGACCGGAGCAGGGCTTCCTCGGCAGCCCGACGCAGGGCGGCACGACCTTCGGCGCGAGGCACATAGCCCACCACGATCGTCATCCACGTCTCCTGTCGCTTCCGGCGCGTGACACGCCGACGGCCCCGGTGGATCCGGACGTTACACCGGCGTCACCGCGGCACCACGTCACCACGTCATCGCGCCATTCGCCGGGCCAACCACGACACCGCCAACGGGTAGCGGTAGTCGATGGCGGCGTGCGTCGCGTCGAACAGCTCGAAGTGCACCCGCTCGTCCTCGACGCCGACCTCGGCCAGCGCAGCACGGAAGGCTGCGGCGCCCAGGTCGAGGTAGTAGTCGTCACCGGTGCCCGCGTCGATCCAGATCGAGCTCAGCCCACGCAGCGCCTCGGCGTGCTGCGGGACCATGCGCACCGGGTCCCAGGCCAGCCAGCGGGCCCACACGTCCTCGACCACCACCCCGGTGCGGGGGTCGAACGGCAGCACGGGTCGCCCGTCCGGCCCCGGTGAGAACGCGGCCGAGCAGCCAAGCGCGGTGATGAGGGCCTCGTCCTCGGGTCGGCTGAAGGCCGCACGGGCCGCGAAGTCGGCCCACCAGCGCCAGATGTCCCCGTCGTAGGCCCGCAGGAAGCGCACCGCCTGGGCGAAGTCCTGCAGGTAGCAGTGCTCGTAGAGCGCATCGCCGGCGTGGGTGGCCAGATGCCCGAACAGGTCCGGGCGGAGCATCGGGGTGATCATCGCACCGAACCCGCCGCTGGACTTGCCGGCAATGGCTCGCCAGTCCGCCGAGGCAAGCGTGCGGTAGTGCGCGTCCACCCAGGGCACCACCTCGTCGCACAGGTAGGAGTGATAGCGCCCCGTGCCGGTCGAGTCGACGAACTGCGACCCGCCGTAGGAGGTCCACGCATCGACGAAGACCACCAGGCATGGCGGGCACGGCGGTGTCCGCCCGTCGGCGAAGAGCGCATCGAGCGCCTCGGGGTACGTCGGTCGGAACGGCGTGCGGTTGTGCCACATGCCGAGGTGACCGGTGTAGCCCTGGATGACGTAGATGCTGGGCAGTCGGCCGACCGGGTCGTCGTCGTAGCCGGGCGGCACGTAGACCCACAGGGGGCGCTGCGCCGGGTCGCCCAGGGGGTTGTCCCGTAGGAGCACGGAGTCGATGACGTGGGTGTCCAGACGCCCGACGAGGTCGGTGGACCAGGGTGGCGCCACCGTCTCAGTCCGAGGTCTCGGCGTCGTCGGGCGAGCGCTCGCCCCGGGATGCCCTCGTCTCGAGCCGCGCAATCAACGGTGCCAGCGCGATCGGCATCTCGGTCTCCGCGAACTCCAGCCGGTGCCCGCCCGTGCCGTCGCCGGTGTCGACCGAGAGCGCGTAGAGGAAGCGGTCCGGTTGCGGGCTGGTGGCCGGCGCGCCCGAGGGAGCAGCCAGCGCCCCAAGGTCGAGACCAGCCAGCTGATCGTCGTACCACGTGGGATCGGGCTCGGTCGCGGTGTCTACGGCGCTGCGCAGCCGAAGGCCCGCGAAACCCCCGCTGCGCACCAGCTCGATGCGGGCCACGGCGGTCAAGCCCTCGGCACGGCGACGCCGACGCCGTCCCAGGCCGAGCGCACCATGGCTGCCTCGGCTGCGCCGAATCGGGTCTTGGCGGCGTCCACCGTGGCGACGCCGAAGGTCGCGAAGTCGCAGTCGGCGGGCAGGTCGCCGTGCACCAAGGCGTCGTACCAGACCCTGCCCGCGCCCTCCCACGACCGGCCGCCGAGTGCGACCGCGGAGAGGAAGAACGCCTTGTTGGGTATGCCGGAGTTGACGTGCACGCCGCCGTTGTCCTCGGTGGTCGTGACGTAGTCCCGCATGTGCGCGGGCTGCGGGTCTCGCCCAAGGACGTCGTCGTCGTAAGCGGTGCCCGGGGCGAGCATCGACCGCAAGCCGGCACCCTGCACCGCGGGGGTGAACAACCCCGCACCGATCAGCCAGTCGGCCTCGGTCGCGTCCTGACCCAGCACCTGCTGCTTGACCATGGAGCCGAAGACGTCGGAAACCGACTCGTTGAGCGCGCCCGATGCGCCTTGGTAGGTCAGCCCGACCGTCGCCGCGGTCACGCCGTGGGTCAGCTCGTGACCGATGACGTCGACCGCGATGGTGAACCGGTTGAACAGCTCGCCGTCGCCATCACCGAAGACCATGCGCTCGCCGTCCCAGAAGGCGTTGTCGTAGGCCTTGCCGTAGTGCACGGTCGCCGGCAGCGGCAGGTCGGCGTCGTCGATCGAACGGCGGTCGAACGCGTCGAGGTACAGGGTGTAGGTCGCACCGAGACCGTCATAGGCCTCGTCGACGGCGGCGTCGCCGCTGACCGTGTCTCCCTCGGCGCGCGCCGGCGTGCCCGGCAGCTCCCGGGTGCCGTGAGCAGTGCTGACGGTCCGCTGGGGACCGAGCGCGTCGACCGGCTGCTCGTCGAGCTGGTCATGACCGGGGTGCCTCACCCGGCCGGCCACCTGCACCGTCGTCTGCTCGCGACTGGCGCGCATCACCGGGTCGATGCTCAGGGCGCGCTGCGCGGCGTCGCGTTGGGCCGCCGAACCACGGCGGACGATGTTCTCCAGGACATAGGTCGGCACGATCGTGCAGCAGGATCGGCGAGCGCCGGGGGGCGGGACCTCGTGCAGTGTCATGACCCCACCCTGTCAGGCGTCAGAGGATCCTGACAGGCTCCGCGGGTGACCTCTGGACGCCCCGGACCCGACCACCGTGGCGACGGCGACGGCTGGACCCGGTGCGAACGCGGCCACCGGCACTGGGGGCTCTTCGGTGCGGCCGGGGTGCTCGCTCACCGACCGCAGGCCCATGCCGATGACGGGGGCAGCGAGGTGCTGCTGCAGCACCGGGCCGCGTGGAGCCACCACGGCGACACCTGGGGGCTCCTCGGCGGCGCGCGGCACGGAGCCGAGACTGCCGCGCAGGGCGCCCTGCGCGAGGCGGGTGAGGAAGGGGACCTGCGCGGGTCCGACCTCGAGATGCACGGGGTGTACGTCGACGACCACGGCGGCTGGACCTACACCACCGTGCTGGCGGCCGCCGCCGTCGATGCACGGGCGCGCGCCACCGGCGGGGAGAGCATCGACGTGGGGTGGTGGCCGGTGGACGGTCTCGGCACGGCTCCCACGCCCGCGCTGCACCCGGGATTCGCCGGGTCGTGGCCGGTGCTGCGTGAGCTGCTGGCACCGGTGACGCTGGTTGTCGACGCAGCCAACGTGGTCGGCTCCCGACCCGACGGCTGGTGGCGCGATCGGTCCGGCGCCGCCGGCCGGCTGCTGGACCGTTGCCGAGCGCTCGCCGCGGTCGGCATCGAGGGGTCGGCCCTGCCGGACTCCCTGGCGGCTCGACGGACCTTGACCCGGTGCTGGCCGGCCCTGGTAGTCGTGCTTGAGGGGGCGGCGCGGGCGGCCCACCGACCGGCGTACGACGGGGAGGTCGGGGAGATCAAGGTGGTCGGCACCGATGCCCGCCACCCGGCCATGCGGGTCCAGGCGGCTGCCGGCTCCGGCGACGACGAGGTGGTCGCGGCCGTGCGGTCCGTGGGCGCCGGGCCGGTCGTCGTGGTGTCGGCCGACCGCGGGCTGCGCGACCGGGTGAGCGCGCTCGGCGCCGGGACGGTCGGACCAGGCTGGCTGCTCGACCTGCTCGACCTGCTCGACGTGCTGGACCCGTCAGGCCCTGCGGTCGACGAGAGCTAGCAAAACAGCTCCGGTCGATGTGCACGGCCTCCCCCGCGGCGGCCCAACTAACTGATCAGGCGGCGTCGAGATGGTCCCGGAAGCAGAGGTCGATCCGGCTGGGACGGGGCGGCGCATCCGGTGCGCGCGGGAGGTCGGGCGCGTCCGGTACCTGGGGTGCGTGCGGTGTGTCTGGTGAGCGTGGTGGTCTGGTGCCGGGGAGTGGGGGTGGGTGGCTGGTGTAGGTGTGTCCGGTGGGGGTGGTGAGGTCGACTCGGTGGCCGGCGCCGTCCGGCCCGGGGGCTGGGGTGGTGTGCCAGCCGGGGGCTTGTTTGGCGTAGTTGCAGGCGGCGCAGAGTCCTTGGCCGTTGGCGGCGCTGGTGGCACCGCCTTGGGCGTGGGGGGTGATGTGGTCGGTGTGTCTGATGGGTGCCCCGCACCAGGGG
>JANLYQ010000069.1:0-27577 GCA_031365725.1 Sporichthyaceae bacterium | reverse complement strand
ACCTCGCGGGCGAGTGGGCGCCCCCCCGCGGCCTCTCGGGTGTGTAGACGTGCGCGGTGGGGGTTGACACGGTGCTCAACGCCGGACCCTCCCCGCGCGGGGTGGCTGTCCCCCCCCCCGCCCCCGACGGCGGCGCGACCGAGTTCACGGCCAGGCTGCGTATCGACACCCCCGGCGAGGCGGACTACTACCGCCACGGCGGGATCATGCCGTTCGTGCTGCGCAGCCTGCTCGCCTGACCCGCCAACGCTGACCCGCTGACCCGGTGACACCCCCGGCGAACTGACACGTACGGCGAGGGGAATGGCCGGATGAGGGCGCCGTACGTCTCAGTCGGCGAGCCCGGGCGGGCGCCGGATGGTCTGGTGGGACGGCGTATCGGACATTTCGCTTGCGTTACGAACTTGTGACTACCCGGGGCTCGTTTGCATGAGTACGTTGTGGCCCACAACATTCCCGCGGCGTCACCTGGAGAGGTGCGCTGCTTCTCCTTCCCGAAGGGCACCACGACATGCGGATCCGAATGATCGCTGTGGCAGGGCTGGCCATCGCGCCGCTGCTGCTCACCGCCTGTGGGGGCAGCAGCAGCCCCTCCACCAGCACGAGCAACTCTGCCTCCAGCTCTGACACCGCCAGCGCGAGCAGCAGTGCTGCCGCCGGTGGCTCGGTCGGCGTGATCCTGCCCGACGCGGCGACCTCGCCCCGCTGGGAGGCCAAGGACCGACCCGCGCTGGAGAAGGCCATCACGGCCGCCGGCTACAAGGCCGTCATCCAGAACGCATCGGCCGACGTCACCAAGTTCGCCTCCCTCTGCGACTCGCTGATCAACCAGGGCGTCAGCATCCTGATGATCGTCAACCTCGACTCCGACAGCGGCGCGGCCTGTGAGAAGAAGGCCCTCGACGCCGGCATCAAGAGCATCGACTACGACCGTCTCACCCTCGGCGGCTCGGCCAGCTACTACGTCTCCTTCGACAACGTGCAGGTCGGCAAGCTCATGGGTGACGGTCTCGCGGCGTGCCTGGACAAGGCCGGCAAGACCAAGGCCAACATCGTCTACATCGATGGTGACCCCACCGACAACAACGCCGCCCTGTTCAAGGAGGGCTACGCCGGTGCACTGAAGGCCAAGATCGACTCTGGTGACTACAAGCTCGTCGGCGACAAGACCGGCAAGTGGGACGCCAACGTGGCCCAGACGACCTTCGAGCAGATCTACACCCAGAACAACGGCAAGGTCGACGGCGTCGTCTCCGCCAACGACACGATGGCCGGTGGCATCGTCACCGTGCTCAAGAACAACAAGGTCGACGGCAAGGTCCCGGTCACCGGCCAGGACGCCTCCGACGAGGGCCTCAGCCGCGTCATCGCCGGCACCCAGTGCGGCACCGTGTTCAAGGACGAGACCGTCGAGGCGGACGCGGCAGCGAAGCTGGCCGTCGCCATGCTGAAGAACGACGGATCGGCCGACGCACTGGCCACCGGCACCGTCAAGGACACCAAGGCCGGCAAGGACGTCAAGTCGTTCTTCGCCACCCCGGTGTGGATCACGCAGGACAACATCAAGGTGCCGTTCGACGCCGCGCACAACACCGCGGCCGCTGTCTGCAAGGACGTCGCCGCGGCGTGCACCAAGCTCGGCGTCTCCTAGCAGCTCTGCACGTCTGCTAGTCAGCAGGTAGGTCTTCGCCCGACCCCGGTCGCACGACCGGGGTCGGGCGCCTACGCTGCCTCCTCGAGCCGGCCATGCGCTTGACTGAGCTCGACGAGATCGCTGTCATCGCCAGCCGCCGACGCGAAGAGGTGTCATGACCATTACCACGACCGCACCCGACGGCCTGGCCGCCGATCCCAGCAAGCCCCTCCTCGAGCTGCGGGGAGTCAACCGCAGCTTCGGCGCCGTGCAAGTGCTGCACGATGTCGACCTCACCGTCCGCCTCGGCCGCGTCACCGCACTCGTCGGGGACAACGGCGCCGGCAAGAGCACCCTGATCAAGGGCATCGCCGGCATCCACCCCTTCGACGCCGGCGACTACGTCTTCGAGGGTGAGACCGTCCACGTCGCTACGCCTAAGCAGGCCAACGCCCTGGGCATCGAGGTCGTCTACCAGGACCTCGCGCTCTGCGACAACCTCGACATCGTCGAGAACCTCTTCCTCGGTCGAGAGACGGTCGCCACCGGCATGCTCGACGAGATCAGCATGGAGCAGCGCGCTGCCCAGACCCTGGCCGGACTGTCCGTGCGCACGGTCAAGTCGGTCCGGCAGAAGGTTGCGAGCCTCTCTGGTGGTCAACGCCAGACCGTCGCCATCGCGCGCGCAGTCCTCTGGAACTCCAAGCTGGTCATCCTTGACGAGCCGACCGCGGCGCTCGGTGTGGCCCAGACCGAACAGGTCCTCAAGCTGGTGCGCCGACTGGCCGAACGCGGCCTCGGCGTCATCCTGATCAGCCACAACATGACCGATGTCCTGGCGGTGGCCGACGACATCGCGGTGCTCTACCTAGGCCGGATGACCGCCCAGGTCGAGGCCAAGGACGTCACCCACAATGAGGTCGTCAGCCTGATCACCGGTGGCGGCGCCAAGCCGGCGGGAGAGACGAAGTGAGCACGGACATCACCACCCCGCAGCCCGAGGCCGTCGTGGCTGCCCCGCCGCCACCCGGCATCGGTGAGGCGTTCCGTGAGTACGTCGCCCGGGTGCGCGGCGGCGACGTCGGCCCGCTCCCGGCCATCCTGGGTCTGCTGGTGCTGCTCCTGGTCTTCTCGGCCCTGCGGCCCTCGACCTTCACCAACCCGTTCAACTTTGCCAACCTGCTGATCCAGAGCTCGGCCGTGATCGTGCTGGCGATGGGACTCGTCTTCGTCCTGCTGATCGGCGAGATCGACCTCAGCGCCGGCTACACCGCTGGCGTCGCGGGCGCCATGCTCGGCGTGGCGACCAGTCGCAACGGCTATCCCTGGTGGGTCGGCATCATCGTTTGCCTGATCACTGGGGCGGTCATCGGCACGGTCATCGGCCTGCTGGTGTCCCGAGTGGGCATCCCGTCCTTCGTGGTGACCCTCGCCGGGTTCCTCGCCTTCCAGGGACTGTCGCTGCAGATCATCGGCGTGGGCGGCACCATCAGCATCAGCAGCAGCACCTTGCTGGGCATCACCGCAAACAACCTGCCCGTCTGGCTCGGCTGGGCGCTGTTCGTCGTGCTGATCGTGGTCTATGGCGGCATCACCTTCCGCAAGATGGCCACCCGCCGTGCCAAGGGGCTGGTGACCCAGTCGCCGGCAGTGTGGGGCGCCAAGCTCGGTGCTCTGACCGTGCTGCTCGGCCTGTGCACCTACTACCTCAACGTCGAGCGCAGCCGGAACACCGCGGTCAGCTCGATCAAGGGTGTCCCGATCGTCATCCCGGTCGTCCTGGTGCTGATGGTGCTCTTCAGCTTGTTGCTGCAGCGCACCGTGTTCGGCCGGCACGTCTACGCAGTCGGCGGCAACGCCGAGGCGGCCCGGCGCGCGGGCATCAACGTGGCACGGGTCCGGCTGCTCTGCTTCGTGCTCTGCTCGACCATCGCCGGAATCGCCGGCATCCTGCTCACCAGCCGGGTGGCCTCGGCGACCCCGTCCACCGGTGGCGGCGAGACCTTGCTCTACGCCGTCGGCGCCGCGGTCATCGGCGGCACCAGCCTCTTCGGCGGCAAGGGCCGACCGGTCGATGCCATCATCGGTGGTTTGGTCGTCGCGATCGTGTCCAACGGCATGGGGCTGCTCAACCAGCCGGCGGCCGTGATCTACATGGTCACCGGTGTTGTTCTGCTCCTCGCGGCCGGCATCGACGCGCTGTCCCGGCGCCGGGCGGCCGCCTCCGGGCGGGCGTAGGGGTCTCATGGCGGTCCTCACCCGGAATGCCCGCGGGACGAGGTCGGAGGACGTCCGCAAGGGCAACCTGTCTGCCCTGCTGCGCTATGTGCACGTGCACGGTCCGACGGCCCGCAGTCGGCTGACCGCCGAGCTCGGTCTCAACCGCAGCACGATAGGAGACCTGACCGGCGAGCTGGTCTTGGCCGGGCTGCTCCGGGAGGAAGCCGGCCGCGCGCAGGCTACTGGTGGGAGGCCGTCGTACGTCGTGGTCCCCGAGACCCACCTGGTGCAGGTGCTGGCCATCGATGTGGGCGTCACCCACCTCACCGTGGCCCGGGTCGGGCTGGGGGGCCAGGTGCTCGCCCGTCGGGACGGGGCCTACCGCCGGGGAGACCACGGACGTGCAGCGGTGACGTCCACCATCACCCGCGTGGCCTCCGAGCTGCTGGCCGAGTCACCCGCCGGCGTCATCGTCGGGGCCGGTGTCGCCGTGCCGGGCATGGTGCGCCGGCGGGACGGGCAGGTGCGCCAAGCTCCGAACCTCGGCTGGCAGGACGAGCCGGTGGCAACGGCGTTGCAGCGGCAGCTGGGGCTGCCGGTGGCGGTCGCCAACGACGCCGACCTCGGCATCCGGGCCGAGCACGTGCGGGGGGCGGCTGCGGGTGCCGACGACGCGGTCTATCTCTCCGGGCACTCGGGCATCGGCGCCGGCATCATCGCCGGCGGTGCACCGCTGGGGGGGATCGCCGGCTACGCGGGCGAGGTGGGCCACGCGTCGGTCAACCCCGACGGCCTGCCCTGCCACTGCGGATCCCGCGGCTGCTGGGAGACCGAGTGCAGTGAGGAGCGGCTCTTCCAGCTGGCCGGGTGGCCCGCAGGCGGCGGTGTCGACGGGGTGCGGGCGGTGATTGCCGCGGCGACTCGTGAGGACCCCGACGGTCCCGACCCGGCTGCCGTGGCCGCGCTCGACCATGTCGCGCGCTGGCTGGGCCGTGGCAGCGCTCTGGTCGTCAACGCGCTCAACCCCGAGGTGGTGATCCTCGGCGGTGCGCTGGCGGAGATCCTGTCGGCCGCAGGCGACACCGTGCGCAGCGAGATGCAGGCGGCTGCCCTCGCGGCTCCGTTCGAGGCCGTGCGTCTCGTCGTGCCGGCACTCGGCCCTGACTCGACGCTGCTCGGCGCGGCCGAGCTCGCGTTCGAGTCGCTGCTGGACGACCCGCTGCTCCAGCTCCCACGACGTACGGCATCCTGACCCGGCACGTCTGACACCCGACTCGCGAGGACGCACATGACCGACCAGACCACCCTCCGGCCTGCTCCTTCCGACAAGTTCACCTTCGGGCTGTGGACAGTGGGCTGGCAGGCACGGGACCCCTTCGGTGACGCGACTCGCGCACCGATCGACCCGGTCGAGACGGTTCACCGCCTGGCCGAGCTGGGTGCCGCCGGCGTGACCTTCCACGACGACGACCTCATCCCGAGCGGCAGCGACGACGTGACCCGCGACCGGCACATCGCGCGGTTCCGTGCCGCTCTCACCGAGACCGGTCTCACGGTGCCGATGGTGACCACGAACTTGTTCACTCACCCCGTGTTCAAGGACGGCGCCTTCACCAGCAACGACCGTTCCGTGCGTCGCTATGCGCTGCGCAAGGTGATGCGCAACCTCGACCTGGCTGCCGAGCTCGGGGCCTCGACGTACGTCTTCTGGGGTGGGCGAGAAGGTTCGGAGACCGACGCCGGCAAGGACATCCGGGCTGCCCTCGAGCGCTACCGCGAGGGCATCGACATGCTCGCGCAGTACGTCGTGGACCGCGGTTACCACCTGCGGTTCGCGTTGGAACCGAAGCCCAACGAGCCGCGCGGCGACATCCTGCTGCCGACGGTCGGGCATGCGCTCGCCTTCATCTCGACTCTCGAGCACCACGAGATGGTGGGGGTCAACCCGGAGGTCGGCCACGAGCAGATGTCGAACCTCAACTTCGTGCACGCGATCGCCCAGGCGCTGTGGCAGGGCAAGCTGTTCCACATCGACCTCAACGGTCAGCACGGACCCAAGTTCGACCAGGACCTCGTCTTCGGCCACGGCGACCTGCTGTCGGCGTTCTTCCTTGTCGACCTGCTGGAGAACGGCGGCGGGGCCGGCACGGGGCGGGCCTACGACGGGCCGCGGCACTTCGACTACAAGCCGATGCGCACGGAGGACCTTGCCGGGGTGTGGGCATCGGCCGCGGCCAACATGCGCACCTACCTGCTGCTGCGCGAGCGGGCCGTTGCCTACCGGGCGGACCCCGAGGTGCAGGAGGCGCTGGCGGCCTCGTCGGTGGCGGAGCTCTCGGTGCCGACGTTGGCCGACGGCGAGACCTACGCCGACCTGCTGGCCGACACGAGCGCCTTCGAGTCCTACGACATCGAGACCGCCGGAGCGCGCGGCTTCGGCTTCGGGCGCCTGGACCAGCTGGCCGTCGAGCACCTGATGGGTGCCCGCTGACCGTGGGCCGCCTCGGCGAGGTCGACCTCACCGCCCGGCTCTCCCGCAAGGCCGAGGAGGTGCTGCTGCGCGAGCAGCAGGAGCGCCTTGTCGCGTTGCGGCTGACCCTCGGCGGGCAGATCGGCTCCGGTGAGCTGGGGCCGCCGCTGTGCGTGGTCTTCGAAGGGTGGGACGCGTCGGGCAAGGGCGGCGCTATCTCCCGGCTGGTAGCCCGGCTCGACCCGCGGCACGTGCGGGTCAGCCAGTTCGCGGCCCCCACCTTCGACGAGAAGCGGCACCACTTCCTGTGGCGGTTCTGGCCCAAGCTGCCGGGCTGGGGCGGCATGGCCGTCTTCGACCGCAGCTGGTACGGCCGGGTGCTCGTCGAGCGCGTCGAAGGCTTCGCCAGCGACGAGCAGTGGCGGCGGGCCTACGACGAGATCGTGGGCTTCGAGACGACCCTTGCGGCCGAGGGCATGATCCTGGTGAAGTTCTGGATGCACGTCACGCCGCGGGAGCAGGCCAAGCGGTTCACGCGTCGTCGCCACGACCCGCTGAAGGCGTGGAAGCTCACCGACGAGGACTGGCGCAACCGGAAGAAGCGCACCCAGTACGAAGCTGCGGTGGAGGACATGCTGGCGCGCACCGACCACGCGGCTGCCCCCTGGACCGTGGTGGCGGCCGAGAACAAGCGGTGGGCCAGGGTCGAGGTCGTGCGCACCGTGTGCGACGCCATCGAGGCAGCCGGGGTCCGCGCTCCGTGACTGCGGCGGTCGTCCCACCCGGCTGGCCGCCGGAGGTGCGTCCGCCCGGCACCCCGGACTGGGAGCGCTCGGCCACCGCCTGGCTGTTCGACCTGTGTCCGCCGGACTACCGGGTGCACGAGGTGCTGCGGCGGCACCCGGTCGTGCTCGCCCGCTTCGCCCGCCACCACGTGCAGGCCGGCGTGGCCGCGGCCCGGTCGGGTCTGGCCACTGTGCGCGAGGACCTGCGCGGACTGGTCGATCCTGAGACCGTTGCCGCCGCGATCGGAGCCTACGAGCGGGAAGGCGCCCGCCTGGTGCGCACCGAGCGGGCCGTGGGGCTCCTGGAGGAGGCACTGCGGGGCAGGCGGTTCATCGCCCGCCTCTGAGGCCGTCGCGGTGACCGCCGTACAGTCGTGGGGTCGGTGACTGGCCCGAGGAGGATCTGCAGGTGGCTGTGCTCGACTCGATCCACGGACCGCGCGACCTCCGACAGCTGGATCTCGCGTCGCTACGCACGCTGGCCGAGGAGATCCGCGCACTGCTGATCTCGTCGGTCTCGCGCACCGGTGGCCACCTCGGGCCGAACCTCGGCGCCGTCGAGCTCACGCTGGCGTTGCACCGGGTCTTCGACTCGCCGCACGACCGCATCGTGTGGGACACCGGCCACCAGGCCTACGTGCACAAGATGGTCACCGGTCGGGCCGGCGACTTCCCCACCCTGCGGCAGAAGGGCGGGCTCTCGGGGTATCCGAGCCGCGCCGAGTCCGAGCACGACCTGGTCGAGAACTCGCACGCCTCGACCGCGCTGTCCTACGCCGACGGGCTGGCCAAGGGATTCCAGCTGCAGGGTGAAATCGATCGGCACGTGGTGGCGGTCGTCGGGGACGGCTCGCTCACCGGCGGCATGGCCTGGGAGGCGTTGAACAACATCGCCGCCGACCACACTCGGCCGCTGGTCATCGTGGTCAACGACAACGAGCGGTCCTACGCGCCCACGATCGGCGGCCTGGCTCATCATCTCGCGACGCTGCGCACGACGCGCGGCTACGAACGCTTCCTCGACTGGGGCAAAGGCTTTCTCGGTCGGATGCCGGTCGTCGGCACTCCGGTCTACGACGCGTTGCACGGCATGAAGAAGGGCCTCAAGGACGTCGTGGCCCCGCAGGGCATGTTCGAGGATCTCGGGCTGAAGTACATCGGGCCGGTGGACGGGCACGACATCGAGGCGCTGGAGCACGCGCTGACCCGGGCACGTGGCTTCGGCGGACCGGTGCTCGTGCATGCCTTGACCCGCAAGGGGTTGGGCTACAAGCCGGCGGAGAACGACACGGCCGACCACTTCCACGGCATCGGGGTCATCGACCCGCTGACCGGGCAGTCCCTCACCACTGCCTCGACCTCGTGGACGCGGGTGTTCGCCGAGGAGATGGTGGCTGTCGGCGCGGTTCGCGACGACGTGGTGGCGATCACCGCGGCCATGCTGATCCCGACGGGGCTGGACTCTTTCGCGGCGGCGTACCCCGACCGGATCTTCGACGTCGGCATCGCCGAGCAGCACGCGGTCACCTCCGCCGCCGGCATGGCGATGGCCGGGCTGCACCCGGTGGTGGCGGTCTACGCGACCTTTCTCAACCGGGCGTTCGACCAGGTGCTGCTCGACGTGGCGATGCATGGTCTCGGGGTGACCTTCTGCCTCGACCGTGCGGGTGTCACCGGACCCGACGGCGCCAGCCACCACGGGATGTGGGACATGGCGTTCCTCCAGGTGGTACCGGGACTGCGGCTCGCGGCGCCGCGAGATGCCGCCACCTTGCGCGAGGAGCTCGGCGAGGCGTTGGAAGTCGCCGATGCTCCGACGGTCGTGCGCTATCCGACCGGGCCGGTAGGCCCGGACCTGCCGGCGATCGAGCGGGTGGACGGCGTCGACCTCATGCACCGCGGTGGTGACGACGTGCTGCTGGTGGCGGTCGGATCGATGGTCAGCCTCGGGCTCGAGGTGGCCGCACGCTGCGCGCAGCAGGGCGTCGGGGTGACGGTGGTCGACCCCCGTTGGGTGACGCCGGTGCCGACCGAGGTGCTGCGGCTCGCAGGAACGGTGCGGGTCGTCGCGGTCGTCGAGGACGGCCTACGCGGGGGAGTCGCCGGGGCGGTCGCTCAGGCGATGCGGGACGCGCGGATCGGCACGCCGCTGCGGGACTTCGGTGTGCCCTTGCGATTCCTCGACCATGCCAAGCGGGCCGAGGTGCTCGAGGAGATCGGGCTCACGGCTGCCGCGGTGGCCCGCGACATCGTCGAGACCGTCGCCGCCTTCGAGTCCGATCCGCTCACGCAGTCTCAGCCACGGCCGTGAGCAGCCGGTCGATGTCGTCGGCGTTGCTGTAGGGAGCCAGTCCGACGCGCACCGCCCCGGTGTCGCCGAGGCCGAGCCAGCGGGCAGCTTCGAGCGCGTAGAAGCTGCCGGCTGGTGCGTTGACACCGCGGCCGGCCAGGTGCAGGTAGATGTCCCGGGACGCACGTCCCTCGACCGAGAACAGCACCGTGGGGGTGAGGTGCTGCGGTGACCCGTGCCGCACCACGCGCCCGATGCCGGCGAGGCCGTCGAGCAGCCGCTCCAGCAGCACGTCCTCGTGCTCCTCGACCGCGCGCATCGAGCTGGTCACCCGCTCGCGTCGGGACGAGCCAGCGGGGGAGCGCACCGGTGGCGCCAGGTCGGCGATGACGTCGACGGTGGCGATGACACCGGCCAGCAGCTCATAGGGGAGCGTGCCGAGCTCGAAGCGTTCGGGTACCGCGTCTGTCGACGGCAACAGCTTGTCGGGATGCAGCGTCGCCAGCAGATCAGGCGCGCCCACCAGGACGCCGAGGTGCGGCCCGAAGAACTTGTACGGCGAGCAGGAGAACAGGTCGGCCCCCAGGGCTCGCACGTCGACGGCTGCGTGCGGCGTGAGGTGCACACCGTCGACGTGCACGAGGGCGCCGACATCGTGCGCTGCGGCCGCGATCGCCGCGACGTCGGGGCGGGTGCCGAGCAGGTTGGAGGCTGCGGTCACGGCGACGACGCGAGTGCGCTCCGAGATCAGGGCCGCGATGTCGTCGACGCCGAGCTCACCGGTGCGGCGGTCGAAGGAGGCCCAGCGCACGGTCGCCCCGGCCCGCTCGGCCGCCTGCACCCACGGCCGGATGTTCGCGTCGTGGTCGAGTCGTGTGACGACCACCTCATCACCAGGCCCCCACGCCCGCGCCATCGTGCGAGCGAGGTCGTAGGTCAGCTGGGTCATCGATCGGCCGAACACCACACCGCCCACGTCGGCGCCGAGCAGGTCGCCGACCGCCCCACGCGCGCCTCGCACGATGTCGTCCGCGCGCTGCTCGGCGGCCGTCACCGTGCCGCGGTTGGAGATGCCCGCGACCATCGCTGCGGCGATCGCGTCAGCGACGGCTTGCGGCACCTGCGAGCCGCCCGGCCCGTCGAAGTGCGCGACACCGTGGGACAGGGCGGGGAAGTGAGCACGCACCCGCTCCACGTCGTACGTCGTGGGGATCGAGGTTGTCGGCTGGGTCATGGGCCCATTCTGGTCCGACGAGGGGTCAGCGGTAGAGCACCGGGCGCAGGTGCGGCGACTCGACGGCCCGGTCGCGCAGCACGATCGCTGCCGGCGTGCCGCCTTCCGGCGCGATGGTCACCTCGTCGTCGGTGAGTAGCACGGGGCGCGTGAACCCACGCTCGGCCGGCGCGGTCGCGGCCGCGGCAGCAGCGGTGAACGCCGGGTCGATCCGGCTCAGGTCGAGCCACCCGCGACGCAACATGGGTACGGCGGCCGCCCGCAGCCCGACGCCGTCCTCCGCGCACAGGGCGACCCGCAGGGCGCGGGACCCGAGCAGGGTCGCTACATCGCAGTCACCGATCGGGCGCAGGACCGACTGACCTACCAGGCGTCCGGCGGCCACGGTGCCCATCCGTTCGAGGTAGCCCTCGGCCGCCTGCCACCACGGCGACGGATCGACGCCAGCGGCGTCCAATGCACCCTGCGGGATGACGACCACGTCGTCAGGATCCGAGCCGACACCCACGAACCCCAGTCCGAGGTCGAGAGCGCCGCCCAGCACCCGCCGCCGGACCCAGTCCAGGCCGGGGTGCAAGGGGTGGTCGACCGGCAGGCCGACGGGTCGCGCGGTCTCACGCAAGTGGTCATGGTGCACGTCGGCGGCGATGCGCCGACCCCGCAGCCAGGTCGCCACCCGCAGCCGTGCCGTGTCATCAGCCAGGTCGACCCCGGCGAGCGCACGGCGCAGCTCGAGCCAGGTCACCTCGACCGGCCGAGCGCCGGCGAGGAGCACCCCCTCGTCCAGCGGGACCAGGTCGATGTCGTCGAGCACCGAGACCGCGAGGGCTAGCCGACGGAGCTCCATCGACTCCGGTGCACGCATCCTCGAAATCTACCCACAATCGCGCGGGCCGCCACTCACCCAGCAGGGTGAGACACCGTCACCCAAAGTCGGGACACGTGACTGAGTGCAGGAGTGTCGGGGGTCGGCGACGGACGCCGACGGACGCCGACGGACGACACACTTGCCTGATGACGGCACGCGCTCCCACGCTTGATCCCACCGCTGACCAGCGAGCGCGCAGCGACCTGCGCCGGATGAAGGGCATCGCGGCCTCCCTGCTCGGCACCGCAGCAGTCATCTTCGTGCTCACCAGGAGCGCGGCTGCCGACGGGGGGAGTGGCAGCTGGGCCGCCTACGTGCAGGCCGGGGCAGAGGCGGCGATGGTCGGCGCCCTGGCCGACTGGTTTGCCGTGACTGCCCTCTTCCGCCACCCGCTCGGTCTGCCGATCCCGCACACGGCGATCATCCCGACCCGGAAGGACCGGTTGGGTGAAGGTCTGAGCACCTTCATCGGCACGCACTTCCTGTCCGCGGACGTGGTGCGGGACCGACTGCGCAGCCTGGCTCCCGCGGCCCGAGCCGGTGCCTGGCTGGCCCACCCCGATCATGCCCGGCGGGTGGTCAGCGAGGGCGCCGTCTGGCTGCGCGGGGTGGTCGGGGTGCTGCGCGACGACGACGTCCGCGCGGTGCTCGAGCAGGCCGTCCTGCCGCGGCTGCTCGCGACGCCGGTGGGGCCGCCGCTGGGTCGACTGCTGACCACGATCGTCACGGAGCGCGGGCACGACGGGGTCGTGCAGCTCGCCGTCGATCGCGCCGTCGTCTGGCTCGTCGACAACGAGCGGCTCGTCGTTCACGCGGTCACCACCCAGGCGCCGTCCTGGTCGCCGCGCATGGTCGACGACGCCGTGGCTGCGCGCGTCTACCGCGAGCTGGTGCGCGTCGCCGGGCTGGTGCAGTCGGACAAGGACCATCCCCTGCGTCGGTCGCTGGACCGGTTCCTGCTGCAGGCTGGCGACGACCTGCAGCACGACCTGCAGACGATCCATCGCGGCGAGCAGCTGAAGGCCAGCCTGCTCGCTCGCGCCGACGTCCGTCGCGCGCTCGGTGACGTCGTGTCAGCCGTGCGGGTGGCACTGATCGAGGCCGTCGACGACCCGGACGGAGCGCTCCGGCACCGTGCCACCGCAGCCTTGGTGTCCTTCGCGGAACGGCTGGTCGCCGACGCGCGGCTGCAGGCCAAGGTCGACGGCTGGCTCGAAGGTGTGGTGACGCACCTGGTGACGACCTACCGCGACGAGATCACCGCGACCATCACCGACACCGTCGGCCGGTGGGACGGGCCGGAGACCGCGCGGCGCATCGAGCTCGCGGTCGGGCGGGACCTGCAGTTCATCAGGATCAACGGCACCGTGGTGGGCGCGTTGGCCGGCCTGGCGATCCACTCCGTGTCTCAGCTGCTGCCGTGATGACCATGTCCGCTGCGGTTCGTCGGAGCCGCCGCGCAGGTGCGGAGGTCGAGGACTGCTGCGGCTGATTCTGGACCGACGGATACGCCGGTCAGCGGCTGGGCAGGCTGGCGACACCCGACGGCAGGAACCGATGACCGGTCACGGCTTCGGACACCCCGCTGCGGTCCAGATATGGCGTGATGCCACCCAGGTGGAAGGGCCAGCCCGCTCCGAGCAGCATGGCGAGGTCGATGTCACGCACATCGGCGACGACGCCCTCGTCGAGCATCAGCTGGATCTCCTGGGCCAGTGCCGCCAGGGCTCGATGACGTACGTCGTCCGCTGTCGGCGCCGCAGCGCCGTCAGGGGTCGGCGCAGCACTGCCGGCGACCATCGCCACCAAGGTGGGCGACACCGCGAACCGGTCGGGGAACGAGGCGTGCATCGTCCGGGCGACGTGCAGCGCCACCGGTGGACCGACCAGCTGCAGCAGGGCGAACGGCGACATCGGCAGCCCCAGTGACTCCAACGCGGAGTCCGCCACCTCGACCGGTGTGCCCTCGTCGACCGCGCGGGTCACCTCACCGAGGAAGCGAGTGAGCAGCCGGTTGACCACGAACGCCGGCCGGTCGCCGACGAGCACGCAGGACTTCTTCAGCAACCGGCCCACCGCGAACCCGGTGGCCAGCGTGGCGTCGTCGGTGGCCTGTGTGCGCACGACCTCGAGCAGGGGCAGCACAGCCACCGGGTTGAAGAAGTGCAGGCCCACCACGCGCTCGGGGTGCGCGAGCCGGCTGCCCATCTCGCCGACCGACAACGACGAGGTGTTGGTCGCCAGCACGCAGGTCGGGGCAACGACAGCCTCGAGGTCGGCGAACACCTGCCGCTTGACCGACATCTCCTCGAACACCGCCTCGATGACGAGGTCGGCATCAGCAAAGGCGGCGAGACCGGTGCTACCGGTGACCAGCGCGGTCAGGCGGTTGGCGGCATCGCCGCTGATGCGGGCCTTGTCACGCAGCGTCGCCACCTCGGTGTGCACCCAGGCGACGCCGCGGTCGACCCGCTCCTGGTCGAGGTCGGTCATCACCACGGGCACCTGCAGCCGCCGGGCGACCAGCAGCGCGAGCTGCGAGGCCATCAGCCCGGCACCGACGACGCCGACCTTGGTCACGTCGCGGGCGAGGGAGCGGTCAGGAGCACCGCTCGGGCGCTTGGCACGTCGCTGCACCAGGTCGAAGGCGTAGAGCCCGGCCCGCAGCTCCTCGCCCATCGCGAGACCCGCCAACGCGCGTCGTTCGGCGGCGATCCCCTCGTCGTAGGACGCCGTACGAGCCAACCGCATGAGATCGATCGCGGCGTACGGCGCGGGCGCAGCGCCGTGCACCTTTGCGTCGACCAGGCCGTGGGCATGGTCGAGCACCGCGTCCCAGCGCTCGCCGCGGTCGACCTCCGGACGCGACACCGTGGTCGTGCCGCGGACGACGGACGACACCCACTGGAGGGACCGCTCGAGGAAGTCGGCCGGTTCGAACAGGACGTCGGCGATGCCCAGGGCATGCGCAGCCGTGGCGTTCAGCATCCGGTTCTGGTTGAGCGCGTTGTCGAGGATGACCCCCACGGCCCGCTCCGGGCCGATGAGCTGCGGCAGCAGCTGGCTGCCACCCCACCCCGGCACCAGCCCGAGGAACACCTCCGGGAAGGCGATGGCTCCCACGCCGGCCGACAACGTCCGGTAGTGGCAGTGCAGTGCCAGCTCGAGAGCGCCGCCGAGCACCGCCCCGTTGAGCAAGGCAAAGGTGGGCACCGACGCATCGCGAAGCTTGCGGAACGTGTTGTGGCCCAACGCGAAGTAGGCCATCGCCTGCGCCGGTGAGGCGCCCGAGGACATCACCTTGAGGTCGGCGCCCACGGCGAACACGAACGGCTTGCCGGTCACCGCGACGGCGACGACATCCGGCCGCGCGAGCGCCTCGTCGATCGACGCCCCGAGCCCGACGAGGGAGGCTGGCCCGAGGGTGCTCGGCTTGGTGTGGTCCTGGCCGTTGTCGAGGGTGATCAGCGCCGCGGTGCCACCGGCGTCGGGTAGGGCGACGTAGCGCAGGAGAGAACGCGTCACCACTTCGTCGGGGAAGGGGGGCAGGTCGCTCATCGGTCGCCTCCCGTCCAGTGCGGGTTCTCCCAGATGACGGCGCCGCCCATGCCGATGCCGATGCACATCGCCGTCAGGCCGTAGCGCACCTCGGGGTGAGTCTCGAACTGGCGAGCGAGCTGTGTCATGAGTCGCACCCCGGAGGACGCGAGCGGGTGCCCGACGGCGATCGCCCCGCCGTACTCGTTGACCCTCGGGTCGTCGTCGGCGATGCCGAAGTGGTCGAGGAACGCGAGCACCTGCACCGCGAATGCCTCGTTGAGCTCGAAGAGCCCGATGTCCTCGATCGTGAGCCCGGCCTTGGCGAGCGCCTTCTCGGTCGCCGGCACCGGTCCCACGCCCATCACCTCGGGCTCCACGCCGACGAACGCGTAGTGCACGAGCCGCATCTTCACCGGCAGGCCGAGCTCGGACGCGACCTCCTCGGCGGCGAGCAGGCAGGCCGTCGCACCGTCGTTGAGCCCGGCCGAGTTGCCCGCGGTGATGCGACCGTGCGGGCGGAACGGGGTACGCAGGGTGGACAGGCTCTCGACGGTGGTGCCCGGCCGCGGGGGCTCGTCGACCATCGCCAGCCCCCAGCCCTGCTCTGCGGAGCGGGTGGCGACGGGCACGAGGTCCGGCTGCAGCAGCCCCGCGTCGTACGCCGCGGCCAGCTTGGCCTGGCTGCGGACCGCGAAGGCGTCCGCCCGCGCCCTGGTGAGGTGCGGGAACCGGTCGTGGAGGTTCTCGGCGGTTGCCCCCATCACCAGCGCGGAAGGGTCGACCAGCCGCTCGGCGACGATCCTTGGGTTGGGCTCGACACCTTCGCCCATCGGGTGGTGGCCCATGTGCTCGACGCCGCCGGCCAGTGCCACGTCGTAGGCGCCGAACGCGATGCCACCGGCGACAGCGGTCACGGCCGTCATCGCCCCCGCGCACATGCGGTCGATCGCGAAGCCGGGGACCGTCTTCGGCAGTCCTGCCAGCAGCGCCGCGGTGCGCCCGATGGTCAGTCCCTGGTCGCCGATCTGGGTGGTGGCGGCGATGGCGACGTCGTCGACCCGGTCAGGTGGCAGCGAGGGGTTACGGCGCAGCAGCTCGCGCAGGCACCGGATGACAAGGTCGTCCGCCCGGGTCTCGGCGTAGATGCCGGTGGGGCCGGCCTTGCCGAACGGCGTGCGGACGCCGTCGACGAACACGACGTCGCGAGAGGGACGGGAGCGGGGTGACAAAGCGGGCACAGCGGCTCCTCGGTGGCAGGACGGGCTCCGCTGATGCTACTGGTCGGTAACTACTGTGCCTGGCGCGCCTCGGCGGGCCGCGGCGCAGCGGTCGAGACTGCCGGGACTCCGTTGCTCGTGGCCGCCGTGCGCGCCGGCCGGAAGAACAGCACCATCACCACCGACACGTAGACGAGCCAGGTGATGGCCGCCAGCCAGGTGGTGACGGGGGAGAAGTTGAGGGTGCCCTTGAGCAGCGTGCCGTACCAGCTGCTCTCCGGCACTGCACCCGACACGTCGAAGGCGATGCTGCGCTCGCCCGGCAGCAGGCCGGCTTCCTGCAGGTCGTGCATGCCGTAGGCGAGGACACCAGCCGCGACCAGGATCAGGCCGGCACCGGTCCAGGTGAAGAACTTCGCGAGGTTGATGGTGACCGCGCGCCGGTAAAGCAGGTAGCCGAGCACGACGGCGGTGGCGATGCCGAGCAGGGCCCCGATCAGGGGGGTGGCCGAGCTGCCCGCGGTCTGGGCGGCCGCCCACAGGAACAGCGAGGTCTCGATGCCTTCGCGCGCGACCGCGGCGAAGGCAGTGAGCGCCAGCGCGACCGAGCCCATCAGCAGGGCGCTGGCCAACCGGTTGCGCAGCTCGGCGGCCATGAAACGGGCCGTTCGGCGCATCCAGAAGATCATCCAGGTGACGAAGGCGACGGCGACGATCGACATCGTCCCGGCGAACGCGGGCTCGGCGGTGGCGCTGAGCTCGTGCGAGGTCAGGGTGAGCGCCCCGCCGAAGGCGATGGCGACCGCGACGGCAGCACCGGCGCCGATCCAGATGGGGCGCAGCCTGGTCCGGTGGCCGGTCTTCACCAGGTAGGCCACGAGGATCGTCACGACCAGCGTGGCCTCGAGACCCTCGCGCAGTCCGATGAGGAAGTTGGCGAGCACGGTAGGTCCTCCGGGCGCTCCGGCACGCCGGGTGGGCGTGCGCTGGTCAGGTAAGGCAAACCTTACTCAGAGCGTCCGGAGTAACGCAACACCGGTGTGTCCGAATCCCTCGATCAGCCGATCGGCACGTCGTCCGACGGGTCGGTGACGGAGGCCACGGCAGCCGAGGGCTCCTCGACGGATTCCGCCAACGCCTGCGTGACGCCGTCGACGGTGAGCGCGATCTGCCAGGGCCGGGCGCCGAGGTCGCGAAGAACCTCCGACACCGCGTCCACCGTCGCCGGCTCGGGCGGTGCCCAGCACAGCCGGCGTACGGCGTCGGGGCTGAGGAGGTTCTCGACCGGCATCGTGTGGCGTTCGGCGACGACCCCCACCGCCGCTCGGGCAGCAGCGAGGCGGCGGGCCGCGGCGGGGTCCCGCTCGGGCCAGGACCGGGCCGGCGGTGGTCCTTCGACCGGGGTCTTGAGCGCCGGCAGGTCGTTCTCGGGCAGCTCCAGCGCCGCGAGCACCGACGGCAGCCAGGTGCTGGTCTGGCGGCGCATCGAGCGGCCGCCCCAGATCGGCAGCGCCACCAGGTCGGTCTCGGTGCGCGGCTGGGCCAGGCCGGCCGAGACGATCGCGGTGTCGGGCAGCACCCGGCCGGGGGCGATGTCGCGGCGCCTGGCCACCTCGTCGCGGCGTTCCCACAGCGCCCGCACGACCGCGAGCTGGCGGCGCTTGCGCACCCGGTGCAGTCCGCCGGTGCGTCGCCACGGCTCGAACCGGGGAGACGCAGGCGGCGTCGCGACGATCGCCGCGAACTCCTCCTCGGCCCAAGCCCGCTTGCCCTGCTCGTCGAGCTGTGCGGCCAGGGCGTCACGCAGCTCGACGAGAACCTCGACGTCGAGAGCGGCGTAGCGCAGCCAGGGTTCGGGCAGCGGCCGGGTCGACCAGTCCGCCGCCGAGTGCCCCTTCTCGAGGCGCAGCCCGAGCACTTCCTCGACGATCGAGCCGAGGCCGACACGGGCATAGCCCAGCAGCCGCCCGGCCAGCTCGGTGTCGAACACCCGGGTCGGGCGCAGACCAAGCGCGGCCAGGCACGGCAGATCCTGCGACGCGGCGTGCAGCACCCACTCGTCGTCGGCGATGGCAGCGCCCAGGGCCGAGAGGTCCGGCACCTCGCGCGGGTCGATGAGCACGGTCCCGACGTCGGCGCGGCGCAGCTGCACGAGGTAGGCCGCCTGGCCGTAGCGGTAGCCCGAGGCCCGCTCGGCGTCGATCGCCACCGGTCCGCGGCCCGCGGCCAGCATCGCCACGACCTCGGTCAGCTCGTCCGGCCGCACCATCGGGGTCGGCACGCCGTCGCGCGGCTCGGTCAGCAGCACGACGTCGCTGTCCAGCTGGTCGACCGCAGCCTCAGCGGGGTCAGCGAGCCGCGCACCGGAGGAGTCCGGAGCAGGTGCGGTCGGGGGTGGGACGGTCACGCCGTTCACCGTACGACGTCAGAGGCGTGAGACCCGGACGGCTGGCCGAGGACGGGGCCGATGTCCGTGGAGGTGGTGCGCTGGCTCAGGCGACGACGCCGGCGCGCATCGACACGACCACCATCTCGGCCCGGTCACCGGTGCCGAGCTTGCGGGCGATGCGGGCCAGGTGGCTCTTGACGGTCAACGCCGACAGGCCGAGAGCCTCGCCGATGTCCTTGTTGGAACGGCCGTCGGCGACCAGCTGGAGGACCTCGATCTCCCGGCCGGACAGTGACTCGGCACCGGTCAGACGTGTGGTGCGCGGCCGGATCGCGAGGGTCTGCGGTGTCGTCGCACGAGCGGCGTGCCCGGCCGAGGCCGAGCTGACGAGGAAAGCGCGGACGCCACCGGTCAAGGCTGCGCGCACGGTGTAGGGGTCTTCGGTGGCCGAGAGCACCATGCCGCGGACCCAGCCCACGGCACGCAGCTCACGGATCAGGGTGATGCCGGAGCCGTCGGGCAGCGTGCTGTCGATGATGGCGAAGTCACGGGCGCGGGTGCCGACGGCCCGGGTGCGGGCCTCGGCCATCGAGGACGCCTCGACGATCTCACCGGCGCCGAGGGTGCGCAGGCTGCGGGCCAGCGTCTCGCGCACGAAGGGGCTGGCGACGACGACCATGGCCGTGAAGCGCGTCAGGCGCGCAGCACCGGGCGTGCCGGGGCTGCCGGGCCGAGCCGGCGCCGGATGCGCCGAGCTGCCGTGCCGTTCGACCAGTGCGGTCACTGCGTCTCCCGATCGGATCCGTAGGGGCAGCGCGGACGACGCTGTCCCTGATCCCATCGGTCGACCCGCGGAGCATCTGTAGCCGCCTCGACGCGGCATCCGGGGGATCTGTCAGGCGCGCGGACGACGCCGGCGCACCGGCAACGTGGTCACGCCGGGCATGGTCGGCGGCAACCCGGCAGTCGTGCAGAGCAGGTCGCACCACGCCATCAGGTGCGCGTCGAACCGCTCGTCGGTCGGGGTCCAGGAGGCCCGGATCTCGATCTGGGCCGATGATGCCTCACCGGCGATCGCACCGAAGCTCTCGGAGGCCACCCGAGTCACGGTGCCGCTCGGCGCGGTGAACGCCGCACCGTGCGCGTGCAACGACTCGGTCAGCCACGCCCAGCCGACGCCCGGCAGCAGCGGGTCGGCGGCCATCTCGTGCTCGAGGTCGGCACGGACATAGGTCACCACCCGGAACGTCCCGTCCCAGGCCTCGTGCCCGACCGGGTCGTGCAGCAGGACCAGCCGCCCGGTGCCCAGCTCAGCATCCGGATCGTGCGGCGAGATGACGTCGGCGGTCAACGCAACGGCGTGCGGCGCGAGCCGTTGCGGGGCGGGAGTCTCCTCGATCACGACCTCGGCGCGCGGGGTGACGGCGTGCAGAGACGCAAGGGCGCGGGCAAATGCCTCCGGCACCTCGTCGACCTCATGCCGGGCGACCATGCTCGGAAGCGTACGTCGGTGGGTAGGCCCCCCCGGGGACGCGCGCGCGTGAGCGCCTGCCCGGCGCGTCGCACCCGTACGCTGCCCGGCGTGTCCATCGTGCTCGCTCTGCTCTCCAGTGTCCTGTGGGGCAGCGCCGACTTCCTCGGCGGCACCCTGTCGCGGACCCGGCGCGCCACTCTCGTCGTGGGTGTCTCGCAAGCGTTCGGGCTGCTGGCCGCCCTGGTGGCGGCGACCGTCACCGGCGCGTTCGGCGACCCGCACGGCTATCTGTGGTGGGCGGTACTGTCCGGCCTCTCCGGCGTCGTCGGGCTGGTCTGTTTCTACGTCGCGCTCGCCGCCGGCACCATGGGCGTCGTCTCCCCGATCGCTGCGCTCGGTGTCGTCGTACCCGTGCTGTGGGGCCTGGTGCATGGTGAGCGACCGGGGGGACTGCAGATGGCCGGCATCGTCGTGGCGATCTGCGGTGTGGTGCTGGCCAGCGGGCCGGAGCTCTCGGGGCGTGCCGGCGCACGGCCCCTGTTGCTCGCCGCCGTCGCCGCCCTCGGTTTCGGTGTCGCGCTACTGGCCATCGCGGAAGGCAGTCGCTACAGCACCGTGATGACGCTGCTGACGATGCGCGTGCTCTCGGTGGTGCTGCTCGGCAGCGCCCTCGCCGTGGCTCTGCTGCGCGGGTTGCCGCGCAGCGAGGTCGCGCTGGACCCGCGGTCGCTCGGCCTGCTCGCCCTCATCGGCTTCGGCGACGTCGGCGCCAACTTCACGTTCGGGCTGGCCAGCACACGTGGTCTGGTCAGCCTGGTGGCTGTGCTCGGATCGCTGTATCCGGTGGCCACGGTCCTGTTGGCGCGGATCGTGCACGACGAGCGCATGGGCCGGGCCCAGTCGAGCGGGGTCGTCGCGGCCCTGGTCGGTGTCGTGCTGATCGCCGGCACCTGAGGGCGGGCGTCGGGTCATGCGCGTGACACGATCTGGCCTCGTGACCGAGACCTCGCCCGCCGACACCGCGCACGATGACCTGCACGAGTCAGCGTTCCTGCGGGCCTGCCGCGGGGAGCGCGGCCCACACACGCCGGTGTGGTTCATGCGCCAGGCGGGCCGGTCACTGCCCGAGTACCGCGCGTTGCGGGCGGGCATCCCGATGCTGCAGGCCTGCGCGACACCCGACCTGGTCGCCGAGATCACCCTGCAGCCGGTGCGCCGGCACCGCACCGACGCGGCCATCTTGTTCAGCGACATCGTCGTCCCGCTCAAGGCGATCGGCGTCGACCTCGACATCGTGCCCGGCGTCGGGCCCGTTGTCGCCCGACCGGTGCGCAGCCTCGCTGACCTCGACCAGCTGCGACCGATGGAGGAGGAGGACGTGGACTACGTCGCAGCGGCCGTGTCGATCCTCGTCGCCGAGCTGGGTGCCACACCGCTGATCGGCTTCGCAGGAGCCCCGTTCACCTTGGCGTCGTACCTGGTCGAGGGTGGGCCTTCCCGCAACCACGAGCACACCAAAGCCATGATGTACGGCGCCCCGGAGCTGTGGTCGTCGCTGATGCAGCGACTGACCCGGATCACCGCGACCTTCCTGCGGGTGCAGGTCGGGGCGGGTGCGAGTGCGGTGCAGCTGTTCGACTCGTGGGTGGGTGCGCTGCCTGCTGCGGACTACGTGGCGTACGTCCAACCACACTCTGCGGCAGTGCTCGCCTCGCTCGGCGAGCTCGGGGTGCCGCGCATCCACTTCGGCGTCGGCACCGGTGAGCTGCTGGCGCTGATGGGGGAGGCCGGCGCCGAGGTCGTCGGGGTGGACTTCCGGCTGCCGCTCTCCGAGGCGACGAAGCGGATCGGCCCCGGTCGCGCGGTGCAGGGCAACCTCGACCCCGCGCTCGTGTTCGCCCCGTGGGAGGTCGTGGCCGAGCGCACCCGGGCCGTGCTCGAGTCCGGCCGCGCGGCGCCGGGACACATCTTCAACCTGGGTCACGGGGTCATCCCCGAGTCCGACCCCGACGTGCTCACCCGCATCGTCGAGCTGGTCCACGAAGAGTCGGCCGTCTGACCTGGGGAGCGGGCAGCCTCAACGGCCCCACAGGCGTACGAGAATGCCGGTCGCACCCGTCGGCGGCGCATGTATAGTGCATGCATGGTGGCCCTTCAGATCCGCGACGTGCCCGAGGACATCCGCCAGACGCTCGCCGCACAAGCGGCATCCCGTGGCCAGTCCTTGCAGTCCTATCTCCTGGCGCTGGTCGTCAACGAGGCCCGTCGCTCCGCCAACCTCGCGCTGCTGCGGCGTTTCGACTCCCGACAGGACGGGTCGCGACTGTCGAGCCGGGAGGTGACCGACGCCCTCGACCACGCCCGAGCCGAGCGCGGGGGTCTACCCATCAGATCGGTCAGCCCCCTCCCATGATCGTGGTCGACGCTTCGGTTCTGACCCACGCGTTGAGCGACGACGGCCCGGTGGGCGTGTCTTCGCGAGCCGAGCTCGCCCAGGATGCCCACTGGGCTGCTCCCGACCATCTGGTGGTGGAGGTGTTCTCCGCCATCCGTGGGCAGTGGCTCGGGCGGAAGATCAGTGCAGCACGTGCGCAGGACGCTCTGTCCGCCGTGGCGAGCGCCACCATCGACGTCGTGCCGGTCGGACCTCTGCTTCGCCGCATGTGGGCACTGCGGAGCAACGTCTCCGGCTATGACGCCCCCTACTTTGCCGTCGCTGAGGCCTTCGGTTGCCCCTTGGTGACCACCGACGCCCGCCTCGCGCGAGTCCCCGATCTCCGTTGCGAGGTCCGCGTTGCCCGCCCGCTCCCCTGATCGCGAGGTACTCGACTCTCAGGCGGCCGGGGCGACCGGTGCGGTGGGGCGCTGCCGACGACGACTGCGCCACACCACCAACGCCGGTACGCCGATCAGCGCAAGCGCCACCGCGAACGGCACCAGAGCACCCACGACGGTGAGGGCGACTGCGAGCATCGCGAGGAACGCGTCCCACCCGCCGCGCAGCCCGTGCAGGAAGCCGAGCGTGGTGCCGGCCTTCTTCGCCGGGGTCACGTGCTTGACCTGCGGCGGCACGAGAGTGACCTGCACCGTTGCGAGGTCGGTCGTGTCGCGCAACGCCTTCAGCTGAGCCTGGAAGGACTCCAGGTCTGCCTCGCGGCGGGATAGCTCGGACTCGACCTGCACGACCTGGCCGACGGTGGTGGCGCGGGCGAGCAGCGCTCGCATCCGCGCCACGCTGACCTGCTGCGAGGCGATGCGACTGTCGACATCGATGACCTGCGAGGTGACGTCCTCGGCGCTGCGGCTGCGGGACAGCTGACGGCCCAGTCGCGCCACCGAGTCCAGGGTCGACCCGAACGACGTCGGAGGCACCTGCACGGTGACGGTCGCAGAGCCGCGCGTGGGGTGCGCCGGGTCGGTCTGGGTCCGCTCGTCGAAGACCAGCCCGCCGGCCCCGGTGGCCAGGTCCTCGACGCGGGTCACGGCGGCGGCCACGTCGTCCACGGCGACAGTGATGGCGCCGCGGTAGACCACGGCTCGGTCGTGGGGCAGGACGCGAGCGCTCAGGCGTTCACCGGAGCCGGTCGATCCGCCCGCGGCCTTGGCGCCGTTGCTGCCGTCGCTCAGCGCGCTGGCGCCGGCTCCGCCCACCGGGCTCGGGACGGTGTCGAGACCGCCCGAGGTGCTCGAGAACCCGGTCGCGGCACCGGGTGCACCACTGGCGGCGCCGGAGCGGGTGTTCTGCGCACTGCCGCTGCACGCCGTCAACGCGAGTGCTGCCAGCACGAGCGCCGCACCGGCGCGGGCAGCGGTCATGGTCGCGAGCGTGTCGGCTGCCGCGGTCGAGGTCTTTCGCGTTGTCGTCATCATCGTGGTCATGGCGGTCGGACGCGACGTTGCTCCTGCCGGTTCCCCGGCCGATGGTTGCGACTCGATCACGGTCTGCGAAAGTGACCGGGTGAGCCGCCATGTCGTTGTCATCGGCGGCGGCATCGCCGGACTCGCAGCAGCCCACGCATTGGTGACCGCATCGCCACCCGAGGGGCAGCACGCGCGAGTTCAGGTGACCGTGCTGGAAGCCAGCCCCCATCTCGGCGGCAAGCTGCGGGTCTCCGATCTCGCCGGCGTGCCGGTCGACGAAGGCGCTGAGGCACTCCTGCTGCGCCGGCCGGAGGCGGTCGACCTCGCCACCGCGGTCGGTCTCGGACCTGACCTCGAGGACGCCGCCACGACCTCGGCCGCGGTGTGGAGCCGCGGGGCCATGCGGCCGTTGCCCCGCCGGATGGTGATGGGAGTCCCTGCCGACCTGCGCGACCTCGCCGCGACCGGCCTGCTCACGCGCCCCGAGCTCGCCCGCGTCGTGCTGGACCGGCTGCGACCCGGCGCCACGATCGCCGACGACGTGTCCGTCGGCCACTACGTGGCCGCGCGGATGGGCCGGGCGGTGGTCGACCGGCTGGTGGAGCCACTGCTCGGCGGGGTCTACGCCGGCCGCGCCGGTGAGCTCTCCCTGCACGCCACCATGCCCCAGCTCGCGCCGTACGTCGTCGGGCGCAGCCTGCTCGCCGCGGCCAGCGCGAGCCGGGCTGCCTCGGACCGCGCGCGACCGACGACCAGCACACCCGGAGCGGTCTTCGGCGCGCCGCGCGGTGGTGTCGGCCGGCTGCCCGGCGCACTGGTGACATCGCTGAAGCAGGCCGGTGTCACGATCCGCACGGACGTCACCGTGCGCGAGCTCGCTCGGACCAGCACCGGCTGGCGGCTGGTGGTCGGCTCGACCGCGGCGCCCGAGGGGGTCCTCGCCGACGCTGTCGTCGTCGCGGTCCCCGCGGCTCCGGCCGCGCGCCTGCTCGCCGGCACGGCGTCGGCCGCCGCCGCCGAGCTGGCCCAGGTGCCCTACTCCTCGATGGCTGTCGTCGCGCTCGCGGTGCCCCGCGGTGCGCTGCCCACGCTACCGAAAGGCTCAGGCTTCCTCGTGCCACCCGTCGAGGGCCGCAGCATCAAAGCCGTCACCCTCACCTCCGCCAAGTGGGGGTGGTACGCCGACGTCGCTCCGGACCTGGTCCTGCTGCGAGCCTCGGTGGGGCGGCTGGGGGAGGAGGCGCTGCTGCAGCGCGACGACGCCGAGCTCGTCGACCAGGTGCGCGCCGACCTCGCCGACGCCATCGGCCTGCGCGGCAGCCCCGTCGCGAGCCGCGTCACCCGCTGGGGCGGCGGGCTGCCGCAGTACACCGTGGGCCACCTCGGCCGGGTCGAGCGCATCCGGGCCGACCTCGCGAGGCACCCGGGGCTCACGGTCGCGGGCGCGGCGTACGACGGGGTGGGCATCCCTGCCTGCATCGCCTCCGGCGCGCGGGCCGCCACCGAGGTCGGCACGGCGCTGGCGAGCCTGCGACAATGACCGACATGGTCACGACGGGTGGGGGCGCCGGCAAGCCGAAGGCTCGCGACATCAACCAGGTCGTCCGCTACACCATGTGGTCGGTCTTCCGGCTGCGCGACCGGTTGCCCGACGACCGCGGTGCTGTCGCTGCCGAGGTCGATGGGTTGTTCGAGCAGCTGGCCGCCAAGGACATCGTCACTCGCGGCGCCTACGACGTCAGCGGCCTGCGGGCCGACGCCGACCTGATGACGTGGTGGCACGCGCCGAGCGCAGAGGACCTGCAGGAGGCCTACTCCCGCTTCCGTCGTACGACGCTTGGCGCGGCCTGCGAGCCGGTCTGGTCCCAGGTCGCCCTGCACCGGCCCGCGGAGTTCAACAAGGGTCACGTGCCGGCGTTCATGGCTGACGAGGACCCGCGCGGCTGGGTCTGCGTCTATCCCTTCGTCCGGTCCTACGAGTGGTACCTCCTGCCCGACGAGGAGCGGCGCGCGATGCTCGCCGAGCACGGTCAGATGGCTCGCGGGTTCCCCGATGTCCGGGCCAACACGGTGTCGTCCTTCGCCCTCGGTGACTACGAGTGGCTGCTGGCGTTCGAGGCCGACGAGCTGCACCGCATCGTGGACCTGATGCGTCACCTGCGTGGGTCGCAGGCGCGGCTGCACGTGCGCGAAGAGCTGCCGTTCTACACCGGGCGCCGTAAGCCGGTCAGCGAGCTGGTGGCGGCTCTGCCGTGACCGCTGGCGGCGACCCGGTCGCCCGCGTCACTCTCGCGCCCGGTCGACGCCGGGTGCGCGACCGCATCGGCCGACGGTCGCGGCTGATCGCCATCCTGCTCAGCGCGTCGTTCGTGGCAGTGGTCGTCGACATCTTCGTGCACGGGCCGCTGACCCGCCTCGACGTGCGGGTGCAGCGCTGGGACGGGCAGACGGCGATCCCGTCGCTGGACCACCTGGCCTGGGCCTACGACAAGGTCGGCCAGCGATCGGTGCTGGTGCCGATCCTGCTCATCATCGGCGCGGTCTTCGCCCGTCGGCACCGCACCTGGCGACCGGTCATGCTCTCGCTGATGGCGTTTCTCGTGCTCAACGTCGTCGTCGGCGCGATGAAGATCCTCATCGGGCGGTCGGAGACCGAGACCGGTGACCCCTCGGCGCTCAACGGCGGCGTGATCTTCCCGTCCGGCCACTCGTCGAACATGGTGCTGACCGGTGGTGTGATCGTCTACCTGTTCCTGCGCTACGGCGAGGACCCACCGCTGCGTCGCATCGCCGCCGGGTGGACCGTGCTGACGACGTTGACGATCCTCACCAGCCTCTACATCGGCAGCCACTGGCTCAGCGACCTGATAGGTGGGGCGCTGATCGGCGGCCTGCTGCTGCAGTCGGTGATCCTGTTCGACGTCGCGACCGCCGACATCCGGGTCACCCGGCCGCGGTGGTGGCGAAAGACCGTGGCGCTGCTGCCGTTCCTCGAGACCAGCAGACCCGACCGAGCTGAGACCTCCGACGCGTCAGGCGCTCTCGGGCTCGAGCCGGATCGACACGGAGTTGATGCAGTAGCGATCGCCGGTGGGGGTCTGGGGGGCGTCGTCGAAGAGGTGCCCGAGGTGGGACCCGCAGTTGCGGCAGCGGACCTCCGTGCGACGCATGCCGAGTGACCGGTCCTCGCGCAGCTCGACGTTGTCGCCGTCGCTGGCCTCGTAGAACGAGGGCCAGCCGCAGTGCGAGTCGAACTTCGCACCGCTCCTGAACAGCTCGATGCCGCAGGCGCGACAGCTGTAGACCCCGACGGTCTTGAGGTCGGTGTACTCCCCGGTGAACGCCCGCTCGGTGCCGGCTTCGCGGAGCACGTGGTACTCCTCCGGGCTGAGCTCGACCTTCCACTCCTCCTCCGTCTTCTGCACGGGGTAGGCGGTGGCCTCGGTGGAGGTGCTTGCTGGAGTCGACTTCTTGAACATGCGTCGAGCCTACGTCGGTCCGCGAGGCGCTGCCTTACGGCCCGGTAACGTGCGGGACATGCCGTCACCGTTCGTCGAGGTCGAGGTCGGACCGCGTCTCGTCAGGCTCACCAACCC
>JANLYQ010000044.1:0-18412 GCA_031365725.1 Sporichthyaceae bacterium | reverse complement strand
GCCATCAACGCCGCGTCCGCATCGACCCAGATCTCCGGCCTGCCGTTCAACGGCCCCGTCGGTGCCACCCGCGTCGCGCTCATGAAGGGCGACAACGGCGACCAGTGGGTCGCGGTCCCCACCCACGAGCAGCTCGAGACGGCCGTGTTCGACATGGTCGTCGCCGGCCGCATGGCAGGTGACGATGTCGCGATCATGATGGTCGAGGCCGAGGCCACCACCGCCGCGTGGAAGCTCATCAAGGACGAGGGCCGCAACGCCCCGACTGAGGAGGTCGTGGCCCAGGGCCTCGAGGCCGCCAAGCCGTTCATCAAGTCCCTGTGCGAGGCCCAGCAGGAGCTCGCCGCAGCGGCCGCCAAGCCCGTCGCCGACTTCCCCCGCTTCCTCGACTACCAGGACGACGTCATGGAGGCCGTGACCACTGCGGCCAGCAGCGACCTGACCGCGGCTCTGGCCGTGACCGGCAAGCTCGAGCGCGAGACCGAGATCGACAGCCTGCGCGACACCGTCATGGACAAGCTCGCCGGCCAGTTCGAGGGTCGCGACAAGGAGATCAAGGCGGCCTACCGCTCGCTCACCAAGTCGCTGGTCCGCCAGCGGGTCCTGCGCGACAAGGTCCGCATCGACGGGCGTGGCCTGTCCGACATCCGCACGCTCTCGGCCGAGGTGGAGGTGCTCCCGCGGGTGCACGGCTCGGCGCTGTTCGAGCGCGGGGAGACCCAGATCCTCGGCGTCACCACGCTGAACATGCTGCGCATGGAGCAGATGGTCGACACGCTCAACCCCGAGAACCGCAAGCGCTACATGCACAACTACAACTTCCCGCCGTACAGCACCGGTGAGACCGGTCGGGTCGGCTCGCCCAAGCGGCGCGAGATCGGCCACGGCGCGCTCGCCGAGCGGGCGATCCTGCCCGTGCTGCCGGCCCGCGAGGAGTTCCCCTACGCGATCCGTCAGGTCTCGGAAGCACTGGGCTCCAACGGCTCGACCTCGATGGGCTCGGTCTGCGCCTCGACGATGTCGCTGATGCAGGCCGGTGTGCCGCTGCGGGCGCCGGTCGCCGGCATCGCGATGGGCCTGATCTCCGACACCGTTGACGGGAAGACGGAGTACGCCGCCCTCACCGACATCCTCGGCGCCGAGGACGCCTTCGGCGACATGGACTTCAAGGTCGCCGGCACCCGCGAGTTCGTCACCGCCATCCAGCTCGACACCAAGCTGGACGGCATCCCGGCCTCGGTCCTCGCCTCGGCGCTGACCCAGGCCAAGGAAGCGCGCCTGCACATCCTCGACGTCATGCACGAGGCGATCGACGCGCCCGACGAGATGTCCCCCTACGCGCCGCGGATCATCTCCATCAAGATCCCGGTGGACCAGATCGGTGCGGTCATCGGCCCCAAGGGCAAGATGATCAACCAGATCCAGGACGAGACCGGCGCCGAGATCAGCATCGAGGACGACGGCACGATCTACATCGGTGCTACCGACGGGCCCAAGGCCGAGGCGGCTCGGGCGATGATCAACGCGATCGCCAACCCGACGATGCCCGAGGTCGGCGAGCGTTACCTCGGCACCGTGGTCAAGACCACCACCTTCGGCGCGTTCGTGTCGCTGGTGCCCGGTCGTGACGGCCTGCTGCACATCTCCAAGCTGCGCGGCATGGCCGGTGGCAAGCGGGTCGACAACGTCGAGGACGTCGTCAAGGTCGGTGACAAGGTGCAGGTGCAGATCGCTGAGATCGACCCGCGCGGCAAGCTGTCGCTGATCCCGGTCGAGGACGCCCATGCCGCTGGTGCTGCTGGCGGCGCTGCTGCTGACTCCGCCAGCGACGCGACCGTCGACGTCGAGGTCTGACCAGGTTGGCTCGACAGAGCACACGCACCCTGCACCGGGGGGACGGTGGCGGCGGAGTCGTCCGTCGCACCGTCCTGCCCGGCGGGTTGCGCATCGTGACCGAAGCCGTCCCCACCGTCCGGTCGGTGACCGTCGGCGTGTGGGTCGGCGTCGGTTCGCGCGACGAGGCACCGTCCCTGGCCGGGGCCTCGCACTATCTCGAGCACCTGCTCTTCAAGGGCACCCGGCGGCGCGACGCGCTGGCCATCTCCTCGGCGATCGACGCGGTCGGCGGGGAGATGAACGCGTTCACCTCGAAGGAGTACACCTGCTACTACGCGCGGGTGCTCGACACCGACCTGCCGCTGGCGGTCGACGTCATCGGTGACCTGGTCACCAGCTCGGTCATCAAGGCCTCCGACGTCGACTCCGAGCGCGGGGTGATCCTGGAAGAGATCGCGATGCACGACGACGACCCCACCGACGTCGTGCACGACGAGTTCGCGCAGGTGCTCTTCGGCGACGGACCGCTTGGCCGGCCGGTGCTCGGCACGGTCTCCTCGATCGAGTCGATCGGGCGCACGGCGGTCAACGGCTACTACAAGCGCCGTTACCGCCCGCAGGACATGGTGGTCGCGGTCGCGGGCAACCTTGACCACGCCGAGGTCGTGCGCTTGGTGCGCAAGGCTTTCGACGCCGCCGGGTTGCTCGAGGGTGACGCGGAGCCGTCGGCGCCGCGCGGTGCGGGACAGCCCACGACCCTCAGCGCAGGGGTCCGCGTCATCCGGCGCAGCAGCGAGCAGGCCAACGTCGTGCTCGGGGGCCCGGGAGTCGCTCGTACGGATGAACGACGGTTTGCCCTCGGGGTGCTCAATGCGGCACTTGGCGGCGGCATGTCGTCGCGGTTGTTCCAGGAGGTGCGCGAGAAGCGCGGCCTGGCCTACAGCGTCTACAGCTATCACGCGCAGTACGCCGACTCCGGCATGTTCGGCGTCTACGCAGGCTGCGTGCCGCGCAAGGTCGACGACGTCCTCTCGATCTGCCGCGACGAGCTCGCAGCGGTGGCCGGCAAGGGCCTCACCGTCGAGGAGGTCGAGCGCGGCAAGAGCCAGCTCCGCGGCGGGCTGGTGCTCGGCCTCGAGGACACCGGCTCGCTGATGAGTCGCATCGGCAAGGCCGAGCTCGTCTACGGCGAGCAGCTCTCGGTCGGGCAGGTGCTCGCCCGCATCGACGCCGTCACTCCCGACGACGTGGCGGCGATCGCTGCCGAGGTGCTCGTGCCGGACCACCCGACACTGGCCGTCGTCGGCCCGTTCGACGAGACACGCGACTTCCGCGCCGCAGTCGCATGACCCTGCGGGTCGGGGTGCTCGGCGCCGCAGGGCGGATGGGGATCTCGGCCTGCCAGGCGATCGAAGCCGCCGACGGTCTCGACCTCGTCGCCCGGGTCGGCTCCGGTGACCCGCTCGCGGCACTGGTCGAGGCCGGCGTCCAGGTGGCCGTCGACCTGACCCGGCCCGACGCCGTGATGGACCACATTGCCTTCTGCATCGAGCACGGCATCCACCTTGTGGTCGGCACCAGCGGCGTCGACGAGTCCCGTCTCGACGAGGTACGCCGGCAGCTCGGTGACACTCCGAGGGTCGGCGTCCTGGTGGCGCCCAACTTCGCCCTGGGCGCGGTGCTGATGATGCGTTTCGCCCAGCAGGCGGCGCGGTTCTTCGAGTCGGTGGAGATCGTCGAGCGCCACCACCCGGCCAAGGTAGACGCCCCCAGCGGCACTGCGCGCCGGACCGCCGAGCTGATCGGCCGGGCCCGCACGTCGGCTGGTCTGGGCGCTGCGCCGGATGCAACGACGGCGGCCCTCGACGGCGCCCGTGGCGCCGAGGTGGCAGGCGTTCCGGTGCACTCGGTGCGGGCCCGCGGCCTGCTTGCCCACCAGGAGGTGCTGTTCGGCAACGCGGGGGAGACCCTGACGATCCGGCACGACACCGTCGACCGCGAGTCGTTCATGCCCGGGCTGCTGCTCGCCGTGCGTGGCGTCGGCGCCCGCCCCGGCCTCACCGTCGGCCTGGAGCACCTGCTCGACCTCTGACTCAGCCTCGACCTCTGACTCAGCCGAGCAGGCGGAGCAGGGCTGCGGTGGTCGCCGCGGCGGCCACCACCACGATGAACGGCGCCCGCACGACCAGCAGGCCGGCTGCCACGGCGACCCCGGCGAGACGGGCGTCCAGCACCAGGTGGGTGCCGGTCGCGACAGCTTGTACGCCGGCGAGTGCGGCCAGCAGCGCAACGGGGAGCAGGGCGGACATCCGGGCGATCGTCGGGGTCTCCAGCCAGCGCTCCGGCACCGAGAGCCCGGCGAGCTTGAGCAGGTAGCAGCCCGCTGCTGTGGCGAGGATAGAAGCCCAGGTCATGACCGAGCACCTGGAGCGGACCGCTTGGCCAGCACCGCCACGACTGGCACCAGAGCCGCCACCAGCACCGGTACTCCGGCCGGCACCAGGGGCACCACCGTGATCGCGACCAGCGCGGCTACGACAGCCGTCGTCCAGGCCGGCCGTCCGCGCAGGCGGGGGGCGAGGAGAGCAAGGAACGCCGCCGGTGCCGCCGCGTCCAGGCCGAAGGTCCGCGGATCGCCGATCACGCTGCCGGCCAGCGCACCGATCAGGGTGGACGCGTTCCACAGCAGGAACACCGCCAGGCCGGTGGACCAGAAGCCCAGTCGGCCGGCCCGGTCGGCCAGCGATCGTTCGCTGGCCTCGCTCTCAACCGTGGCGTGGCTGCCCAGCGCCACCGCGGTCGACTCATCGATCACCAGCTGGGCGCCCACCAGTCGTCGCGCCCCGCGAAGCCCGAGCAGCTGCGCGATGCTGGCGCCGTAGACCAGGTTGCGCGAGCCGAGCAGCACGGCTGAGGCCGTGCCGGACACCCCGGACCCGCCGCTGCCGAGGACCCCGATCAGGGCGAACTGCGAGCCACCGGTGAAGATCAGCAACGAGGTCGCGCAGGTCTGCGGCACCGACAGGCCGGCAGCGGTCGCGAGCGCGCCGAACGACAGTCCGTAGGCACCGGTGGCCACCCCGACCGAGGCGGCGGTGCGAGACACCCGCGCCCGGATGGTGGGCCAGTGGGTCGTCCCGAGCCCTTGTCGCCTGGACGGCTCCACCGGGTCGACCGGGCTCACGGTTCGGAGAGGCTCGCGCCGAGCCGGGTCTGGGTCACGAGGACCTCGCCGTCACCGCGCAGGTCCAGCTCACGGGTCGCACCGTCGGCCGCCCAGCCGGCTCCGGCGAGGAAGCCACGCAGGTCGGTCTCGGCCTCGGCGGTCCAGACGTGCACTGCCGTGAAACCGGCGTCGCGGGCGAGGTCGACGGCCGCGTTGACCAGCCGGGACCCGTGCCCGGCGCCGGTCGCCTGCGGATCGACGTACAACGCCATCAGCTCGGCGTCGACGGCGGGATCGAGGTCGGGGTCGGTGGCGGGGACGACGGCGGCGAAGCCGACCACCGTGTCTTCGGCCAGCGCGGTCATCACCCGGTGCCGCGCGGACGGGGGAGCGGCTACGGCGGCGCGCCACTGCTCGGCGGCCTCGGCGGAGCCCACCGCCTCGAGCAGGTCGGCCGGCAGCGAGGCGCTGTGGACCTGCGACCAGACCGCCGCCTGGATGCGGGCCAGCTCCGGGGCCTCGGCGGGCACAGTCGGGCGCACACTCACGTCGGCCATGCCGCGATCCTCTCAGGCCCCTCGGACTCCGGACGCCTACGATCGGGGACGTGCCCGAACCGAGCCCCGCGGCCGACCCGCCCCCCGTCGACCACCAGTACGAGGACCTGCTTCGGCACGTCCTCGAGCACGGCTCACCGCGCCCGGACCGGACCGGCACCGGGTCGCGCAGCGTCTTCGGGCATCAGATGCGCTACGACCTGTCCCGCGGCTTCCCGCTCATCACGACCAAGCGGGTGCACCTGCGGTCGATCGTGTACGAGCTGCTGTGGTTCCTGCGTGGCGACCGCAACGTCGGCTGGCTCCGCGAGCACGGCGTCACGATCTGGGACGAGTGGGCCGCCCCCGATGGCGACCTCGGACCGGTGTACGGCGTGCAGTGGCGGTCCTGGCCGACCCCGGACGGGCAGCACATCGACCAGATCAGCCAGCTGCTGCACACCCTGCGCACCGACCCGCACTCGCGCCGGCTGATCGTGTCGGCATGGAACGTCGGCGAGATCCCGGCGATGGCGCTGCCGCCGTGCCACACGCTGTTCCAGTTCCACGTCGCCGACGGGCGGCTGTCCTGCCAGCTCTACCAACGCAGCGCCGACCTGTTCCTCGGCGTGCCGTTCAACATCGCCAGCTACGCGTTGCTCACGCACATGGTGGCCGCTCAGGTGGGGCTGGTGCCCGGCGACTTCGTCTGGACCGGCGGGGACTGCCACATCTACGACAATCACCTCGACCAGGTGCACGAGCAGCTGTCCCGCGAGCCGTTCCCCTTTCCCCGCCTGGTGTTGCGGCCCGCGGAGACCCTGTTCGACCACGTCTACGAGGACGTCGAGATCCTCGACTACCAGCACCACCCGGCGTTGAAGGCACCCGTCGCGGTATGACGGCGTCGACATCGCCGGTCGTGACGGTGACGGCGTGACGGTCGGGTTGGTGTGGGCGCAGGCGCGCGGGGGTGTTATCGGCGCCGACGGTGGACTGCCGTGGCAGCTGCCCGAGGACCTCGCGAGGTTCAAGGCGCTGACCATGGGTGCGACGGTGGTGATGGGCCGTGCGACCTGGGAGTCGCTGCCCGCGTCGGTGCGCCCGCTGCCCGGGCGGGACAACGTCGTCCTGACCCGCACCCCCGGATGGTCGGCTCCGGGTGCGGAGGTAGTCGGCAGCATCGAGGTGGCGGTGGACCGTGGCGGCGAGGTCTGGGTGATCGGGGGAGCCAGCGTGTTCGCCGCGGCGCTGCCGCTTGCCGATCGCGCTGTGGTGACCGACATCGACCTGGAGGTGACCGGCGACACCTTCGCCCCGGCACTCGGCGCGGAGTGGGCCGAGCAGGCGCGGGAGCCTGCCGAGGGCTGGCTGACCTCGCGCACCGGGCTGGCCTACCGGGTGCGCACCCTCTGCCGTCGTACGCCGATAGCCTGAGGGTCATGTCCCCCGACGAGAGCGCTGCGGCTGCCTTCGGTCGGGTGCTCACCGCCATGGCGACACCCTTCACCGACGACGGCTCCCTCGACCTCGATGCTGCCCGGCGGTTGGCCTCCCACCTGGTCGACCACGGCCATGACGGGCTGGTCATCAACGGGACGACCGGTGAGTCGCCCACCACCAGCGACGAGGAGAAGGATCTCCTCGTCCGTGCCGTGGTCGAGGCGGTCGGTGACCGGGCCCGCGTCGTGGCCGGCACCGGCACCAACGCGACCCAGCACACCATCGAGCTGTCCCGCGCCGCCGAGAAGGCCGGGGCGCACGGTCTGCTGCTGGTTACGCCGTACTACAACAAGCCCCCGCAGGACGCTCTGGTCGCACACTTCACTGCTGTCGCCGACGCGGTCGAGCTACCGGTGATGCTCTACGACATCCCGGGTCGCACCGGTACGGCGATCGAGACGCCGTCGCTGCTGCGCCTCGCCGAGCACGAACGGGTGCTGGCGGTGAAGGACGCCAAGGGCGACCTGTTCGGGGGCTCGCAGGTGATGGCCGAGGGCGGGCTCGCCTACTACTCCGGCGACGACCCGATGAACCTCGCGTGGCTCACCCACGGCGGCACCGGCGTCGTCAGCGTCGTCGGGCACGTGCACGGCGACGACTACGCCGCCATGGTCGACGCCGTGCGCCGCAGCGATCTGCCCACTGCTCTGGCAATCCACCGCCGACTGCTGCCGTCGGTGCGCGCCATCATGGACCGCAGCTCGCAGGGAGCGGTGCGCGTCAAGGCCGCCCTCCAGCTGCGGGGAGTCCTCGGCTCGCGCGCCGTCCGACCGCCCCTTCTGCCTGCTACTGACGCCGAGGTCGAGCTGCTCCGTGCGGCGCTGCCCGGCGTCTCCTGAGGAGCTGCCTGCATGAGTCATCCCCACCCCGAGCTGAAGCTGCCACCGGAGCTGCCGACCGGAGGGCTGCGCGTCGTCGCCCTCGGCGGTCTCGGCGAGGTCGGCCGCAACATGACCGTCTTCGAGTACGACGGTCGGTTGCTCATCGTCGACTGCGGGGTGCTGTTCCCCGAGGACTTCCAGCCCGGCGTCGACCTGATCCTGCCTGACTTCGACTACATCCGGGACCGCCTAGACAAGGTCGAGGGCATCGTCCTGACCCATGGCCACGAAGACCACATCGGCGCCGTGCCCTACCTGCTGCGCGAGAAGGCCGACATCCCGCTGATCGGGTCGCGGCTGACCCTCGCGATGGTCGAGGGAAAGCTGCAGGAGCACCGGATCAAGCCCTACACCCTCGAGGTCAAGGAGGGGCAGCGCGAACGCGTCGGCCCCTTCGACTGCGAGTTCATCGCGGTGAACCACTCGATCCCGGACGCGCTCGCTGTGGCGATCCGCACCCCTGCCGGGCTGGTCCTGCACACCGGGGACTTCAAGATGGACCAGCTGCCGCTGGACGGCCGGCTCACCGACCTGCGGGCCTTCGCCCGCCTCGGTGACGAGGGCGTCGACCTGCTGCTGTCGGACTCGACCAACGCCGAGGTACCCGGCTTCACCACTCCCGAGCGCGACATCACCGCGGTCCTCGACCGGGTCTTCGCCAACGCCACCAAGCGCGTCATCGTCGCGTCCTTCGCCAGCCACGTGCACCGGGTGCAGCAGGTGCTCGACACAGCCGCCAAGCACAAGCGCAAGGCAGCTTTTGTCGGTCGGTCGATGGTGCGCAACATGGGCATCGCCCGCGACCTCGGCTACCTCGATGTGCCGGCCGGGCTGATGGTCGACGTCAAGGCGCTCGACGACCTGCCCGACGACAAGATCGTGCTGATCTGCACCGGGTCGCAGGGCGAGCCGATGTCGGCGCTGTCCCGTATCGCCAACCGCGACCACTTCATCCGTATCGGCGAGGGCGACACGGTGATCCTCGCCTCGTCGCTGATCCCCGGCAACGAGAACCCCGTCTTCCGGGTCATCAACGGGCTGTCGCGCTGGGGCGCGACGGTGGTGCACAAGTCCAACGCACTGGTGCACGTGTCCGGCCACGCGTCGGCGGGCGAGCTGCTCTACGTCTACAACATCGTGCGGCCCAGCAACGTGATGCCGGTCCACGGTGAGTGGCGGCACCTGCGCGCCAACGCCGATCTGGCCGTGCTGACCGGCGTACCGCGTGATCGCACGGTGCTCGCCGAGGACGGCGTCGTCGTCGACCTCGTCGACGGCCGGGCCAGCATCGTGGGCGCAGTCCCGTGCGGCTATGTGTACGTCGACGGGTCCAGCGTCGGTGACGTCACGGAGACCTCGCTGAAGGACCGTCGGATCCTGCGCGACGAGGGCTTCATCTCCGTCGTGGTGGTGGTCGACTCCGTCACCGGGAAGGTCGCCGGCCGACCCGAGATCCACGCCCGCGGTTTCGCCGAGGACGACAGCGTCTTCGACGGGGCGCGGGCCAAGGTCGAGGAGGCGTTGGAGCGCGCCGCCGGCGTGGGCATCGGCGACAAGCGCCAGCTCGAGCAGCTGGTCCGGCGCACGGTCGGCAAATGGGTCAGCGACACCCACCGCCGCCGGCCCATGATCATCCCGTTGGTCGTCGAGGTCTGAGCCTCCCCGCTGGACGCTGCGCCAAGCCGAGGTCCATCGAGTGGCGGAACCTGGTCGTCGGGCCGCATCGAGGGGCGGAACCTGGTCGTCCGTGAGACGTGGGGACAACCAGGTTCCGCCGCTCGATGCATGGACCCGGTTGCGACACGTTGCGGGTGAGACTGCTGAGACCCGTGGTGCAGGTGGGGTTGACGGGTAGCCTCCGCCTATGGCAACCCGTACCTCCGCCCATCCCAGCCGCTCTGGCAGTTCGATCGGGTCCAGCGGCTCGGACAGCGCGAGCGGTTCAGGCCGCTTGAGCCGCTCAGGCAGGACGGGCGGCGGCTCGGGGGCCGCGTCGACCGGCGCAGGGTCCACACGCTCCGGCTCGTCGCGCTCCAACGCCGCCAGGTCCGGTTCCACCAGGTCCGGCTCGACCAGGTCCGGCTCGACGCGATCCGGCTCCAGCAGGACCAGGTCGGGTACGAGGTCCGGCTCGAGCAGGTCCGCTACCCGCGGCCGCAGCACGACCACCGCCGCGCTGCCGTGGCCGATCCGCGCGGCACGCGGGGTCTGGCTCGGGCTCGCCCACGTCGTCGGCGCACTGGCCCGGCGGATCGGGTCCAGCGCCCGCGATCTTGACCCGGCCCACCGCCGCGACGGCATCGGTCTCGGGCTGATCGGTCTGGCTGTCCTGGTGGCCGCCGTCGAGTGGTGGAGCCTGTCCGGAGTAGTGGGACGGGCGGTGCACGCCGTGGTCTCCGGGACCTTCGGCAGGGTCGGACTCGTGCTTCCCCTGGCCGTGGTGGCCCTGGGCATCCGCATCCTGCGCCATCCGCGGGACGCCGAGTCCGGCGGCCGCATCGGCATCGGACTCGGCGCCGTCGTGCTCTCGGTCCTCGGCCTGGTGCACCTCGCCCGCGGCTTGCCCGATCCCTCGCACCCGACCGCGCTGCGCCAGGGCGGTGGCTACCTCGGCTACCTCGTCTCCTCGCCGCTGGTCGCCGCCGTCTCGGCGTACGTCGCCGTGCCCCTGCTCGTGCTCGTCCTCGTCTTCGGCCTCCTGGTGGTCACAGCCACGCCGCTGCATGCCCTGCCGAACCGGGCGCGTGCCGTGCTGGCGTGGCTGATGCACCGGCCGGCCGACGACGCCGACACTGACGCCGACGCAGCCGACCACACCGGCGACCTCGTCCCGCTGGAGCCTCTCGAGCCGCTCAAGCGCAGGCGGCCCCGTCGTCGTCAGGGCTCCATGGCCGAGGACTCGGCCGACGAGCCCGGCACGTCCGGCCATGCGCCGTACGACGCATCGGTGGTCGCCCGGTCCGAGGAGATGCCCGACGCCGCAACGGATCCGACGGCCGGCAGCGCCGGCACCAAGCCCCCGCCGGACCACTCGCCCATGCCGGCGCGGGTCGAGCAGCTGCAGCTGTCCGGCGACGTGACCTACTCCCTGCCCGCCGCCGACGTCCTGCGCGAAGGCAGTGAGCACAAGCCGCGATCCAAGGCCAGCGATGCAGTCGTCGAGTCACTGACCGAGGTGCTCGAGCAGTTCGGGATCGACGCGCAGGTGACCGGCTACACCCGCGGCCCGACCGTCACTCGCTACGAGGTCGAGCTCGGCAACGCCGTCAAGGTCGAGCGAGTAACGGCGTTGAGCAAGAACATCGCCTACGCCGTGGCGAGCGCGGACGTGCGCATCCTGTCGCCGATCCCCGGCAAGTCCGCCATCGGCATCGAGATCCCCAACGTGGACAAGGAGGTGGTGAGCCTCGGCGACGTCATGCGGTCGGCCGTCGCGCGCAACGACCACCACCCGATGCTGGTCGGTCTCGGCAAGGACGTCGAGGGCGGCTTCGTCGTCGCGAACCTCGCGAAGATGCCGCACCTGCTCGTCGCCGGCGCCACCGGTTCGGGCAAGTCGAGCTTCGTCAACTCGATGATCACCTCGCTGCTGCTGCGGTCGACCCCCGATGAGGTGCGCATGGTGCTGGTGGACCCCAAGCGGGTCGAGCTCACGGCCTACGAGGGCGTGCCGCACCTGATCACCCCGATCATCACCAACCCGAAGAAGGCAGCCGAGGCGCTGCAATGGGTCGTGCGCGAGATGGACCTGCGGTACGACGATCTGGCCGCCTTCGGTTTCCGCCACGTCGATGACTTCAACCGGGCAGTGAAGGCCGGCACGGTGACCGTCCCGCCGGGCAGTGAGCGCGTGCTGACGCCGTACCCCTATCTGCTCGTGGTCGTCGACGAGCTCGCCGACCTGATGATGGTCGCCCCGCGCGACGTCGAGGACTCGATCGTGCGCATCACCCAACTGGCACGCGCAGCCGGCATCCACCTCGTTCTTGCCACCCAGCGACCGTCGGTCGACGTCGTCACCGGCCTGATCAAGGCCAACGTGCCCTCGCGACTGTCCTTCGCCACCAGCAGCCTGGCCGACAGCCGGGTCATCCTCGACCAGGCGGGCGCGGAGAAGCTGGTCGGCCAGGGCGACGGTCTGTTCCTGCCGATGGGCACCAGCAAGGCGATGCGGATGCAAGGTGCGTGGGTCACGGAGGCCGAGATCGTCGCGGTCGTCGAGCACTGCAAGAGCCAGCTGCAGCCGACCTACCGCGAGGACGTCACCGCGCCGCAGAGCTCCCGGCGCGAGATCGAGGAGGAGGTCGGTGACGACCTCGACCTGCTCTGCCAGGCCGCCGAGCTGGTGATCACCACGCAGTTCGGTTCGACGTCGATGTTGCAGCGCAAGCTGCGGGTCGGCTTCGCGAAGGCGGGCCGGCTGATGGACCTCATGGAGAGCCGCGGCATCGTCGGGCCGTCCGAGGGGTCGAGGGCGCGTGACGTCTTGGTCACACCTGAGGAGATGGACAGCGTGCTCGCGACATTGCGCGGTGATGGCGGCTCGTAAACTCGTGTCTGCCGGACAATCCGCCGGCGTCACGGGGAGGTGCACGGTGTCGGTCGGCGCGGCCCTGTCCCGTGCCCGCGAGTCGGCAGGACTCTCGGTCGACGACGTGGCCGCCGCTACCCGCATCCGGCGCACCGTCCTGCTCGGCATCGAGCGCGACGACTTCGCGGCCTGCGGCGGCGACTTCTACGCCCGTGGGCACGTGCGTGCGGTGGCCACCCGGCTCGGCGTCGACCCCGCCCCGCTGCTCGCCGAGTTCGACGCGGATCGACCCGGCGCCGCACCCCCGCGGGCCAGCACCGTCTTCGAGGCCGACACCGTGGCCCGACCGGAACGACGTGGTCCCAACTGGACCGCCGCGATGGCCGCCGCCCTCGTGCTCGTCGTGGCGTACGGCGTGGCGCAGGCGGCCACCCGGTCCGAACCACCGCGCCGGGGCGATGCCGCGCGACCGTCCGTCTCCGCGCCCGCTGCTGCGGCCCCGTCTGGCCCTCCGTCAGCGAGCACGTCGCCGTCCGCTACCGGCGGGGGAGCCGCAGCCGGGGTCCCACGCGACCGGGTGACCGTGGCGCTCGCCGCCTCCGGCACCAGCTGGGTGTCGGTGACCACGAGCAGCGGCCGACCGCTGTTCCAGGGCCTGCTGCAGGGGGGCTCGCGCCGGTCCTTCACCGACCCGTCGCGCCTGCGCGTCGTCATCGGCAACGCGGGTGCGGTGTCCCTCACCGTCAACGGGTCGCACCTCGGCACCTCCGGTCGGCCCGGTCAGGTGGCCCGGCTCGCGTTCACCCCCACCGACCCGGTGCAGGGGTGACGGGCAGCACCGGCAGCACGGGCAGCACCTGCGACAGCGATGGCATCAGCGGTCCCGGCGCTCGCGGCTCGGCCTTGCCCGGCGCGCAGTTAGGGTGACCACTATGCCTACCGCCCCGACGGGCCGGCGCGTCGCGCTGGTCACCCTCGGCTGCGGCCGCAACGAAGTCGACTCCGAAGAGCTCGCCGGCCGCCTCGCCGCCGACGGCTGGCAGCTGGTCGCCGAACCCGCTGACGCCGACATCGCCCTGGTCAACACCTGCGGTTTCGTGGAGGCCGCCAAGAAGGACTCGGTCGACACCCTGCTGGCAGCTGCGGACCTCAAGGGGGGCACCGGCCCCACCTCGAAGGTCGTTGCCGTCGGCTGCCTCGCCGAGAGGTACGGCGACCAGCTGGCTGCCGAGCTGCCCGAGGCCGACGCGGTGCTGGGCTTCGACGACTACGACGACATCTCCGCGCGGCTGCAGAGCATCCTGGCCGGCGAGGCGCACGTGCCGCACGTGCCGCGGGACCGGCGGACGTTGCTGCCGCTGGCGCCGGTCGATCGGGCCAGCAGCAGCAGGGCCACGGTCCCGCGCCGGGTCGAGTCTCCTCCCGCCCCGCAGCGTCCGGACCTGCCCCTGGGCATCGCGCCTGCGTCCGGCCCGCAGGTGCTGCGGATGCGCCTGGGCGACGGCCCCACCGCCGCCCTCAAGCTGGCGAGTGGGTGCGACCGCCGGTGCGCGTTCTGCGCCATCCCGACCTTCCGAGGCGCCTTCGTCTCGCGTCGCCCGCACGAGGTGCTGGCCGAGGCCGCGTGGCTGGCCGGTCAGGGCGTGCGCGAGCTGGTACTGGTGAGCGAGAACTCCACGTCGTACGGCAAGGACCTGGGTGACCTCCGGCTGCTCGAGTCGCTGCTGCCCGAGATCGCGGCCGTCGAGGGCATCGAGCGGGTGCGGGTCAGCTATCTGCAGCCCGCCGAGATGCGACCGACCCTGGTCGAGGCGATGGCGACGACACCGGGAGTGGTGCCCTACTACGACCTGTCGTTCCAGCACGCGAGCGGTCCGGTGCTGCGCCGCATGCGCAGGTTCGGTGACACCGAACGCTTCCTCGAGCTGATCGCCACGGTGCGCGCGGCATCGCCCGCAGCCGGCATCCGGTCGAATGTCATCGTCGGCTTCCCCGGTGAGACCGACAACGACGTCGCCGAGCTCGAACGGTTTCTGATCGAGGCGCGGCTCGACGTCGTCGGTGTCTTCGGCTACTCCAACGAGGACGGCACCGAGGCCGCGACCCTCGACGGTCAGATCCCGATGGACGTGGTGCAGGACCGCTACACCCGGGTCAGTGCGCTGGCCGACGAGCTTGCCGCACAGCGCGCCGAGGACCGGATCGGCGAGCAGGTGCAGGTGCTCGTCGAGGAGGTCACCGGCACCGGCGTGGACGCAGTCGTCGAGGGCCGCGCCGTGCACCAAGGACCTGAGGTCGACGGCACGACCGTGCTCGTGGCCGGCGAGTCGGCGGGTGTGCCGCTGCGCAGCTGGGCCGTCGGCGACATCGTCGAGGCGATGGTGGTCGACACCGAGGGCGCCGACCTCGTGGCGGTCCCGCTGTGACGTCGGTCGGACGCTGATGTCGGTCGGACGCTGATGACGGTCGCACGCTGATGGCCATGGTCGCCCGCCCGGCGCCGAGCGCGTGGAACCTCGCCAACGCCCTCACCGTGCTGCGGCTGCTGCTCGTGCCCGTGTTCCTGGTCGTGCTCTTTCACGACAACGGCACCGACGACAGGTGGCGGGTGCTCGCCTGGGTGGCGTTCGCAGTGGCCTCGGTCACCGACCGTGTCGACGGCGAGATCGCTCGGCGCCGCGGGCTGATCACCGACTTCGGCACCATCGCCGACCCGATCGCGGACAAGGCCCTGATCGGAGCCGCGCTGATCGGCCTGTCGATCCTGCACGACCTGCCGTGGTGGGTGACGGTGATCGTGCTGGTGCGCGAGGTGGCGGTCACAGTGCTGCGATTCGTCGTGATCCGGCACGGGGTGATGCCAGCCAGCCGCGGCGGCAAGGTCAAGACCCTGCTGCAGGGGGTCGGCATCGGGCTGCTCGTGCTGCCGCTGGACGGTGCTCTGCATGCGGTCGCGTTGATCATCATGTACGTCGCCGTGCTGGTCACTGTCGGCACCGGCCTGGACTACGTCGCGCGCGCCATGCGCCTGCGTCGGACCAGCCCACGGGCGCTGGCCAAGCGAGGGGCTCGGCTGCCGCAGCCATGAGCGAGCCGGGCGACCTCGCTCGTCGGGTGCACGAGGCGCTGCTAACCCGCGGTGCGACCCTCGCGGTCGCCGAGTCGCTCACCGGTGGGGCGTTGGCCGCTGCGCTCGTCTCGGTGCCGGGGGTGTCGGCGACCTTCCGCGGTGGGGTGGTGGCCTACGCGACGGACCTGAAGGGGAGCCTGCTCGGCGTCGACCAGGACCTGCTGGCCCGCTGCGGGCCGGTCCACCCGCAGGTGGCGATGGCGATGGCGGTCGGCGTACGCCGCCGGCTAGGGGCGACGTACGGCCTCGCGACCACCGGCGTCGCTGGTCCCGACCCGCAGGACGGGCACCGGCCGGGGGAGGTGCACCTGGGGCTCGCGGGGCCGGGCGGCGGACCGGACGTCGCGGATGCAGCGTTGGCCGTTGCCGGCGCGGGTGATGCTCCTGCGGCCGGTGGACAGCACCGTGCCCTGCGGCTGACCGGCGACCGGGTGGCTGTGCGGGCAGCGAGCGTCCTCGCGGGACTCGGCTGGCTGGCTGACGAGCTCGAGGTCGGGAACGATCCCCGGTGATTACAGCGTTACGTCACTGTGGCAGGGTGCGAGTCAGCACCGCATCCCGTCAGTCGCCCGTATCACCCGTGTCGCCCGTGTCTTGGTGCTGGTGACAGCACCACCGGATACGCTGGTGACCCGTCCGGTCCCGTGAAGGAGCGCAACTCATGATCTTGCTCCGCAGCCTCCTCGGCGATGTCCTGCGCGACCGCCGCCGCGATCAGGGCCGCACGCTGCGCGAGGTCTCCTCCGCCGCGAGGGTGTCGCTCGGCTACCTCTCCGAGGTCGAGCGCGGCCAGAAGGAAGCCTCCTCCGAGCTGCTCGGCTCGATCTGTGGTGCCTTGGACGTGCCGCTCTCCCAGGTGCTGCGCGAGGTCAGCGACAACCTTGCGCTCGTCGAGACCGCACCGGTGCCGCTGCCGGAGCTGGGACAGCGCGCCCGGCACGCCGTCACCGACGTCGCGGCCTGACCGGCCGCACCTCGCGCGCGCTCGAACCGGCCGCCGCCGGGCCGGGCTGACAGCGCGGGCACCAGTAGGACAACCGCTGGTACGGCGCGGTGCCCTGCTCCGCCGACCGGATCGTGGTGCCGCAGCGACGGCACGGGCGCCGCTGTCGCTCGAAGACCCAGTGGTCCTGGCCGCGGCGGTTGTTGCCGGTGGTGGTCTGCCAGGTGTGGGCCTTGTTGAGGTCGAGCAACCGGCGACACCGGTCGACGACCTCGACCAGGTCGACGTCGCGTACGGCGGTCCACGGGGAGACCCCGACCAGGAAGCAGACCTCGGTCTTGTAGAGGTTGCCGACACCCGCGAGGTTGCGCTGGTCCAGCAACGCCGGGCCGATCTCGCGGTCCGGCTCCGCGCCGAGGCGGCGTACGGCCTCGGCGGCCTGCCCCTCGTCCCACCCCGGCCCGAGCAGATCCGGCCCGAGGTGCCCGATGGCGTCGACCTCGTGGTTGCGGGCGAGCAGCTCGATCACGGGCAACCGGTAGCCGACGGCGTGCCAGTCGGCGGTCTCCAGCAGCACCCGGATCTGCCAGTCGGGGCCGCCGTGCCATCGGTCGCCGGGACGGTAGAGGTGCCAGGAGCCCTCCATCCGGAAGTGCGTGTGGAGCGTGAGGTCGTCGCCGATCCGGGTGAGCAGGTGCTTGCCGCGGCTGACGACCTCGGCGACGGTCCGGCCGGAGAGGTCGACGGTCGCCAGCTGGGGCACCCGGAAGTCGGTGCGGGTCAGCTCCTTGCCGGCCAGCGCGTCGTGCATGCGCCGGCCCGCCAGCCATACCGTGTCGCCCTCCGGCACGTCGCCCACCACCTCCTTCCATCCGCCCCCGCAGTTGACCACGTGAGGTAGGCGAACCATCGCCTCAACAGGTGTCTGCTCCTGTTGAGGCGACTGTCCACCTGGTGTCGTGCGTCCCGCACCCGCGGCAGGCTTTCCCATTACGCTGCCGCTGACACGATCATGAGGCTGCATCGAAGGAGGACGTGATGGGCATTGGGGCGGGAGTGGTCGGTGGCGTCTTCGCGCTGTTCTTCGTGGTCTTCGCGATCGTGTTCGTCGGAGTTCTCGCGCTGATCATCACCTCGGTGTTGCGCAGCCGCCGGGTGCTCAAGGACGCCGGGCTGGACCCCCTGGCAGCCGAGGCGGAGATGGTGGCGCTGGCCGCGCACAGCAGGGTTCTCGCACCCCAGCGCACCCTTGAGTCACGGCTGGCCGAGCTCGACGACCTGGCCGCCCGGGGCGTGATCTCGGCCGATGAGCACGCCGCATCGCGGGCGCGCGCCCTCGAGAGCCGCTGACGGTGGCGCTGCGCTGGCAGTGCGTCTGCGTGGACGCCACCGACCCCGACCTGCTCGGCACGTTCTGGGCGCAGGCGCTGGGTTGGCGGCGTACGCACGAGGAGCCCGACGAGGTCGTACTCGAGCCGCCGGCTGGCAGTCCCGAGGACGGGGTCAGCCCCGACCTGCTGTTCTTGCGGGTCCCGGAGGCCAGGACGGTCAAGAACCGGTTGCACATCGACCTGCGCCCCGACGACCAGGCGGCCGAGGTTGCGCGGTTGGAGGCGCTCGGCGCGACCAGGGTGTCGGTCGGGCAGGGTGCGGAAGTGAGTTGGGTGGTGCTCGCCGACCCGGAGGGCAACGAGTTCTGCGTCCTGCGGGCCCTGACCGCGCACGAGCTCGCCGAGGACGGAGATGGTGCAGCGCCGCAGTCCGCGGCCACGGCATGAGCGGGCCGGGCATCGAGGTCGCCGCCCTACCGCCGCGCGCGAGCTGGCTGGTGGCGCGACGCCGGCGTCCGTGGGCGGAGAGATCGTCCGAGACGTGGGCGTCGGAAC
>JANLYQ010000019.1:0-69908 GCA_031365725.1 Sporichthyaceae bacterium | reverse complement strand
TGGTCGCGGACGGGCTCGACGCGACTTGAAAGCGCACAACGGGAGACCGTTCGTGGGTTCGAATCCCACCCCCGCCGCCGATGGCCAGATACCTGCCCCAGTTCAGAGGCTCGGCCTGAGACGCGTGTGTGGTGATGGCCTCGGCCAAGATTGCGCGAAGAGAGCCAGCCCATGCGGGTCACGCTGCGAGGGGCACACTGTTGGGCGCCATCAGGGTGAGTCCGGTGTGCCGCGCAATCGGTGCAACGCGCTCAGAGTGAGACCGGACACTCCATCGAACCCGGCACTGGACAGCTCCGGAAAGACGACCTACACGACGTCGCGGTGCTGAACCGCCAGTAGTCCAGCGGTAACGGGGACGAGTGCCCATGCGCCGACTGCCAGGACAGCTGCCCACGGGCTCACGTCGAGGCTGACTCCGGAGATGACGGCAAGTAGCGATGTTGGCAGCCAGGATCCTGCGCCGCTGAAGAGCTGTAGCGCTAGCGGCGGGATGACGAAGAGGATGAGTACTGCGGTCGTAACGGCACCACCGATGTTGCGGATGAGGGCACCCAGCCCTGCTCCGAGAGTTGCACCTATCGCTCCGGCGAATGTCGTTGCCGCAAAGAGCCGGGCGACGCCAGCGGCCGAGACCAAGAAGCCGTGCTGGGTACTTGGCAGAGCCAAGGCCACGCCGAGGACAACCAGGGCCTGCCCGACAAAGGCGAGAGCCGCTCCGGCCAGCATGATCGCGGCTAGCTGGGCGAGCGTCGCTCGGGTGCGGTTGGGGGAGGTCAAGAACATCGGCACGACGGTGTGGTGCCCGTACTCGCGGGCGACGGCGATTGCGCCGAACAGGCTCGTGCCCATCATGGCGTTGAAGGCGAACGCCATCAGGGACTTCTGATCGGCCGCCGTGGAGACGAATGTCTTGCTTCCGTCCATGTCAGTGGCGAAGGCAACGACCGCCGCGTCGAGTGCTGCGATGACAACCAGGACCGCAAGAAAGCCCCACGGCAGCTTGGTTGTGGTGATCTTGCGGATCTCCCCGCGGACGAGTCCGAGCATGCCGGTCATAGCGGTACTGCCTGCCTTTCAGGCTCGATGTCGACGCTGACGTCGGGGCCGTCCGCGGAGGTGCTGTTATTGCTCGTCCAGTCGAGGAACAGTTCTTCCAGAGAACCTGCCTGAGGGCTCAGTTCGTGCAAGGCGATTCCTGCCGAGAAGGCGCGGTCCCCGATCTCGGCGATGCTGACGCCGCGGACGACGAGCTCACCCTCACTTCCGTTGTGAACCAGGGCACCCGCTGCCGTGAGGATCTGGGTGAGCAGCTGCGCCGAATCAGCGCGGACTGATGTGCCCGCCTTCTGGAGCGTGGCCAGGGTGCCTGTGGTGATGAGCTGGCCATGGCTGATGACCACGATCTCGTCGGCCAGGTGCTCGACCTCGGCCAGTAGGTGACTCGAGACGAACACCGTGCCACCACCCGCCGCCCGTTCCCGGAGCAGGTCACGTAGCCATCGGATTCCCTGCGGATCCAGGCCGTTGCCGGGCTCGTCGAGCACGAGGACCGCTGGGTCGCCGAGAAGGGCGGCAGCCAGGCCGAGTCGCTGTCGCATGCCCAGCGAATATCCGCCGACGTGTCGGTCCGCGGCGTGGCTGAGCCCGACCGAGTCGAGCAGCTCGGCAATCCGGTCAAGAGCGATGCCCGCACCGTCAGCGAGGACTCGCAGGTGGTTGCGGCCGGTGCGGCCGGGGTGGAAGGCGTTGGGTTCCAGGACGACCCCGACTGTCCGTGCCGGGTCGGGCATCTCGCGGTAGGCGGTACCGCCGATCGTCGCCCGACCGTGATCGGCCTTGGCCAGGCCGAGGAGGATCTTCATGGCTGTGGACTTGCCGGCCCCGTTCGGACCTAGGAAGCCGGTGACCCGGCCGGGTTGGACGGTGAAGGTGAGGTCATCGACGACGGCCTCGTGTCCGTACCTCTTGGTGACGTTCGCGAACTCAAGCGTGTACATGGACAACGCCTCTCTCCGTGGCCGGCTGAACGCAGGTGCAAGGTCACGAGTCGCCGACGTGACGCGTTCACTGGACTGCCTCTAGCCCATCGCAAAGGGAGCCGACGACACCACCGCTGGACGTCCCGGCACCGAGGGTCATAGGTCCCTGTCGGTGATGCGGCCCCGTCCGTAGCGTCGATGGCAGGGAAGTGCGTCGCCGAACGTCCTGGCAACGTGCCCGTCTCGTCTGGGTCGGCCTCCTCGCTGATCCGTCTGGAGTTCCGCATGACGCTCACTCAGGACCGCAGCGCGGCTGAGATCGACGGCCTCACCGACGGGGAAGCTGTCGCCCGGGCTGAGAAGCTGTGCAAGGTCTATGGGACCGGTGACGCACAAGTGGTGGCGTTGGACCACGTCACGGTGGAGTTCGGCCGCGGCCGGCTCACCGCGATCATGGGCCCGTCGGGGTCTGGCAAGTCCACCCTGATGCACTGCATGGCCGCGCTCGATGCTCCGACATCCGGGCGGGTGGAGATCGACGGCGTCGACATCAGCCACCTCAAGGACAAAGCACTCACCTTGTTGAGGCGCGACCGGCTGGGCTTCGTGTTCCAGGCCTACAACCTGGTCCCGACGCTGACGGCACGGGAGAACATCACCTTGCCCGTCGACATCGCCGGAGTGGAGCTAGACAAAGCGTGGTTCGACAACGTCGTGGACATCCTCAACATCCGGGACCGTCTGAGCCACCGACCTGAGGAGCTCTCTGGTGGTCAGCAGCAGCGCGTCGCTTGCGCTCGGGCATTGGTGCGCAAGCCCGCGATCGTCTTCGCTGATGAACCGACCGGCAACCTGGACTCCCGGGCTAGCGCCGAGATCCTCGCCTTCCTGCGTCACTCCGTCGAGGACTTCGGACAGAGCATCGTGATGGTCACCCACGACCCGGTCGCCGCCTCGTTCGCCGACCGGGTGCTGTTCCTCGTCGACGGGCGCATCGTGGACGAGATCCTCGCCCCGACCACGTCGTCGGTGCTTGACCGGATGAAGAGCTTCGAGCTCGTCGGTCAGGACGTCTGACATGTGGCACGTCACCCTTCGGGGACTGCAAGGCCACGTCGTCCGGCTACTCCTGACCGCGTTCGCCGTCATGCTCGGCGTCTCTTTCGTCACCGGCACCTTCGTGCTTCGCGACAGCATCGGCAACACACTCGGCGGGCTCGTCGCCCAGGGGTCCAAGGGTGTCGATGTCGTGGTTCGCGGCGCGCGGACCGAGGCCGTGTCGCCCCTGTCTGTCAACGAGTCCGACGTCAGGCCCGGGGTCCCACTGACCCTGGTCGAGAAGGTCGCGGCTGTCCCGGGTGTTGCGCGCGTGGTGCCGAACTTGCAGGGCACGGCGATCCTGGCCGGCAGCAATGGCGTCGCGGTCGGAAACGGGGGCGCACCCTCGCTCGGTTTTGCCTACTCCAAGGACGACCCCTCCTTCACCCTGGTCTCCGGCCACGGTCCCACCGGTCCCGGCGAGGTCGCGGTCGAGAGCAGCACCCTCGACCGCGCCCACTTGCACGTGGGTGATCGCACCCGCGCCGTCATCGGAGGTCGGGCCCAGAAGGTCATGATCACCGGTGAGGTGCGCTTCGGATCCCTGTTCGGCGCCACCGCCGTCCTGGTTGACGGCGCTACCGCCCAGAAGCTGTTCGCTCCCGACGGCACTGTGTTGTCCTTGTCTGCCACCGCGGCGCCGGGAGTCAGCCAGTCGGAACTGCGCGACGCGGTCGCTCGAGCGCTGCCCACCGATATCGAGGCGGTCACCGGCGCGACCGTCCAGAGCGAGACCGAGAGCTCGGTGCAGAAGGGCCTGAGCTTCTTCACCACCTTCTTGCTCGTCTTTGCCGGTGTCGCGCTGTTCGTCGGCTCGTTCATCATCGTCAACACTTTCTCCATGCTCGTCGGGCAACGCTCGCGTGAGCTCGCACTGCTCCGCGCCATCGGAGCCACCAGGGCTCAGGTCACCCGCACCGTGCTCGGCGAGGCCGTCGTCATCGGCCTGGTCGGCTCAGTCCTAGGAATTGCGTTCGGACTGCTGGTCGCCGCTGGCGCCCAGGCGGCCATCCGGACATTCCTCAGCACCGACATCGGTGCTGAGTTGCCGATCAGCATGACCACGATCGTCCTCAGTGTCGTTGTCGGAGTGGTCGTCACCGTCGTCTCGGCCGTGCTACCAGCCCGACGCGCCTCGCGAGTCGCGCCGGTGGCTGCCATGCGCGGCGACGTTGGTTCGGTTGCCGGCGGCCTCGGGTTCCGTGGCCTCGTCGGCGGTGGACTCCTGGTGGTAGGAGCAGCGCTGCTGGGAACCGCCGTGACCCGCACGCACGTGTCCTGGCCGATGGCAGCGCTGGGTGCCTTCGCGGCTGTGCTCGGGATGCTGGTCGGCGCACCGGTGGCGACCCGTCCCGTGGTGCGCCTCATCGCGTGGCCCTTCGTCGCGGTCGCCGGAGCGGTCGGGAGGCTGGCCCGCGAGAATGCGCTAAGGGTCCCGCGTCGTACGGCGACCACCGCGAGCGCCCTGATGATCGGGCTGGCCCTGATCGCCGGTATCTCGGTCCTCGCCGAGAGCGTCAAGGCAAGCGTGAGCTCCGGGGTCGCGAAGGAGCTGACGTCGGACTTCGTCTTGAACACCGGCAACGTCGCAGCCGTGCCCGCGCCAGTGGCACTTGCTGCCCGGCACCTACCTGGAGTGCGATCCGTCGCCGCCGTGCAGTTGGTCGACGTACGTATCGGGGCTTTTCACGGGGCAGCCGAGTCCGTCACGGCACGAGACGTGTCCGCGAACTTCGTGGTGACGATGAAAGAAGGCGCGCTGTCATCGCTTGACGGCCACACGGTTCTGGTCGATGAGACCACCGCCAGCGCCCGAGGGTGGCGCGTCGGGCAAGCGTTGTCCGGCAACGTCGGAACCCTGACGGGTGAACGACTAGTCGTGGGTGGCATCTACCGGGACAGCCAGGCGTTCGGCTCGCACGTCATCGTGGACCACTCGCTGTATGCCGCTGCTTTGCCCGCCTTCCAGCAGGCCGATGTCCGTCTCTTCGTGCGGGCAGTTCGAGGTGCCGACCTACCCGAGCTCCGCGGTCAGCTGACCGACCTCGTCCGTCCCTACCTCATCGTCGCGGTGCAGGACCGAGCTGAGTTCGCTGCCGCTCAAGGCGCCTCCATCAACACGTTGATCAACCTGCTCTACGTGCTGTTGCTCTTCAGTGTCATCGTCGCGGTCCTAGGCATCATCAACACGCTGGCCCTGTCCGTGTTCGAGCGGACCCGTGAGATCGGCCTCCTGCGGGCGATCGGGCTCCGACGCCGGCAGTTGAGCGCGATGATCACCATCGAAGCGGTGACCACCGCCGTGTTCGGTGCGGTGCTGGGGACCGCCCTCGGGCTCGGACTCGGAGTGGCGCTCCAACGGGGTTTGGTCTCGCAAGGGCTGACGAGCCTCGCCATCCCCTGGGCCCTCATCCTCACGATGCTGGTGGTGTCCGGCCTGGTGGGGGTCCTCGCCGGGGTCCTTCCGGCTTTGCGTGCCATGCGCCTGAACATCCTGCAGGCCATCGCCAGCGCTTAGTGGCCCCAGCAGGTGGGTGCAGGAGCACGTCAACCGCCACTTGGCAGAGCAAGGACCCAACGGGTCGTTCACCTACCTGGACTTCTGTCTCGACACCATCACCTACAACGAGGGCAACGGCGCGGTGACGACCACGACGGAACGTCCTCTCGCGCCGCAGACCGGCTCACCCGCCGCCAGCCAACGGAGCCACAGATGACGCCAGCGACACTTCCTGGAACGCCGCGACCCACTGCAGAAGAGCTCGGTGGCCAGGTGCTCTTGGTCATCGCAGACTTGCCGTTGTTCCTCACGTCGCCTCTGTTCCGTCGCTGGCACCTCCGCTGGGGCGCTACGGCCAAGGAAGTCGCAGCCGCCCTACCCGGGGATGAGCTGGTGCGCCGGGCTCAGTTCCGATGCACCCGGGCCATCTCCATCGACGCCGCTCCCACTCTGGTCTGGCCATGGCTGGTCCAGGTCGGCTGCCTGCGCGCCGGCTTCTACAGCAACGACCTGTTGGACAACCTTGGGCACCCGAGTGCCCGAGAGCTCGTCCCCGATCTCCAGCACCTGGTCCTGGGCCAGTGGATACCGATGTCGCCGACAACGCCCTCAGAGCTCAATGCGCTGCGGGTCGACTCTTACGAGGTCAACCAGTGGCTGCTCTGGCGCAAACCCGACAGCACCTGGGTGTGGCAGCTGACCGAGACCGAGCACGGGACAACCCGCCTCGTCACCCGAGTGCACGCGAGCTACCGGTGGAGCCGCCCGCTATCAGCGCTCTTGGGGGTCGTGCTGATGGAGTTCGGAGACTTCGCGATGATGCGCAGGATGCTGCGAGGAATCAAGGAGCGCGCGGAGACCTTGGCCAAAGACACCACGTCCCCCGAACTGTTGAGGACGACGTCAGGGCGGGAGCTAGCCTCGCTGGAGGCCGCTACCCAGCAGGGCGACCGTGACGATGCCCAGCACCGTCAGACCCGACCAGATCGGCAGCTCTGAGCCAGCGCCGACGCCTTCGCGCGCGACCTCGACGCTCGCGGCCGCCAGGGACAGTGTGTAGAGACCGCCTCCCACGCTCATGACCCCGGCCAATGCCCAGCCGATCGCTTGGCGGCGGGTCAGCCAGACGGCCGCCAGCAGCATGGGTGGCACGATGAAGACGAGGTCGATGGCGAAGACCACCCCCGTCGGGTGCCCGGAGTCCACGATCGGTTGAGGGACCTTGTCGGTGACCAGATAGCTGAGCGAGAGTCCGACCCACAGCAGTCCCAGTCCGGAGGCCACCAGGCTGGTGTACGCGATCGCGACGACGCGAGCGGCGCGTCCGCGCATCGAGGCACCTAGCCGGGTGACATCGAGGCGCGGTACAGCAATGAGCAAGGCGTACAACGGCAGTCCGAACGTAGCGACGTAGAGCAGGAAGAATTGGTTGAACGCCGCAGCCACCGCGAAAAACAGGTAGGCATACATCGCGTAGAACAGCATGCGAGCCACAACAGTCGCCCCCGCAGCGATCCCTGCATCTCCCACAGCATGCCGAGCACGAGCAACGGGACCGCGACAACGAGCGTGACCACATCCTGGCCATGCAACGTCGCCGTCACCAGCGCGTTGTCGCGGTAGAGCCAGCCGGCGGCGAAGACGCCGACCACCGTGACCGTGGCCATCGTGGTTGCCGTTGCAGCCGTCAGCAGGTACGCAGTGGCGAGAGGTGGTCGAGCGGAGCTCGATGTTTGCGTGGCGAACGAGCTCATAGGCGGGACGCCGTTGTGGGGAGTACCAGAGTCCCTTCGACGATGTCATGAGCTACGTCGGCGATCGCTCTCCGGTTTCCGTAGGCGAAGGCTCGGATGCGGATCATGGCCTCGTTGAGCGAGATGTCGTTGTCGACCTTGACCATGCCCTGCGCCTGGTAGATCTGGGCGCGCGAGCCGAGGGCGGTCCGGAGGCCGGGGTCGATGAACCTTGTGTCGTCGCCGCTGCTGTGGAGCAGGCTCTCGGTGGCAATGTCGGCGTAGGCCAGAGCCAGTCCCAGGGCCCCTTCGTCGAGCACCCGCCGGCGAGAGTCGTAGACGTCGAGCACCCCAAGGCTGACCGCGCCCACCTGGAGCGGAAACGCATAGACCGCCAGCACCCCGTGCTCCTGGGCGGCGGAGCAGTACCCCGGCCAGCGGGTCTCCGTTCCCAGATCACTGGAGTGCACCGGACGACCGGTGCGCAAGGCGTCGTGGCAGGGCCCTTCTCCGACAGTGAACTGCAGGTCGTCCACCACCGCACTCTTGTCATCGGACATCCCCACCACAGCTTGGGCGTGTGAGGGGCCAGCCATCAGGTTGACGGCCGCTCCCATGGCCCCGAGGTCTGTCACGATGGTGCGGCAGAGCCGGTTGAGAACACCCGTCGGACCGGCCTCTCCGGGGTGCGGAGCTGCGATGGCCATCGCGGAGAGGACTCTCGCCCTCAACCGTCGACCCTGCTGGTCATCTTCGCTCGTGTGACCATCCAGCATGAGTGACCTCTCCGGTCACTGGTCGGGCACCGACGGGGCCTCTACAGCGAACCTCCCCAACGTACGCCCCATGGGGCTCGGGCCTTCGCGCCGACGCCGTCACCGATTCCCTCGAGGCGTACGGTGGGCCCGCAGGTGATCCTCGGCCAGACCTCGTTGGAGCCGCATCCCAGGAAAGGAGGGCCACGCCGGTGATCTCGGTCGAACGTCTCTCATTCGTATTCGCGGATGTTTCCGACGCCCTGGTGTCCGACTTCGACCTGGTCGCCTTCCTGCATGATCTGACCATTCATGCGGCGAGCGTGAGTGGCGCGGCGTCCGTCGGGCTCCTCCTCACCGACCAACACCGCTACCTGCATTACATGGCGGCGTCGAACGAGAACGCTCGCCTCCTGGAGCTCTTCCAGCTCCAGAACGAGGAAGGCCCTTGTCTGGACTGCTTTCGCAGCGGCACTCCGGTGATCAACTCGGACCTGGCGCGGGCTGACGAGCGATGGCCCCTGTTTGCCCCGCGGGCTCGTGAGTACGGCTTCGGTTCGGTACACGCTTTCCCGATGCGTGTGCGGGACAGAGTGATCGGCGCGCTGAACATCTTCGGTAACGAGGCGTTGGCCTTCGAAGCGAGCGAGGTGCGCCTTGTCCAGGCACTGGCCGACGTCGCCACCTTGGCGATCCTCCACGAACCGACGTTGGCGCGTGACGGCAGCCTGACCGAGCAGCTCCAGGCAGCGCTCAACGCCAGGATCGTGGTCGAGCAAGCCAAAGGGGCGTTGGCCCGGCTCCGCAGGGTCGACGTGGACCAAGCATTCGTCCTCCTGCGCGGGTACGCACGCTCCACGGACCAGCGGCTGGGGGATGTGTCGCGAGCCTTGCTCAACGACCCCAGCCGAGTCCCAGAGCTCACTCTGGCGTCAGTGGCGCCGGGCCATTGACCGACGGCGTGCTCGCCGCAACGGCTGCGGCTATGGGCACGAGCAGGAGGACCGGGCTGTCGGGCAGAACGTTCGCCTTGGGAAATCGCTTCGTGTACGACGCCACAGCTCGGGCCCGGTCGTCGGGACGGGCGATGAGCAGTCTCATGCTCACCTGGGTGGGGCGACCACGAAGGTAGGCGATCACTTGTTGGGGATGGTCGTCGAAGTGGCGCCACCACGTCTTTGTGCGGTGATCGCCAGCGACGACCACCAGCTCCTCACCAGAGACTGAGTACTGGACTGGGAACACGCAGCGTCGCCCGGACCGACTGGTGTAGTCGAGCAGGAGTAGGGATCCGGACAGTGCTCGGTGGGCCGGGGACCGCAGTGCCGCCCGTAGCGTCGGGTTCGCGACATGGCTGCGGACCCAACTGCCGGTCCGTCGGCTAGCCATGGCGAGCGACTCCGGCGAGGCTCGCCCGGCGGTGCAGACGCCAGGCAAGGACAGCAGCTCCGGCCATCACTCCGGTGCTCACCACTGCCGCGACCGTTCCGTGTGCCCCGTCGGTGGCCGACGTCAGGTTGAACGTGCCGTGCCACACCGCCGCGATCAGCACGCTGCTGGCCGCAGACTCATAGAGCCAGGTCAGGATGATCGAAGCGGACGCCAACCCGATCAGGAGGCCGGGGACACCGACCGGCCCGAGGTCGCGGTAGCTCTTGAGCAGGAAGAGCAGCGGCAGGTGCCAGCCAGCCCAGATCGGGACCAGCAGAAGGCTTGATTTCAGGACGTCGTTGTGGCGGCGCAACATCGGCAGCGCGTACCCGCGCCAGCCCGCCTCCTCACTGATCGCTCCGACGATCAGCGCGACCCAGACGAACAGCACCCCCCACTGGGGCAAGCCGGCCATCCGGCCGAAGCCGGCGAGCGCGGGCGTCCCCGGACCGATGGCCAGCGCCACGAGAGTGAGCCCGAGCAGCACGAGTGGCGTTCCCACCGCAAACAGCCACCACCGCGCCGGCACATGCCACCTCAGCACCCGCGAGGACAAGTCGCGAATCCCGGCCCAGCCGCCAGTCAGGGCAGTCAGCACGAACGCTGCCACCAGCGGCCCGACAAGTCCCGGAAACTGGGTCGCGGCCGAACCAAGTCGCACGACGTGACCGGTCAGCACGAGGGGCACCCAGTAGGCCCAGGACACGGCGTACGTCAGCAGCACGAAAGACGACAGCGGATGCGAACGCACCCACCTCAGGACGCGACCGTCGCGGTCAGCCTCGCCATCCAAGCGGTCTAAGACGTTCGCTCCGAGCGGCGCCCCTCGACCGTCTGCCAACTCTGCCCTCGTCGCACTCACCGGTTCGACTGCCATGGCACAACACTCACGCTGTGCCCGGCCGATGGCCAGTGCCGAAAGTCCTCGGGTCCGGGATAGCGGGAGCCGGCCGAGGTCGTGGCGCCGCGGTTGGTTGTGGCTCTCGGGACGCCTTCAGCGATGAGCAGCTCGTAGCCCAAGCCAGCCCCTCCGGCTCCACCACCGGGAACGACATGGGAGAGGGCCGTCGTGGCCAGGACCAGCCTACGAGATGCGGTAGGCGGACGCGATTGCGGAGAAGACGAGAACAGACTCACCTGCAGCAACTCCGTCGGTCTAGCGATCCGATGACGTGGTCCGAAAGGCCGCGGGTCCTGCCTTCCTCGGCCGGGCCTGAGGCCTCCCGTCCAGCAGGGCGCACCGGGACTTTTGGCCCTGACGACCGAGCCCGAGCCGTGGTTGCGTGGCGCTGCTGGATGAGGGGCTGGCCCTTGTCGGAGAGGTCGCCATGACACAGGTACTGGACCGCGGGACCGTCTCCCGCAGTACGACAGGGCAGCGACTAGGGCTCCCCCAGTCGACTGCGCTCGTCATGGGCAGCATCATTGGCGTCGGCATCTTCAGCCTGCCCTACGCGATCGCGTCCTACGGTCCCATCAGTCTTGTCGCGATGGGCATGGCAACGGTCGGCGCGATCGCGCTGGCGATGATGTTCGCCGTCATGTCCCGCCGGCTCCCCGCCGACGGTGGGCCGTACGCCTACGCCCGGGCTGCGTTCGGCAACGGTCTCGGCTTCAGCAACGCGTGGTCGTACTGGATCACCGCCTGGGCGGGCAACGCCGCCATCGCGGTGGGCTGGGTGTACTACGTGGAGACCTTCGTCAACAAGGGTGGGAGCACCGCCTGGTCCATCCTGATCGCGCTCACCGGACTGTGGATCCCGGCCGTGGTGAACCTCGTCGGCGTACGGACTATGGGCGTCTTCCAGCTCTGGACCACCGTGCTGAAGTTCCTCCCGTTGGCACTGATGTCGACGCTCGGGCTCTTCTTCATCAGTGCCGGGAACTTCACCCCGTGGAACACCAGCGGGAGCAGCAACCTCTCGGCGATCGGCGGCGCCATGGCCATCTGCCTCTTCAGCTATCTCGGCGTCGAGACGGCATCGGTCGCGGCTGCCAAGGTGCGTGACCCGGCGCGCAACATCGGACGCTCGACGATCTACGGCACCCTTGCCAGCGGCGTCGTCTACGTGCTCTCTCTCGTCGCGGTCTTCGGGATCCTCCCGGCAAGTGCCTTGGCACTCGATGGCAACAAGGCGTCCTACTCCGCTGCGGCGAACGTGATCGTCGGCGGCGGATCGTGGGCTGGCAACCTGGTGGCTCTCGCGGTGATCATCTCCGGCATCGGCGCCCTCAACGGCTGGACGATGATCGTGGCCGAGATGCCGTTGGCGGCCGCCAACGACGGCCTGTTCCCGCGACGCTTCGCGCAGCTGAACGGTCGAGGGGTGCCAGCCTTCGGTGTCATCTCCTCCACGGCACTGGCCTCTCTCGCCGTGATCTTGAGCTACCTGGGCACGAGCGGGGCCACGGTCTTCACCACGCTGGTGCTGATGACCGGGATCACCGCGGCCATCCCCTACGCGTTCTCGGCGCTGGCTCAGCTCACCTGGCGCTGGCGGGACCACCGGCAGGGCAGGACGCCGCGCTTCGTACTCGACGTCTCGGTTGCCGTCGTCGCCCTGGTCATGTCCATCGCCTTTATCTACTACTCCACCAACACCGGGAGCTCCTGGTACGTCGTGTGGGGGCCGTTCCTGATGGCCGGGGCTGCCTCGCTGATCGGCATCCCGGTGTATCTCGCGATGCGCGGCTCCATGACCCGTCCGGACCCCGTGCCCGACTACCGCTGACCGATGCGCTCGCGCATCACTCCCACGAGAGGCTCTTCCCCATGTCGTTCCACGTCGACTCCGAGGTCGGCCTGCTCAAGCAGGCGATTGTGCACCGTCCCGGCATCGAGCTCGACCGACTCACTCCGGACAACGTCGACGAACTGCTGTTCGACGACGTGATGTGGGCCGACCGCGCCCGTGAAGAACATGACGCGTTCACCCGACAGCTCGAAGGTGAAGGCGTGCTCGTCCACCACTTCGCCCAGCTCTTGGCCGTGGCACTCGATGAGCCGGGTGCCCGGCCGTTCCTCCAGGAGCGCCTCACGACGGCGACCCGGTTCGGACCCGCACTCGACGCACCCCTCGACGAGCTGGTCGGCTCTACGCCGGCCCCAGTGCTTGCCGAGGTGCTCATCGGCGGTGTCCTCAAGCGTGACGTCGTGTCCTTGCTGCACGCCCCGAGCTTGCTGATGGACTACCTCGGCAAGGACGACTTCCTGCTCCGTCCGCTGCCCAACCACCTCTTCCAGCGCGACAACTCCGCCTGGATCTACGACGGTGTCTCGGTCAACCCGATGGCCATGCCGGCCCGACGCGGCGAGACGATCAACTCCCGGGTCGTCTACAACTTCCATCCTCTCTTTGCCGGGACCCACTTTCTCTACGGCAACGACTCGCTCGCCCACGACACGGCGACCGTCGAAGGCGGCGACATCACCGTCATCGGCAACCGCACGGTGATGATCGGGATGGGGGAGAGGTCAACACCGCAGGGGGTCGAGACGCTGGCCTGCAGCCTGTTCCGGGCCGGGACCGTCGACAACGTGATCGTCGTGGAGCTACCGAAAGAGCGAGCCTTCATGCACCTCGACACGGTGATGACCATGATCGCTGCCGACGCGTTCTGCCTTTACCCTTATCTGCCGGAGGAGCTGCGGTCCTTCACCCTGCGGGCGAGGGGAGACGCCGGCGACTTCAAGATCGAAGAGAACGCCGAGCTCTTCCCAGTCGTGGCCGAGGCTCTCGGCCTGGCCGGCGTGGGCAGCCTGCGGGTCCTGCAGACTCCCATCGACGAGATGGGCGCGAAGCGCGAGCAGTGGGACGACGGGAACAACTTCCTGGCAGTGGCACCCGGGGTGATCCTGGGTTACGAGCGCAACACGACGACCAACCGCTATCTCACCGAGCAAGGCATCCGGGTCATCCCGGTCGTGGGCGAGGAGCTGGGCAGAGGGCGCGGCGGACCACGGTGCATGACCTGTCCGATCGAGCGCGAGGCGGTGTCGGCGTGACGGCGGGTCAGCTCCGGGGGCGCAGCTTTCTCAAAGAGCTCGACTTCAGCCCGGACGAGTGGCGCAGCCTGCTCGACACCGCGGCGCGGCTCAAGGGCGACAAGCGCGAAGGGACCGAGGTCCAGCGCCTCGCCGGCAAGAACATCGCCCTGATCTTCGAGAAGGCATCGACCCGCACCCGGTGCGCCTTCGAGGTCGCCGCCCACGACCAGGGTGCCCACGTCACCTACCTCGACCCGTCGGGATCCCACCTCGGTCACAAGGAGTCGGTCGCCGACACTGCTCGCGTGCTGGGCCGGATGTACGACGGCATCGAGTACCGGGGCTTCGACCAGGCGACTGTGGAGACGCTCGCCACCTTTGCTGGTGTGCCGGTGTGGAACGGCCTCACGGACGAGTGGCACCCGACCCAGTCACTCTGCGACATGCTCACCATGCGCGAGCACGCTCACACGTCGGATCGGGACATCTCCTTCGCCTTCATCGGCGACGCGCGGGACAACACGGCGAACTCCCTGCTCGTGGCCGGGGCGATGCTGGGCATGGACGTCCGTATGGTCGCTCCGCCCTCCTTGCAGAACGCCGAGGACGTCCTCAAGGCGGCGACCGCGATCGCAGAGGAGACCGGCGCCCGCATCACGTGCACCGGCGATCCGGCGACCGGACTGCTCGACGCCGACTTCGTCTACACCGACGTGTGGGTGTCGATGGGTGAGCCCGTGGAGGCGTGGACCGACCGGATCGCGATGCTGATGCCCTACCAGGTGACGACCCAGCTGCTGGCCCTGACCAAGAACCCGGACGTCAGGTTCATGCACTGCTTGCCCGCCTTCCACGACCGCGGGACCGCCGTCGGCGAGGAGATCTTCCGGAAGACCGGTCTCGCGGCCCTGGAAGTCACCGACGAGGTCTTCGAGTCGCCCGCATCCATCGTCTTCGACCAGGCCGAGAACCGGATGCACACGATCAAGGCCGTCATGGTCGCCACTCTGGCCGACGTCGCGGTTGCCGACGGGCGCACGTGAGGGTCGTGGTGGGCCTTGGCGGCAACGCGCTGCTGCGCCGTGGAGACAAGCCCGACTCGGCCGTGCAGCTCCAGCACATCGCCGAGGCTGCGCCCGCCTTGGCGGCACTAGCGGGAGCGCATGAGCTGGTCCTGGTGCACGGGAACGGGCCCCAGGTCGGGATGCTCGCGCTGGAGAGCGCCGCCGACAGGAGCCTGACTCGGCCCTATCCGTTCAGTGAGCTGGTGGCCGAGACCCAGGGCGTCATCGGCTACTGGCTGCAGCAGGCGCTCGCCAATGCCGACCCCACCACACCGGTCGTCACGCTAGTGACCCAGACCGTCGTGGCAGCCGACGACCCAGCCTTCACCAACCCCACCAAGTTCGTCGGTGGTGTCTACAGCGAGCAGCGGGCGCGGTCGCTTGCCGCCGAGAACGGGTGGGTCGTCCGGCCCGACGGTGCCGGGTGGCGCAGAGTCGTTGCATCACCGCTCCCCGTGCGCGTCGTGGAGATCGAGACAGCACGCACCCTGCTCGCGCACGGCACCACAGTGATCCTGGCCGGCGGCGGAGGGGTGCCGGTGCTGGACGGCCCCGAGGGGCTGTCAGGTGTGGACGCGGTTGTGGACAAGGACTCCGTTGCAGCGCTCATCGCCACGTCCTTGGCGGCCGACCGTCTGGTCCTCCTCACCGATGTCGCAGGAGTAATGACGCACTACGGGACGCCGGAGCAGAGCCTGCTCCGCGACGTCACCGTCAGCACGCTACGCGCGATGACCTTCCCCGCGGGCTCCATGGGGCCGAAGGTCACCGCGGCCCGTCGGTTCGTGGAAGACACCGGAGGTCAGGCCTCCATCGGTGCGCTCTGCGAGACCGAGAGCGTCGTCGCCGGCACCGCGGGAACGCAGCTCACCCGGACGTGACGACGTCGACCGCGCCCACCGCCGCAGCTCCTGCTGGACTCTCTGCCGCGGAAGCTCTTGTGCGTCATCGGCGAGATGGCGCGAACGCCGTCCCGCCCCCGCGTCGCACACCGGCCTGGCGGATGCTGATGGCTCAGCTCACCCACTTCTTTGCCGGCATGCTCTGGGCAGCTGCACTGCTTGCCCTGCTGGCGGGGATGGTTCCCTTGGCTGCTGCGGTCGTCGTGATCGTGCTGCTCAACGGACTGTTTGCCTTTCTGCAGGAGCACAAGGCGGACCGCGCCGCCGAGCAGCTGAACGCGATGCTGCCGGCCGCCGCCCACGTGCGGCGCGGCGGCCGCACCATCAGCGTCGCGGTCGAGGACTTGGTCTGCGGCGACGTTGTCCTGCTCGCGGCGGGCGACCGCGTCGGTGCCGATCTCCGGATCGAGGTCGCGCATGAGCTGACGGTCGACGAATCCATGCTCACCGGAGAGAGTGTCCCTCAGCCACGGCCTGTCGGCTGCGACGTCTTCGCTGGGACCTTCGCGGTCCAGGGCGACGCGACGGGTGTTGTCATCGCTATCGGGACGGCAACCCGCCTCGCCGGCATAGCCGCGCTCACCGATCAGGCGCAACGTCCACCCAGCCCGCTGTCCGTCCAGCTGCACAAGCTGGTGATCGTCGTGGCCGCCATCGCCGCGTCGGTCGGTGTCCTGCTCGCTGGTACCTCGCTCCTCCTAGGTGCTGGTGTCACCTCGGCGTTGCTGCTCGGGGTCGGGGTGATGGTGGCGCTCGTCCCGGAGGGACTGTTGCCCACGGTCACGCTGTCCCTCGCCCGGGCGGCACAGCGGATGGCCGCCGACAACGCCCTCGTCCGCCACCTGGAGGCCGTCGAGACCCTCGGCGCCACCACGTTCATCTGCACCGACAAGACGGGCACCCTCACCCGCAACGAGATGTCTGTGGTGGAGGGCTGGACCCCGGCCGGGAGCTTGAGGGTGACCGGTACCGGCTACGAACCTCGAGGAACGGTCGATGCCTCTCGCGACGCGATGGTGCTCGCGTCGGTGGCCGCCGTCGGAGCACTCGGTTGCTCCACGGGGCGCAGCGTGGAGCTCGGTGGTCGATGGGTGGCGGAGGGCGACCCGATGGACGCGGCCCTCGATGCGTTTGCCCACCGCTTGGGCTGCCCCGACCAGGCCGCGGCAAGCATCCGTCTCCCGTTCACCGCTGCCACGCGATCGAGTGCGGCTATCGTCGGCGGCACGGCATACGTCATGGGTGCACCCGAGGTGCTGCTGGACCGATGCACCGGCCTCACACCGACGAGGACCGAGTGGTCCCAGCTCGCCGACATGTCGGGACGCGGACGTCGGGTCATGGCCGTGGCGCGAGCTCGTGCCGTCGGGCCGCCCACCGACGAAGGCGGCTTGGAGACCGCCGTTGGACACGATCTCGAGCTTCTTGCCCTCATCGGCATCCAGGACCCGCCGCGAGCCGAGGTCGCGACAGCGGTGGCGCTGTGCCGAGGTGCCGGGATCCGGCTGGCCATGGTGACCGGCGACAGCGCAGCCACGGCAGCCGCCATCGCTGTGGAGGTCGGTCTCCTGGGGCCGACCGGCACTGTCGTGGAGGGCGTCGACCTGCCCGAGACTGACTCCCAGATCGCTGAGCTGCTCGACCGCGAGGACGGCGCCGTCGTCGCCCGAGTGACCCCGGCCGACAAGCTACGCATCGCCCGGGCCCTGCGGTCGCACGGCCACGTCGTGGCGATGACCGGTGACGGCGTCAACGACGCGGCGGCTCTGCGTGAGGCCGACGTCGGCATTGCGATGGGCCTGTCGGGCAGCGACGTCGCTCGCGAGGCGGCGGACCTGGTCCTTCTGGACGACAGTTTTGCGACCATCCCGAAGGCCATCCAACTGGGCCGGGGAACCTTCTCCAACATCCGGCGCTTCCTGACCTTCCACCTGACCGACAACGTGGCCGAGCTGGTCCCGTTCGTCCTGTGGGCGCTGACGGGCAGCAAGATCCCACTCGCCATCGGCGTCCTTCAAGTCCTTGCCCTCGACATCGGCACCGATATGCTGCCCGCGCTCGCCCTCGGCGCTGAGCCTGCCAACGAGCGCGCCATGAATGGACCGAGACGGACGCGGTCGGTCGTCGACGGAGGCTTGATGCGCCGGGCCCTGCTGGTGCTCGGTCCGACCGAGGCGTTGCTCTCGATGGGGGCCTTCCTCACAATTCTTCTCGCCCACGGCTGGGGCTTCGGCGATGTCCCCTCTCCCGGACTGCTGGCCTCGGCGTCCGGGTCGGCATTCGCTGTTGTCGCTGTGGCGCAGATCGCGAACGCCTTCACCTGTCGCAGCGAGACGCTCCCGGCGTGGCGTTGCGACCCGAGGAGCAACCCGTTCATCCTGCTTGCTGTCGCTGTCGAGGCGGCCCTGCTCGTGGCGTTTCTGGGGATCCCGTGGGTCGCCGACCTACTCGGCGGATCCTGGCCCACCACGACCGGGTGGCTTTTCTGCCTCGTGGCCGCCGCGACGATCCCACTCGTCGATGCCGCGCACAAGACCTACCCGCGCCGGCGAACGGGCTGACCCCAACGCCGTCGGGCAGCGCCAGACACCGCCACGTAGAGACAAGATAGGGACCTAAGACTCTCGCCACGCGACGAAGGTGCGGGCAAGGGTGGACGCCAAGAAGGCGTCAGCAGGAGGTCCTCAATGTCCGACCAGGTCGAGTCCGCGCCCTCAGTGCCCTCGAGCTACCCAGCCCGTCTCGCCGTCGAGTACACGGCCGAGCACAACCGGCTGACGTCGCTCTTCCGGATCGCGCTCGTCATTCCCATCGCCATCATCTACGGGTTGCTCACGTCCGGTGTGACACGGACGGTGTACGACCAGAGCGGAAAGGCGGTGAGCTCCACCAGCGGCGGCATCGCCAGTGGCCTGTTCTTGGCGACTCTGTTGATGATCCTGTTCCGGCAGCGATATCCGCGGTGGTGGTTCGACTTCGCACTCGAGCTCGCTCGTTTCGGCGCTCGGGTGGGTGCCTACGTCGCGCTCCTGACTGACGACTACCCCTCGACCGTCGATAAGCAGAAGGTGGATCTGGGGCTCGACTATCCCGACGCCGCCCAAGACCTCAACCGCTGGTTGCCCTTGGTGAAGTGGCTGCTCGCCATCCCGCACTTTGTGCTGTTGCTGTTCTTGTCCGTGGGCGCAGTCTTCTCGGTGGTCGCTGCATGGGTCGCGATCCTGGTGACGGGCCGCTATCCGCGTGGGTTGTTCGACTACGTGGTCGGCGTCGGCCGCTGGTGGCTGCGGGTCGAGGCGTACGCGTTCCTGCTCGTCACCGACCGGTACCCACCGTTCTCCCTGCGCTGACGGGGAGCGGCGCCGCGGGGGACAAATTTCGCCTTTCGCTGCCCTAACTGACCCCTAAGCGGCGGTGGACCCGTGGCAGGGCGCCGATGCTTGAGGCACGGAGCACCAAGCAGCTGAGCAAGAGGGGCACACCATGAAGCGCTCTCGACGCGTGACGATGACCGTCGTCGCGGCCACCGGGATCCTCGGCGCAGCCGGGGCAGCAGTCGCCACTGTGGGCAGTGACGCGGCCACCACGACCCCGTCCGCCGATAGCCCGGCCGCCCTCGCAGCCCCTGCCCTGACCACGGTCGGGTCCGCCCAGCAGACCGATGGTCGACAGGCGCTGCAGGACTACGTGGACACGATGTCGCAGCGCGGCGACCAGCTGAACCAGCGCGTCTCCGACGCGGAGGCCCAGCTGGCAGCGGCCAAGAAGACGCGTGCCCGCAGGATCGCTGCCGCCACGAAGCAGCGCGTCGCCGCCGTCGCGGCAGCGCGCGAAGCAGCCGCGCGCCCCGTCGTACAGCCTGTGGTGCATGGTGCCCGTCAGCAGCCCGCAAAGTCAGCACCGGCCGCGCACACCGCCACCGGGGCAAGCTCGAGTGCCGGCGGGGGCGGCGACGACGGTCAGGGTGGTGGCCGCGATGACTGAGCGGATGGCTCGCAACATCAAGTGGGGTACCGCAGCGGTGGTCGCGCCACTGGCCGCCGGCGTGCTGACGGCTGCCACGGCCTGGGGCGTTGCCCACCCGGCCTCCGTCGCCAAGAAGACCACGGCGACCCAGGACCAGCCCGGGGTGGCGAGCGGTCGCCCGGTGGCTGCCGTGGATCGCAGCAGCCTCGACAAGCCGACCATCGTGCTGTCGCAGGCGGCCACAGCCGAGCAGGCCCGGGTCGTCCGGCTGCAGAAGGCGCTGGCCCGGTTGCACGCCCAGACCCGGGCGCTGTCCCGACGCCCGATCCCTGGCAGCGGCGGCGGTACAACCGGCCTCGTACCGCGGACGTACGCCGCCTCGGGTGGCGGCGTTGTCGCCGCCCCGCCGGCCGTGGCGGTGCGGGCACCCGCCCCGCGGCCGGCACCGGCCCCGGCCCCGGTCAAGCACACTTCGACCGGCGCCTCCTAAGCCACCGGCGGTTCAGCACGGCGACAGGATCAGGCAGTAGGTTGACACGACTTACAGCCTGATGGGAGCCACCATGTCGGTCGTCCGCGCAGCCGTCACGCAGGTCGAGTGGACCGGCGACAAAGAGTCGATGATCGCCAAGCACGAGGAGCTCACCCGGCGGGCCGCTGCTGACGGGGTTCAGATCATCTGCTTCCAGGAACTGTTCTACGGACCCTACTTCGGTGCGGTGCAGGACCAGAAGTACTACGACTACGTCGAGTCGGTCCCCGGACCGACGACCGAGCGGTTCCAGGCCCTGGCCAAGGAGCTGCACCTGGTCATCGTGCTGCCGATCTACGAGGTCGCCAACGAGGGTGAGTACTACAACACCGCTGCGGTGATCAACGCCGACGGCACGCTGCTCGGCACCTACCGCAAGCACCACATCCCGAACCTCCCCCAGTTCTGGGAGAAGTTCTACTTCCGCCCGGGCAACTCGGGCTACCCCGTCTTCACCACGGCGGTCGGGCGGGTGGGTGTCTACATCTGCTACGACCGGCACTTCCCCGAGGGCTGGCGCGAGCTCGGTCTCAACAATGCGCAGCTGGTCTTCAACCCCTCGGCCACCAAGCCCGGACTGTCCAACCGGTTGTGGGAGCTCGAGCAGCCCGCGGCCGCGGCCGCCAACCAGTACTTCATCGCCGCCAACAACCGCATCGGCCAGGAGGTCGGCGAGTTCGGGCCCGACGCACCGCACTTCTACGGGTCGTCGTACTTCGTCGACCCACGGGGCAACTACGTCGGTGAGGTTGCCTCTCCGGACAAGGAGGAGATCGTCACCCGCGACCTCGACCTCGACCTGATCACGACGGTGCGCAACGACTGGCAGTTCTACCGGGACCGTCGCCCGGAGTCCTACGTCGCGACGACCAAGCCATGACGAGTCTGATCAGCGGTGGGACTGTGGTCACCCCGCACGGCTCGTCGTTGCAGGACGTGCTGGTCGACGGCGAGACCATCGCCGCGGTCATCGCGCCCGGGTCGAGCGCGCTCGCTGCCGTCAGTGCCGACACCGTGATCGATGCGACAGGCAGGTACGTGATCCCGGGTGGCATCGACGCGCACACCCACATGGAGATGCCGTTCGGTGGCACTAAAGCGAGCGACACCTTCGAGACCGGCACGCGAGCCGCGGCGTGGGGCGGCACCACGACGATCATCGACTTCGTCGTGCAGACGCACGGCCAGCGCGTCCAGGACCAGGTGGCGGCGTGGCACCAGAAGGCTGCCGGCAACTGCGCGATCGACTACGGCTTCCACCAGATCATCGGCGAGGTCGACGACGAGTCGCTCAAGGCGATGGACGAGCTCATCGGCGAGGGCATCACCAGCTTCAAGCTGTTCATGGCCTACCCCGGCGTCCTTCTGTCCAGCGACGGTCAGATCCTGCGTGCCATGCAGTCCGCCGCCGGCAACGGCAGCCTGATCATGATGCACGCCGAGAACGGCTCCGCCATCGACGTCTTGGTCCAGCAGGCACTGGAACGTGGCGACACCGCGCCGTACTTCCACGGCACCACGCGTCCGTGGCAGGCCGAGCAGGAGGCCACCCACCGGGCCGTGATGCTCGCTGACATGACAGGTGCACCGCTGTACGTCGTGCACGTGTCGGCCAAGCAGGCGCTGGCGCGCATCGCCGAGGCGCGCAATGCCGGGCAGAACGTCTTCGGTGAGACCTGCCCGCAGTACCTCTACCTGTCGTTGGAGGAGCAGCTCGGTGCGCGCAGCGCCGAGTGGGGCGACTTCGAGGGTGCCAAGTGGGTCTGCTCCACGCCGCTGCGCTCTCGTGCGGAAGGGCACCAGGACGAGCTGTGGCGATACATCCGGACCGGCGACGTCACGACGGTCTCCACCGACCACTGCCCGTTCTGCATGAAGGACCAGAAGGACATGGGTGTCGGCAACTTCGCCAAGATCCCCAACGGTATCGGGTCGGTAGAGCACCGGATGGACCTGCTCTACCAAGGCGTCGTCGATGGCCGGATCAGCCTGGAGAAGTGGGTCGACGTCTGCTGCGCGGCACCGGCCCGCATGTTCGGGCTCTACGGTCGCAAGGGCGTCATCACGGCCGGCGCCGACGCTGACATCGTCATCTACGACCCGCGCGGACACACCTCCATCGGCATCGGTCCCGGCCGCAGCCACCACATGAACATGGACTACTCGGCCTGGGAGGGTTTTGAGGTCGACGGCCACGTCGACACCGTCATGTCCCGTGGCGCAATGATCAAGGACGACACCGGGTACGTCGGCAGCACGTCGCACGGCCAGTTCGTCAAGCGCGCTCTCTCCCAGAACCTGCTCTGAGGATGGACTTCGGCGTCGTCCTGCAGACCGACCCGCCTGCCTGGCGGGTGGTCGACCTCGCGGTCAAGGCCGAGACCTATGGCTTCAGTCACGTCTGGACCTTCGACTCCCACCTGCTCTGGCAGGAGCCGTTCGTCGTCTACAGCCAGATCCTGTCCCGGACCCATCGGGTCACTGTCGGACCGATGGTGACCAACCCGGCGACCCGCGACTGGACCGTCACCGCCTCGCTGTTCGCGACGCTGAACGACATGTTCGGCAACCGCACGGTGTGCGGCATCGGACGAGGCGACTCCGCCGTACGCGTCATCAACGGCAGCCCGGTGACCCTGGCCACGCTGCGCGAGTCGATCGCGGTGATCCGTGGCCTGGCCAACGGCGAATCCGTTGACTACAAGGGCAATCAGCTGCGCTTCCCGTGGGGCGCGTCCTCGCGGCTGCCGATCTGGGTCGCGGCGTACGGCCCGAAGGCACTTGCTCTCACCGGCGAGGTGGCCGACGGTTTCATCCTGCAGCTCGCTGACCCAGACATCACCGCGTGGTCCATCGCGGCGGTGCGCAAGGCGGCCGCCGACGCCGGTCGGGATCCCGACTCGATCACCATCTGCGTGGCGGCACCGGCCTACGTCACCGACGGTTCCGATGCCGGGATGGAGCACGCCCGGGCCCAGTGCCGGTGGTTCGGCGGCATGGTCGGCAACCACGTGGCGGACATCGTGGCGCGCTACGGGTCCGAGGGAGCAGCAGTACCGGCGGCCCTGAGCGACTACATCGCCGGCCGCGCGGGCTATGACTACAACAGTCATGGCAAGGCCGGCAACGAGCACACCGACTTCGTGCCGGACGAGGTGATCGACCGTTTCTGCCTGCTCGGTCCCGTCGAGGCGCAGATGGCGCGGTTGGAGCAGCTGCGCGAGCTCGGCGTCGACCAGTTCGCGCTCTACCTGCAGCACGACGCGAAGGACGCGACGCTGGCGGCGTACGGCGAACGGGTGATCCCGGCAGTGAACACACGAGGAAGTGCCACGTCCTAGCGAGACCACCTCGCTCTGTCGGCCTACCTGACGTGGTCAACTGCGGGAGGCGGGCGGGGGTTGCGCGGTGGCTCAGAAGCCGGGGAAGGCCTGCCGCAGGGTGCCGAGGTCGACGCCGTCAGTCTCAACTCCGGCCGGCGTGTGGTCGGGGTCGAGCCGGCCGTAGGTCAAGCGAAGGAACGCCTCCGCCGGCAGGTGCAGCGAGGCCGTCGCGTCCGCCGAGGAGTTGGGGTCGACAACGGCGAGGGAGGCAGCTTCGGAGTCCGCCTCGAGCAGGAACGTCCGCGCCGGCTCCGTCGTCGTAACCGCGATCCGAGACCCCGGCGCGAGCGTGGCCGTCTTCGACACCACCATGGCGAGTGCATCGATGAGCAAGGCGACCGCGTCCGCGGACACCGTAGCCGCGGGATCGACTGCGACGACCACGTCCCAGGTGTGCAGCGCGTGCTCACCGAGGCGCTGCATCAGCAGGCCGGCAAGGTCGACCTCCTCACCATGCAGCGTGTGCCGCCAGCCGGAGACCTGCTCCCCCGACAGGGAAGCGATGTCGTCGAGCAGCGCGGCATCGGACGCGACGCCGTCGCTGAGCTGTGCCTCGGGCGACTTGGCGTCCCAGCGGCCCCAGATCTCGGTCAGGTCGTCACGGCTGGGTGTGGGGTCGCCCGACACGACGGACTGGATGACCCGCGTGTTGATCTCGGCACCGGACCCGATGTGGGAGAGGACCTGGGCGATGGTCCACTCGCTGGCATAGGACTGGCGGGTGCCGTCGCCCTCGGCGAGTCCCGCGACAGCGGCGGCGAGCCGCTGGTGGGACGCGGTGAGGGCTGGCAGGACCTGGGTGATCTGTGGCATGCGTCCGAGTCAACAGCACACCCGCCGCCGACCTGACACCGGCAGGGACCTGCCAGTGGCCGCGCAGGTGGCAGGGAGGGTCGCAGCCCAGGCTGGTCGTCATCGGCCCCGACCGGGGCTCAACCGAAGGAGTTACCCATGAACTCGACCACGATGAAGAAGGCCCTCGCCGGTGGAGTGCTCGTGCTCTCCGGACTCGCCGTCGGTGGGATGGCCGCCGGCACCATGTCGGCCAGCGCGGCGACGAGTACTCCGTCCGCCACCGCGAGCAGCAGCACCGCCAGTCGCAGTGGCAGTGGCAGTGGCAGTGGCACTCTCGTGCAGACGACGGACCCCACCAAGAGCATGCGTTCGGACGAGCACCTGCTCACGGGGACCACGGCTGAGAAGGTCAAGGCGGCCGCGCTGGCCAAGTACCCGAGCGCGACGATCCAGAGGGTCGAGACCGACTCGGACGGCGTCTACGAGGCGCACATCGTGACCTCCGCCGGTGATCAGGTGATCGTGCAGGTCGGCAGCGACTTCATCGTGACCGGCACTCAGACCGGTGGCGGCCCCGGCGCTGGGACAGCGGGTCAGTCGTCGACGGCGGGTTGATCGGCGGCGAGGCAACGGCGGTGGCCCGGTCGTGTGACCGGGTCACCGCCTCGCGTCAGGGCCGACTGTGCACCACGGCGACCGAGCAGTCGGCGTGATGCAGGACGCCGTGGCTCACGGAACCGAACATCGACCGGAGTGCGCCTCGGCCGCGGGAACCCACCACGAGCAGCTCCGCTGCTGCCGATGCCTCGACAAGGGCCTTGACCGGTTGCTCGCAGACGATCAGCCGTTCGATGCTGACGTCGGGGTACTTTTCACCCCAGCCGGCGAGTGCCTCAGCCAGCGCCGCGTTCACCAGCGGGTGGATCACGGCGTTACCCAGGGAGGCGGGGTCGGCGTAGGCCATGACGGCCGTCAGGGACTGCTTGGTCTCCGCTGCCTCGCTCAGGGCGAACTCCAAGGCCTCTGCGGCCTCGGGAGACCCATCGACACCGACCACGATCCCGTGCCGAGGACGACGACGATGCAGCTCCGCGCGTACGGCGATCACCGGGCAGTGTGCCTTGCTCGCCAGACGGACCGTCGTCGAGCCGACCAGCAGCGCGGAGAACCCACCACTGCCACGCACCCCCAGGACCAGCACCTCGGCGGCCTCAGACTCCTCCACCAGAAGGTCCACCGGGGAGTGGAACTCGAGCCTGGAGGTGATGGTCAGCTGCGGATAGCGGTCCTTGACGCGGGACACGGTCTCGGTGACGAGAGCCTCCGCCGCACGGTACGGAATGCCGAAAGGATCGGGTGACCAGCCGGCTGAGGCGCCGGCGCCGTACTGCGAAGGGTTCACCGCGTGCACGAGCCGCAGGGCAAGCCGCTTGCGGTCGGCCAGAGCAGCGGCGTGATCGACGGCTTCGCGAGCGTGCGACGACTCGTCGAGTCCGACCACGACTGCTCTCCGGAGCGTGCTGTCCATGACGTGTCCTCCTGTACGGCGGGTGGTGTGCCCCTCCACCAGACCACCGGCCGCACCTCTTCGTCAGGGCTGGTCGGACGGAACTGCCGGGACTTTGGTCCTGCCCAGGGATGACCTGAGCCCTTGCACGTCCACCGGCGCCGAGGGCAGCATTCGGACCGACGCCCCCAGCGACCGAGGAGACCCGCGTGCTGCGAGACGACCTGCTCTCCGAGCCCGATGACGACGAGCTGGCTGCGCTGGACTCCTGGTGGCGAGCGGCCAACTACCTGACGATCGCCCAGATCTACTTGTTGGCGAACCCACTGCTCCGTAGGCCGCTGACCCCTGCCGACATCAAGCCCCGGCTGCTCGGGCACTGGGGCACCAGTCCGGGACTTTCCTTCGTCTATGCCCACGTCTCCCGGCTCATCAGGCACACAGGGCAGCAGGTGATCTACCTTGCCGGACCAGGACACGGCGGTCCCGCGCTGGTCGCCGCCGGCTATCTCGAGGGTCGCTACTCGGAGGTCTATCCGAAGGTGACGCAGGACGAGCCTGGTCTCGCGATCCTCTGCCGGCAGTTCTCTTCCCCCGGAGGCATCCCGAGCCACGTGTCCGTCCCCACTCCCGGGTCGATCCACGAGGGCGGCGAACTCGGCTACGTCCTGATGCATGCGTTCGGGGCAGTGATGGACAACCCCGAGCTCATCGCCTTGGCCGTCGTCGGAGACGGCGAGGCCGAGACTGGACCCCTGGAAGGGTCCTGGAAGGGCATCTCGTTCCTCAATCCGACCCGTGACGGAGCGGTGCTGCCGGTGCTGCACCTGAACGGAGCGAAGATCTCTGGACCCACGGTGCTGGCCCGAAAGGATCCCGCCGAAGTCCGATCCCTGCTGGAGGGCCACGGCTACCACGTCCTCGAGGTCGAGGGTGATGATCTGCCGGGCATGCACCGACGGTTTGCCGCCGTGCTGGCGGAGGCCTGGACGCGCATCCGCAACATCCAGAGCGCCGCCCGGGGCGGATCGTGGGACGGCGCCCGGCCACAGTGGCCGCTCATCGTCTTGCGCAGCCCCAAGGGATGGACCGGGCCGGAGAAGGTCGACGGTATCCAGGTGACCGGCACCTGGCGGTCCCACCAAGTCCCGTTGTCCGGCGTCAAGGACAACCCAGAACACCTGCGGCTGCTCGAGGAGTGGCTCCTGTCCTACCGGCCGGACGAGTTGTTCGACGCGGAGGGGAAGCCGACGCGAGTTGTGCTGTCCAACAACCCGGCCGGTGACCGTCGGATGAGCGCCAGCCCGCACGCGAACGGCGGCCTGCTCGCTGAGGATCTGGCACTGCCAGACTTCCGGGACTACGCCGTGGAGGTCGCGCGGCCCGGCACCGAGCTGGTCGAGTCGACCCGCCGGCTCGGCGAGATGATGCGCGACATCTATCGAGCCAACCCGCACAACTTCCGACTCTTCTGCCCCGACGAGACCAACAGCAACCGGCTGGGCGCCGTGTTCGAGGTCTCCGACCGCGCCTTCGCGGAGCGGGTGACTGACCAGGACGTCTCCCTCTCCCGCGACGGTCGGGTGATGGAGGTCCTCTCGGAGCACAACTGTCACGGCTGGCTCGAGGGCTACACCCTCAGCGGCCGACATGGGCTCTTTGCCACCTACGAGGCGTTTGCGATGGTGAGCGCGTCGCAGACCATCCAGCACAGCAAGTGGCTCGAGGAGGCGTCCAACCTCTCCTGGCGGGCGAAGGTGCCGAGCCTGAACGTCCTGCTCACCTCGACCGCCTGGCGCAACGACCACAACGGGTTCTCCCACCAGGGCCCTGGCCTGATCCAGAACGTCATCACCCAGCGGGCCAACGTCAGCCGGGTCTATCTCCCGCCGGATGCCAACAGCCTGCTCGCCGTCGCGGACCACTGCTTCCGGTCACGGTCCTACGTCAACCTGATCGTGATCGACAAACAGCCCCAGCTCCAGTGGCTGTCCATCGACGATGCTGTCGCGCACGCCGCGCGGGGTGCCAGCGTCTGGGACTGGGCCGGGACCGATGACGGTGTCGACGAGCCCGACATCGTGCTCGCGTGCGCCGGCGACGTCGTGACAATGGAAACCGTCGCTGCTGCACAGATCCTGCGCGAGAGGCTGCCTCGCCTGCGGGTGCGGGTGGTGAATGTCATCGACCTCATGACTCTGCCCCGACCCAAGGACCACCCGCACGGCATGAGCGAGACGCTGTTCAGCGAGCTCTTCACCGACGCGGTCGATGTCGTGTTCTCGTTCCACGGCTATCCGGGTGCGGTGCACCAGTTGATCCACGGGCGCCCAGACGCGGACCGTTTCCGAGTGCGCGGGTTCATCGAGGAAGGCACCACGACGACGCCGTTCGACATGGTGGTGCGCAACAAGGTGTCGCGCTATCACCTGGTGATGGATGCGGTGAACAACGCACGCCGTACGCCGGCAGGAGCCAGCGAGCTGAAAGCGTGGTGCCAGGCCAGACTGGCCGAGCACGCCGCCTACATCGTCGACCACCTCGAGGATCTTCCAGATGTGCAGGGCTGGACGTTGGGCGACACCGCAGGCTGACCGGTGGTCGGTTGCTCAGATCCCGAGCAACAGCGCGGTGTCTGAGGCAATGACCCGTTCCTCGTCGGTGGGTACGACGAGCACGGTGGGCCCTGGGCGTTCTGCGATGAGGCTCACCCGGCCCGCCGTCTCCTGACCATGGGCGGCGTTCGCGGCCGCATCCTCATGGACGCCGAACACACCGAGCAGCGCCATGACCCGCGACCGGATCTCCGGGCTGTGCTCGCCGATCCCGCCGGTGAAGACCAAGGCGTCCCACCTCGCCAACGGCACGGTCATGGCCGCGATCGTCTTGGCCAGCCGATAGCTGAACACCTCGAGCGCCAGCGTGGCGACGGGGGAACCTGCAGCAGCTGCAGCGGTCAGCTCGCGGATGTCACCGCTCATGCCGGACAGGCCCGCGAGTCCGCTGCGGGTGTTCAGGATCTCGACCAGCTGGAGCAGGTCCAGTCCGAGCCGGGGCGCCAGGTACGCCAGCAGTCCAGGATCGATGTCACCGCTGCGGGTGGTCATGACAAGCCCCTCCAGCGGGGTGAAGCCCATGCTGGTGTCGACCGACCGGCCGTCACTCACGGCGGTGGCGCTGCACCCACCGCCGAGATGGGCCACGACGAGCCTCAGGTCCTCGACCGGTCGTCCGAGCAGCGCGGCTGTGCGGTCGGTCACGATGCGACAGCTGATGCCGTGGAAGCCGTACCTCCGTGCCCCGTGGTCGTCGAACCATGACTGTGGCACCGCGTACCGGTAGGCGCGGGACGGGAGGCTGCTGTGAAATCCGGTGTCGAAGACCGCCACGTGGCGCAGGGCAGGCAGCCGCTCACCCACGACGTCGATCCCGCGGAGATTGGCCGGCAGGTGCAACGGAGCGAGCGACACCAGGTTGCCGAGGGCGGCTCGCACCTGGTCGTCCACCAGCACCGGGTCGGTGAACCGGGGACCGCCGTGCACGACCCGGTGCCCGACGCCGACTACGGACTTGAGCAGGTCTGCATCCAGCTCGTCCAGGACGGACGTGACGGCAGCGTGATGTCCGCCGGGTGGCACGGCTTCTCGTGCCCCCGCGCCCCGGCGAGCACCGGTGGCGGGGTCAACGACAGCAATCTTGACCGACGTGCTCCCGCAGTTCACGACCAGGACGTCACCTGTTGAGGTCGGCACCGCGCCAGTATGTGTGCTCCTCGGGTGGAGAGGGCCTCACCGGTCCGTGTGGACCACAGCGACCGGCACGGCAGCGTGGTGCAGCAGCCCGTGGCTGACCGACCCGAGCAGACTCCGGACCGGGCCGTGGCCACGCGAACCGACGACGATCATGCGTGCTGCGGCGGCCTCGGTGAGGATCACGTGCACCGGCTGACCCTGCAGGACTCGCTGCTCGAGGGTGACGGAGGGAAACTTCTCGGCCCACCCGGCGAGTGCCTCCGCCAGCTCGAGCCGGCCGGCCTGCTCCTCGGCCAGCAAGAGCGGCTGGTAGTCCAGCGGCACCAGCACAGCGGGTGACAGCTGGACCGGGTCGTTCCAGGCGTGCACGGCAAGGACGGGCTCGGAGAGCTCGTCGGCCAGCCGGCACGCATACTCGATGGCGGCTTGGGCTTGCGGAGATCCGTCGACCGCCACCACAATCCGTCGTCCTGCCGGACGCGTGGGATCGGTGGTCGGCACGGTCACGACTGGGCATCGAGCCCGCGTCGCGACATGCAGGGCCGTGGAACCTAGAAGGAGACCAGTGAACCCACCGGCGCCGCGGCTGCCGACGACGAGGGTGTCAGCGAGCTCCGCCTCGTGCAGCAGCATGGCCACAGCGCTCCCCGCCACGACCTCGGAGGCGATGGCCAGGCGCGGGAAGTCTCGGCGCACCTCGTCCACGGCATCGGCGACGAGGTGCTCGCCGTCAGTCTGCAGCTTCCGCCTCACGATGTCGGTCCACGTGTCCCGCGCGTGACCCTCCGGCAACGCGCAGACCACCCGCAGCGACAGATGCCGACCGGCTGCCAGCTCGGCGGCGTACGTCAACGCAGCTCGGCTCTCCGGTGAGCCGTCGATCCCTACGACTACGGCTCTGTCGGTGCTCGCCATGAGCTGCTCCTGACCTCGACGTGGATGCTGACCTCACCAGGAGAGCGCAGCCACGCGTCGCGGACCAGAGACCTTGGCCGGGAAGGACAGGGACCTAGGTCTCTAGTCGCGGGTTTGTGGGCTGCCACACTGTGGCGATGCTGGCTCAGGACGATGCCATCGCTCATGCGCTGGCTGCGCTGCCGCAGTGCCCGAGGATCGTCGTCGGCGGCAACGGTGCCACCCCCTGGACCCTGCTGCGCCTCGTCGACGAGCTGCTGCCGGCCTACCGCCTCTGCATGCTCAACGCCCAGATCGGGATCCCGGCGCGGCCGGGCGTGATACACGAGACGCCGTTCGTCGGCCCAGGCATGCGGCGCAGCCCCACCTTGTCCTATGTGCCTGCCCGGCTGTCGACGGTGCCCGCGCTGTTCTCCTCGACGTTGTCACCGGACCTTGTGTGCGTGACGGTCGCGCCGGCGCGCGACGGCCTCTGGTCACTCGGGACCGAGGTCAATGTCCTGCCCGCTGCCATCGAGGCGTGCCGTTCCCGTGGTGGCCTTGTGGCGGCTCAGATCAACAGCCACATGCCGTGGACGTACGGCGACGGGCTGCTCCGTCGCGAGGACATCGACCTGCTGGTCGAGGCTGATGAGCCGCTTGTCATGCCTTCTCACCAGGAGCCTGACGACGCATCTGCGCGCATCGGAGAACTGGTCGCCGATCGGGTGCCCGACGGGGCCACCCTGCAGATGGGGATCGGCATGGTGCCCGACGCGACCGTCGCCGGCCTGGCCGGCCGGCGTGGTCTGGCGATCTGGAGCGAGATGTTCTCGGACGGGGTCCTCGCTCTCGACCGCGCCCAGGCGTTGGACAGCACGGCGCTGGTGACAGCGTCGTTCGTCATGGGCTCACCGGAGCTCTACGCGTGGGTGAACGCCAACCCCCGCGTCCAGGTTCTGCGGACCGAGCGGACCAATGCCCCAGCTCAGATCTCGGCACAGCGGCTGATGACCAGCATCAACACTGCGCTGCAGGTGGATCTGTTCGGGCAGGCCAACGCCTCGCGGATCAATGCCCGGATCCATTCCGGATTCGGCGGCCAGACCGACTTCACCGTCGGCGCACTGCACTCGCCAGGGGGTCAAGCGCTGATGGCCCTGCGGTCGTGGCACCCGCGCGCAGACCGCTCCAGCATCGTGGCGATGGTCGACGAGCCGGTCACCTCCTTCCAGCACAGCGCAGTCGTGACCGAGCACGGTGTCGCGTTTCTCACCGGCCAGGACGAGCGCACCCAGGCAGCTGCCCTCATCGACGTGGCGCACCCCACGGTGAGAGAGGAGCTGCGCGAAGAGGCTTTCGCCCTCGGCCTGGGCTCGTCGCCACAAGGCTGACCCCTCCACGCTGGGCGCCAGCTGGTCGCCACGTGACGTAATGCTTCCGCCGTCGGGACCTTCGGCAGGTCCGATCACGCCGGAGACTTCCTAGTGTCGAAGGTGAGACATCGACGTGAGGAGTCTGCGATGAGGCGTCTAGTGGTGCTCGGTGCCGGCACGGCCGGGACGATGGTGGCCAACACACTCGCGCGACGACTGTCCGACGAGTGGATCATCACCGTGGTTGAACCCAGCGATGTCCACCATTACCAGCCGGGCTATCTCCGCCTGCCCTTCGGGGCCGGGTCCCTGAAGAGCCTGTCGAAGTCCACCCGGCAGCTGCTGCACGAGCGCGTCGGCACGGTCCGCGCCGCCGTCGACATGGTTCTGCCGGACGAGAAGGTCGTGGTGACCCAGGACGCCGAACGACTCGCGTACAACGTCCTCGTCATCGCGACCGGCGTCGAACCCCGGCCGGATCAGACTCCGGGCATGCTCGACGGCGGTGAGTGGCGCCGGAGCATCCACGAGTTCTTCACTCTCGACGGTGCCGTCGCTCTGCGAGCGGCGCTTGCGGACTTTCCGGGTGGCAGGGTTGTCGTGCACATCGTCGACATGCCTATCAAGTGTCCGGTCGCCCCACTCGAGTTCGCCTTCCTCGCCGACGACTGGTTCCAGCGCCGCGGCATGCGCGGCGACGTGGAGCTTGTCTACGTCACGCCGCTGTCGGATGCCTTCACCAAGCCGATCGCCGCCCAGCTGCTCGGTCGGATGCTCGACGACCGTGGGATCGCCCTCCAGGCGGACTTCGTGGTCGAGAGGGTGGACTGTGAACACAAGACTTTGGTGTCCTATGACGGTCGCGAGGTCCCGTTCGACCTGCTGGTCACCGTCCCCCTGAACATGGGCGCAGAGTATGTCGCCCGCTCAGGACTCGGCGACGATCTCAACCTCGTGCCGGTCGACAGGAACACGTTCCTCTCGACCACGTTCGACGACATCTTCGCCATCGGGGACGCCTCGGACATCCCGACCTCCAAGGCAGGTTCGGTCGCGCACTTCTCGGTCGAGGTCTTCGTCGACAATCTCCTGGATCACATCGAGGGACGACCGATGACTCGTGCGTTCGACGGGCACGCCAACTGCTTCATCGAAGCGGGTGATGCCAAGGCGCTCCTCATCGACTTCAACTACGAGACCGAGCCGCTGCCGGGCAGGTATCCACTGCCCCGCCTGGGGCCGTTCCACCTGCTCGAAGCGACGAGAGTGAATCACTGGGGGAAGCTCGCGTTCCGCTGGATCTACTGGCATGTGCTCCTGCCTGGCCGACGCATCCCGTTGCCATCAGCCATGTCCATGGCCGGCAAACAGACCGTGGCCACGCGCGAGCCTGAGCGGTCGGAGGTCTGAGATGTCGGTCACCACGATTGCCGGACGAGACGTGCATGTCGACGCGGAGGGATTCCTCACGTCCTACGACGAGTGGGACGAGGTTCTCGGCCGCGCCCTGGCCGGCCAGATCGCCATCGAGCTGAGCGAGGAAGCGATGCGGGTCGTCGCGTTCCTGCGCCGCGACTTCCAGGCGCGCGGCGAGACCCCAACCCTTCGCCGGGTGTCGACGGTCGGTGGCTTCCCCACCAAGCGCCTGTTCGAGCTGTTCCCCAAGAAGCCGGCCAAGAAGATGGCCTACGTCGCCGGCCTGCCCAAGCCGCGCGGCTGCGTCTAAGCCGCTATCCACCGAGGAGCCACGATGACCGCCACCGACACGACCCCGATCGTCCCGAGCTTTGACGATGCGAGCACCGACCGCAAGCTCGCCATCATCTGCTCAAAGGGAACACTGGACATGGCCTACCCGGGTTTGGTCCTCGCCAACGCCGCTCTCGGCGAGGGAATCGAGACTCACCTGTTCTTCACCTTCTGGGGATTCGAGCTCATCAACAAGAAGACGATGAACCACCTGAAGTTCACGATGCTGGGCAACACCGCCACGCACCTGCCGCAGGGACTCGGTGGCTTACCGTGGATGACCAGCCTCGCGACGGCCAAGCTGAAGAAGTCGATAGCCGACGTGGGTGTGCCGGAGATCCCTGACTTCCTCGAGCAGATCCACGAGTCCGGGGGCCACCTCTGGGCCTGCCGGATGTCCGCCGACATGAACCACCTGACGATGGGGGACCTGTATGACGGCGTCGAGGGCATCATCAGTGCCACCGACTTCATCGACAAGACCGATGGCGCGCAGCTGCTGTTCATCTAGGCCGTGCAGTGGCTGATCACCGGCTCCTGAGCCTTACCCGCGAGGTGGCCCGTTCAGGGCTCACCGACGTCCAGGTCGCGTCGCTTCGACAGCGGCACGGGGCCAACACCGTGCCCGAGGTTGCCCGACCTGCGGTGCTGCGGCGGGCCGGCCGTCAGCTGCGCGACCCGATGCTCCTGCTCCTGCTGGCGGCCTCGGCTCTCACCACGTGGCAAGGAGATCTCAGCGATACCGCGGTGATCCTTACCGTGGTCGTGCTCAACACCGCCGTGGGTGTGGTGCAGGAGGTGCGCGCGGAGCACGCGGTGGCCGCGTTGAGGAGCATGGCGGCACCGCACGCGCGGGTCCGGCGCAACGGCGCGGACAACGTCGTGCCTGTGGGGGATGTCGTGCCGGGCGACCTCATGCTGCTCGAAGCCGGTGACATCGTCGCCGCCGATGCCGAGGTGATCGAGTCGCAGCAGCTCAAGACCGACGACGCGGCCCTCACGGGAGAGTCGCTCCCGGTGTCCAAGGCGCCGGGCGACGACATCTTCGCCGGGACCACGGTCGTGCGGGGGCGGGGGATGGCAACTGTCACCCGTACCGGTGCCGACAGTTCTCTCGGTCGCATCGCCAGTCTCGTGGCTGCGGCACGTCCAGGACCTACTCCGCTGCAGGAGCGCCTCACTCGGCTCGCGCGGACGCTCACCGCCGCGGCCGTCGGGATCTCCTGCCTGGTCATCGTCGAAGGGCTCCTGCGAGGTCTGCCGCTCGCGAACCTCGTGGTGAGTGCGACGAGTCTCGCGGTGGCCGCCGTACCCGAATCCCTCCCCGCCGTGCTCACGCTGTCCTTGGCGTTGGGTGCCCGCCGGATGGCGGGCAGGGCGGCGATCGCCCGTGAGCTGCGCTCCGTGGAGACCCTGGGCTCGGTGACCCTGCTGGCTACGGACAAGACCGGGACTCTGACCGAGAACCGGATGGTCGCTGAACGGGTGTGGACACCAGCTGGCGAGTTCGACGTGAGCGGCGGTGGTTACGGTCCTATCGGCATTGTCTCTCCGCGCGGCGTGGCCAGCGCCGCTGCTCTCCGACGGCTGCTGATAGCGGCTGTCCTGTGCAACGACGCGGACGTGCAGCCCGATCCGGACCACCCCGGTACCTGGCGACCGGTCGGTGACCCGACGGAGGCCGCCCTGGTTGCCTTGGCACACCGAGGCGGTGTGAACCCGGCGGCGGAGCGAGCGGCTGCCCCACGCCACGGCGAGGTCCCGTTCGACAGCGACCGCGCGTGGATGGCCACCGCCCATGGCACCGCTGGTGACGACCCGGTGGTCTACAAGGGCGCGCCCGATGTGCTTCTCGCCAGCGTGACGGGGCCGGCGGCGGAGGCGGCTCGCAGTTGGGCCGTGGGTCGGGCCGCGGACGGCGCGCGAGTGCTGGCGTTGGCCGAGGGTCGACACGGGCTCGTCGGCACGACGTTGCCGACCGGGCTCACCCTGCTGGGGCTGGTGGCTCTTGCTGACCCGCCACGGCAGGATGTCGCTCCCGTCCTTGCGCTGCTCGAAGGCGCGGGCATCAGGGTGGCTGTGATGACCGGCGACCACCCGGCCACGGCTGAGGCGATCGCCCGTCGGGTGGGCCTGTTGCACGACTCGGGGACCGACCTGGTGCGCACCGGTCGTGACCTCGACGACGGCATCGACAGCGCTTCCTTGGGCGCCGTGCTGTTCGCACGGGTCCGGCCGGAGCACAAGCTCGCGCTGGTGCGGGCCTGGCAGGAGGCGGGTGAGGTGGTCGCCGTCACCGGCGACGGTGTGAACGACGGCCCAGCTCTGCGGAGGGCCGACATCGGCGTCGCGATGGGACAGGGTGGCACGGAGGTCGCCCGTCAGGCAGCGGACCTCGTGCTCACCGACGACAGTCTGCAGACGATCGTCCACGCCGTGGAGGAGGGGCGCCGGATCCATGACAACCTTCGCCGCTACCTGCGTTACGCCCTGGGCGGCGGCCTGGCTGAGGTGCTCGTCATGCTGCTGATGCCGTTCGTCGGCTTTCTCGTCCCGCTCCTGCCCGGGCAGATCCTCTGGATCAACATGCTGACCCACGGCCTGCCCGGCGTCGCGCTCGGCGCGGACCCGGGCTCGCCTGAGGCGATGACCCAGAGACCGGTGCCGCGTACGGCGGCGCTGGTCGACCGCACCATGGCTCGCCAGATCATCGTGACGGGCACGCTCGTCGGCGGGGTGTCGATGGTTGCCGCCCTCTGGGCCCGTGCCGACGGGATGCCGTGGCGGACGAGCTCCTTCCTGGTCCTCGGACTTGGCCAGCTCGGCGTAGCCGTGGCCGTCCGGGCTCCCGGAGCCGCTCGGCACAATCCCTTCTTCGCGCTCGCCGTCGCAAGTGCGATGGTTCTGCAGACCCTTGCCGTCCTGGTGCCGCCCCTGCGGGAGCTCCTGGGCACTGCCTTCTTGCCGCCGCAGATGTGGTGGCGGTGCGCACTGCTGGCAGTCATCCCCGGCCTGGCGCTGCGGATGGCGCGCCGAGCCGGTCGTCGCGTGCGGGTCAGTCGTAGGGGCGATGCTCGATGCCGGTCAGTGGATCGTCCCAGCGACGAGGGTCGGCCTTGCGGAAGCGGCGACCGCTGATGTCGTCGACGACGATGCGCACGAACTGCGCCTTCGGTGCCGCTTCCCAGGGATAGATCTCGAGCTCGGAGGTGTCGAGCAGTCCCACGAAGCCGCGGACCTGCTCGGCGCGACCCTTGACCACCACGCTCCATGCCTCGCCAGCAGCCTCGTCATGACCGTCGACCTCGAAGGCCACGGTGGGATGCTGAGTCAGGGCCTCGAGCTTCGTGCCATGAGCGGTGCGGAAGACGAGGGTGCCACCGTCGACCGCGAAGTTGACGGGAAAGATGTCTGGTCCTTCACGACCGGTCACCGCAAGCCGACCCAGGTCCGTGCTGCGCAACAGGCGCCAGCAGGTGCTCGACTCGACGGCTGCCGACTGCGGTTGAGATGTCATGGGGTCCTCCTACGGTCAGACAAGCCCCTCAGCCACAGCTGGGCAAAGAGGCCGAAGATACGTGTTGGCGGGGCCAAAGGTCCCGAGTGGTCCTGACCTCGGGCACTGCCGCCAGTCGTTGCGGCCGGCCTAGCGTGCAGTTGTAGACAGCGTCGGATGCATTCGCCGATCCGCCGCAACGCTCTGAGGAGGCAGATCATGCACGCACTCGTGTATCACGGTGTCGGTCAGATGTCCTGGGACGAGGTCCCGGACCCCGAGCTGAAGGACGACTTCGACGCCATCGTCAGTGTCGATGCCGTCACCATCTGCGGCACCGATCTGCACATCCTGAAAGGGGACGTACCCGAGGTCGAACCCGGACGGATCCTTGGTCATGAGGCCGTTGGGACTGTTGTCGCGATCGGACGTGGTGTGCGGTCGGTACAGCCGGGCGACCGGGTGCTGGTCTCCTGCATCACCGGCTGCGGGCGGTGCAGGTTCTGCCGGGAGGGCCGGTACGGGCAGTGCCTCGGCGGTGGCGGTTGGGTTCTGGGACACCTGATCGACGGAGTCCAGGCAGAGTACGTCCGGGTGCCGTTCGCTGACAACGCGCTGCACGCACTTCCGGCCACGCTCTCGGCCGCCAGTGCCGTGATGCTCGCAGACATCCTCCCTACCAGCTACGAGGTCGGTGTCCTCTCCGGGCAGGTCCGTCCCGGCGACACCGTCGTCATCGTCGGGGCCGGTCCGATCGGACTCGCGGCCGTGCTCACGGCACGCTTGTTCTCCCCCACGCACATCGTCGTCGTCGATCGGGTGCCCGCGCGCTTGGAGGCAGCCAAGCGGGCTGGGGCCGACGTCGTGGTCCTGGCCGGAGAGGGCGGTTCGGACCCGAAGGGCCTTGTCGACGACCTCACCGACGGTCTCGGGGCTGATGTGGTGATGGAAGCGGTGGGAACGCCGGAGACGTTCGAGCTCTGCACGGAACTGGTCCGGCCGTGCGGCCGGGTCGCCAACATCGGTGTGCATGGCGCGCCGGCCACCCTGCATCTCGAGTCTCTGTGGATCAAGGACATCACACTGACCACCGGCTTGGTCGACACCTCGACCACACCGATGCTGCTGCGCCTGCTGGCCCACCACCAGCTCGAGGTGTCCGCTCTGGTCACGCACACCTTCGAGCTCGACCAGATGGTCGAGGCGTATGACGTGTTCGGTCGAGCAGCCGACACCGGGGCACTCAAGGTCGTCATGACGAAGGCCGGAAGTGCCGCAACATGACCGACACCGTCTCCTCGACCACGCGATCGTCGGCTCCGCCGGCCACTGTCACCGCCGCACGATGGGCGCAGGCTTTCGCCGACGGCAGCCGCGACATGGCCGACCTGTTGGGCGGGAAAGGCGCCGGACTCGCCGAGATGACGTCGTTGGGTCTGCCGGTCCCGCCCGGCTTCACCATCACCACCGCGGCGTGCCGCGAGTACCTCCGCTCCGGAGTCCTCCCGCAGGGCCTGGCCGCTGAGGTGGCTCATCACGTGCACCAGATGGAGGAAGCCACCGGACGCAGCTTGGGCGACCCGGGCGACCCCATGCTGGTCGCCGTCCGGTCCGGCGCCCGTTTCTCGATGCCGGGCATGATGGACACGGTGCTCGACATCGGGCTGACCGACCGCAGCGTCGTCGGCCTGGCGGCGCGATCCGGCGAGCGCTTCGCCTGGGACTGCTATCGCCGGCTGGTCCAGATGTACGGCCGGACCGTGCTGGGCGTGGAGGGTGACCTGTTCGAAGCGGCTCTTACCCGGGCCAGAAAACGGACCGGCGTACCTGACGACGCTGCCCTCGACGGACCAACGCTGCGCGCCCTCGTGGCGGAGTTCCGGGCCATCCTCGTCGCCTCTTCCGGCCGCGACCTGCCGCAGGATCCCCACGAGCAGCTGGACGAGGCCGTCCGAGCGGTATTCGCGTCGTGGAACTCACCGCGGGCCCGGCTCTACCGAAGTCGCGAAGGCATCGCCGAGGACCTGGGCACGGCCGTCAACGTCGTCGCTATGGTCTTCGGCAACGCGGGGGCGCGATCGGGGGCCGGGGTGTGCTTCACCCGCGACCCGGCCACCGGGGCGCCGGGGGCGTTCGGCGAGTACCTGCCCAACGCCCAGGGGGAGGACGTCGTCGCTGGAGTCCGCGACACGCTTTCACTGGCCAGCCTTGCCGAGCTGGACGCCGACTCGCACCGCCGGCTGCTGCAGCACTTGGCCGGACTCGAGGCCCACTACGGCGACCTGTGCGATGTGGAGTTCACGATCGAGGAGGGCAGGCTCTGGATCCTGCAGACCCGGATCGGCAAGCGCACCCCCGCGGCCGCCTTCAGGATCGCTTGCGACCTGGTCGACGAGGGTCGCATCACTCTCGACGAGGCCCTGCGGCGGGTCGAGGGCGCGCAGCTGGAGACGTTGCTGCATCCCACCTTCGCCGTCCATGCAGTCGCCCAGCCCCTTGCGACCGGACTGCCCGCGAGCCCGGGGGCTGCAGTGGGTCAGGTGGCGCTGGACTCAGCCACCGCCGTCAGCTGGGCTGCCTCTGGGCGCCCGGTGGTGCTCGTGCGACCTGAGACCAGCCCCGATGACCTGGCCGGCATGGTGGCCGCTCTTGCTGTTGTCACGGCGCGGGGCGGAGTCACGTCACACGCCGCCGTCGTCGCCCGCGGCATGGGTCGCACCTGTGTGGCCGGAGCCGCCGAGCTGCACATCGACCTGGTCGAGCGGTCAGTGACGGGACGCGACGACATCCGGATCGAGGAGGGCGACGTCGTCTCGGTCGACGGCAGCACCGGGGACGTGTACGTCGGCGAGCTGGCGGTGCGCGCGAGTCCCGTCGCGGAAGCGATCGAGGCCGGCCGAGCCGCCGGTGACGATGTAGTAGCGGCGTCGGTCCGGCGTCTCCTCGCTCACGCGGACAATCAGGCCGCTCTCTCGGTGCGGGCGAACGCTGACAGCGGAGCCGATGCTGCTCTAGCCCGACGGCTCGGCGCTCAAGGGGTCGGACTCTGCCGCACGGAGCACACGCTGCTCGGGGACCGTCGGGCGGTGGTCGAGAACATTGTTCTCGACCACGAGAGAGACCAGGCTCTCGCCCGGCTGCAGAGCCTTCACCGCAACGACTTCCTGGACGTGCTGCGTGCGATGGACACGCTGCCTGTCGTGGTGCGGCTGCTCGATCCGCCGCTGCACGAATTCCTGCCCGACTTGACCGCCCTGTCGGTCGCCGTCGCGCAGCAGGAAATGGCCGGCGCGGTAGACCCGCTGCTGCGCGCCCGGCTGGCGGCGGTCGAGCACTGGCACGAGAGCAATCCGATGCTGGGGCTGCGCGGTGTGCGGCTGGCCATCGTCGTGCCCGAGGTCCTCGAGGTCCAGGTGCGCGCGCTCACCGAGGCGGTGCTCGACCTGCGCGCCGAGGGACGACGGCCGCGAGCCGAGCTGATGATCCCGTTCGTGGCGGAGGCTGCCGAGCTGGCTCATGTCCGCGATCTGGTGCAGCGCACTATCGCGGCCGTGGCCGCAGTCAGGGGCGTCGACGCGCCGACGATCCCGTTGGGGACCATGATCGAGCTGCCGCGGGCCGCACTCACGGCCGCCGAGCTTGGGGTCGAGTGCGACTTCTTCTCCTTCGGCACCAACGACCTCACCCAGACGACCTGGGGGCTTTCCCGCGACGATGCCGAGAGTGGGTTCCTGCCGGCCTACCGCGCGGCAGGTCTGCTACGGACCGACCCGTTCGCCGAGATCGACGAGGCGGGTGTGGGACGTCTGGTCCGCTTCGCCACCCGGGAGGGCCGAGCGGTCAACCCTCGGCTCGAGGTCGGCGTGTGCGGCGAGCACGGCGGCGACCCGGCGTCGGTGCGCTTCTTCGACTCGGTGGGCCTCGACTACGTGTCCTGCTCCCCATGGCGGGTGCCGGTCGCTCGCCTCGAGGCCGGCCGGGCAACGGTGCTGCGGACGGTCGCCGGCAGTGCCCCGGACACGGACAGCCGATGACGACCACGGGTCCAGTGGTGGTCGCTCACGACGGCCACCCCCATGCTGAGCGTCTGGTCGACGCAGCGGCCGAGGAAGCGGCCCGTCTCGGCGTACCTCTCCTGGTGGTGGCGCTGGTGCACGACGTCGACAACCCAGATCTCACGGTCCAGGCCCGTCGTCGGGAGATGCAGTACGCCGTCGAGCGGATGGAGCACACCCTCCGCGACTCCGCAGCTCGAGAACGTGATCGGCGACCAGACGTGTCCATCGCCACCCGGACCCTCGACCAGCCGAGCGCAGCCGATGTGCAGGCGACCCTGGCGGGCTGCCGGCTTCTGGTCCTGGGTTCACACGGCCCCGGTGAACGACCCGCTTTCGCCATGGACACCACCAGCCAGCAGCTCTTGCGGGCCGCGGCCTGCCCGGTCCTGGTCGTGCCGGTGCACACACCTCTGCGCGAGACCTCCGGCGTGCGACACATCGTTGTCGGTATCGCGGAGCCGGACGAGGAGGCCGCCAGGATCATCGAGGCTGCGCAGACCTACGCCTCTCCGTCCGGTCACGTCACCGTGCTGCATGCCTACCGGCAAGTGAACGGAGAGACCGCTGAGTCGGCCCATGCGCGGGCAGCTGCCCTTTGCGCTGACCTGGTGGCCACAGTCACCGTCGCGGACCCCACGGTGACAGTAGAACGGACACTGACCGACCAGCCGGCTACATCAGCCCTCATCGACCAGGCTGTCGGAGCCAGGATGCTCGTGATCGGCTCCCGGGGGCCGATGGCTCTGGCCGGCATGACGCTGGACTCCGTCAGTCATGCCGTGCTTGCTGCCTTGCCGTGCCCGGTCCTGGTCGTCCCGCGGTCTGTCACCAGTGATCCAGACAGGACTGTCTGAGGTGCGATCCCAGCGGGCGGGCTGACGAAGGTTTCGGCACCCTAGTGCTACACGGAGGATTCGATGAGTACAGACACCAGCGTGCTCCCGGTGGTCATCGGGGTCGATGGCTCGGCGGGGTCACATCAGGCGCTGGCGTGGGGGTTGCGTTACGCCGCCCGGCGGGGCGCACCGGTGCGGCTGGTGCATGCCCTTGACCCTGCCTTCAGCGACGTGATGATCGGAGGCGGTTCGCTCCCCACGCTCACGCGGGAGCGTGAGGTCACCGCCACGCGTCTGCTGCACGAGCAGCTGCAACAAGCCCGGTCGATCGCTCGTGACCTGTCCATCCAGACCGAGCTCGCATCGAACTCCGCCAAGGCGGCTCTCATCGCCGAGTCGGAGCGTGCAGAGATCGTCGTCGTCGGCTCGCACGGCGTCAGCGCGCTGAGCACCCTGCTGGCTGGATCGACGACGATGAACGTGGCCACCTACGCCCACTGTCCCGTTGTCGCCGTCCCCACCCAGATCACGAGTGGGGTAGGCATCGTCGTCGGTGTTGACGGCACGGCGCTCTCCGATGCAGCTCTCGAGTGGGCGTTTCGTGAGGCCGCCGAGTCGGGGACGTCGTTGACTGCAGTTCTGGCCTGGACCGATCCTCTCGCGCCGCACGTCATGGCAGCCGGGTTCCCGCTCCGGGACGAGACGGCGGAGCTCCTCGTGCGGGCACGCGACGTCTTGCGGGCTGCGCTCGACACGTTGTCGGCGACGTACCCCGGGGTCGTCGTGCACTCACGGGTCGTGCACGACCACCCGGTGCGTGCACTTACCGGAGCCGCAGCAGAGGCACAGCTCTTGGTCGTCGGATGCCGAGGACGCGGATCGATGACGAGTCTTCTCCTCGGCTCGGTGAGCCACGGCGTCCTGCACCTGGCGACCTGTGCGGTGGCGGTCGTGCCGCGCCACGAATGAGTGAGAAGGCAGAACGGAGGTCCAGCTGGTCAGTCCCCTGTCAGTGGTACTGCCCAGCGGATCGACGTGCCGCCCGCTGTTCCGACTCCGATCTCGCAACTGCCACCGTGCCGCTCGGCCCGACTGCGCATGTTGGCCAAGCCGCTCGTTCGCGTGGGTGAACCGATCCCGACACCGTCGTCGTGGACCTCCAGGACCAGGTCGAGTCCCACCTGTACCGACACGCCGACGCTGGTGGCCCCGGCATGCCTCACCACGTTGGACAGAGACTCGGCCACGACGGCGAGCAGGTCATCGCCCACGTCCATGGAGACTGCGCCGTCGAGGTCACCGTGGGTCCGCAATACGGGAGCAAATCCCAGGGTCTCTGTCGCACGCGCGACGACTCGGCCGAGTCGGGCCAGCAGCCCGGGGTCTGAGCCGACAGGTCGTTGCAGGGCGAAGATGCTGCGTCTTATCGACTTGATCGCATCGTCGAGCTGATCGACGAGCTCGATCATGCGCTCACCGTCGGTCCCGCCGACCTTGAGGGAGAGCCCGTTGAGGCCCAGGCCGACGGCGAAGATGCCCTGGATCGCGTGGTCGTGCAGGTCCCGCGCGATGCGGGCCCGTTCCTCGGCGAGGTCGAGCTCCTTGCTGGCTGCACGCGAGGCAGCGACCAGGAGCACGAGCGCTGCCTGGGTCGCGAACTCCTGCACCATGTGCACGTCCTGCGGGGTGAAGATGGCCCGACCAGGGCGATTTCCCAGCACTAACGCTCCGAGCACCTGGTCCTGCGCGGCAAGAGGCACGGCGAGCATCGGGCCGATCCCGAGGTCCTTGATGGGACCGTGAATCTCGTCGTGCTCGCGCAGGTCGTCGAACAACACCGGACGTCGCTCGCGGGCGGCAAGCAGGACCGGTGAGCCTTCCGGAGGAGCCACCCCGATGACGCGGTCAGCATCCGGTCCCACCGCGGCTGCGAAGCGCATGACCCCGGCCCCGTCGCTGACGAGTACGGCGGCATGGTCGGCCTCAGCCGCAGTCTGGACGGCGAGCGTCGCGAGGGCCAGGGCCTCGTCGCGGTCCTCGATGCGCATCAAATCGTTGGTGAGGGCGCTGGCCGCTTGGAGCCAGTGCTCACGACGGGCCACGGTGTCGTAGAGGCGCGCGTTGTCGATGGCAGCCGCAGCCGCAGCCGCCAAGGACAGGGCAAGGTCCTCGTCCTCGCGGGTGAAGTCCGTCCCATCAGCCTTCTCGGTCAGGTAGAGGTTGCCGTAGACCTGGCTGCGGATGCGGACGGGCACACCCAGGAATGAGGTCATCGGCGGATGCCCGGGTGGGAAGCCGACCGCACACGCATGGTCGGACAGATGGGCCAGGCGCAGCGGCACCGGCCGCGTGATCAGCTCGCCCAGCAAGCCGCCCCCCGTCGGGAGATGACCGATCCGCGCGACAGTCTCCGCGTCCATCCCGTCGTGCACGAACTCGGTGAGCAGCCCGTTGTCACCCACGACGCCCAGTGCCGCGTAGCGCGCACCGATCAGGATCCGCGCCTCCACGACGATGTGCTGCAACAGGGTCGGGAGGTCGAGATGGGACGTGATCGACTGGGTGGCGCGGACCAGGCCCTGCAGGCGACCCTCGGTGCGAAGCACTTCTTGCGCGCGATCGATGAGCTGGCGCAGAAGGTCGTCCAGCTTGAGGCGCATGGCGTCCGGGAGCTGTGAGCTGCCCGGTGCCTTGGGCAGGGTCGGCTGCTCGTCCACCCGCTCAGCGCATCTCGAGGATCTCGTCCACCGGTCGTCGCAGTGAGTGCCCGAGCGGGGGCGAGTCGTCCGCCGGCCGGAACCCGATCCGTAGCACCATCTGCGGATGCCCGACCAGGCCGAGCTCCTGGACCAGTCGGGCCCGGGTGTCGTCCACCTCCAGGGCCTGCGTCATCGGAGAGGCGGCCAGGCCGGACGCCGTTGCCGTGAGCAGCAACCGACCCAGGGCGCCGCCGGCGCGCAGCCACGCTGCCGCGTCATCGTCGGCGGTGCCGAGGACGACGACCGCGGGATGCTCAGGCAGTGGTGGCTCACCCGCCCATCGTGGCCCGGCGGCCTCTCGGTCGGTGTCGAAGTCGCGCAGCCGGTAGTTCGAGCCTCGCTCGGACGGGGCCACCGTCGGCACCGCAGACGAGGGCACGCCGTCCGGGCTGTCGTCCGATCGTCCGGTCCACGCGCCGAGCTCGGCCCGGTAGTCCGGATCCGCCGACTGGACGTCGTCCGCCCGTGACAGCAGCACGGCGACAGCTGCCGAGTCACTGGTGTTGCTGACGACCCGCAGCCAGGAGCCCTCGACCTGCACGGCGTCGGCGAGGGCCCGGAGGAGGTCGGCGGGCACGGGTGTGCTCTCGTCAAAGGTTCCGCGATCGGTGTGTCGGGTGTCGATGGCCGGTCGGAGGGTAGCCAGCTCGGGCTCGACCCGGCCCGTCCCGAGGGTGAGATCGGCCAGGTGGTCCGGCTTCGACAGGTCCGGCAGGAGCGCGGTCTGGCCGGAGAGACCCTTGCTGGCCGCGTCGACTCGAGCGAAGAGCAGGGCGGCGCCGCAACTGAGGTGCGCCGCACGGCCATGTGGGTCGAGCACCGGCAACGCACGGGACGGGTCGGCCCAGAGCTCGATGACGTCACCGTGCGCGACGAATCGCCACGGTTGCGCGTTGTGCGCTGACGGGGCCTGCACGGCTGCGCCGACGATGTCGCGGACGAGCCCGGGGTCACTCATGCTTGCCTGCACCGGGGTGCTTGCTCGCAAAGACCGCTGCCTGCGTCCGCCGCTGCAGGCCGAGCTTGGCCAGCAGGCTGGACACGTAGTTCTTCACCGTCTTCTCGGCGAGGAACAGGCGCTCTCCGATGGCCCGGTTGGTGAGCCCCTCCCCGATGAGGTCGAGGACCCGACGCTCCTGGGCGGTCAGGCCGTCGAGGGCAGAGTCCAGCTGCGGACCCTCTCGCAGTCGCTGGAGCACCTGGCTGGTCATGGCGGGGTCGAGCAGGGACTGTCCGGCAGCAACTCGACGGACCGCGTCCAGCAGGTCGTGTCCGCGCACCTGCTTGAGCAGGTAGCCCGAGGCCCCGGCCATGATGGCTGCGAAAAGTGCTTCGTCATCGTCGTACGACGTGAGGATGAGCGCTGAGATCCCCGGGTCGCGGGAGCGGATCTCGCGGCACACGTCCACGCCCGACCCGTCCGGGAGACGTCCGTCGAGGATCGCCACCCGGGGCTTGAGTGCCGGGATGCGCCGGATGGCCTCCTGCGCCGACCCGGACTCCCCGACCACCTCGATGTCGCCTGCGGACTCGAGCAGGTCCCGCAGGCCGCGACGGACCACCTCGTGGTCGTCGAGCAGGAAGACCCGGATCGGTCCGGGCGCCGCGGCCTCAGTGCTCATAGGTCGTGTCTATCCCAGGCGGCACCAGCGCGGGAGTGCTTTCGATCCGCCGACCGGTGATGACGGTCAACGGGAGCCGCAGCAGCAGGTCGTGAGAGCCGGGCGCCCAGCTGTCGAGGACCAACGAGACTCGGGCCCGGTCCTGTGGAGCGATGACGGCCTCGGGAAGCGCCGTGACGACCACGCTCCACCCGGTGCGGGTGACCGGGTCGAGATGATCCACTTCGAAGGCGAGGACGCCGCCACGAGCGGCCACAGCCAACCTCGACCCCGCCGCGGTCGACATGACCAGAGCGTCGTCCAGGACGGCGTACGACACCGGCATGACGGCCGGAAGCGCCCGTTCGGTGAAGACGACTCGTCCCACGTTCTGTCCCTGCAGATAGGCGATGCACTCTCGCCTGGACAGGACGAGCAGCTCACGCTTGTCCATCATGGTCGCCTGGCCCCGCCGCGTCGACTCGTGCCGGTCAGGCCGTGACGGGTGCCTGGCGCCGAAGCGCAGATCCCGCCAGGACCTCTTCCTGGGGATCGACCCTGCGCAGGTGCATCAGGCCGAGCAGGCTCAGGAGCAGCAGGAGAGCCGCACCGACGTAGGCGACCATCGACGCGTAGAAGGCGATGGTGCCCATGGTGCCGAATGCGTAGGCGTTGAGCAGGAGGCCCCGCAGCGTCTCGCCGCGGAAGACGGTCTGCACCTGTCCGGCGAGCTTGAGGTCGGTGGGCGCCGCGCGGCTGGCCGTGGAGAGCTCGGCGTAGGTCTTGCCCCCGGAGATGTCGGCAAGGTGCACAGCGATGAAGTGGTCGGCGTAGGCGTGGGCCTGTGCGCCCGTGACCAGCTGCTTACCGGCGTACTTGTCGACGAACGGACCGATCCGGGGATCCTTGGTCGCGTCGCCCTTCGGCGGGAAGAAGATCTTCTGAGCCGCCAGCTGGTCGTGAACCTGCCCGGAGACGAAGGAGCTGCCCCAGCTGAGCAGGCCTCCGGCGAGCAGCATGACCACGGCGACGAGCACGCCGGCGCCGGTGAGCAGAGTGTCGAAAGACTTGCGTCGCATGGCGAACTCCTGCAGTTGGCGGCCATCAGCCGCGGGACAGCCCAGTTCCGGGCCTCGTCATGAGACTGACGTCCGTGCAGCCGGACCGGCAGCGGCGAACGTCCTCGGCTCAGGGGACTTTCGGCCCGGTGCGGACGACGCGAAGATCCGTACGGTGGGACGACAGGAGGTGTTGCTCGTGATGGACTATCAGGACTGGAACGGCGGCGTGGGTCAGTGGTTCGTGATGGCTTTGCTGATGCTGCTCTTCTGGGGCGTGGCGATCGCACTCGTGATGTGGGCGGTCCGCGGTTCACGCAGCTCCCAGGGCCAGCCAGGTGTGCGGACCGGGACGCCCACGGATCGGCCTGAGGACGTCCTCGCACGCCGGTTCGCCAGCGGCGAGATCGACGAGGACGAGTTCACTCGCCGCCGTGAGGTGCTGCGCAGCGGTACGACTCGCTAGCACGTCCTGACGTTCGACGAGCGTCACTTTCGACCGCTGTGCTCGCTGTCGGGAAACCCGCTCACGCTGCTGCCTGCTGACGCCACACAAGAGGCGGCGCGATAGTCGGGGTCGGCTCGGGGCGATGGTGGTGGTGGTCAGTCAGGAAGGCGTGACCTTGGCCGAGCGCTCGTCGAGACGGGCCAACTGGGGCTCGACGGTGAACTTCGGATCCTCAGCAGACGCAACGCCGGCGCGGAAGATGCCGAATCGGGTGCATGCAGAGCCGGCGAGCAGCGCGACTCCGGCCGCGGCCGCGGTGACCCGGCTGCGACCGAACAGGGCGGCGGTCAGCGCGCCGCCGATCGTCAAGGCCTCTGCGGTCTTGAGCAGGGTGCCGGCCGACCCGGTCTCGAACGTCTCGCGCGCGATGCCCATGCGGTTCTTCATCAGGTGCGTGGCCGTAAGCTCGGCGGTGGCGCCGATGACGGCGGCCCGCCGGACCGGGCCGGTCTCGCTGGGGGGCGCGCCCAGCAGGCTGAGACCGGCGGCCGCGCAGGTCGCCGATCCCACGAAGACGAACGGCAGCTCGCGATGCCCCTCGTGCCAGGCGGGGACGGCGGTGTCGGCCACGAGCACCGCGGTGTACGACGCCACCGCCGGGCCGGCGATGGCGGCCGCGGTGGTCGCCAGCCTGCCGATCCTCGGGAGCCGCCCGCTGGCGTCGCTGGCGGCGGCGGCGAGGGCGGCGGGGGCGTAGGCCGAGACGATCCAGGTGCCGACACTCATCGGTGAGGTCACCTTGAGCACGCGCAGCATGTTGAGGAAGCGCATCGGGCGGCCGAGGTCGTGCACGAGAGCGACCAGCGACAGCGAGATCGCCGAGGCGGCGCCGAGCTTCGCCGTCCGGGCGAGTGCAGGACGGCGAGTTGCCTGCGCGCCGGCCGCCAGCAGCGACGACGCACCGGCGAGGCCGCCGAGGAAGAAGTAGCCGGCGATGTCGCGCTCCTGCCACACCGGCTTCTTGAGAATCGGGCGTCCGTAGTAGGAGGAGAACGTCACCTCGGGCACCATCAAGCCGCCGCGTCCGTAGCGGCCGCCGCGGCGCCACCTGCGGCCCTCGCCGGGCGGCTGCGAGTTGCCGGCCGCGCCGCCAGGCATCGAGGTGGTCGTCGTCACGGTCGCCGCCCGAGGAAGCAGGCCGCGACACCGGCCGCGAGACCCAGGGAAGCGACACCGGCATGGCGCCACATCGCCGGCAGGTCCTTGGTCGTGACGACCGGGTCGGGCGGGAGACCGTAGACCTGCGGCTCGTCGAGCAGGAGGAAGAAGGCGCCGTCACCACCGACACCGTCTGCCGGGTCGTGGCCGTAGAGTCGAGCCTGGGGGACACCCGCCTCGTGCAGCGAGGCGACGCGGGCGTCCGCCCGGGCCCGCAGCTCGTCGAGGTCGCCGAACTGGATCGACTCGGTCGGGCATGCCTTGGCACAAGCCGGCGTCAGCCCCGAGCCGAGGCGGTCGTAGCACAGCGTGCACTTGAAGACCCGGCCGTCGGAGGGCCGCTTGTCGATGACGCCGTACGGGCAGGCGGGCACGCAGTAGCCGCAGCCGTTGCACACGTCTTCCTGCACGACGACGGTGCCGAACTCGGTGCGTACCAGCGCGCCCGTCGGGCACACATCGAGGCAGGCGGCGTGCGTGCAGTGCTTGCACACGTCGGAGGACATCAGCCAGGTGACGTCGACCGCCGCGGCCGCGTCGAGGTCGCGGCCGGGCGGGCGCGACCCGGGCATGCCGAGGTCGACGGTGCTCGTCTCGATCGGGGGGTGCGCTGAGGGGGCAACGGGGCCGGCAGGGGCGACCTTCTCGATGAAGGCCACGTGCCGCCAGGTGTCCGACCCGAGCGCGCCGGTGTTGTCGTAGGACATTCCGGTGAGGGTGAGGCCGTCCTCGGGAATGGCGTTCCACTCCTTGCAGGCCACCTCGCAGGCCTTGCAGCCGATGCAGACGCTGGTGTCGGTGAAGAAGCCGACGCGCGACGGGTGCGCGGCGTAGCCCGCGTCGCCGGCGACGTCGGCGAGCGGTCCGGACAGGCGGTTGCTCACGAGGGTTCCCCAGTGTCGGTGGTCTCGGTGGTGCGGCTGGTCGGGCCGTCACTGCGATGCAGGTCGGTGCCGTCGTCGGGGATGCCGGCGCGGGCCCGGTAGCCCGCGACGTAGTCGAGCAGGGCGGGTCCCCGCGGCCGACGCCCGGGCTGCACGTCGCAGCTGCCGACCTTGTCCTGGATGTGCACGTTGGGATCGAGCTCGATGCCGACGATCTCGTTGGCCGCATCGCCGGTGGTCAGCCCGGTGGGTCCCCAGTGCCACGGGATGCCGACCTGGTGCACGATGCGGTCGCCGAGATGCAGCGGTCGCATCCGCTCCGTCACCAGGACCCGGGCCTATCGCCGACCTCGCCGTGACCACCGTCGCCCAGCCCAGGTGCTCGAGACCACGCTCCTCGGCGAGCCCGGGCCCGACCTCGATGAAGAACGCGGGCTGCAGCTCGGAAAGATAGGGCAGCGTGCGGCTCATGCCGCCCGCAGTGTGGTGCTCGGTCAGACGGTGGGTGGAGAAGACGTAGGGGAAGACGTCGCCACCGGGCTCCGAGCCGCTGGGGTGCATCGTGTTGCCGGGGTGCCGCACGATCTCGCGCAGCGGGTTGCGCTGCTGCGCCGGGTGCACCGGGTTGTCGACCGGAGACTCGGGCGGCTCGTAGTAGGCCGGCAACGGACCATCGGCCAGACCGCTCGGTGCGAACAGCCACGCCTTCCCGTCACCCTGCATGATGAAGGCGTCGTCACCGGCGAGAGCAGCTTGTGCGGACGCGCCGGGCGGCGGTGTGTAGTCGGGCCGCTTGTCCTTCTCGAAGTCCGGTACGTCGTGCCCGGTCCACTCGCCCTTGCCCTCGTCCCACCAGACGTAGGCCTTGCGCGCGCTCCATGGCTTGCCGTCGCGGTCGGCGGACGCGCGGTTGTACAGGGTGCGCCGGTTGGCGGGCCAAGCCCAGCCCCACTCGGGTGCGACCCAGGACTGTTCGCGACCGGGCTTGCGCCGGGCCGACTGGTTGACGCCGTCGGCCGTCACGCCGCAGTAGATCCAGCAACCGGCGCTGGTCGAGCCGTCGTCCTTGAGGTCGGTGTAGGCCTTGACGGGGGCGCCGGTGGCGTCGAAACCACCGATCTCGGCGAGCACCGCCTCCGCCGACGGGTCGTCGGACTCGCCCTCGACCGGGTAGTCCCAGGTCAGGTCCTGCAGCGGGCGGTCGCGTGCGTCGGTGGAGGCCGCGAGACGATCCCGCACGATGCGGCCGAGGTGGTAGTAGAACCAGAGGTCGCTACGCGCGTCGCCGGGAGGCTCGACCGCCTTGTGGTGCCACTGCAGGAGCCGTTGGGTGTTGGTGAACGAGCCGGCCTTCTCGGTGTGCGCGGCGGCCGGCAGGAAGAAGACCTCGGTGCCGATGTCGGCGGTGACCATCTCGCCGGTCTCGATCTCGGGTCCGTCCTTCCAGAACGTCGCCGTCTCGATCATCTGCAGGTCGCGCACGACCAGCCACTCGAGGTTGGCCAGGCCCTGCCGCTGCAGCCGGGCGTTGGCTGAGCCCACCGACGGGTTCTCGCCGACCACGAAGTAGCCCTTCACGTCGCCGGCGATCTGCGCCAGGACCGTCTGATAGGTGCCGTGGTTGCCGGTGAGGCGCGGGAGGTAGCCGAAGCAGAAGTCGTTGTCGGCGGTGGCCGCGTCGCCCCACCAGGCCTTCATCAGGCTGACGACGTAGTCCCGCGAGTTGCCCCAGAAACCGGTCTTGCCGACGTCGCCGGCGAGGTGCTTGTCGAGGCTGGTCGACTCGACGCGGGGCATCGGGATGTAGCCGGGCAGCAGGTTGTACAGGGTCGGGATGTCGGTCGAGCCCTGGATGCTGGCGTGCCCGCGCAGGGCGAGGATGCCGCCGCCGGGGCGTCCGACGTTGCCCAGCAGGGTTTGCAGGATCGCTGCGGTGCGGATCATCTGCGCACCGGTCGAATGGTGGGTCCAGCCGACGGCGTAGCACAGCGCTGAGGTCCGTTCGCGGCCCGAGTTGCTGGTCAGCGCTTCGGCGACCTGGGCGAACGACGCGGGGGTGATGCCGCAGACCCGCTGCACCATCTCGGGGGTGTAGCGCGCGAAGTGCCGGCGCAGCACCTGGTAGACGCAGCGAGGGTGCTGCAGCGACTCGTCCCGCTGGGGGACCGGCTCGTCGACACCGGCGTACTGCCAGGTCGTGGTGTCGTAGCTGCGCGCCTCGGCGTCGAAGCCGGAGAACAGTCCGTCGAGGTCGTCGCTGTCGACGAAGTCCGCGCGCAGGATCGCGGCGGCGTTGGTGAACGCCACGACGTACTCACGGAAGTCCTTCTCGTTGCTGAGCACGTAGTTGACGAGGCCGCCGAGGAACGCCATGTCGGTGCCCGCCCGGATCGGGACGTGGATGTCGGCGACCGCAGAGGTGCGGGTGAAGCGGGGGTCGACGTGGATGATCGTGGCGCCGCGGCTCTTGGCCTCCATCACCCACTGGAAGCCCACCGGGTGCGCCTCGGCCATGTTGGAACCCTCGATGAGGATGCAGTCGGCGTTGGCGAGGTCCTGCTGGAACGTCGTGGCGCCACCACGACCGAACGAGGTCCCCAGACCGGGGACGGTGGTGGAGTGTCATATCCGGGCCTGGTTCTCGACCTGCACGGCGCCCATGGCCGTGTAGAGCTTCTTCATGAGGTAGTTCTCCTCGTTGTCGAGGGTCGCTCCTCCGAGGCTCGCGAGACCGAGGGTGCGGCGCAGCACGCGGCCCTTGTCGTCGGTGTCCTGCCAGTGCGTGCGACGGGTCTCGATGACCCGGTCGGCGATCATCGACATCGCGGTGTCGAGGTCGAGGTCCTCCCACTCGGTGCCGTGCGGGCGGCGATAGCGCACTCTGGTCACGCGGGTAGGGCTGGTCACGAGCTGCTTGCTGGCCGAGCCCTTGGGGCACAGTCGGCCGCGCGAGATCGGTGAGTCGGGGTCGCCCTCGATCTGGGTGACCTGGCCGTCCTTGACGTAGACGCGCTGGCCGCAGCCGACCGCGCAGAACGGGCAGATCGAGGGCACGACGTCATCGGCCAGCTCGGTACGCGCGACGAGTGCGTCGGTCGTCTTGGAGCGCACCGCCGAGCCTCGACCCAACGGGTCGTCACCGGTCAGCTGGCGATAGACCGGCCAGCCCTCGATGAACGTCCGCACTCCCACGCCGGGCCTCCTACCGTCGGTGTCGCGTTTCACACCTCGCCGGCCGAGCGACCTTCAGCCCCCGGCGCTGTCCCCATCATGCACGGCGGTGATCTTGCGTTGTTGGTGGTCCACCCGTTCGGTGCGTCCGGTGCGGTCGAGGTGCTCCAACAGCGGGATCGCGACCCGGCGAGTGGTGTCCAGCGCCTGCCTCGCCTGGCTCGTCGTGAACGGCTGGTCGAGGGTCGCGAGCAGCTCCGCGGCGCGGTCGTCGGCCCGGGGGAGCAGCACGATGCCCTCGGCTACCTCGACCAGCAGGCCGGCCCGGACCGCAGCCTTGACCTGCGCCGGCCCGAGGCCGAGTCGGCGCAGCTCGTCGGCCTCGGGAGCGCGGAAGGGGGCGTCGGTGAGCTGGCGAGTGACGGCGTCGACTGCCTGCCGTACGTCAGGGGGCAGGCGGGCTACGTCGTCAGCACCCTGGGCGGGTTGCACCATGCCGTCGCGCAGCGTCACGCCGTCGGTGCCCGCGACCACGGCGTCCACCAGGCGCCGGTCGGGCAGGCCGAGCTGTCGGCGTACGTCCTCGCTGGTGGGGCCGGCGGTCAGCCGCCCTGCGGTCGCGTGGTCGGTGACGATCGCGGTCAGCCGCGCACTGAGCTGGGCCCACAACGGCGGGTCGACGAGCCAGCCGTGGACAGCCTCCTGGCCGCGGGTGTCGACGCCTGCGGCGGTCAGGGTCGCGGCCGAGGCGATGCCACGGCGGCGCAGCTCGCCGGCGAGGTCAGGTTGTCTGCCGACGGTTGCCAGGGCGGCTGCGCGGGCGGCGGCCGCGCCCCGACGTGACAGGGCCGGGGGCCGGATGTCGAGCACGGTGCCGCCGACGACATGGTGGGCGCCGGCGTCGCGCAGCAGGACCCGGTCGCCGTGGCGGAGTGGCAGCGCGGTGTCGAGGGTGAGTCGTGCCGTGTCCGGACCGAGTGGCCGCACGGTGGTGGGGACGGCAGCGGACCCGGTGTGCAGCGTCATCCGCCGGGGGAGGTCGTGCGGGTCGGTGCTGGTCCGTACGTCGATGAGGCCAGCGGCCAGCCAGCGATGCGGGGTCAGCAGTGCGCTGCCCCGTGCGACGGTCGTGACGTCGGCGCCGCGCAGGTTGACGGCGACCCGTGCGACCGGTCCGCTCAGGTCTGTGTGGCGGCCGAGCACCTGCAGGGCGCGGACCTGGACGCGGCGCCCGTCGATCTCCAGGTCGTCGCCGACGCGCAGCGTCCCGGCCGCCAGGGTGCCGGTCACCACCGTGCCGGCGCCGGCGACCGTGAAGGTGCGGTCGACCCAGAACCGCACGTCGGCCAGGGGGTCAGGTGCGGGGAGGTCGGTAGTGAGATCGGCGATCGCCCGTTGAAGACCGGTGATGCCGGCACCGGTAGTGGCGCTGACCTCGATGACGGGGAGATCGCTCAACGTGGTGTTCTTGAAGTGCTGCGCGGCCGTGGCGCGAGCCGCGACGCGCTGATCGTCGGTGGCGAGGTCGCACCGGGTGATCACGAGCAGACCGTGCTGCACACCCAGGGCGTCGAGGACGTCGAGGTGCTCCTGCGACTGCGGCATCCAGCCGTCGTCGGCAGCGACGACGAACAGCACCGCCGGTGTGCTGCCCACACCGGCCAGCATGTTCTTGAGGAACCGCTCGTGACCGGGCACGTCGACGAAGGCGACCTGTTCGTCGGGTGGCAGCCACGGTGTGTCGATCGGTGTCCACGCGAAACCGAGGTCGATGGTCATGCCGCGCCGACGTTCCTCGGCCCAACGGTCCGGCTCCATCCCCGTGAGCAGCCGGACCAGCGTCGACTTGCCGTGGTCGACGTGTCCGGCGGTGGCGAGAACGTGCACCTAGGTGGCGTCGCTCTGGTGCGCCGCGATCAGGGCGCTGCTGAGGGCGTCGTCGTCCTGGGGTGCGAGCGACCGGAGATCGAGCAGGCAGCGGTTGCGCTCGACCCGCCCGAGGACGGCCGGGTCGCCGAGGCGCAGCCGCACGGCGAGGTCGGCGGCCACCGCGATCGCCACGCTGGGCAGGTCGATGCCCGGGGCGCCACCGCCACCGACGGTGGCGGTGGTCTCGACGATCTCGTGTTCGATCCCCTTGTCGTGCAGGGCTTTGCCCAGCGTGGCTGCTCGGGCGCGGAGGTTGTCGACGGTCACGTGCAGGGCCTCGTAGGTAGGAGTCCTCGGCCCGCGCAGGGTCGCCTCCAGAGCGGCGATGGTGAGCTTGTCGACACGCAGGGCCCGGGCCAGCGGGTGGCGGCGCAACGTCGCGATGATGTCGGCGCGACCGAGGAGCAGGCCGCCCTGCGGACCGCCGAGTAGCTTGTCGGCGCTGGCGGTGACGAGTGCCGCGCCCTGCCGGAGGTGAGTGGTGGCGTCCGGCTCGTCCGGCAGGGTTGGGTCGGGCTGCAGCAGTCCTGAGCCGGTGTCGCTGACGACCGGGACATCGAGAGTCGCGAGCTCCTCGATGCCGACCTGCGCGGTGAAGCCGGTGACGACAAAGTTCGACGGGTGCACCTTGAGGACGAAACCGGTGCGGTCGTTGATCACGTCGGCGTAGTCGGCCAGCGTCGTGCGGTTGGTCGTGCCTACCTCACGCAGCCGTGCGCCGGTCGACTCGAGCAGGTCCGGCAACCGGAAGCCGTCTCCGATCTCGACCAGCTCGCCCCGGCTGACGACGATCTCCTGGCCCTGCGCAAGCGCTGTCGCGGCGAGCACGAGGGCCGCCGCGTTGTTGGTGACGACGAGTGCGTCGGCAGCAGCCGGTACGGTGGTCAGCAGGGCCCCGACCAGCCCACGACCGCGCGGAGCCCGCCGGCCGGTCGCGAGGTCCAGCTCGACGTCGGTGCAGCCGGCCGCTGCGACGAGGGCGTCGATCGCTGCGCGTGAGAGGGCTGCCCGGCCCAGGTTGGTGTGCAGGAGCACCCCGGTCGCGTTGAGCACCGGAGTGAGGCTGCTCGGGCGCGGCGGCAATCGGCGTACGGCATCGTCGGGCACGGCCTGCGGCTCGACCTCACCGCGCCGGGCAGCCTCCTGCGCGGCAGCCACCGCAGCCTTCACCGCCGGACGCCCCAGCCGTGCCTCGGCCGCCACCAGCCGGGCGTCACGCAGCACGTCATCCGTGCGCGGCACCAGCCGCCGCGGGTCGACCGGCTCCAGCATGCCCCGACCCTAAGCCGCCACCCAAGGGCGCACCCGCCTCCGGCAAAGTCGAGTGGCGGAACCTGGTGGGTCGGCTGCATCGAGTGGCGGAACCTGGCTGCTTCAGGACCCGCAGACCAGCCACCTTCCGCCACTCGACGCAACGGCGCCGCAGCAGTCAGTCGGCAGTCGGCAGTCGGCAGTCGGCAGTCGGCAGTCGGCAGTCGGCAGTCGGCAGTCGGCAGTCGGCAGTCGGCAGTGAGCGGTCCGCAGTCAGCAGTCGGCAGTCAGAAGTCGGCCGTGGCGGAGGCGGACGGGAATCGAACCCGCCTGACCGAGATCCTCGGTCACGTCGGTGTTGAAGACCGCGGGGGCCACCAGGCACCCTGACGCCTCCCCGTCGAACGCGCCGCCGCTGAAGGCAGCGACGCACCCGGACGACCCGGCCGCCGAGCCCTCCGGCCACCGAGTCCTAGCATCGTAGGCATGGGGGCACCGACGACTCGCGTGCGGCTCACGCAGTACGCCCACGGCGGCGGCTGCGCGTGCAAGATCCCGCCGGACGAGCTCGAGACCCTCGTCGCTGCTCTCGGTGAGACAGTCAGCGAGCGGTCACCCCGCACCGCCATGCCGTACGCCGGCAGCCGAGCCCCCACCAGCGGCGACGCACCCACCAGCGGCACCCCCGCCGGCGAGCTGTTGGTCGGCCTGGCCACCGGCGACGACGCAGCGGTCGTCCGCGTCGGGCGCACCGGCATCGTGACCACCGCCGATTTCTTCACCCCCGTCGTCGACGACGCCTACGACTGGGGGCGCATCGCCGCCGCCAACGCGCTCTCGGACGTCTACGCCATGGGCGGCACACCGCTGGTCGCGGTCAACCTGCTGTGCTGGCCGCGGGACACCCTGCCGATGGAGCTCGCGGCCGAGGTCCTGCGCGGCGGGCGGGACGTCGCCACCCTCGCCGGCTGCCACGTCGGTGGTGGCCACAGCGTCGACGACCCGGAGCCCAAGTACGGCATGGCAGTCACGGGCCTCGTCGACCCGAACCGCTTGCTGCGCAACGACAGAGGAGCACCAGGGCTGCCGCTCACTCTCACCAAGCCACTCGGCATCGGAGTCCTCAACAGCAAGCACAAGGCCACCGGCATGGACTTCCCCGAGGCGGTCGACACGATGACCCGGCTCAACCGCGACGCAGCCGCTGCCGCTCTCGCGGCGGGTGCCACCTGCGCCACCGACGTCACCGGCTTCGGCCTGCTGGGCCACCTGCACAAGCTCGCGCGGGCCAGCGGGGTGACCGCAGTGATCGACGCCGCCGCAGTGCCCTACCTCGACGGTGCGCGACAGGCAGCGCAGGGCGGCTATGTCAGCGGGGGCACCCGGCGCAACCTCGCCTGGGTCGCACCGAGCGTCGACCTCGGCAGCGTCGACGAGCTCGAGGCGCTGTTGCTGGCCGACGCGCAGACCTCCGGTGGGCTGCTCGTCGCCGGCGAGGTCCCCGGCTCACCGGTCATCGGTGAGCTCGTGCCGCGCGGCACCTACGGCGACGTCACGGTCGTGGTCCGGGGGCGTCGATGGGACGGGTGACCTTGCGCCGCAAGGTGACCAAGGTACGTGTCGCCGACCAGCCCGACGCGACCAGCCAGACCGACGGCGCCTCAGCCGACCCACCCGCCGACGTACGCCGGGAGGTGTCCGACACCCTCGTGATCGAGGAGCCCCTGGAAATCCGCATCGGCGGCCAGGCGATCAGCGTCACGATGCGCACCCCCGGCGACGACTTCGACCTCGTGTGCGGCTTCCTCGTCGGCGAGGGCGCGGTGCACCGGGCCGACCAGATCGCGGCCATGCGGTTCTGCGCCGGTGCCGACGGCCAGCAGCCCGACACCGACGAGCAGCTCAACACCTTGAATGTCATCGACGTCACCACCGACGGCACTGTCGAGATCGCCGGCCTGCAGCGCAACTTCTACGCCACCAGCTCGTGCGGGGTCTGCGGCAAGGCGAGCATCGACACGATCCGCGCCGTCGCGCACCACACCCCCGGCGACGGACCGGTCCTCGAGCCGCGGGTCGTCGTGACCCTGCCCGGCGCCCTGCGCGCGGCCCAGCGCGTCTTCGACCGCACCGGAGGTCTGCACGCCGCCGGGCTGTTCACCGCGACCGGCGACCTGCTCGTGCTGCGCGAGGACGTCGGCCGGCACAACGCCGTGGACAAGGTCGTCGGGTGGGCCCTGCGCGACGGGCGCCTGCCGCTGCACGACACGATCCTGCAGGTCAGCGGCCGCGCGTCCTTCGAGCTCGTGCAGAAGGCCGCCCTCGCCGGCATCCCCGTGCTGTCCGCGGTGTCGGCCCCGAGCAGCCTCGCCGTCGAGCTGGCCGAGGAGGTCGGCATGACGCTGCTCGGTTTCGTGCGACCCCCCACCTTCAACGTGTACGCCGGTGGGCGCAGGCTGCGGAACGTCTCGGCGGCCGACAGCGTTGCCCCCGCATGACCGCCGCACCAGTTGCCCAGAGCACGGCACGCACCACGACCCGCGCCGCCTCGACGACGCGCGCCGCCCAGGATCCGCGGCTGGCCGAAGCCCACGCCCGACTGGCGAGCGAACGCATCGCCGCCGAGGCTCGGGCGACCGCTCTCGCGCGCGACGTCGCCGTCATCGTCGAGTCGGCCAAGGCCGGTGCCACCGACGACGAGCACGACCCCGAAGGTGCGACCGTCGCCTTCGAACGTGCGCAGGCCATGGCGATGCTCGAGGAGACCCGGGTCCAGATCGCCGACCTCGAAGCCGCCCAGCTACGGCTCGCTGACGGCACCTACGGCCGGTGCGAAAGATGTCACCAGGACATAGCCGCCGAACGGCTCGTCGCTCGACCCTCCGCCACCCTGTGCATCGGCTGCGCGTCGCGACGGCACTGAGCATGTAGTGAGCGGGCCGTGTCACGCCGAACCTCCCCCGTGAAGCGAGTCGTGCGTGCTTGTCTTCGCTCGTGAGCAACGTCGGACACCTCACGGCCGTGGGCGCGGTGGCCGTCATGGTCGCGGCCGCCGGCGCGGTCGCCCTCGGCGTCGTGCGCCGCAAGCCACCGGCCCGCAAGGCCTGGCAGCTGCTCGCCGCGGCTGCGGCAACCTTCGCCCTCGGCGACGTGCTGGCGCTGGTGTCGGCCGGCCACCCCACTGCTGACGCCGCCGGCACCCGGCTCACCGCAGCAGCTCTGGTCGTCTCGATGGCGCACCTGGCGGCGTACGCCTTGCTCGTCGGCGCCTTGCACGTCCTGCACCGTGAGTCCCAGACCGGGCGTGACGGTGCCGGCATCGTGGACGCCGCGCTGATCGCCTTCACCGCAGGGCTCGGTTACTGGGTGTACATCGCCGGGCCCCAGATCGTCGCCCAGCCGTGGCCGGACCGTGCGGTCGCCGTTGCCTTTCTCGTGCTCGACGTCGTGCTCCTCGGAGTCACCACCCGGCTGGTGGTCGCGCAGCCGACCCGCGCGGTGCCGACGTTGATCGCAGCCTCGCTGGCGGTCCTCCTCGGCACCGACGTGCTCGCGGCGACCGCCGACGCCGGCTCGCGCACCGACGTGCACCGGGTGCTGCACGTCGGCTGGCTGCTCGCGCTGCTGCTGCTCGCCGCGGCTGCGCTGCACCCAGGTGCGTCCCGGCCGCTGGTGTCCCGGGCCGAGGACCGGGAAGCCCTCTCGGGCGTCCGACTTACGCTGCTGGGCGCTGTGGTGCTGATCCCACCGGCGCTCATCGCGCTGCGCGCCGCGAGCGGTGGCGACGGCAGCACCGCCGACGTCGCCGTGCTCAGTCTCGGACTGGCTGCGGTGGTGGGCCTCGTGCTCGTGCGGGTCGGGTTGCTCACCCGCGAGGTCGGTCGCACGGCCGAGCGCGAACGCACCCTTCGGGCAGCTGCTGCCGAGCTGGTCGCCGCCCGCGACCGGGCCGGCATCCACGCTGCTGCGTTGCGCGCCGTCGCGCGACTCGTCGGTGACGTGATGGTCGCCGGCCGGGTGATCGACACCAGCGCACCTGACGGGACCGAGCTGATCGCCGGCAGCGGCCGCTACGACGCCCGAATCCGTGGTCGTCGCCTCGGTGAGACGTTGTTGGCCGGCGTGCACACCGACATGGCGGTCACCGACCTCGACGGCAGCCTGCTCGCCGCCCTGAGCCTCAAAGGTGTCCAGGGTCGCCTGCACGTGCGCCCGGTGCGGGTCAGTGGCGACCTGCTCGCTGTGGTCGCCGTGGTCACCCCGATACCTCTCGAGCCTGGTACGTCGAGTGCGCTGGACACCTTGGTCGCCCAGCTGGCCCTCGCGATGGAGTCCGCCAGCCTTGCCGCTGACCTGCACGAGCGGCAGAGCGAGGCCCGGTTCCGGGCGATGGTGCAGAACTCCTTCGACGCGATCCTGCTGGTCGATCGAGACGCGGCTGTGACCTACCAGAGCCCCTCCGCCGACCGGATGTTCGGCTATCCCGCCGGCGCCCTGGTCGGGCACAGCGTCGAAGACCTCTGCCATGCCGACGACTTGCTCCGGGCCCAGTCCGCACTGACCGACGTGATCGCCGTACCCGGCGCGAGCCGGCGGATCGAGCTGCGACTGCGCCGCCACGACGACGCCGGCGGGGCCACCAGCATGTGGTTCGACGCCGAGGCGGTCGTCAACAACCTGCAGGCCGACCCCAACGTGCAGGCGACTGTCATCACCGTGCGCGACGTCAGCGAGCGCAAGCAGTTCGAGACCCAGCTGACCCATCAGGCGTTCCACGACGAGCTGACCGGTCTCGCCAACCGCGCGCTGTTCATCGACCGCGTCGCCCACGCCCTCGCCCGACGCGAGCGCGACGCGACGACGGTTGCCGTGCTGCTGCTGGACCTCGATGACTTCAAGACCGTCAACGACGGCCTCGGCCACGCGGCCGGTGACGCGATGCTGCGGGCAGTCGCGCACCGTTTGGAGGTGCTCGTGCGCCCCGGCGACACGACAGCGCGCCTCGGTGGTGACGAGTTCGCCATGGTGCTCGTCGAGCTGCCCGACGAACAGGCCGCTGTGCACGCCGTCGAGCGGATCATCGCGGTGCTGGGTGAACCCCTCGTGATCGAGGGCAAGGAGGTCTTCGTCCAGGGCAGCATCGGTCTCGCGTATGCCGGAGCCGGTCCGGTCACCCCGGCCGAGGTGCTGCGAAACGCCGACGCGGCGATGTACGTCGCCAAGACCGAAGGCAAGTCGCGCTATGCGGTGTTCGAGCCGCACATGCACGCGGCGGCCCTGCACCGGCTCACGTTGCGCGCCGACCTGCAGCGTGCGCTGGACCACGACGAGTTCACCTTGCACTATCAACCGATCGTCTCGATGGAGACCGGCGCGCTGGTCGGGGTCGAGGCTCTGGTCCGCTGGGCGCATCCGACCCGCGGGCTCGTGGCGCCGGACGAGTTCATCCCCCTGGCCGAGGAGACCGGTCTGGTCGTGCCGCTGGGGCTCTGGGTGCTGGAGCAGGCCTGCCGGCAGGTGGCAGCCTGGTCGCGGACCGCACCCGGCCTCACCGTCAGCGTCAACGTGTCGCAACGCCAGCTGCGTCGGCCGGAGTTCGGCGGGGAGGTCGGTTCGGTCATCGACCTCACCGGCATCCATCCCGCGCGACTGGCCCTCGAGATCACCGAGAGCGCGATCATGGCCGATGTGCTCGGCACCGTCGAACGGCTGCACGTGCTCCGTGACCTCGGGGTGCGGCTGGCGGTCGACGACTTCGGCACCGGCTACTCGTCGTTCTCCTGGCTCCGCCAGCTGCCCGTCGACATTCTCAAGATCGACAAGGAGTTCGTCGACGAGCTCGGTCGGCGCGAGGAAGGCGGCTTCCTCGTGGGGGCGATCATCGACCTCGCGCACAACCTCGGGCTGTCGACGGTGGCCGAGGGCATCGAGGCACCTGCTCAGCTCAGCCGCCTTCGCGAGCTGCACTGCGACCTCGGCCAGGGCTTCCACGTCGGGCGCCCGATGCCGGCCGAGCAGATCGACGACGTCCTGGAGCTCGAGCAGGCCCGCCTCCGGGTGGTTGCCGACGACAACCATCACTAGACTGCGGGGCATGCTCGGACACGTCGAGGCGCGGGAGCGACTGGTCACCCAGTACGCCGCCATCCCGCCCGGTGCGCCGGTCCGGCTGGCCAAGCGCACGTCGAACCTGTTCCGGCCCCGCGAGTCCCAGGGCGGGCCCGGGCTGGACGTCGGCGGGCTCGACCGGGTGCTCTCGGTGGACCCGGTGGCATGCACTGCCGACGTACAGGCGATGACGACGTACGAGGACCTGGTCGACGCGACGCTGGCGCACGGGCTCATGCCCCTGGTCGTGCCGCAGCTGAAGACCATCACCATCGGTGGGGCTGTCACCGGTCTCGGCATCGAGTCGTCGTCGTTCCGCAACGGGTTGCCGCACGAGTCGGTGCGGGAGATCGAGATCCTCACCGGCGGGGGCAGCGTCGTGGTCGCCACCCCCGACGGGCCGGACGCCGATCTCTTTCGCGCCTTCCCCAACTCCTATGGCACGTTGGGCTACGCCCTACGGCTGGTCATCGACCTCGAGCCGGTTCAGCCGTTCGTCCGGCTACGCCATGTGCGCTGCCACGACCTGGACGAGCTGCTGGCTCTGACCGGAGCGGTGGTCGAGAGCCGCACCCACGACGGAGAGCAGGTCGACTTCCTCGACGGCACCGTCTTCAGCGCCGAGGAGTCCTACCTCACCCTCGGCTCGTTCGTCGAGCATGCGCCGTACACCTCGGACTACACCGGCGGCGATATCTACTATCGCTCGATCCAGGCGCGGCACACCGACCACCTCACCGTGCGCGACTATCTCTGGCGTTGGGACACCGACTGGTTCTGGTGCTCACGCGCGTTCGGAGCCCAGGACCCGCGGTTGCGTCGGTGGTGGCCCCGACGCTGGTTGCGCAGCGACGTCTACTGGCGTCTGATCCGGCTCGACAACCGGTTCCACGTCGCTGCCCGGCTCGACGCGCGCGCCGGTCGGTTGCCGCGCGAACGTGTGGTGCAGGACGTCGAGATCCCGGTGGCCCGCACCGCGGACTTCCTGCGCTGGTTCCTGCGCGAGGTGCCGATCGAGCCGGTGTGGCTGTGCCCGCTGCGCCTGCGTGACGTGGGTGCCACGGTGCTGTTCTCGGGTGACGGATCCGGCGCGGCGGGACCACCCTGGCCGGTCTACCCTCTGCGTCGGGGTGAGACCTACGTCAACGTGGGTTTCTGGTCCACCGTGCCGATCGAGCACGGCCGGACCGACGGTGACGTCAACCGCCGCATCGAGTCGGTGGTCGCCGAGCACGGCGGCCACAAGTCGCTGTACTCCGACGCCTACTACACCCCGGAGGACTTCTGGGCGCTGTACGGCGGCGAGGACTACCACGCGGCCAAGAAGCGTTTCGACCCCCAGTCACGGCTGCTCGACCTCTATGCCAAGGCGGTGAACCGACGATGAGCCTCAAGCTCGAAGGCCCGGGTGGCCGTTCCCGGGTGGGTGCCGTGTCTCTCGGTGACATGTTCGAGGGACTGTTCGGTGCTGACGCGCCGCTGCGCTTCTCGGCGTACGACGGCAGCACCGCAGGTCGCGTCGACGCGGCGATCGGGCTGCGTGTCACCAACCCGCGCGGCATCTCCTACCTGGCCACGGCACCCGGATCGCTGGGCATGGCGCGGGCCTATCTCAAGGGCGACCTCGAGATCGAGGGCGTGCACCCGGGTGACCCCTACGAGCTGCTGCGCCTGATCGACGACGACCTGCAGGCGCATCGTCCGCCGATGGCGCAGGCCGTCACCTGGGCCAGGTCGCTCGGGGTCAAGACGTTCGTCCCGCCGCCGGTGCCCGAGCAGGAGGTCGTGCCGCGTCGCCGGCGCGGCATCCGGCACTCCCGGGAGCGAGACGCATCCTCGATCAGCCACCACTACGACGTGTCCAACACGTTCTACGAGCACGTGCTCGGCCCGTCGATGACCTACACCTGCGCCTGCTATCCCACCGACACCTCGACGTTGGAGGAGGCGCAGGAGCACAAGTTCGACCTCGTTGCGCGCAAGCTCGGCCTGCAGCCGGGCATGCGGCTGCTTGACGTCGGTTGCGGCTGGGGCGGCATGGTGCGCCACGCCGCCGCGCAGTACGGCGTCCAGGTAATCGGGGTGACGTTGTCCCGCGAGCAGGCGGTGTGGGGGCAGGCTCGGGTCGAGGCCGAAGGTCTCGGGCACCTTGCGGAGGTGCGGCACAGCGACTATCGCGACGTGCGCGAGCGCGAGTTCGATGCGATCAGCTCGATCGGCCTGATCGAGCACATCGGCGTGAAGAACTACCCGGCCTACTTCGCGTTCCTGCGCTCGCGGCTGCGCCCGGGTGGCCGGCTGCTCAACCACGGCATCACCCGACCGGACAACCAGCACCCAGGCCTGCCGCAGCGTGGCTTCATCGGCCGCTACGTCTTTCCCGACGGGGAGCTGACCGGGTCGGGACACATCGTGCAGGCCATGGAGGACGCCAACCTCGAGGTGCAGCACCAGGAAAACCTCCGGGTGCACTATGCGCGCACCCTGAAGGCGTGGTGCGACAACCTGGTCGAGCACTGGGACGAGTGCGTCGCCGAGGCGGGTGTCCCCATCGCGAAGGTGTGGGGCCTCTACATGGCCGGTTCCCGGTTGGCCTTCGAGCGCAACGGCATCCAGCTGCACCAGGTGCTCGCGACGCGCACCGACAGCGACGGCACGTCGCGCTATCCGTTGCGTCACGACTTCGGCGTCTGAGCGTTGCCGCACCTGGGCCCGGGTGACTGGGCCCTGCTGCTGGCGGCCGCGGTCATGGTCGGGGTCGCCAAGACCGCGATCACCGGGACCGGGGCGCTCGCGGCGGCGCTGTTCGCTCTCGCCCTGCCGGCGAGGGAGTCGACCGGAGCGCTGCTGCCGCTGCTGATCGCCGGCGACCTGGTGGCGATCGCGCTGTACCGACGGCACGCGTCCTGGCCGGTGATCCGGCGGCTGTTCCCCTGGGTGGCCGTCGGCATCGTGGTCGGTGCGGTGTTCGTGGCGCACGTCGACGACACGGGCATGCGCCGGGCCATCGGGGGCCTGCTGATCGTCCTGGTCGCGGTGCAGGTCGTGGTCCGCCGGGCCGGACTCGGTGACCTGCGCCGCGGCGCGTGGTCGGGCTCTGCCGCAGCCGTCGCCGGGTTGCTCGCCGGTTTCGCCACGATGGTGGCCAACGCCTCCGGCGCCGTCATGACGGTCTACCTGCTGCTGTCCGGCATGGCGATGATGGAGTTCATCGGCACCGGCGCGGTGTTCTACCTGATGGTCAACATCTTCAAGCTGCCGTTCAGCATCGCGCTCGGTCTCCTCGGCGGCGGTGCCGTCGCTCTCGACCTCGCGCTGCTGCCGGTGATGCTGGCCGGCGCCGGGCTCGGGGTGCTGCTGCTGCGCCGACTCGAGCAGAAGCGCTTTGAGCAGGTCGCGATCGGCTTGGTCGTGGCGTCGGCGATACCTCTGCTCATCTGAGTGCTTCCCCTGGCAGAGTGACGTCATGACCGCTCGCGGATCGTCGTACGACGGCGCCCTGGACCGCGCCCACGCCCACGCCCGCAGCTGGCTGGCCGGCCTCCCGGACCGACCGGTCCCGCCACGTCTGGACGCCGACGCGGTCGGTCACAACCTGGGTGGTCCGCTGCCCGCCGGACCGACCGACCCGGCCGAGGTGGTGGACCTGCTGGCCCGCCACGTCGAGCCGGGACTGATGGCGATGCCGTCCGGACGGTTCTTCGGCTGGGTTATCGGTGGCACGCTGCCTGCGGCTCTGGCTGCTGACTGGCTGGTCAGTGCCTGGGACCAGAACACCGGTATGCGCGCGGCCACGCCCGGCACCGTGGGCGCGGAGGAGGTGGCCGCTGAGTGGCTGCTGGACCTGCTCGGACTGCCGCCGACCGCGGGCGTGGGGTTCGTCACCGGCGGCACGATGGCCAACTACACCGGGCTCTCGGTCGGGCGGCACGACGTGCTCACCCGGGCTGGCTGGGACCTCGCCCGCGACGGTCTCGCCGGCGGCCCGAAGGTCACCACCCTGGTCGGTGCGGACCGCCATTCGACGGTCGACCTGTCGCTGCGCTATCTCGGTCTGGGCGCGCCGGTCGTCGTGCCCGACGACGACCAGGGTCGGATCCGGCCCGACTCGCTCGGCGCGATGCTGGCCGAGGTCGACGGTCCGACCATCGTCGCGCTGCAGGCCGGCAACCTGCACTCGGGCTGCTTCGACGCGCTCGGTGAGTGCATCGACCTCGCTCACGAGCACGGCGCCTGGGTGCACATCGACGGCGCCTTCGGTCTGTGGGCGGCGGCGAGCCCGTCGCTGCGGCACCTGACGGCTGGTCTCGAGCGGGCCGACTCGTGGGCGACCGATGCGCACAAGACGCTGAACACGCCCTACGACTGCGGCTTGGCGATCGTGGCCGACCACGCGTTGCTGCGTGCGACCTTCGGTGTGCAGGCGAGCTATCTCATCAACGCCGCGGCGCAGGGCGACCCGCTCGACCGGGTGCCCGAACTGTCGCGGCGGGCCCGAGGTGTGCCGGTGTGGGCCGCGCTGCGCTCGCTGGGTCGCGACGGGGTGGCCGCGATGGTCGACGGCTTCGCTGCGCATGCCCGGGCGCTGGCCGAGGGCATCGGTGCCATCCCCGGCGCCGAGGTGCTGCACGACGTCGTCTTCACCCAGGTGTCGGTGTCGTTCGGCTCCGACGAGCGCACCCGCGAGGTCACCGCGCGCCTGCTCGCCGACGGCACGGCCTGGATGTCGGGCTCGCGGTGGAAGGGGCGGGACGTGCTGCGGGTGTCGGTCAGCAACTGGTCCACCGACGCTGACGACGTGGCCTCCAGCGTTGCCGCCGTACGCCGTGCCGCTGGGGTCTGACCCCGCACCCCCCGCTGCCGGGGGCTCGGGGTGGGGTCAGTGGGTCGCGGCGCTGCCGGTGGACACCCGAAGCGACGACGTATCGACCGCCTCGAACGCGGCGGCGGGGATGGTCTTGAGCTGGTCGAGCAGCCCGGTCGGCCAGCGACTGTCGGAGGCGCCCTGGAAGTACCACGGCGACCCGTTGTCGGCGAGCACCAGGCCGTAGCGCTGCATCGCGCGCAGCACGGCGCGGGTGTCCGCGCGATAACCCGTGAGCGGGAAGGACGCCGAGAGTCGGAACCGTGCCCCCATCGGCGGGTACGCCGGGTCACTGACCGATCCGGCATCGTGGCGGGCCGGCCAGAGGTGTGCTCGGTTGGTGACATCGGTGGTGAAGCGGATGGCATGGTCGACCGTGCCTGCCGTCACCTCCTCATAGCGCAGCAGCCCGGGCAAAATCGGTAGACCGGCGGCATCGGCGGAGGTCCAGCCCGGCGGGCGCAACCGGTTGCTGCGCAACGACCAGACCGCCCCCGACCCGGCGGTCCAGTGACCACCAGCGCCGGTGCCGGTGGCCCAGGTTTCGTAGAGCCGGCAGGTGCTGCGGTCCACGATCACCGCGTGCCGGTCGCCCGACGCCGACCGGCCGCCCTCGATGCGGGTGTCGGTGCCGAGGGGATAACGCACCCGGTTGCTCTCGGCGGCGTACTGGAACCGCACCCGCACCTTCGCGTGGGCACGACCCACGACGGTGACCGGGATGCCGTAGGGCACCGGCTGGGCACCGTAGGACGGCCCGAAGTCGGGGTGCAGCCGACGGTCGCTGCTCATGTGCGAGAGCCACGCGTCGCTGTGGCTGTCGACCGGCAGGGCCGTGACGTCGGCGTGCCAGTAGTTGTCGGCCGGGAAGACCGGGCACCGGGTGCCTGGCAGTCGGCTGGACCGGATGGCAGGGGCCACCGAGCCGGCTGCGGTCGCTGTCCCCGGCCCCCCGACGGCTCCGAGCGGCAGGAGGGCAGCGCTGAGAGCCAGGGCCAGGACACCCGGGCGACGACGAGGCATGGCCCGATGATGGACCTCTCGGGTCGCCGGCGCGTACCCCGAACGGGTGACACGCCAGGGGATGTGACAGCCGGTGGTTCACGACTAGCCTGCAGTGCCATGGGGAGCGAGGACGCCGGCAGCGAGGTCGCCGGGGCCCAGCCGGGAGTACGACCGGGAGGACAACCGGGACTACCACACAGCGTCGATGCCGAGCACCTCGCCTTCGCCCAGGAGAGCCTCCGGCTGCTGGGAGACCGGGTCGAGGATGTCGCCGCCGACCTCTACGCGGCGCTCTTCCTCGAGGCCCCGCACCTGCGGGCGATGTTCGGCCCGAGCATGGCGGCCCAGCGCGGCCGGTTCGCCCGGGCGCTGTCCACCGCGGTGGGCGGGCTTGCCGACGTCGACAGCACGCGAACCGCCCTCGCCGCCCTCGGCCGCGAACACCGCCGGGTCGGCGTGCGGGATGAGCATTACGACGTCTTCGGCGAGGCGCTGGTCGCTGCGCTGCACCGACACACCGCCGACATCTGGGTGCCCGAGCTCGAGGCCGCCTGGCGCGGGGTCTTCGCGTTCGTCGCCGCGGCTATGCAGGCGGGTGCCCGCGAGGCAGCCGGCCACGAGCCGGCCTCGTGGCGGGCTGTGGTGGTCGCGCACGAGCGGCGTACCGACGACATCGCGGTGCTGCGACTGCGCACCGACCGGCCCTACGACTACGAGCCCGGGCAGCACCTCACCCTGGAGACCCCGGCCCGGCCGCGGTCCTGGCGGCGTTACTCCCCGGCCACCTCACCCCGCGCCGACGGCGTCATCGAGCTGCACGTGCGGTCGGTCGGCGCCGGGTGGGTCAGCGGCGCCCTGGTGCGGCACACGTTGGTCGGCGACCCGTTGCACCTCGGCCCGCCCGCCGGCGGCCTGACCATCGACCAGACCTCGCGCCGCGACCTCCTCATGGTCGCCGGCGGCACCGGCCTCGCTCCGGTGCGCAGCCTGCTCGAAGGCATGGCCCGCTGGAACAGCGCCCGCCGAGTGACCCTGCTCTTCGGCGTCCGCACCGCCGGTGAGCTCTACGACCTGCCGGCGCTGCAGGTGCTCGACGCGCGCCACGACTGGGTGACGGTGGTGCCTGTCGTCCAGTCGTCGTCGTACGCCGGTGAGCAGGGCACTCTCGCCGAGGTGGTCGCCCGCTCAGGGCCCTGGAGCGACCACGACGTCGTGGTGTGCGGGTCGCCGGCGATGACAGCGACGACGGCCGCCACGTTGCTGGCCGTCGGCGTGCCTGCCGCGCGCATCAGCACCGACTCGGCGGGGCTGGGCGCCGACCCGCTGCCTGCCCCAGGGCCGATCGCTGCGGCACCCGCGGTGATCGACCTGCGCAGCAGACGCAGCCGCGACCGAGCTCCGGGTCACCAGGACGGGGCCGTGGCCACCAGAGCGTCGAGGTCGGCCGAGGGCATCGGCTTGCCCATCAGATAGCCCTGCGCCCGGTCGCAGCCGAGCCGGCGCAGTCCCTCGAGCTGTCTGACGGTCTCCACTCCCTCGCCGACCACGATCAGGTCGTGCGCGTGCGCCAGGTCGATCACGGCACCGACGACGGCATCGTCGCGCGCGCTGCATCCCAGGCGGCTGACGAACGACCGGTCGATCTTGAGGAACTGCAACGAGAACCGCTGCAGATAGGCCATGGCCGAGTAGCCGGTGCCGAAGTCGTCGAGGCCCACCAGCAGCCCCAGCTCGCGGATGCGGCCCAGCGAGTCGTGCACGGTCGGGCTGGTGGTGAGCAGGCTCCGCTCGGTCAGCTCGACCTGGATCATCGAT
>JANLYQ010000122.1:0-3618 GCA_031365725.1 Sporichthyaceae bacterium | reverse complement strand
GCCTCCACCGCCGTCGTATCCGCCCGGACCCTGTCGGTCTTGACCATCTGTCGCCTGCCATGAGCATGGGACCAGCCTGACTGGTTTTCTGCCAGCTTCATGGGACCACCTGGGTTGCCAGTCATGGGACCACCCGGCGCGCCTTGTCGGTAGGTCTTGTGTCCGCTCGTTGACTCGCCACGTTGCTTGTTCCGACGTGGAGGTCATCGGTGGGATTCAGGGAGGTCGGTGTGGTTGAGGTTCGTGAGGTGCTCCGCGGTTGGCTGGAGGGGGCTGGGCTCCGGAAGGCAGCTGAGCGGGCGGGCGTGGACCGCAAGACCGCCCGGCGTTACGTCGAGGCCGCCCAGGCTCAGGGGGGCCTGACCCGGGACGACGACGTCGACGCGCTGACCGATGAGCTGATCGGCGCCGTCGTGACGGCGGTCCGACCCGCGCGCCCGAACGGGCACGGCGCGTCCTGGGAGATCCTGCTGGGCTGGGAGGAGCAGATCCGTGGCTGGGTCGCCGGCGGGCAGGGCCAGCCGCCACTGTCGATTGTGAAGATCGAGGAGCTGCTGGCCCGTCAAGGGTGCGTGGTTCCGTATCGGACCCTGCACCGGTTCGCGGTCGAGCGCTGCGGGTTCCGGGTCAAGTCCCACACGCTCCGCGTCGCCGACGGCGAGCCCGGAGTCGAGTGCCAGATCGACTTCGCCCAGATGGGGTTCATCCTCGACCCGGAGACCGGGAAGAAGCGCCGGGTGCACGCCCTGATCTTCACCGCCGTCGTGTCGCGGCACATGTTCGTGTGGTTGACCTATTCCCAGACGTTGACCGCGATGATCACCGGCTGTGAGACGGCGTGGAGATTCTTCAATGGCTGCTTCAAGGTCCTGATCCCCGACAACCTCAAGGCCGTGGTCACCGCCGCCGACGCGGTCAACCCACGGCTCTCGACGGGCTGGTTGGACTACGCCCAGCATGTCGGGTTCGCGACCGACCCGGCCCGGGTCAGGACCCCGCAGGACAAACCCCGGGTCGAACGTGCCGTGCAGTACGTGCGCGGCAACTTCTGGGCCGGGGAGACGTTCACCGACCTCGAAGATGCCCAAGCCCGGGTCACCCTCTGGTGTGCTGAGCGGGCCGGGATGCGGATCCACGGCACCACCGCGGCTCGTCCGGCCGAGATGTTCAACGAGGTCGAGGCGCCTTGCCTGCTTGCGGTCCCGGCCCCTTATGACGTTCCGGTGTTCACCCGGGTCAAGGTGCACCGCGACTACCACGTCGAGGTCGCCAGAGCGTTGTACTCGATCCCCCAGCAGTGGATCGGGCAGCACCTCGACGCCCGCGCCGACAGTGATCTGGTCAAGCTCTACTCCACCGGTTCTGGGGCGGGTCGACTGGTCAAGACCCATCCCCGTCAGCCGCCAGGAGGCCGGTCCACCGACCGCGCCGACCTGCCCGAACACAAGGCGGGGTATGCGATGCGGGACCTGACCCAGCTCATCGCGACGTGCTCGGGGCATGGGCCCAACATCGGGATCTATGCCGAGCGGCTGCTCGATGACCCGCTGCCCTGGACCCGGATGCGCAGCGTCTACCGGCTCCTGGGTCTGGTCCGCCGCTACGGCGCCGGGCCGGTCGAGACCGCCTGCTCACGCTCCCTGGACCTCGACGTCGTCTCGGTCACCAAGGTCGCCTCGATGCTGGAGAAAGCCATCGAACGCGAGCAGCCGGTGCTGCCCGCCGCGGCCGGCTCACCCACGGGCCGGTTCGCCCGCGACCCCGCCCAGTACGCACTACCCGGACTCACCCACCTGACCCTGATTCCCGGCGGCGCCAGTGGCGCTGCACCTACCGAACTGGAGACGACCCCATGACCACAACCACTGCCACCACCACTGCAGCTGTGGGGCCGATCGACCCGATCGGCATCGACCTGACCCGGACCCTGCGGGCCCTGAAACTCGGTGGCCTGTCCACGACCCTGCCCGAGCGGCTCGTCCTGGCACGGCAACGCAAGATGGGCCACGCCGCGTTCCTCGAGCTGCTGCTCGGCGACGAGGTCGCCCGACGCGAGTCGCGCTCGGCGATGCTGCGCGCCCGAACCGCCGGCCTGGACCCGACGATGCGCCTGGACACCTGGGACGAGCCCCACGACCTGACCTACGACCGGGCCCTGCTCTCCGACCTGACCAGCCTCCGGTTCACCGAGGCCGGCCACGGCGCCCTGGTGTTAGGACCCGTCGGGGTCGGGAAGACACACCTGGCCACGGCGTTGGGCCACATCGCGATCCGTCGCCGCCTCTCGGTGCATGCCGCCCGCGCCGACAAGCTGTTCACCCGACTCCGCGCAGCACGACTGGACAACAGCCTCGAGGCCGAGATGCGCAAGCTCGCCCGCGTCGACGTCCTCATCCTCGACGACTTTGCACTCAGGCCACTGGACGCGACCGAGACCAACGACTTCTACGAGCTCGTCGTCGAAAGGCACCGCAAGGCGTCGACGATCGTCACGTCGAACAGGGAGCCGGCTGAGTGGTTGTCGATGATGAGCGACGCGCTGCTCGCCCAGTCCGCCGTCGACCGGCTCACCTCAGCAGCGCACACCCTGATCATCGAAGGACCCTCCTACCGGCAACGAGACCAGCGCAGCCAGCGCGTCGCCGTTGACACCAACCAGGAGGCCAAGTGATGCTCACTCACACCTCCAGGTGGTCCCATGCTCGTGGCAACCGGGTGGTCCCATCACGCTGGCAAGCGACAGAACGGGTTGATCGCGCGCGCTAGCAGATTCAAGCGTGTCTAGCATCTAGGACGACTTCTAGCATTGTCTAGCATGTGTCGACGACCCTAAGTGCCTCGTCTGGTTGACCTGTTGATCGCGATCAGCAGTAGCGTCGGCAGGCATGGGGAGCGCCACGGGCATCGACAGCAGCAGGCTCTTCACCCGGGCGGGCGGCAACCCGATCCTGGCGCCCAGCAGATGGCCCTACCCCGTCAATGCCGTGATGAATGCCGGCGCTGCCTGGGTCGACGGCGAGACGGTGCTGCTGTGCCGGGTGGAGGACCGGCGCGGCATCAGCCACCTCACCGTGGCGAGGTCGAGGGACGGCATCTCGAACTGGGTGGTGGACGAGACCCCTTTGCTGGCACCAGATCCGGCCCGGCCGGAAGAGTCGTGGGGTCTGGAGGACGCACGACTGACCCGGGTGGACGAGCTCGACGCCTGGATCATCGCCTACACGGCTTTCGGCCCCGGTGGCCCCGGCATCTCGCTCGCGTCGACCCAGGACTTCCGCACCGTGACCCGCCTGGGCGTCGTGCGCGCACCGGAGGACAAGAACGGTGCGCTGCTGCCGCGGCGGGTCAACGGCGACTACGTGCTCTTCCACCGCCCCGTCACGGTGATCGGTGCCCGGGCCGACGTGTGGCTGTCGAGGTCGAGCGACCTGCGCAGCTGGAGCTCGCCCGAGCCGGTGCTCGGTGCCCGGACCGGTGGCTGGTGGGACTGCCTGCGTGTCGGCATGGGGCCGCCGCCGTTGGAGACCGACGACGGCTGGCTGGTGATCTACCACGGCGTACGGCAGACGGTCGCCGGGTCGCTCTACCGGGCCGGGCTCGCCCTGCTCGACCTCGAGA
>JANLYQ010000128.1:0-6979 GCA_031365725.1 Sporichthyaceae bacterium | reverse complement strand
GCCTCCATGTCGGGCCACACGGCGTACGTGCGCTCGGCGAGGACACCCTCGACCTCGTTGAGCACCTCGTAGAGGATCATGACGCCCTGGTTGGGCACGCCGACCTCGTAGGCATCGGGATACATCAGCGACCAGCGCACGTCGCAGGAGTCCCAGTCCTTGACGGTCGAGTTGAGCTCGCCGCCGACATACTGGATCGGCTTGCTGACGGTCGGCAACAGCGGCTCGAGTCGGGGGAACACGGACTCGACAGGCATGACTGGACGACCTGCTCTCGGACGGGCAGACGGGCGAGGACCGGTCCAGCCTAACCCTGGGCCAGCTGGACGCGGTCGCGGCGCGATGGCCAGGCGTGTAGCAGTCCTGGGAGGCCAGGGTGCCCAGGACGCGGGGTTGGGTCGGGTCGGTGAACAGCTCCCGCGGGAGCTCGGCCATGCCCGCGGCGGCGACCAGGTCGGCCAGGAACCAGGACGGGAGGAGCTTGTCCTGGTACCGGTAGTTCTCCCGCAGCTGCTGGTACAGGTCCCGCTCGTCCCCCATCTCGCGGTACTCCTCGTCGTCGCCGTCGTTGAAGACTTACTTGCCGTACACGGCATCGACGTTGTCCCGGAGGAACATCGCCCCGAGCTCGTCCGGGGTGCGCCCTCCGAGAGCGGAATCCTCTTCGGCGTAGTGCAGCAACGGGCTGACCAGGTAGTCGATGTGGTCAAGCGACACTCCGAACGCGCTCAACCCATTGCCACCCAACGCCGCGGGACCGTTAGGCGGATCGGCCAGTCCTGCTCCTTGACCGGGATGCTCGATCTTCCCGTGACAGCAAGGGAATGACGCGAGCCCGGCTGCTCGATCTCGTACCCGGCCGCTCCGCGGGCAAGAAGATCGCCGAACAGGCCCTCGCGTCGTTCCCGACCTGCCCGATCCCGGAGATCAAGCGGCTCGGCAAGGCCCCAGACGGTGGCGCGAAGCGTTCCTGGCCTACTTCGACACCTGCCGGGCAACGGCGGAACCGAAGCCGTCAACGGCCTGATCGAGCTCCACCGTCGCGTCACCCGAGGATTCCGCAACCGCGACAACTACCGCCTACGCGTGCTCCTCATCGGTCGTGGACTCGGCCACCTCCACCTGACGTAGGAAGAGCCGTCAATCGACTGATGCTGTGTCCTCGCGGTCGCCACACGCTGAGGTCACCAGGGTCGGCACCGCAGGGTGGACGGTTCGAGTCTCCACCACGGAGCCCGATTCTTCTCACTGGCAGATGAAAGGCAATCACATGTCCTTTGACTTGAACGCGAGACGAACCCGCGTCGTCGCCCTTGCGGTGATCCTCGCCTGCCAGTTGATGATGGTGCTCGATACGTCCATCGTCACGACGGCCCTGCCCGTCATCAAGCGGACTTTCGACTTCAGCGCAGCTGGACTTTCATGGGTTCAGAGTGGCTATGTCCTCGCTTTCGGCGGCTTGCTTCTCCTGGGGGCCCGAGCCGGGGACCTGCTCGGTCGTCGGCGCGTGTTCCTCGGGGGCGTAGCCGTCTTCACCCTCGCCTCCGCTGCAGCCGGTGGGGCCCAGTCGGCCGAGTCGTTGCTGGTTGCTCGGTCGTTCCAGGGCGTCGCGGCCGCCTTTGCCATTCCCTCCACACTCGCACTTCTCGTACTGCGTTTCCCCGCCCCGGAGGAGAGGACCCGGGCGATCGCGCTGTACAGCGCGGTGATCGGCGCGGGCGGCAGCTTGGGTCTCGTGGTCGGTGGAGTCTTTACGGACATGGTTTCGTGGCGGTGGGGTCTCATCGTCAACGTGCCGATCGGGCTCGCGATCCTCGTACTCGCCCCGATGGTGCTGCCTGAGACTCCGCGTCGGGCGGGTAGGTTCGACCTGGCCGGCGCACTCACCTCGACCGTGGGAATGACGTCGCTGGTGTACGGGCTCACGCAGTTCGGCGAGGGCGGCCACGCCCGAGAAGGGGTACTGACCCTGCTGCTCGCCGCGGTCCTGCTGTCCGGGTTCATCCTGCTGGAGCGACATGCGACCAACCCGATCGTGCCGTTGCGTCTCTTCGTCAGCGTTTCACGGACTGGTGCCTACATCGGCCGGATACTCATCGTCGGTGCCATGTTCTCGATGTTCTACTTCCTCAGCCAGTACCTCCAGGACGTGCTGCGGTTCACCGCGCTCGAGACCGGCCTCGCGTTCGTCCCACTCACAGGGTTGTTCTTCGCGATGGTCTACGCCGTTCCGATCCTTGCCCGACGCCTCGGTCGTCCACCCCTCCTGCTGACGTCGCTCCTGATCGCGACGGTCGGCATGTTCTGGATGAGCCGTGTCTCTGAGTCCACTCATTATTGGCCGGGCGTCTTGTTGCCGCTTCTCGTGCTGGGCGTCGGACAAGGCATCGCCATCATCTTGTTGACGGAGCTAGGCATGGCCGACGTTGATGCGGAGGACTCCGGTGCCGCCTCAGGGCTCGTCAACACAGCGCACCAGCTCGGCGGAAGCATCGGTCTCGCCGTTCTCGGCATTGTCTTCACCTCAAAGATCGGCAGCGACTCGAGCACGGTCGACACCAACACGTTGGCTTCGGGATTCTCCGCCGTCTTCACGTGGGCCGCCGGGTTCTACGTCTTGGCGGTCGGGGCTGCAGTCGTGATGCTCGTCGCAGCGCGACGTCAGAGCCGTCCTGACGCCGACGTGGCCGTGTTCGACGGGTCAGTGCTTCTTGCAGAACCGGTGGCCCTCCAGCACTGACCCACGCCTCAACCGCGGCTTCCGCAACCGAGACATCTACCGACTTCGTATGCTCCTGATCGGCGGAGGACACACTCACCCCAGATGAGGTCAGGCCGCGTCAGGCATAGCGGCGCATGTGCACGTTCTGCAGCAGCCCGACCGCGAGCATGGTCGCGAACATCGACGACCCGCCGTAGGACACGAACGGCAGCGGCACTCCCGTCACCGGCATGATGCCCAGGGTCATGCCGATGTTCTCGAAGGCCTGGAAGCCGAACCAGCACACGACACCGGTGGCGACAAGGCGGCCGAACAGGTCCTCGGCGCCCATCGCGATCCGGCATCCGCGCCAGAGCACCAGCCCGATCAGCGCGACCACCAAAGCGGCCCCGACAAAGCCGAGCTCCTCCCCCGCCACCGTGAAGATGAAGTCGGTCTGCTGGGCAGGCACGAACTTGCCCTGCGTCTGCGCGCCGTGGAAGAGGCCTTCGCCGTGGAAGCCGCCGGAGCCGATCGCGATCTGCGCCTGGCGCACGTTGAAGCCCGCGCCCTTGGGGTCGGCGCTCGGGTCGTAGAACGCTCGAAACCGGTCGAGCTGGTAGGACTTCAGCAGCCCGGCCTGTACGGCGACAGAGGCGACGACGATCGCACCGAGGACCAGCCCCACCACCCAGCGCAGCGGCGCACCCGACACCGCCACGAGGCCGAGCACGATCGCCGACACCACCATCGCGGTCCCAAGGTCTGGCTGCAGCATGACCAGACCGAGAGGTACGGCGGCCAGCATGAGACCCATGAACACGTCGACATCGCGCGGGGTGTCTTCTGCGTCGCGCTTCTCCGAGAGCAGCATCGCCATGCCGACCACGAGCGCGACCTTGGCCAGCTCGGAGGGCTGAATCGAGAAGCCGGCCGGCAGCACGATCCAGGAGTGTGAGCCGTTGATGGTCGTGCCCAGCGGGGACAGCACAGCCAGCAGCCCGCCGAGGGACAGGCAGTAGATGATCGGGGCGTAGGCGCGCAGCATCCGGTAGTCGACGACCGAGGCGACGACCGCCAGGACCAACCCGATGCCCACGTTGAGGATGTGCTTCTTCAGGAATGCGGTCGGGTCGCCTCCGCTGCTGGCGGCTGGCTCGCGGGTCGCCGACCAGATCAGTGCCCCGCCGACGGCGCAGAGTCCGAGCACCGCGATCAGCAGCACCCAGTCCAGTCGACGCACCGCAGAGTCGGAACGCAGCATCCGGGCGCTACGGCTCGGCGGAGCCACCGTGTAGGGCGCGGGACGGTAGCCGACGCTCATCGCGGGGCCACCACGGTGCCGTCGGGCAGGACGGTCGGCAGGGTGGTCGGCGGGTGGCCACCGGGCGGCGACGCGGCAGCCAGGTCGACCTGCTGGCCCGTGATGCCGAACAGCAACTTGTAGATCTCGGCGACCGAGGGGCCGGAGATGCCCGACCCGGTGCCACCCTGGCTGACCATCATCACCACGGCGTACTCCGGCTTGTCGGCAGGGGCGAAGGTCGCGAACCACGACGTCGACTGCTTGCCATAGACCTCGGCGGTGCCGGTCTTGGCACCCACCGGCAGCTTGGCCAGCGGGAAGCTGGCGCGCAGGAACGGGCCCGCTGCCGTGCCGACCTCGCTGACCGACCGGAACGTCGTGCGCATCCACGCCAACGTCGCAGCACTGATCGGCAGGTGCCCGGCCGGGGCGGGGGCGATCCGGCGCACCAGCTGGCCCTCCGGGGTGATGATCGCCGACCCGAGGTGCGGAGTGACCAGCGTGCCGCCGTTGGCGATGGCGGCGTAGACCCGGGCCATCTGCAGCGGGGTGGTGAGGGTGTCGCCCTGGCCGATGGCAAAGTTCGCGGCGTCACCGCCGCGGTAGGCATAGCCGTCGGCGCAGTTCTCCTTGGAGAGCCGACGTAGGTACGTCGCCCGCGCAGGGTCGGTGCGGGCCACCTCGGGATAGCCGGTCTTGGCCTTGGCGCAGTAGAACGTCTTGGTAGCTTTCCAGTAGGCGCGCTTCCAGGACCGGTCGGCGATGCGTCCCGCCGACTCGCTCGGCAGGTCGAGCCCGGTGCGCTTGCCCAGGCCGAAGGCCTTGGCCATCTGGGTGAACGGGTCTCGGCTACCCGCGCGCGGGTGCAGTCCGCCGTCTTTCAGCCAGGTCTCGTAGGCGAACTTGTAGAACACGGTGTCGCACGACACCTGGATCGCGCGCCGGAACGAGATCTGGCCGAAGGCCTCGGACTCGTAGTTGCCCTTCATCGCGCCACCGATGGAGTAGGCCGACGGGCAGGGGTAGGTGCCGTCCAGGGAGTAGCCCGCCTTGACCGCCGCGGGCGTCGAGATGGCTTTGAACGTCGAGCCAGGCGCGAACTCGCCCTGGAACGCTCGCGACTGGTTCGGGTAGTTGTTCCCCCTGCTCGTCAAAGCTTTGTAGTCCGCGGTACTGATGCCACCGACCCACACGTTGGGGTCGTAGGTGGGATAGCTCGCCATCGCCACGATGCCGCCGGTGTTGACGTCCAGCACCACGACTGCACCCGAGTCGGCCTTGTACTTGGCGTAGCCCTTGTTGATGTCACCGGTGCTGCGCGCCCGGTCGATCGCCGCCTTGAGCTGGCGTTCGGCCTCGGCCTGCACGTCGGCGTCGATGGTGGTGACCAGGTAGTTGCCCGGGGTCGGCTGGGTCTGCGCCAGCACCCCGCTGACGCCGCCCTGGTGGTCGACGGTGAGAGTGCGCACCCCCGGCGCGCCACGCAGGTCGGCGTCGTACTCGCTCTCGAGGCCCGTGCGCCCGATGAGGTCAGTGCGTTGCAGCACCGCGGCAGTCCGGGCCCCCGAGCTGGTGCGCACCGATCGCGCCGCGAGCTCCTTGTCGGTCACCGGGCCGAGATAGCCCAGCTCATGTGCTGCGTTGGCACCCAGCGGCTGCGGATAGTCGCGCACCGCCGTGAGCTCGGCCGTCACGCCGGGGAAGTCCTCACGCCGCTCCATCATCTGCAGCGCCATCGCCGTGTCGGCCTCGTCCGTCACCGGGATGGGTTGGTACGGCGAACCGTTCCAGCACTTGGGCGGAGGGGCGGCGCCGGGCGTTCCGCACAACCGGGTCTTGTCCCACACGTCCTGCTCGGGCTGACCGATGACCGCGGCCACCTTGGCCACGAGCGCGCGACCCCCGTCACGCTGCCGCAGCATCTCGGTCCGGCTGATGGACACAACCAGGGCCGTGCGGTTGCGTGCCAACGGGCGACCCCGCGAGTCCAGGATCATGCCGCGTGCGGCCGGGGTCACGATCTCCCGGGTCCGGTTCTCTGCCGCCGCCCGGACGTAGTTGTCCTTCGTCAGCACCTGGAGGTACCAGAGCCGGCCGACGAGGGTGACCAGCAACGACATGACGAGCACCTGGAGCACCACCAGCCGCAGCCTCGACCGCTGGCTCATGGCGCCGTTCCCGGGGCCGGTCACAGTCGCGACAGAGCGTCGGGCTCGACCCGGTGGACCAGGGCGAGGATGCCGGACACGACGAAGGGGCTCAGCACGACGGCGTAGATGACAGCCGTCGGCAGAAGGTCGCTGACCGCAGGCCAGGTGACCCCCGGATCCTCGAGAACCGCGCCCAGCCCGGCGTACATGAGGACCGACGCGGCCGCCGTCACCGCCACCACGATCACGGGGACGAAGACCGACCGACGACTCTCCAGCCTCGCCATCCCGGCGGCGTAGCCGAGCAGCGCCAGGACCAGTGCCCAGCGGCCGACGGCGTGGTCAGCGGGAGGCGCAAGGTCAGCGGCCAGCCCCGCACCGAACCCGCACACAAGTCCGAACGTCGGCCCGAGGGCGAGGGCCAGAGCAACAACCGTCACGAGAAGCAGGTCGGGGGTCGCGCCGGGAAGGGGCAGGGTGGCCAGGAAGGAGACCTGGATCGCGAGCGCGGCGACGAGCGCGATGACGGCGATCGTCACCCGGAGTGTCACGTCAGCGCTTCTTCCTGGTCGGAGCAACCGTCGGACTGCTGGTGACGGTCACCGTGACGGTGGGCGCGGGTCGCGGCGTCCTCGGGCGCGGTGGCAGGACCGCATCGCGCGGGTCCTTGCGCGGCGGCTCGACGACGACGCCGACCAGATCCAGCGACGTGAAGTCGACGAACGGCCGGACAGCAGCCGTGCGCGTCAGGGTCCCGACAGTGCGCTGGACGCCCACCACCTCTCCTACCGGAACGCCAGGGACGTACGGCGTCGCCCGGCG
>JANLYQ010000087.1:0-2067 GCA_031365725.1 Sporichthyaceae bacterium | reverse complement strand
CGTAGCCGCGCGAGAGCAGGTAGGCCGCCGCGAGCCCCACCAGCGCGGGGCCGACGTACCCCGACCCTGCCGTCACCACCATGCCGAGGCCGGTGCTGCGTCCCTTCGACACGGTGAGCCCCGAGGTGTCGGAGTGCAGCCGGATGCCGGCCAGCCGTCGCCCGCTCGCCAGCGCCGCGATCCCGTGCGAGCCCTCGTGCGCGATCGTGACGACGTGCCGGCCGACCGACCAGGTGGTCGGCAGCGCCACGAGCAGCAGGGCCACGACCCCGGTCACCCAGACTGCGGAGGTCGTCGGCGGTGACTGGGTGCCGACCGTGTCCTGCCAGACCCGGCTGAGACCGTCGAGCAGGCCGTCGAGGAACAGGCCAGCACGTCCTGTGCCGACACGCTGCCGTCGCCGCCGGCCTAGATGGCGGCGACCAGCTTCGTGACGTCGGCGTCCGCGACCTGCACGCCGGTCTCGGCGAAGCCGTCGCGGAGCTCCTTCTCGACGGTCCCCTCGGGGGCGCTCTGCTGGTAGGACGACACGCGATCGACGACGGCCTGGACTGCTTCGAGGTTCTCGTTGGTCATGGCGCCAACCTAGGCGAACCGGCCAAGGAGGTCCTCACCCGCGGGGAGGGGTCGGCGACGCATGCTCGCCGCCTAGATATCCCAGGGGCGCAAGTAGTCAAGCGGCTGCGGGTTGGCGGTGGGCCCAGGCGGTGGCTTCGTCGTAGGTGACTCGGTGGCGCAGGCAGCCGTCGAGGATGCCGACGAGGCGGTTGGACAGCGTGCGGAGTGCTTGGTGATGGGTGGCGCCACGGGCGCGGTGGTGGTCGTAGAACGCCCGCGCTCCTGGTGAGGCGGTGAGGGCTGCGAAGGCCTGCTGGTGCAGGGCATCAGCGAGCCGTTTGTTGCGGACGTAGCGGGCCAGCACGACCCGTTGTTTGCCGGAGGTCTTCGTGATCGGGCTGGTCCCGGCATAGTTGCGTCTGGCCTTGGCGTCGATGTAGCGGTCCCTGTCATCGCCGAACTCGGCAAGCACCCGGGCACCGAGCACCACACCGAGGCCGGGTTGGCTGGTGATGATCTCAGCGTCCGGGTGCCGGCCAAAATGCCGCTCCACCTCTCCTTCGAGGGCCGCGGTCTGCCCAACCATTGTGGTGATGACCGCGACCAGCGACCCGATGCTGATGCCGTAGGCCTCGGCGAGCGCGTCAGAGAGCCCGAGGTGCTCGGCGCGCAGCACTGTCGAGATCTCCTCGGCCCGTTTCTGCAGGTTCCGCTGCCGGCCGGCCTTACGCAGCACGCTGACCAGCCGCGACCTGGTGAGCCTGCGGCCCGCTGCCGGGGTGGGGGCGACCGCGAGCACCGCGAGTGAGTCCCGCCCAGCCAGGTCATCACCGAAGGCCTCGAGGGCGGCGGGGTAGAACTCACGCAACATCGAGCGCAGCTGGTTGGCCTGGCGTTGCCGGGTCCAGATCATCGTCTGGTGGGTGCGGGCCACGGTCTTGACGACCTCGGCCAGCTCGCTGTCTCCGGCCACGACGCGGTGATGGTGACGGTCTTGGCGGACGATCTCAGCCAGCACGTGCGCATCACCGGGATCACTCTTGGCACCTGAGGTGGTGAGCCGTTCGCGGTAGCGGGCTGCTTGTTTGGGGTTGATCGCGTACACCGTGTAACCCGCCGCGACCAGGGCATGAACCCAGCCGCCCCGGTCAGTTTCGATCCCGACCAACACCGACTCCGGCTCGTCGGAGTCGTCGAGGTGGTCCGCGATCAGCTCATGAAGCTGTCTCAGCCCGCTCACCCCCTCGGGCAGCCGTCGCCGCTTCAGCACCTTGCCCTGCTCGTCTTGGAGCTCGATGTCGTGATGGGCCTCGGCCCAGTCATCACCTAGGAACAACACCCCTGACCTCCTCAGTCTCTTGCAGCGGATCGTCCGAAAGAGGCTCGCAGGCGACCTAATGGTTCAGAGCTCACCGCACACGGCGGGGCGCGTTATCCCAGCAGCCATCAACGCCTCCTCGTTCACCGGCAGGGGCACGATCTAGGCCTAGACCTCACAGGCCAGGCTCA
>JANLYQ010000067.1:0-56556 GCA_031365725.1 Sporichthyaceae bacterium | reverse complement strand
CGTGGTCTCCTCGCGCTCGGCCGGCTGCTCGAGGCACGTACCGTCCAGACCGAACAGCCACCCGTGGTAGGGGCAGCGGATGCCGTTGGACTCCACGACGCCGTACGCAAGGGACGCCCGCCGGTGCGGGCAGGCCTCGGGCACGATGCCGTACCGGCCACTGGCGGTCTTGTAGAGCGCGAAGTCCTCACCCAGCAGCCGCGTGGACTTCACCGGGAACTCCTCGAGCTCCCGCGTGAAGGCCACGGGGTACCAGTAGCGACGGAGCAGCTCGCCCATCGGTGTCCCGGCGGCGAAGTCGGTCAGCTCGTCGTTCTGCTCTGCTGTCAGCATGCGTGTTCTCCTGTCGGTCGGTGGTGATCGACCTCAGTCGAGGATCGTGACTTTGCCGGTGTTCCCGTCGACACGGAGACGCTGGCCGGTCTTGATGGTCTTGGTACCGAAGGCGGTGCCGGTCACGGCCGGCAGGCCGTACTCGCGACACACGATGGCTGCGTGGCTCATGATCCCGCCGACGTCGGTGACGGTCGCCGCGATCTTGCCGAACACCGGTGCCCATGAAGGCGCCGTGAGCGGGGCGACGAGGATCTCGCCGTCCTGCAGGTCCGCGATCCCGTCGGCGCTGAAGATGACGCGGGCCGGACCCTCGGCGATGCCGGGCGATGCAGCGAAGCCGGACAGGCTCCCGTCGTCCTGGGCGCCGCCGAGCCACTGCTGCACGCTGTCGGACGTGATGCCCCACAGCATGACGGTGAACGGCTCGGTGATGACCTCCGGCGGGACGCCGAGGGCTGGCGGCGGCGACCACTGGCGCAGCGAGCTCATGATGCCCTTGCGGCGCTCCACCTCAGCCGGCCAGAACTTGGGACCGCGGCTCTCGATGCCCACCGCCCACCCGTGATAGAGGTCGAACAGCACACTCGGGACCTCCGAACGCTGCAGCAGGAAGATGTCGTCGGGCTCGGCGAAGAAGCCTTCCTTGGCGAGCAGAGTGCCGAGGTCGCGCATCTTGCGCCAGATGATCGAGTGGCCCCAGTGCTCGACGTAGAAGTTGTGGTTCTCGACGTAGGGGAACACGGTCCGCGCGAGGCCCAGCTTGCCCTCGAACGTCGCCCGGTCCTCGTCACCCTCGATGAGCTCGGTGTACTCCCCGACGATGCGATCGCGTTCTGCTGCCACGGCCGCCATCGGCCGGTCCAGAGACTCCCCGCGGCGCACCTTGGTGACATAGCTGCGGATGAAGCCCATCGGGATGTCGAGGTGCTCCATCCACACCTTGTCGGAGTGGTAAAAACCGCTGCCCGCCGAGAAGTTGAACCACGGGTCCTTCGCCTTCTCCCAGGCGGCGACCCAGGTGCGGCCGGCCTCGCTCGCCGACAAGGCGGTGATGGCCTCGTCCGCGGTGCCCTGGTCGAGGGTCCCGTCGACCCCGAGGCTCACAGCCAGCGCTGCCAGCTTCTTGAGCTCGTCGTCGGGCTGGAACAGGTCGACGTGGATGCCGGCGACCATCTTGGCGATCGCCTGGTCGGGGATGTTCGGCCACAGACCCTTGCAGTAGCCGAAGAAGTCGAGGTACGCCGCGTAGCCCAGGTTCAGGAACTCGAAGTGGTAGTTCCACAGCTTGAGCACGAGGTCGAGCAGGCGGTTGTACGACGACATCAGCGTGTAGCCACTGCCGAGTCCACGGGCCTCGGTGAGGACAGCCATCTCCTCGCGGTCCGGCAGCGTGGCAAAGCTGATCTCCTCGAGCTCGGCGATCAGCACCTTGACCTTGGGCAGCCAGGATTCGTACAGCGTGTCCCAGTTGCCGAAGTAGTAGCCGGCACGCTCCATGAACTCCGGCACGCGAGCCTCGATCTCGGCACCGTCGGTGACGCCGACCGGGGAGAGATACATGTAGCCGTTGAGGATGCGGATGTCCACGCCGAGAGCCGGCGGGATGATGTAGTGCCGGGTGTTGTACTGCGACAGCGCGATCAGGGCGAACTCGAGGATCGTCGCGTCCCATGGGGACACGGCCTCGGGGGTGTGCACGCCGTCCATGAACCAGAAGCGCGCGTCCTCGTCGGCACGTCGGTCGTCGCTGAAGACGCTCGAATAGGCGTAGAGGTTCTGCCATCCCTCGGCACCGGGCGGGGTGGTGATGTCGAACGGGCTGGGGAACCGGTCTGCCATGGTCGTCCTCCTTGACGCCACGCGGACCGCCGACCGATTCCGGGCGGCGGCTGGTGCAGGTGGTGCGGGCATGCAGGTGGTGCGCCGTGCCAGTGAGTCAACTCAGTGCGCGTGCGGTCCATGACCGCCAGCGCCGCGATGCGGGTCGAGCAAGGTGGTGACGATGCTGCGGAAGGTGTCGTGCTCCCCGCTGCGCTGCGGGCGGACCTTGCGGCTCCAGACCGTCTCGGGTCGGGACTGCAGCAGCAGCACGTTGTCCCCCGGCGGCAGCTGGTCGTCCAGCGCCCACTCGACGTCCTGCGGAGCCCGGTAGTAGCGCTCCGCACGTCGGGCCAACGTGGCCACCGAGTGGACCTCGTCGTCGGTGAGGCACGGCACGTCGCGGCGCGGGACGTCGACAGGCACCTCGACCACGGTGTCGTGCTGGTCGACGACGTACTCGATCGACTTGGCCGAGATGGTGCGCGACGTGATCTGGCCCATGACCTTGTCGACCAAGAAGTTGTCCGGGGTGACCGAACCACTGACCACGGCCTCGCCGAAGCCCCAGCTGGCGTCGATCGCCACCTGCGACCGGTCGCCGTTGGTGGGGTTGAGGGTGAACGCGACACCGGCGGCGCGCGGCAGCACCATCTTCTGCACGCCGACACTCATGGCCGCGGTCGAGTCGAGGTAGCCCATGGCGCGGCGGTAGCAGATCGCCCGGTCGGTGAACAGGCTCGACCAGCAGCGCAGCACATGCGCCGCGACACCCTCGGGCCCCTCGGCGCCACGCACCCACAGGAACGTGTCGTGCTCGCCGGCAAAGCTGGCGTCGGGCTGGTCCTCGCAGGTGGCACTGCTGCGCACCGCCACCGGCAGGTCGGTCGTGCCGCAGCGCGCGCTGAGCTCGACGTAAGCCTGGGCCATCGGCTCGAGCAGCCAGTCCGGCAGTTCGAGGCCAAGGACCACCGCGCGTGCGGCGCGTCCGACGACGGCGACCGCGGCCGCGTCGTCGGGGTCCACCGTGGCCATCAGGTCCGCGAGCTCGCGGTCCGCGCCGGACAGTGCGAAGACCGTGCGGTAGGCCGAGGCCGACACGGCGAAGCCGGGAGGCACCGGCAGCCCGGCGGCGGTCATCGTCGTCAGGCTGGCGTTCTTGCCTCCGAGATCCGCCACCTCGGCGACGTCCTGAGTCGTGTCCTCGAACCAGGCGATGTGCCGGCCGGCGGGCGCTCGAGCCGCGGGTGGCACCTGCGTGGCGTTCGACACCGAGCCTCCTGGGATGCGGCTCCTGGGAGGTCGCCGTAGGGAGAAGTCAACGCGGGTGTGGCCTGGGTCACAAGTATCCTGTCCCGCGGAACGGGACGTCGGGCTTACGCTCCGGGCATGACTGGGCCAGATCTGCCCGCCGCCGAGCGCAGCCTGCTGCTCGGCTCGGTCTCCAATGCTGCGCGGGTGCTCCGCGCGTTCTCCAGCGCCGGTCAGGAACTCGGGGTCAGCGAGCTGGCCCGACACCTGGGGCTGGGCAAGAGCACCACCCACCGGCTGCTCTCGACACTCGCCCACGAGCGGTTGCTCGAGCAGGACCCGCAGACCGGTCGCTATCGCCTGGGCCTGGCGCTCTACGAGCTCGGGACCACCGTGACCGAGCACGTCGACCTGCACGAGGCTGCACTCCCGGTGCTCACCACCCTGCGGCACACCACCGGCGAGATGGTGCACGTCGCGGTGCTCGACGGCCTCGAGGTCGTCTACGTCGAGCGCCTCGAGAGCCACCACATGCTGCCGGTGTTTCGCAAGGTCGGGCATCGGCTGCCGGCGCACCAGACCAGCTCGGGGAAGGTGCTGCTGGCAGCGATGCCCCGCGACCTGCTGCTTGCCCGACTCCACGGTGTCGTCCTTGCCCGACGCACCGAGCGCACCATCACCGACCACGACCGTCTGCTGCGCGAGCTCGACGAGGTCACGACGCGCGGCTGGGCCATCAACGCCGAGGAGGGTCACCCCGGCGTGGTTTCGGTCGGTGCTCCGCTGCGCGGGCCGGACGGCAACGTCATCGCGGCGATCAGTGTCGTCGGTGCGACCCAGCGGATGCAGCCGGCGCTGCGCCGGCACACGACCGTGCTCATCGAGTCGGCCCGGGTGATCTCGCGCCGGCTGGGCTACCGACCGCTGGTTCAGGCCCGACGGCCGTCCGCCTCGACGCCCGCCGGCTGACGCAACCACGACGAGCACGCCGAGGGGATCCAGCGAAGCGTCAGTGGATGCCGCGGTGCCCGCCGGCGTCCAGCGACAGCACCGACCCGTGCAGCAGGTCGGCTTCCGGGTCGAGCAGCACCGTCACCCCCCACGCGACCTCGTCGGCGGTCGGCAGCCGACCCAGCGAGCTCCCCGCGGCGTACGTCGCCCACACCGCGTCGAACGACTGCCCACTCTCCGCCGCAACCGCCTCGACGATGCGCCGCAGCCGAGGGGTGTCGGCCGGGCCGGGGGCGATCGTGTGCGTGGTGACTCCACGCGGTCCGAGGATCAGGCTGAGCTGGCGCATCATATTGAACACCGCGGCATTCACCGCACCCGGACCGGCCTCGGTCGCACGCGGTTCGAGACCCAGCGAGCCGGCGAAGGCGACCAGCCGCGACCCGCGCGCCATGTGGTCGCGGACCGCCCGCTCGAGCCGCAACAGCCCGCCCACCTTGATGTTCATGCCATCGGCGAGCAGCTGCGGGTCGATGGTCTCGGCCGACCCGCGCACGGGCAGCCCGGCGGCGAACACCGCCAGGCGCACCGGCCCGCCGATCGCGGCGACGGCGACCCCGATCTCGCCGACCGCGCCGTCGCTGGCGATGTCCGCAGCACAGGGATGTACGCCGGTCAGCTCGGCAGCGAGCGCGGCCAACGCGTCCGCCGACCGGGCCACTGCCACCACCTGCATCCCGCGGCCGACCAGGCGGCGGACCACGGCCGAGCCGATGGCGCCGGTGGCGCCGACGACCACACACAGCGTGCTGTTCTCGACGACGCTGCTCGGTGCAGAACTGGTCGCCGCGGCGCTGCTCGATGTTCCGGCCAGCGGGGCGGTCACGCGGTCGGGTCCGCCTCGGCGGCACGCGACCGCACCTCGGCGGCACGCGCCTGCACCTCGGCCGAGCGTGCGACGTCGGCGGGCACGCCACCGATGCCCCAAGCGTGTGCCGGGAACTGGGTGATGTAGGTGCGCACCCGCTCGATAGGGGTGTCGAGCACCTCGGCCACCAGCTCGGCCAGCCGTCGGTGCAGCTCCTCGATCAGCTCCGGCGGGCGCCCCTCCATGATGTCGACCCTCACCAGCGGCACGGTGACCTCCTCATGACTCGTCGCGTCCGGTCGGGTGGTCGGTGGCAACAATGGCATCGAGGGAAAGGCCCAGACGATCGCGGGCATAGGACACCGCGCGCAGCGGGTCGTCCCGCTCGACCCGCACGGCATCGAGACCGGCGGCCAACGCGCCGTTCACGTTCCACGGCATGTCGTCGAGATAGACGATGTCGCCCGGCGGCAGCCCGATGGCCTCGGCACCTGCCTGGAAGGCCCGCGGGTCGGGCTTCATCACCCCGGTGTGCGAGGCGTCGACAATGACCTCGAACAGCCGCAGCCACTCCTGCGCCTCGACCCACTCCTGACCGTGGAAGTCGGCGAGGTCGTTGGTCAGCGCGCCCAGCGGCAGCCCAGCAGCCCGCACGTCGGACATCAACTGGACCACCTCGGCGCGCAACCAGGTGGCCTGCGGCGCGTCGTACATCGTGTTGATCATGACTCTGGTGTCCCAGGTGCGACCGAGTGCACTGCCCATCTCGGCCGAGCGCTGCGACCAGTAGGCACGCTCGCTGACCCGCCCGGCGAGCATGTCGCGCCAGAGGTCGTCGCGCGCACCGCCGAGGCCGCCCAGCGATGCCAGCATGGGTTGCAGAGCGGGTTCCCGCTGGGCGAGGGAGTCAGCCAGCTCGACCCCGTTGCGCAGCACGACGCCGCCGATGTCCAGCAGCAGGCCGCGGGCACGAGGGCGTGGGCGGGGCTCGTCACGGTCAGGCATGGGCACATCCTCACCGATTGCGCGCACATCGTCAGGAGCCAGCGTTCCAGATGACGGAACGTCGTTCCGCTGCCCCGCAGAACGGCACGAGGCCGTAGGTCGACCGCGACCGTCGACTGACCCTAGGGGTGATGCTCTGCGTCTCCCGTGCGGCCGGCGGCCGGCTGGTGCTCGGACCTCTGACGAGAGCACCGGCTGGCCGATAACGTCACCGCATGCCCGTCACGCCCCCTGCTGACACTGCGCTCCCCTCCGGCCGCCAGCACACGATCAGCCACGGTGACCAGACCGCCGTCGTGACCGAGGTCGGGGCGACGCTGCGGCACTACCAGGCATCGGGACGGGCCGTGCTGGACGGTTTCGCCGCTGACGCGCGCGCCGACGGCGGCCGCGGGCAGGTGCTTGCACCGTGGCCCAACCGGGTCCGCGACGGCCGCTGGACCATCGAGGGGCACGAGCAGCAGCTGGCCCTGAGCGAGGCGGCGCAGCGCAACGCCATCCACGGGCTCGTCCGCTGGGTCGGCTGGTCGACGACGCGCGAGACACCGGACACCGTGACGCTCTCGACCACCGTCTGGCCACAGCCGGGCTATCCGTTCCACCTCGCCCTTACCGCGACCTACCGGCTCGACGACGCCGGCCTGCAGGTCGACCTCGAGGCGCGCAACATCGGCCCCGGCACCGCGCCGTACGGCGTGGGGCAGCACCCCTATCTCTCGGCTGCGGTCGCCGCAGACGACGCACTGGTCGACGACCTGCACCTGACGTTGCCGGCTCGCACCCGGCTGCAGCTCGACGACCGCGGCATCCCCCTCGGTCGCGAGCCGGTCGAGAACACCGCCTATGACTTCCGCAGTCCGCGGCGGATCGGCGACCTGGTGCTCGACGATGGCTACGGCGACCTGCTCCCTGACGACGACGGACGAGTCCGGGTCCGCCTCGAAGTGCCGGGCGGCTCCGGTGCCGAGCTGTGGGCCGAGGGTGCCACCCGGTGGCTGCAGCTCTTCTCCGGGGACACTCTCGACGCCGCGCGGCGACGACGCGGCCTGGCCGTCGAGCCGATGTCCTGCCCGCCGGATGCGCTTCGGACGGGGGAGGACCTCGTCCTTCTCGCTGCAGACCAGACGCACCTGCTCAGCTGGGGCATCCGGGCCTGGTGACCGACTATCCGGCATGGACATCTGCGCGAGAGATGTCCTAGCGTTGGTGCTGGTTGGAAGTTGCAGTGCCTCGAACGCGTCGAACGCCCGCGCTGACCATCAGCACGGGCGTTCTGTGTCACTGGCCCCGGTCCCCCGGTCCGGGCCCGCGAGGGAACGCGCCATCTGACGACCCGGGATCCGCGCAGTGCGGGTGTCGTCATCGTTTCCTCGCGAAGGAGAGACAGTGGCTCAGGGAACCGTGAAGTGGTTCAACGCCGAGAAGGGTTTCGGGTTCATCGCTCAGGACGGCGGCGGCCCCGACGTCTTCGTGCACTTCTCGGCCATCCAGGCCGACGGCTACCGCTCGCTGGACGAGAACCAGCGGGTGGAGTTCGAGGTCACGCAGGGCCAGCGCGGCCCGCAGGCCGACCAGGTGCGCCCCGTCTGATCTGCCCGACCCCGATCTGCCCGACCCGATCCTGACACCAGTGACCGCCCCGTCCTCCTCGTGAGGGCGGGGCGGTTTGGCTTTACGGGCGCTTTGCCAGAGAAGTCTCAAGTCCGGCACTCCGGCCTGTCGATCAACCGGGCAGGCAGCGTTCGACGACATGACGGAGGAGTCGAGATGAGCGCGAAGACCACCACGGACATCGACAGCGCGGGACACGTGACGACGCACCACACCGCACCCATCGTCCCCAGCGCGCACGACGCCGGCGACGACCGGGTGATGGACCTGCTGCACGAGCACGTGCCGCTCGCCCTGCTCTGCGACCTGCAGGCCGCCGACGGCCCCCGCTCGGCCGAGATCCTGGCCACCGAGGGCTCTCCCGACGGCGCCTGGTGGGAGCGGTAGTCGCCTCTGGCAGGCTGGCCCGATGCCCGAGGGACACACGGTTCACCGGCAGGCCCGCGAGCACCTGACCCGCTTCGGCGGCAGCGTCGTGAACCTGTCCAGCCCGCAGGGCCGGTTCGTCGAGGGCGCGGCGCTGCTCGACGGCCACGAGCTCGAGGTCGCCGAGGCGGTCGGCAAGCATCTGTTCCTCGGCTTCGGCCACGACCTGTGGCTGCATGTGCACCTCGGGCTCTACGGCTCGTGGACCTTCGGCGCGGCACCGCCACCTGCACCCCGCGGCGCCCTACGGGTGCGGCTGCAGAACTCCACGTCGTACGCCGATCTGCGCGGCGCCACCGCCTGCGAGGTGCACACCGACGCCGACCGCGCGGCCGTCCTCGGCCGGCTCGGGCCGGACCCGCTGCGTCCGCGCGAGCGCGGCGAGCGCGGGTGGGCTCGGATCAGTCACAGCCGGTCGGCGATCGGGCTGCTGCTGATGGATCAAACGGTGGTGGCGGGGATCGGTAACGTCTACCGGGCCGAGGTGCTCTTCCGGGCCGGCATCGACCCGCATCGCCCCGGGCGGCTGGTGACCCGTGAGGAGTGGGACGCGCTGTGGTCCGACCTCGTCACCCTGATGAAGTCCGGCGTCCGGGCCGGTCGCATCGTCACCACCAGGCCCGAGGACCGCGACCGGGTGTCCGGCCGGGTCCGACGGGTCGACGCGCACTACGTCTACCGGCGCACCGGCGAACCGTGCCGGGTGTGCGGCACACCGGTGGCCACCGAGGTCATGGGAGCCCGCAACTTGTTCTGGTGCCCCCGCTGTCAGGCGGCCTGACCGAGAACACGGCCAGGCCGCCTGACCGAGAGCTCGGCCAGGCTGCCTGACGACGTCCGCGTCGGACGTCAGCTGCGGCGGCGTCGTCCCAGGGCAAGCGCACCGGCGCCGGCACCCATCAGCAGCAGTGCCAGTCGCAACGCGACGAGCACGTCGGCACCGGTGTGCGGCAGACCGCCACCGCCGGCGCCGGTGCCGCCGTTGCCCCCGTTGCCGCCCGCACCACCGGTGCCGCCGTTGCCGATCTTGACGGCGAGCACGGCGGTGTCGGTGTCGTCACCGGGACGGATGTCGTCCGGCGACTGCACGCGCGCGGTGTTGGTGATCGGGTCACGCGCGCCCGGGGTGATCGCGGTGACCAGGCGGACCGAGGCCGTGGCACCGGGCGCCAGGGACGCGACGTAGGTGCACCGGATCTTCTGGCCGGTCTGGGTACAGGCCCAGCCGAGCCCCGCGACCGAGACGTAGGTCAGCCCCTTGGGCAGGTTGTCGATGACCACGATCGGCGCGACGGTGGGGTGCGTGCCTCGGTTGTTGACCGTGATCAGCCAGACCGCGCGGGTGTCGGTCGAGGACGCGAGAGTCTTGACCAGCACGAGGTTGGTGTCCCCCGGCTTCGGCTGCGGCGGGGTGATGACCGGCGGCACGACCGGGACAGGCACGTCGACCCGGTCGGTGGCCGTGTTGTCGGCCGGCTGCTCCTCGCGGCCGCTGGAGGTGACGACGGCGCGGTTGGTGGCGCTAGGCACCGCGGCGGCGGAGACCGCGTAGGTCAGGGACAGGCTCGGTGAAGTGGCGCCCACTGCCAGCGGTGCCGACAGCGCACAGGTGACGACCGGCCCGGCCACCGTGCAGGTCCACCCGGCCGAGGTCTGGGTGGCGGCCGGGGTGAGCCCCGCAGGTGCGGTGTCGGTGAGCACGACACCCGTGGCCACCGACGGCCCGGCGTTGCGCACGCCGAGGGCGAAGGTGACCGAGCCGCCGACAGTGACGGGACCGGCGTGGGTCTTGGTGACCGAGAGGTCGACCGCTGCCACGACCGGCACCGTGTCGGTGCCCGTGTTGTTGCTGGGCACCGGATCGGTGGTCGGCGAGGTGACGGTTGCTGTGTTGACGAGGTTGCCCGGCGTGATGTCGGCAGCGACCTGCGCGACCATCGTCAGCGTCGGGGCGTCGGTGCCGGCATCGAGCACCAGGGTGCCGTCGAGCACGCAGGTGACCGTCTGGCCGGCGGCCGTCGCGTTGGCCGCCGTACAGCTCCAGTCGGGTCCGGAGGAGACATAGGTCATTCCGACCGGCAGGGAGTCGACCACGGTCACCGGGCGCTGGGCCGCGGAGGGCCCGAGGTTGCGCACGGCGAGGTCGAAGGTGACGGTGCGCGCGGCGTCGATCGCAGCACCACGGTGGGTCTTGACGAGGCCCAGGTCAGCCTCGGCCCGTACGTCGACCGTGGCGGTGCTGGTGTTGTCGGCCGGGTTGTCACCGGGCGTGGCGGTGGCCACGGTCGCGGTGTTGGTGACCCGTGCGCCGTGGGGTGTCGTGCTGTCGACGCGCAGGACCAGCGTGATGTCCGTGCTGCCCACGGCCAGGGTCGCGCGGGTGCAGAGCACGGTCGGGCCAGTCGAGCAGGTCCAGCCGGTGCCGGTCGCCGACACCAGCGACGTGCCGGCCGGCAACGCGTCCGTGACCACCATCGTGTCGGCGGTCGAAGGACCGTCGTTGGTGACATGGAGGGTGTAGGTCACGTTCTGACCGGCGAGCACAGCGGCCGGCGGAACCGGTGTGACGACGGTCTTGACCACCGACACGTTGGTGCGGTCGACGACGACGACCGCGTCGGTGCTGCTGTTGTTGGCGGGCACCGGGTCGCGCAACGGCCCCTGCACGGTCGCGGTGTTGTCCAGTGTCGCGGGGCCGGCGGCCCCGTCGATCGCGACGACGATGCTGATCGGTGCCGCTGAGGCGCCCGAGACGAGACCGGCGGCACTCTCACAGCTGACGGCGGCGGCGGCCTGGGTGCAGACCCAGCCGGTTCCGGTCGCACTGGTGAACGTCAGGCCCGCAGGCAGTCCGTCACTGACCCGGATCGGGCCCGGGGTGTCGGAGGGGCCGAGGTTGGTGACCGCCAGGGTGAAGGTCAACGGCTGTCCTGCAACGGCCTGACCGGTGTGGGTCTTGACGATGCGCAGGTCCGCAGCGGCCGACAGGGTGCTGTGGTCGTCGTCGGTGTTGTTGACGGGGTTGGGGTCGGTCGTGGTGCTGCTGACGGTGGCGGTGTTGGCGATGTCGCCGGTGGCCGAGGACGGGATGGCCACCTCGATCTCGACCACGGCGACCGCGCCGGCAGCGAGTGACCCGGTGAGGTCGCAGACCACGGTCGCGGTGCCGGTGCAGGTCCAGGTGCCGGTCACGTCGGTCACGGTGCCGGTGGCGGTGATCCCGGCCGGCATGACGTCGGTGATGCGCACCGGGGCGGCGGCGTCGGACGGACCGAGGTTCTCGACCCGGAACCAATAGGTGCCGGTCGCGCCGGCCACGAACGCCCCGACGTGGTCCTTGGTGAGGAGCAGGTCGGCAGCAGCCGTGACCGCGACGGTGTCGCTGGCCGTGTCGTTGGCCGGCACCGCGTCGGGGGTGGTGCCCGAGACCGCTGCATCGTTGCGCAACGAGCCGGTGGCACCCGACCCGATGGTGACGTGGACGGTGATCTCACCGGCGACCTCACCGACCGCGAGGTCGTGGGAGAGCACGCAGGTGACGACGCCCGCGGCCTGGGTGCAGGTCCAACCGGTGCCGGTGGCCGACACGAAGGCCACGCCAGCAGGCAGGGTGTCGGTGACGGTGATCGGGGCTCGCGAGACCGAGGGCCCGCGGTTGGTGACCCCGAGGGTCCAGCTGAACGGTGCACCCGCAACGGCAGGCACGGCGGCCGGGTGGGCCTTGGCGATGGCGAGGTCGGCCGAGGCGATCACGTCGACGACGTCGGTGTCGTTGTTGTTCGCCGGGACCGGGTCGTAGGTCCGTGCCGTCACCGAGGCGGTGTTGGACAGCGTGGACCCGTTGGGTACGGCGGGGTCGACGCTGACGCGCAGGGTCAGCACCGGGAAGGCGGCACCCGAGGCGAGGGTGTCGGCTGCGTTGCTGCGGGTGCAGGTCACCGTGGTGGTGCCGGTGCAGGACCAGCCGGTGCCCGAGGTGGACAGCAGCGTCGTGCCGGTCGCCAGCGGGTCGGTGACGGCGAAGGGGCCGGTCGCGGTGTCAGGACCCAGGTTGCGGACCAGCAGGTCCCAGCTGCCGGTGCCACCCGCGGTGAACGAGCCGACGTGCGACTTGTCGATGGACAGGTCAGCAGCCGCGATGTGCGCGACGGCGGTGGCCGGTCCGGTGCCGTAGGGGCCGCCGGCGTTGCCGGTCGCTGCGGTGGCGTCCTCGAAGGTGCCGGTGACGGTGTTGGTGTGCGGCACGGACAGACCGACGCCCGGTGTGGTTGCCGCACCCGGTCCGGGGGTGGCGCTGTAGGTGACGATCACGGCCTGGCCGGCGCTCAGGTCACCGAGGTCGGTCCAGCGCAGAGTCTGCACGCCACCGGTGCTGCTGAGGGTGGGCTCGACAGCCCCTGCTGCGCCACCGGCGACGGTGATGCGGGCCGAGCCCGCGTCGTAGGTCCAGCTCGGCGGCAGCACGTCGATCACGTCGACACCGAAAGCCGCAGCCGGACCCGGGTCGGTCATCGTCAGGCGCCAGGTGAAGGACTGCCCGAGGAACGCCGGGCCGGCGCTGACGGCGGCCTTGGCCGGGGTCAGGGTCGGGAACGAGGGCGTGACCGCGGCTGTGGCGGAGGGACGCGGGACGTAGATGCGTCCGGCGGTCGCCAGGCTGGTCCAGCTCTCGATCGTCACCGTGTTGACCAAGGCGGCTGCGGTGAGCGATGCGGAGGCCGCGAGTCGCGCCCGGTAGGTGCGAGTGGTCGAGGCTCCGGGCGCAAGCGGACCGGGCACGGTCCAGGTGATGGTGCGCGCGGCGGCGTCGTACGCACCGCCGCCGGAGATCGTGGTCGGGTCGACCACGACGCCGACCGGGACGACGTCGACGACGCGCACGTTGAAGGCGGCGCTGACGTCGCCACCGGCCGCGTTGCTGATGGCCACGGTGTAGGTGAAGGCCTGGCCGGGCTCGGGTGTCGTGTCGTCCACGGACTTCGCGATGGTGAGCACCGGCTCGGCCACGACGACCGTGGCGGTCGCGGTCGGGCTGGTGCGGGTCGAGGGCGAGCCGGCCGAGGTGGGGTCGGTGCCGTTGGTGTCGTCCCACTGCACGGCAGCGGTGTTGGTCAACGCCGTGCTGCGCTGGTTGGCGGCGACGTCCCGGACGATTGCCGAGTAGGTGATGGTCAAGGTGCGCTGCTGCGGTGCGGAGAGCACGTCGCCGAGCAGCCAGGCCTGCAACGTCGATCCGTTGGGGCCGGCCGCGTCGGTCAGCGCCGCGCCACCGCCGGGGATCGAGCCGAGGCACGAGCCCGCCGAGGAGGCGCAGGTGAAGGAGATGCGGGTCAGCGATGCGGGGTCGAGACCGGCGGGCAGCTGGTCGACGACCGACGCGTCGTAGAAGTTGACGTCGACCGGCAGCGTCGCCACGACGGTGTAGGTGACGCGCTCACCGATGGTCGGTCGCGCGGGGACGGCCGACTTGGTGAGGAGCGCACCGCGCACCGTGAGGGTGTCGGTCGCGGCCGAGGTGAGCACGCGCTCGGTGGTCGGGTCGTTGGCGCCGTCGGCGATCGTCGAGCCGGTGAGCGTCGCGTTGTTGGTGTAGGCGACCAGGCCGGCACTCGCCGGGTCGACGGTGGCGGTGTAGGTCAGGGTGGCCGGACCGGTCAGCAGGGTGCCGACGTCCCAGCGCAGCCGCAGCAGACCGGTGGCGCAGCCGTTCGTGCCATCACCAGCGACGGCCGCGACGGTGCTGCCCTGGGTCGGCGTGCCGTAGGCGCCGAACGTCATCCCGACCGGCAGGCAGTCGACGACGGACGCGTCCTTGAGGGCAGGGTGGCCGGCCGCGTTGTTCGCGGTCAAAGTGAACGTCACGGTCTGGCCGGCGGCGACGAAGCGGTCAGCAGTGCTGTCGCCCTTGGTCAGGGTCGGGACGGGCACGATCACCGTCGTGCCGTAGGTCGCGGAGCGCGGCGGCAGCGCCACCCCGCCGGTCAGTGCACTGGTGCTGGCAAAGATGGCGCGGTCGGTCAGCACGGTGCCGTCGACGTTGGTCGCCAGCGTGTTCACGCGAGCTACCACCGTGATGGTGAACAGCTGGTTTGTGGCGGTGGCGTTGGTCCACGTGGTGGGGAACGTCAGACGTCCTGTCGCGGGGTTCTGGCTGAACCCGGCGGGCACCGGGGTCGTCGCGGGTGCGACACCGGTCACGGACCAGGCCGAGGTGGCACTGACGAAGGTCTGTCCCGCCGGCAGCGCGTCACTGAAGGTCGCGTTGAACACGGTCGTACGCGACGGGACCGTGACCGACAGTGTCGTGGTCACGAGCTCGCCGACCACGGACTGCACGGGGCCGTCGTTGCCCAGCTCGGCGATGGAGGTCACGCCGGTCTTGGTCACCGGCACGTCGCGGATCACGACGTACGACGTGTCGTCGGCCCGCGGTGCGCCCTGCTGCGCCACGGGGATGCTCGTGTCGAGGTTGTTGGCCGGAAAGTAGGTCGTGGTGCCGGGCACGCCGCCGGTGACGATGTCGGTCACGGCGTCGTACCGCGTGACACCTGCGGTGTTGGTGAAGACCCTGGACACCGAGGCGACGTCCGGGATGTGCATGCGGTAGGTCAGCGACGGACGGGTTGCTCCCGGGGCGATCGTGTCGGAGGGCGGCAGCGTCCAGGCGAGCACGGCAGCGGTCGCGGGCACCACCGCCGGTCGCCCGGCGGCGCCGGCGTCGGAGCAGGTGCCGGCGTCGCTGATCAGCGTGATGGCAGCACAGGTGATGCCGGCCGGCAGGGCGTCGACGAGGTGCAGGGCGCGCACAGTCTGGTCGTTGCCGACGGCTGCGGTGCCGAGGTTGGTGATGTCGAGCCGGAAGACGACCTCGTCGCCCTGCCGGACCTGCACGCCGTCGACGTTGGGCCCGTTACCGGCGGCGGGCAGACCGTTGACCGACCGCACGCCCTTGAGCAGGCGCACCGGCGGGGCCGGGGTCACGACGATGTCGACCTTGTCCCGTTGGGACACGGCCTGTCCGGCGCTGTTCTCGCTGCGCAGCTTCATCAGGTTGCCGGTGACGTCCGGGGTGGCGCCGGCGGCGTGAGTGGTGAGGATCGCGCTGAAGCGGACGACCAGAATCTGGCCGGCCTCGATGAACGCGTTGCCGCCGGCAGCCGAGGCTCCGAGGGTCCACGTCGGGTCGGCAGTGCCGGCCGCGCTCGCGGCCTCGTTGAAGGCGATCTGACCGGCCGGCACGGTGTTACCGGTGCCGGTGGTGGCCGAGCCTGCCTCGTAGGACATGCCGTCGGGCAGCACGTCGGTCACGACGGCGTTGCGCGTGCGGTTGTCGACGGGGAAGTCGACGCGCAGCTGGAAGCAGACCCGGTCGCCTTGGTGGAACGCGGGCTCGCTGGCCGGGGTCGGGGTGTCGACGTAGGTGCCTGTCGAGCAGGTCATCGGGACGGCGCGGGGCAGGATCTTCTTGTCGATGGCGGGACCACCGGAGGCCTGCGTGGCGGCCGAGGTGTCGCGCACGACGACGTCGGGGCCGGGGTCGGCGGGCGACGCGCCCGCGACCGCGCGACTGGTGCCGTCCAGGGACACGGTGTTGGTGAAGCTGTCCCCGGCCACCGTCGGCGAGCCGGCCACGCCGCCGCCACCGGTGCCGGTGTAGGTCGTGCGCATGCGGCCCTTGTAGGTGATCGTGAGCACGCCGTCAGAGACGAGCGCGGCGATGGGCACGAAGACGAGATCGAAGGTGCCGTCGGCGTTCTGGGTGGCCGACGCAAGAGTGGCACCGGTCGGGGCGAAGGACGCGGCGGGTGCACAGTCAGCCGGTGCTCCGGTGGCGAAGTTGGTTGTCGGCGACAGCGGGCACACGCCGTTGGGCACGTGGTCGGTGATCCGGATGTCCGCGGCGCGGCGGTACTCGCTGGTCTCGAGGCGCAGCGTGTAGGTCGCCACTCCACCGCCGGCGAAGGTGCCGGGACGCACGGACTTCTGCACCGCGAGGTCTTCGGAGGTGACTGTGACTGTGCTGGTCGATGTCGAGGTCGCGTTGGCGCCGGGGGCAACCGGCCCGGTGTAGGTCCCAGTCCCGGATGCCTGGTTGGTGTAGGCCGCCTCGGAGCCGGTCTCTGCGGTCGACGCCCCGGTGTTGTTGTCGAGGTTGGACCCCTGGCGCAGGCTGCCGGGAGCCGGTGCACCGCCGGGGAAGGCAAGGACGTTGGCGCGCAACGGGATGCCCGCGCGGTAGGTGATGGTCTGCAGGGCGCCGGGCGCAAGGCGACCCAGCGTCCAGGTGACCTTCGTGTAGACACCGGCGGGCCGGCCCGAAGGGTTGACGACAGTGTCGACCGACGAGGGAGTGAGGCACGTGCCACCCGCACCGGGTACGACGGTCAGCCGAGGTGCACCGGCGTACTCGACCTGACCGGGGGTGCTGTTGTCCACGCCGCCACAGCCGAGGAACTCGAGGCCGGCCGGGAGAAGGTCGGTGACGACCATCGCGTTAGTGGCAGTGGTCGGGTTGTCGCGCACGTCGATGCGGTAGACGGTGCTGTTGTCGTGCACACCGCGGACCAACTCGTGCTCCGGGCTGGGCTCGCTCTTGACGACCTCGAACGGCGCGATCGTCGTCGGCGCACCGGTCGCGTCGGCGTTGGAGGTGAAGGTGCCGGGGAGGACCGCTCCGGTGCCGTCGAAGCGCGCCACCTGACGCGGGTTGGAGCTCGCGTAGGCAGAGGCGTTGTTGACGACCGTGGAGCCCACCGGCAACGTCGTGCTGCTGGGGGTCGCGCCGAACGAGATCAGGAGCGAGCCACCGCGCTGCACGTCCCCCGCGTTGCGCCAGATCAGCGTGGTCTGGCCGGTGGTCGGCTGGTCGACCAGGACGCTCGGCTCACCGATGTCGGGCGGGCTGGTCGAGCCCGCCTGGTAGGTCACACCGACGGGCAGCACGTCGCGGAACGACACGTTGAACGCAGCACCCGGCCCGGTCGGGTCGGTCGCGGTGAGGGTGTAGGTCGCGGCGCCGCCGATCAGCACCGAGGTGGGTGCGGACTTGGCGAGCACCAAGTCCGGCGAGCCGACTGCCTGTGCGGGACCGGCGATCAGCACCACCAGTGAGGAGACCAGCGCCAGCACGACGAGAGCGGCGAGCCGTGCGATCCCTGGACGTGGGACGGGCATGGTGTGAGCTCCTCGGGCGGTGGCGCAGCGGCGTGACGATGTAGCGGGGTGGCAGTGCGTTACGCGGATCAGACGCGCCGCAATCGCTTTCATGACGGCGAACACGGTGTGTGACCGTGGTCACGCTAGGCCCGAGCGCGACAAAGCGGGAGGGGTAGAAAGACAAGATGGTGCAAAGGTGCTGGTCTCCGGGCGGTGGTGACGCTCAGTCGTCAGCTCTCAGATGCCGTCCGACGTCACGGCAGCGCATGCAGCGTGAGGTGCCTGTCCCGGATGCCGGCGATGACGCGCGGCAGCGCGGCACCCGTGTGGTCGCCGTTCATGTGCATGAGCACGACCCCGCCGGGCCGGACGCACGGTGACATCACGTCACCCTTGAGCACGCGGTGGACGATGGTCCCCGCGCTGGCCCCGGTCCAGTCGCGGGTGTCGACGGTCCAGGTGCACAGCCGCTGACCGTGCGCCGTCGCAAGAGCACCCAGCCGCGCGGTGTAGGCCCCGGCGCCGTACGGCGGTCGCAGCAGCGGTCCGAACGGCGCGGTGCTGGCGACACCCTGGTCGACCTCCCGTGCCGCCACGACGTCGCTCACCGACGCGAGGTCGACGTGGTCGGCGGTGTGGTTGCCCAGCAGATGCCCCTCGGCGGTCATCCGGGCAACGAGCGACCGGTGCGCGCGGGCCCACGATCCGATCGGGAAGAAGATCGCCTGCACGTGGCTGCGGTGGAGCACCGCCAGGATGCGCGTGACCTGCGCGGTCGTGCCGCCGTCGTCAAACGTCAGCCAGACCTGCAACCCGTCGCTATAGCAGTGCTCGATCTCGCGCTGCACCATCGGCTGCACCATGCCGCGAGGCGCCCCGGGACGGGCCGCAGGTGGCGGCGGCAGTGCGGGTGTGCGGCTGGAGCCAGCCGCCGGACGAACGGCTGCGGCTGGGCGTCGATCCGGGCTGGGCGCCCCCACGAGACCGAGGCCCGTTGGAGTAGCACGCGGACGCGCGTCGTGGACCTTGTCCACAGCGCGCCGGACGTGAGTCACCCGAGGGTCGTGGACAGTGGCCGAGGCACCGCCCGCCGCCAGCAGCCCGGTGAGCAGCAGGACGGAGAGTGCGACCAGTCGGCGACCAACCCTTACCTCACGCACAGCTCTGCTCCCCGGTGACCGACCGACCGCCGATTCGCAGCGTACGGCCGCGAGCAGCGTTCGTCCCGGTGACGCGCGCCACTCGCTCATCAGACGCCCCGGCATCGGTGAGGTTCGTTCAGGTAGCGCTCGACCCGACTGACGACCGAGCTGGCTGCTGGGTAGCGGAGGCGACCAGTTGGGCGCACCTCTGACAGGTCGCTCCGGAGCGCGCCCTGAAGGGCCGGTCTCGGAAGATCACCCAGCCGCTCACAACGGCTCCGCACAGGGCCAACCAGAGTGCATCCGAGGACTGCATCGGGACGGCGTGCTGGATGCCGACAGGAGTGGGCACAGCGGGCGACAATCCCCGATCGCCAGGCTGATGCACTGCGGGCGGTCCCGGTATCTGGCTGGCGGCGGCAACCAGATACACGACCGGCATGTGCTACGCCCCCACGGCGTCAGCAAGGACCGGCAAGCCCGGGACCGCGGGATCCGCACCTTCACACAGGCACCACACGGTCTCGCCACTCTTGGACCGCGCGCGGACACCCCAGCTGTTGCTGAGCCCGGCGAGTAGCAGCAACCCACGGCCCTCTGCCGAATCCGTGCCCCATCGGCGCAAGTCGGCGTAGCTCTGAGGTGCCATGTCTGCCAGTACTTGTTGATGTCCTGTTGGCATGAATGCCCTTGTCTCATCACGCGCGGACGACCGGCACCGCACTGGGGCACTGTCAGTGAAAGTACACCTAAAGTTGGACTCGTCCCTGGCGTTGACCCTCATGCCTGGGGAGCGACGCTGACCAGGTGCCACGTCGACTGCGTGGGCCGGTCCTCGAGCCAGGGACGGCGTAGGCTGCATCAGATCCGGAACCGGTGCATCTCGATCGAGATTCCCTTAGGCCGGACACCGCAGGGACTCCGTGATCCGAGTGACCTCACCGATCGAGACGCCGGGCGACAACATCGAAGAATCACCGGTGATTCTCGTGGTAACCCACGGGTCCACCACGTCAGCCATGCGCCGCACCGTGCTGGAGGGCCTTGCCGGGCGCCCCCGTGACGTCGTCATCGATCTTCGGAGCGTCATGTCGATGACCAACCCCGGCCTCGCCGTGCTCGTCGGGACCAAGGCCCGTCTGCAAGCCCGCCGTCGCCGCCTCACCCTGGTCTTCGGCCCGCGCTCGGCCACCGCTGTCGCCCTGTCGCGCAGCGGGTTACGGGGCTCCTTCACGACCGCTGACAGCGTTGCTGCCGCCCAGTCCCTCGGCGATCGGCCGCACGCCACGAACAGGCCGCCGAATTCTCGCCGCACGATTGCCCTAGGCTCCATCGGCCCGGGTGAGTGTTCTGGCCGCCACCGTGACCCGGGACTGGACCGATGATGAGGTGACCGTCCTGGAGGTGCTCGGTCAGTCGGTGGCCACTGAACTGTCCAGGCCGACTGGCTCGGGAGACGAGTCCGAAGGGGATGCTCCGGCTCCAGATCGCTGTGGCCGCGGCCGACCTCGGCAGCTTTGACCAGGAACTGCCGACCGGGAGGCTCGTGTGGGACCAGCGGATGCGGCCGCTGCACGGCTACGACGCGACGTTCCCCAGAACCCTCGGTGCCTTTCACGAGGCATGCTGGGAACGGCGTACGAACGATCAGCGGAACAGGGCCTGCGGGACGCGCGGCTGCCCCCTGGGACCGTCGCCGACTAGGTCCTGCACTCGTTCGGACGTAGTTCTAGGGCCGACGATGCGTGACCCTGCTCGTGTTGAGCCACCTGTGAACCCCTCCTTCTGACCGTCCCCCCGGTTCCGTTGCGACACGTCCTCTCCGGCCCGCCGATAAAGCGGTTGCGGGCGTGGAAGCCTGCGAGGACAGTGCGGTGCCGAGGAGCACTCTTGCTCCTCCTGGTGCGGGCAAGCGGAGCCGCCCGACTGTGTCCGACTTCCCACTGGTCAGCCGACCGGTGCTCGAGTCCCACGTGGCTGGTGCTCCCTCTTCTGGCGTGACTCGTCGCGACCGGCCAAAGGTCGGCGGTTCTCGAGCACATCAGCACCGTTGGCTAGGCGCCCATGCCACATGGCGAGGACAGCGACGGGGAACGGGCAACACCTGTTTTCTGCGCGCCTCGAAGGGAGCTCAACATGCACGTGAATCGCAAGCAGGTCATCGGTGCGACGGTCGGGATGGTGGCGCTTGCAGTCTTCGTCCCCACGGCCTACGCCTCGACCCCGTCCGGGCTCACGCCGACGACACTGGCTACGGCCAGCCTCGCCTCGCCCGTCAACATCCACAACGACGGCGTGCGGCTCAGGACGAAGGGGGCCACCGACGTGCGCGTCCAGCAGATTGTCTTCGCGCCGGGCAGCAGCTCGGGCTGGCATCACCACCCGGGCATGGTGATGGTGGTCGTGGCGTCGGGATCGGTCACGGTGTGGGACGACCACTGCAAGGCAACGACGTACGGACCGGGCCTGCCAGACGGTGCGGCCTTTGCCGAGGTCGGTGACGAGCCGAACCTGGTGACCAGCACGGATGGGGCGACGAACTACGTCACCTACATCGTGCCGAAGGTCACGCCGGCAGTTTTCCGGATCGAGGACAACGCGCCGTACTGCGCATTGTGACGGTGCCGCGCAACTGAGTCGGACGTGGGGGACTTCGCCCGGACCATCTCACGGGACGGCGCCGAACACGGTCGAGGCCTTCTGGCTTCGGTAGCCACAAGCAACCGAGCGGAAGGCCTCGGCCTGCCGGGGGGTACAGACCAGATGCCGTGTGAGTGCCGGTGTTTGTGCTAGCAGTGCGCTTCTGCGTGCCGTCAGTAGTGACGCCAGCAATGCTGGGTAGGTGCTCGAGCGCCCGGAGGACATCCTTTTACCGCTCCACCGCCTTCCGCTCCGAGCAGCAGGCCGCCAGCAGCACGACCCGCACCGACCCTGCATCGGGCACGCAGAGCGGCGCCGCCACCCGTCATCGGAGGTCGCGGTCTCGACGCGTCGCGACTACCCCGGCTTCGAGGCTGGGTCAGGCGCTACGACTGCGACCCTTCGACCGAGTCTGCGACTGGTCTCGCAAGCCACCGCGACAGCAGAGACGAAGGCGGCCTGAGCTGCCGTGCACCCGAGGAAGGGCGTGTCGAAGCAGACCGACTCGGCGAAAGACAGGGTCTCGGACCGGAAGGCGTCGGCGAACCGAGCCTGGAAGGTCGTGGGCGGGTCCAGGCCAGTCGCGCCGGGGTCCTCGACGGCTACGAGGGGGGTCCAGCGCGCCAGGCCGGCTGCCACCGCCATCGTCGATCCGAACAGCTCCCAGCGAACGTCTTGTCCCATCGGGTCGTGGCGGATGCCGTGCATGGTGGCCGTGAGACCGTCATCGAATGTGGCGATGACCGTGGCGACGTCCGCATCGCCATGCTCCGCGTACGAGTCGAGGATCCGGCAGTCACCGACGGCGTACACGGTCACCACCGGTCGGCCTGTCAGCCACATCGCCATGTCGATGTCGTGGACGAACAGGTCGCGATAGATGCCGGAGCTCTGGGCGATGAACGCGGGCGTCGCCGGCGCGTGGTCCATGGATGCGGAGCGCATCAGGTAGAGACGACCCACATCACCCGCGTCGACTGCCCGCTTGAGCCGCGTGAAGCCATCATCGAAGCGCCGCTGGAACCCCACGATCACGGGGACCCCCGCCGACTCGGCCGCGGCCGCCAGTCCTGCGCTCTCCTCAGCGCTCGAGGCCAATGGCTTCTCGACGAGGACTGGAACGCCCGCTTCGAGCGCCAGCTCCATGTCGGCCTGGTGGAAGGCCGTCGCGCTCGTGACGAAGACCGCATCGACCTGGGCGAGGGCCTCTCGGTCGAGCGCGACATCAGAGCCATCGAACTCGCGCGCTAGCTCGACGGCCCGACGTCGATCACGGGACGCGAACACCAGCTCGTGACCCGACGCCCCCTGCAGTGCACCTGCTCGAACGGCCGCCATGCGACCGCTACCGATGATCAGAGCCCTCACGAGACGGCGCCCTCTGTCGTCATCTCGAGGTTCCGGCAGCAGTCGGGACCAGTCGCGGGCTCATAGTCCCCGTCGCTGTCCCTCGAGCCCGGCCACGAGCTCAGCCTGTGCGGCACGGACCTCGGCGAGATCGCTGACCTCAGGTATGCCGACCTGCCAGAACGAGCCGCCCTCGGTCCAATCGGACTCCTGGACGTCGACCACGATGACGCTGGTGCGGTCGTGCCCGCGAGCTGTCGTGAGCGCGGCCCTCAGCTCAGCTTGCGAGGCGACCCGCACCGACTCCGCTCCCATCGAGGCGGCGTGCGCGGCGAAGTCGACTCTGACGTGCGAGGCAGGTCCTCGTGAGTCGCGGAGCATGTTGTTGTAGGACTCTCCCCCTTTCCCGCGCTGCAGGCGCTCGATGACGGCGTACCCGCCGTTGTCGCAGACCACGAGGATGAACTTCTTTCCGGACAGGACCGATGCATAGATATCACTGTTGAGCATCAGGTAGGAGCCGTCTCCGACCAGGGCGAAGATCTCGCCCTCCTGACGAGCGAACGCAGCGCCCCATGCACCGGAGATCTCGTATCCCATGCAGGAGTACCCGTATTCGCAGTCGAAGGTCGCGACTCCCTTGCTCAACCAGTTGATGTTGCATTCGCCGGGGAGTCCGCCGGCTGCCGTGAGCAGGTAGTCGCCTGGCGTCGCCTCGTGATGCACCAGCGACACGACCTGCGCATAGCTCAGAGGAAGGCGAGAGTCCTCGCGGACGCGTGACTCGATGAGGTCGTCCAGCTCCTGGCGGGCGAGGCTCGCCCGTGCCTGCCATAGTTCGCCGGCCGACCAGTCGCCCAGGAGTGTCGACAGCTCAACGAGGGCCTCCCGCGCATCTCCGACGACCGTCGTAGACAGATGTTTGGAGGCATCGAAACGGGCCGTGTTGACCGTGATGATCCGAGCATCAGGCGCGAAGGCGGTCCAGGAGCCGGTGGCGAAGTCCTGGAGCCGTGATCCCACAGCGATCACGACATCGGCCTCGGCGCACAGACGGTTGGCCGAGTCCGCACCGGTGACGCCGAGGGGCCCTGCGTAGCCAGGATGATCGGCGGTCAGAGAGGACTTTCCCGCAACGGTCTCGACCACCGGGACGCCGTGACTGCGAGAGAAGGTGTCGATCTGGGGCTCCGCGAGCGAGTAGTGCACGCCACCACCGGCAATGACCAGGGGACGCTTCGCCGCCCGGATCAGCTCGGCCGCCCGGCGGAGCTCGCCGAGATCGGCCCTGGGGCGAGGGATCACGTGCACCCGTGTCTCGAAGAACGCCGTCGGATAGTCGTACGCCGTCGCAGCCACGTCCTGCGGCAGCCCGATGAAGGCGGGACCACACTCCGCCGGGTCGAGCAGGGTGCGGGTCGCGCTCGGCAAAGAGCTGAGAACCTGCGCCGGATCCGTGATCCGGTCCCAGTAGCGGACGACGGGCCTGAAGGCGTCGTTGACCGTCGTCGACGGAGCGCCCGGATGCTCGACCTGCTGCAGCACAGGGTCAGGCAGCCGGCTGTTGAAGGTGTCGCCCGAGATGAACAGCACGGGCAGGCGGTTGGCCATGGCGACGCCCGCGGCCGTCACCATGTTCGTCGCCCCCGGGCCGATCGAGGAGGTGCAGACCATGACCTGCTGGCGGCGGGTGGCCTTGGCGAAGCCGACCGCCGCCAGGCCCATGCCTTCCTCGCTCTGTCCACGCCACACGGGCATGGCCTCCCGGTGCCGCTCGAGCGAATGTCCGAGGCAGGTGACGTTCCCGTGCCCGAAGATCGCGAAGGTGCCCGGGTACAGAGGCTTCTGCACACCATCGACGACGATGCGCTGCGCCACCAGGTAGCGGACGATTGCCTCGGCCGTGGTGATCCGGACGCTGCTCATCAAGCGCTCCTCAGGTCGGCAACGGGCTCCCATGAACGCGACGTCCATGAGTTGATGAGGGCCTGTTGAACGTTGACCACGTCCACGGCCTCCGCGAACCCGGGAGAGAACTCGCCCCCCGTGGCAACGGCCTCGAGGAAGGCGTAGTCCTGAATCGTCACGAGGTCCTCGAAGCCGATGCTGTTGGCTTTCCCCGGCACGAAGGCGCCGTGGAAAGGAAAGCGCTCACCGCCGAGGACCGTGGTGTAGCCGGAGTTCACGGGATCTGTGCCCGAGTAGTAGCGCAGCTCATTGATGCGCTCGTGGTTCCACGCGACAGCACCCCGTGTGCCGTAGATCTCGAATGCGTTCTCGCTCTCGGGCCCGACCACGGTCCTGCTGACCTCGAAGGTGCCCGTGGCCCCGTTCTGGAATCGGCAGAGCATGGAGGCGAAGTCCTCGTTCTCGACCTGGCCCGTAGGATCACCCGGCTTGCCTGTGCCGTAGTGGCTGGAGGCTCCGGTGGGCAGGGGGCGTCGGGCGATCGTGGTGTTCTGCATCCCTACGACCTCGGTGATCTCGCCCACGAGGAACTGCGCCAGCGCTACCGAATGGCTCAGGATGTCACTGGAGACCCCATAGCCGGCTTGGTCCAGCAGGAAGCGCCACGTCAGCAAGCCCAACGGATCGCTGCCGTACATGGACAGAAACCGACCGCGATAGTGGGTGATGTCGCCGAGCTCACCGCTGGCGATGAGATTCCGGACGTGCAGCACCAGAGGAGCCCAGAGATAGCAGTAGCCGACACCGGTCGGAGTTCCTGCGGCCCGCGCGAGCTCGAAGGCTTCGACGGTGTTCTCGGGCCTTCCACCGATGGGCTTCTCGCTGAAGACCGCCTTCCCGGCGGAGGTTGCTGCCTCGATCATCGGCAGATGCATCATGTTGGGGGCGGTGACCCACACGACGTCGACGTCGTCTGCCGTGGCGGCCGCCCGCCAGTCGTCGGTGGCCCGAAGGAATCCGAAGTCCTCGATCGCCTGCTTCTGACGGCTGGGCTCAGGATCGGCGCACACGACCAGCCGGGGCTCGAACGAGCGCTCGGCGAAGTGCGACGGGATCCTGCGCGCCGACCTGCTGTGCGCCTGGCCCATCCAGCCGAGTCCGAGGACGGCGATCCGGATCTCTCGCCTCATCCCGCGACCCTGCCGGTGGCGGAGGTCATGGGGCACCGGGGGTCCTGCACCTGGCCCTCCCAGGACGCCCGGATCCAGTGATGGCTGCTGTCGTCGCAGAAGGCCATCGTCCGCTCGGATGCCGGGCCGGCCAAGACGTTGAGGAAGTACATGGGGTACTCCGGCGGAGCCGCCGACGGACCGTGATAGCCCTGAGGCACGAGATAGACGTCGCCATCGAAGACCGAGACGGTCTCATCCACCGATCCGTCGACGGTGTAGACCCGAAACTGCCCCTGACCCTCGGACGAGCCGTGCGGCGAGTCCAACCGTCCGGTGCGAAAGTAGTAGATCTCCTCGTTCTGCACCGGGCAGTCGCCGATGCCGTCATGGCGGTGGGGAGGCCATGAGGACACGTTGCCCCCCGGGGTCAGCACCTCGCAGACGATGAGCTTCTCGGCGCCCACGAACGAGGACGGCGTCGCAATGTTCGTCACCTGACGAGTGGCACGCCCCGAGCCGCGGACCTCGACCGGCACGTCCTGGGCCCGCACATGGGCGGCAGGCAGCGCTACCGAGGCGCGGGCGGTGCACAGCGCGATCTCCCCCGACGTAGCTGTGACGGTGACGGTGCTACCCAGCGGAACGTAGAGCCAGTCCGACACCTTGGCGAATACCCCTTGCCTTCCCGTGAGCAGGTAGTCCTGATCGTCGAGGGTGACGCGGACGTCCTGCGCGGACAACGGCAGCAGCACGCCCTCTGTTGAGCTCATCTTCCGGGTGAACGTTGGTGTGATGGCGAAGTCCATGACCTCGATCCCCGAGTATTGCCAGCCGGCGTCCTCGGGTGTGATGCGCACCAGGGCTCCCTCGACGCCGAGGCCGGCTGCACGCCGGAGCCACGTCATGACGCTGTGCCCGGATAGGTCGCACCATGGACCAGCGCGGCGGCTCGCTCGATCGCCGTCGCAGCGTCCATCGTCTCGGGATAGAGCAGGGCCCGGCCCGGGACAAGGCCACGAACATTCGGTATCGACAGAGCGCCCTGCCAGAGAGAGAACACCTGTTCCCACGAACTACCGACGTCGCCACCGAGCAGCAGGATCGGACAGGTCGTCGCGGCAGCCACCAGGTGGGGGTTTGCCGTCGCAGGGATCTTCAACCAGGTGTACGCCGAGGATGACCCCAGTCCCGACGCGATCGCGACGGCCCGGACTAGTGCCGCCTCCGACGGGTCGAGGAACGCGTTCCCTTCGGAATCCTTCAGGTAGGGCAGCGGTTCCACCAGGGCCATCACTCCCACATCGGCAAGGGCCGTGGTCACCCGTCCGACGGTCTCAATCGTCCGCGCGACACCCGCGTCGGTGGGCTCGATGCGCAGCAGTGTCTTGCCTCCGTCGAGCCCGCTCGAGACCAGGTGGTCGACGTCGTAGGCGGTCAGGCGGTCATCCAGCTCCCACGATGCGCCCTTGATGCCGCCACGGTTCATGGTGCCGATTGCCAGCTTGCGGTCCAGCGCGCCCAGGATCGCCAGCTCCTCCAGGATGTCCGCGCTCGCCATCACACCGTCGACCTGGGGGTTGTCGAGGCCGAGAGCCAGCCTCGAGAGCAACGTTCTCCGATCGGCCACGGCCAGCGGGTCGTCTCCGACGGAAAGCATGCCTCGGGCGGTGTGATCTGCGGCGAGGACCATGAGACGCCGGTCCGCGCCCAGCAGCGACCTGCGCGGGCGCCCCGCCAATGCGCGTCGCAGCGCGGCGGGCTCGTCCAGCCTGGCGGTCAGGATCCGGGCGTAGTCGGCGTCGGCGAGCAGAACGCTGCTGGTCATACGATCGTCCTTCCGTTCCTCGCGATGAATGTCCCGACTTCGTCGACCGTGGGCATCGCGTCGGCACACATGAGCCTGCCTGCCACGAGTGCACCGGCAGCGTTGGCGAACGCCGCTGTCTCGGGAAGAGACCATTTCCGGACCAGGCCCAGTGCCAGGGCCGCCCCGAAGGCGTCCCCCGCCCCCAGGCCGCAGACGACATCGACGGGGACCGGTGGCACGACCACACGCTCGTCTGCGGTCGCCAGGAGGACACCGTCACCGCCGAGCTTCACGATGGCGCACGGCACCCCCATGCCGAGGATCCGGTCTGCGACGTCATGAAAGTCTGCCGTTCCGACGGCCATCTCGCACTCTGCCCGGTTGCCCACCACGACCGTGGCTGACTCCATCGCCCGTCGAGCTGCAGCGCGGGCCTGCCCCTGGTCGCTCCAGAACGCCGGTCGATAGTCCAGATCCAGGACGGTGTGGTCCTGTCTGCCTCGTGCTTCCAGCCACTGGAAGCACGTCGCTGCCGTCGCACCGGATGCCAGCGACCCCCCGCTGATCCACAGGACCCGGCACGACCTGATGTCCGCGATCGGGACTGCGGAGGGCTCGATGGAGGTGTCCGGTGATTCCTCGCGACGGTAAAAGGCGATCACGGGGTCTCCCGGGGGGTCGAGCGCTGTCAGCACGACGGGGGTCTGTGCGCCGTCGTGCACCGTGGCGAAGTCCGTGATGACGCCTAGCTCGGCGAGCTTGCCCTGCACATACCGGCCCAGCTGGTCGTTGCCGACGCGTGTCACCACTGCCGAGCGCAGACCCAACCGAGCCGCGCCGACCGCGACGTTGGTGGGACTGCCCCCGATGGACTTGACAAACGTCTGCTGCTCCAGGAACGACGCGTGCGCCTCCCGCGCATAGAGGTCCACGCTGATGCGACCGACCGCGATGAGGTCGAACGTCATCTCAACGCCTCGCGAGGCGAGGCGCGACGACATCGCGGAGATAGGCCAGTGACTCGCCAACCGATGCGGCCGGGCCTTGTCCTTCAGCCGGGATCGGACCCGCGATTGCTGTGTCCTGCTCGACGACGTACCAGCCGTCGTAGCCCGACGCCTCGAGGGTGTCGATCACCTCGACGATCGGGACGTGGCCCTGGCCCAACGGGGTGAACAGGCCCGACTGGACAGATTCCATGATGGACCGCTCCCGGCGCAGCAGTGCCGGCACCTGGTCCATGTCGACGTCCTTGAGATGGACGTGGCCCACCCGCTGCCCGGCCTCCCGAGCGAACCCGACCGGATCCTTGCCGCCGATGGCTAGGTGTCCGGTGTCCAGGCACCACCTCACGTCGCACCCGTCCAGGACACGGTTTACGTCCTCGGCCGTCTCGATCACCGTCTGCACGTGGGGATGGAGCACCTGTTGGAGTCCGAGCTCGCCGCAGATCTCATCAACCGCCGCCAGCATCCTCAGCAGGTGCCGATGCTCTGAGCCGTCCAGGGCACGCGGGATGGACCAGTCCGCGTCCATGACCACGGCGGACACGAATGTCGTTGCACCGGCTCGTGCGAACAGCTCCGCCACACGTCGCGCCTCCGCGAGCGCTTCGGTCCGGCGGGCGGGATCATGCAGGACCAAGGGCGTGAAGCCGCCGATCAGAGACATGCCGAACTCCCCCAGCTGCTCACGCAGACGGTCGGGGTCGCTCGACAGGAAGCCCGGAGCGCCGAGCTCGGTCGCCGGCATCCCTAGTGCAGCCATCTCAGCCAGGACGCGCTCGGTGGGCAGACGGGCGCCCCAGCCAGGGACCTCGCAGATCCCCCATGAGATGGGGGCCGAGGCAATCCGGGAGAGAAAGTCAGACACGATTCTCCGACAACACTGGTTCTCCGATGTGTTGGACCGTTCCAACGCATCGTGCCACGCTGTCCCGTGCAGGTGCAAGCATCTCGTCAGTTGTCGACATCGTGGGGGAAGGAGGCGAGGGTGAACGCGACGAACGAGGTCCGGATCGGCCTGGTGGGGGTGGGGCGGATCGGGCGGATGCATGCGGAGATCGTGTCCAGGAACGTGCCGGGCGCCCGCCTCATCGCCGTCTACGACGCCTCTGCTCAGCTCAGTCGCGACGTGGCGAAGGACCTGCACGTGGACGCAGCGCACAGCATGGAGGAGCTCGTGGCCTCCGATGACGTCGATGCCATCGGGATCTGTTCGTCGACGAACACGCACATCGACGTCATCGAAGCCGCGGCCAGGGCCGGAAAGGCCGTCCTCTGCGAGAAGCCCTTGAGCAACTCACTGCTCGAGGTAGACAGGGCAATCGCCCTGGTCGAGTCCTCAGGGATTCCCTTCATGGTGGGGTTCAACCGTCGATTCGACCCGGGTCATCAGGCGGTCCGCGAGGCCGTCGAGGCCGGCTCGGTGGGAACCGTTTCCCTGGTGAGGATCTCGAGCCGGGATCCAGAGCTGCCCAGTCTCGACTACCTCAGGGTCAGTGGCGGCCTGTTCGTGGACATGGCGATCCATGACCTCGACATGGCTCGCTACATTGCCGGCTCTCCCGTCGTGCAGGTCTACGCCCAGGGCGGCGTCCTCATCGACGCGGCGATCGGCGAGGCCGGTGACATCGACACTGCCGTGACGGTGCTGACTCACGCGAGCCAGGCGATCACGGTGATCGACAACAGCCGGCGCGCGACATACGGATACGACCAGCGGGTGGAAGCTTTCGGTACTCTCGGCATGGCTGCATCGGGCAACCAACGGCTTCACTATGCCGAGGTCTCGAACTCTTTCGGCACGTCGGCGCAGCCTCTCCAACGCTCGTTCGTCGATCGCTACGCCGAGGCCTACCAGCGCGAGTGGGTGGCCTTCGTGCGCTACCTCCGAGACGGTGGACCCTCACCAGTCACCGTCTACGACGGACGGGCTCCGATGGTGCTTGCGCAGGCCGCAGCCGAGTCGCTCCGGCTCGGGGCCCCGGTCGGTGTCGACGGTGGCTAGAAGCCATCCAACCATCCGTGACGTCGCCGCCCTGGCCGGCGTGTCCAAGTCCCTGGTGTCCCTGGCCCTGCAGAACTCCCCGCGGGTTGCGACGGAGAGCCGCGAGGCGGTGCTGGCTGCTGCCGCGGCGCTGGGATACCGGCCGAACGCGGCCGCCAGGACCTTGGTCGCGCACCGTACGCGAACCATCGGCGTGTTCGTCCTGGACCTGCGCAATCCCATCTATGTGGACATTCTCGAGGGGTTGCAGGCAGAAGCGCGTCGTCACGACTACCGCACCATCGTGGTGGTCGGCAGCGAGGACCGCGCGGCCGAACGGGCCGAGCTCGAGAAGTTGATGGAGTTTCGCGTGGAGGGGATGATCACGCTCGGCCACCGACTCCCCGAGGGTGGCGCCACCGCCATCTCCGCCGCTTGTCCAGCGGTCCTCGTGGGCGCTGAGCGCAGGGGCCGAGATCATCTGAGCTCCATCAGCAACGACGACGTCGCGGGGGCGCGCATGGCAGTCGACCACCTCGTGTCCTACGGGCACTCTCGGATCTCCCACGTCACCGGTGGCGACAACAGCGTCGCTCTCAGGCGGCGCACGGGCTACGCACAGGCAATGACTGATCACGGTCTAGCCGCCGACATCGCGTGTTTCGACGGGGAGTTCAGCGACGAGGGCGGCTACCGGGGGACGGTACGAGCGCTCGCCTCCACCAGCAGGCCCACCGCACTGTTCGTCGCCAACGACTATGCGGCCGTCGGCGCGATGGCCGCTGCCGCCGACGCCGGCCTGAAGGTTCCGGAGGACCTGTCGATTGTCGGTTACGACGGGATATCGCTCGCGAGCCTCCGGTCAATCGGTCTCACGACCGTGGCCCAGCCCCTGCACGACATGGGGGTGAAAGCTGCCGCCTGGCTCTGCACACAGCTCGAGGACGGCATGGGCGGCACCAGGCGCATCCGCATGTCGCCGCAGCTTGTGGTCCGCAGCACCACCGCGCCACCATCACCATCACCATCACCATCACCGCCCAATCTGCCCGCCGATCGGTGACGCTCTTCGTCACGCTGGTGCTGTGACAGACCGACGGGTCACCGCGATCCCGCGTCACCGCGAGGACCGCCAACGCCCAACGTGACCGGGTGGCACCGCACCCGACCAGGTCCGGTGCCCCCCGGGGGTTCTCACGTGCAGAGCGCGGCGTCCAGAGCGTCGGCAACGTGTCGCGCGGCTGGTAGCGCAGTGGGCGGCGCTGTCCCCGCGATGGCCGCGCCACGACCATCGGTGGTGACGGCGTTGCGGGTCTCGTAACCCGGAATGTCGCCACCATGAGTCCAGGCGATGCCGCCGCAGCTGAGCGTGAAGCTGGCAATCCCCAGGCCGTACGACGAGTCTCCGGAGACATCGAAGTCGGGAGCCGGCACGGTGACCTGCATCTGGTTGAGCTGTGCCGCAGGGAGCAGCTTGCCTCCCAACAACGCGGTCATGAACTTCAGGAGGTCACTGGGCGTGGAGATCAGCTGTCCTGCCCCCGCCCAGCGACGGGTCCATGACAGTGACATCCACCAGCGGAGATCCCGGCTTCGCTGCGTAGTAGCCGTGCGGGTGCCTTTCCCGGATGTTCTGGTTGCCGGTGCTGGGCCAGTAGGTACGCCGCAGGCCGATCCGGTCGATGATCCGACGGGTGATCTCCTCGCCGATGGGCCGACCTGTCACCTTCTGCACGAGCAGACCGGCCAGCGTGTAGTTGTGCTGAAGCAGCTGCCGGATGGTGATCTTGCGGCCATCGATGCCCTTCCCGCGGACCAGCCTCGGCAGGCAGCGCTCGATCGGTGCGTCGAGCTCGACCCTGCCTTCGCCGACCAGCTGGAGGACGACCATCGCGGTGAACATCATGGTGTTGCTGGCGATCCGTACTGCCCGTGACCGGGACCTTCGCTCGTGTCCTCATGTCAGCGGTCGACGACATCGACGAGGCCCTGGAGATCGCCGCGAGGCACGGCTGTCACCCGCTGTGCGTCGTTGCGACATACGGGGACGTCTACAAGCTCACCTACCTCCGCAGCCCCAGCGGCATCATCGTGATGCTCGCCGAGGAGCTGGAGAAGAGTTGACCGCAGGTCGATCTTTCAGCGGTGAACGCTGTAGGGGTGAGGCGTTACGCCAAAGCTGCGGGGCTGCGGCACACACGCCGGTCGCGAGCATCGCAATCACTGTGTGACCGACGCGACCGGCCGTGAAGCCCACAGCGCGATCAAGGACGTAAATCGCGAAACCGTTGGCCGCGGCGTCGGAGACGAGCACCACCACCGCAAGGACCACGCCGCTGCGGCGGCGCCGGGCGAGCAGCACGGCAGCGAGAGGGTCGAGGACCGTCAGAGCGGTGAAGTAGACCCTGAGCCAGCCCGGCAGGTCGGGGTAGGGGTTGAAGCCGCTGGCCACCAGTTGCAGCACGTGGACGGCGGTGCCGTAGGCCAGAACGACCACGAAAGCCAGGGCAGTCATGCGCACCGACCGCGGCGCACCCTGCCAGCAGCTGATCACGGTTTACAGTTTGTCAGCAAGGCTCGGTGACCGGTCATCGATGCGCTCCCGGACTCTCCGGATCCGCTTGTAGCGGAGCAATGATCAGAACCTGTGGATGGCCCTCGGCCAGGTGACGTGAACGAGCGCACCTTCCCGTGGATGATCGTCAGGTCGAAGCAACTCTGATCAGGACCGGCGTTGGCGCGCTGGTTCGGGAAGGTACGCCCGTGTTCAAGGTAGTCCAGGAAGGGATCGAGTCCAACGAGGCGAGCGGTTCGCTGCTCGATGAGATCGTCCGCGACGGCGCTCGGCAGATGCTTGCTGCGGCGTTGCAGGCCGAGGTCGCTGCCTATGTCGAGGCGCACGCCGACCAGCTCGACGAGCGCGGCCGTCGGTTGGTGGTCCGCAACGGACACCACGACGCCCGCGAAGTGACGACGGCGGCTGGTGCGGTGCCGGTGCGGGCGCCGCGGGTCAACGACAAGCGCACCGACCAGGCAACGGGTCAGCGCAGGCGGTTCGCCTCGGCGATCCTGCCTGCCTGGTCGCGCAAGTCCCCGCGGGTGGCCGAGGTGTTGCCGCTGCTGTACCTGCATGGCCTGTCCAGCAACGACTTTGCGCCGGCGCTGGAGCAGTTTCTGGGCTCGGATGCCGGCCTGTCGGCGGCCACGATCACCCGGCTCACCACGCAGTGGCAGGACGAGGCGACGGCCTTCAACAAGCGTTCGCTGGCGGGCCCCGACTACGTGTACGTCTGGGTCGACGGGATCCACCTCAAGGTCCGCCTGGCGCAGGACAAGGTGTGCCTGCTGGTGATGATCGGGGTCCGCGCCGACGGCACCAAGGAGCTGATCGCCCTGGACGACGGGCACCGCGAGTCGAGCGAGTCCTGGGCCGACCTGCTCCGCTCGGCTAAGCGCCGCGGGATGGCCGCGCCGGTGCTCGCCGTCGGTGACGGCGCGCTCGGGTTCTGGGCCGCGGTGCGCGAGGTGTTCCCCGACACCCGCGAGCAGCGCTGCTGGTTCCACAAGATCGCCAACGTGCTCAACGCGCTGCCGAAGTCGGCCCAGCCGGGCGCGAAGGCCGCCCTGGCCGAGATCTGGAATGCCGAGGACCGCACGCACGCAGAGGCCGCGGCCCTGGCGTTCGCGGCCGACTACGGGGTCAAGTGGCCCAAGGCAGCCAGCAAGATCACCGACGACCTCGAAGTGCTGCTGGCGTTCTACGACTACCCGGCCGAGCACTGGATCCACCTGCGCACCACCAACCCGATCGAGTCGACCTTTGCCACCGTCCGTCTGCGGCAGCGCGTGACCAAGGGACCCAGCTCCCGCGCTGCGGGTGTGGCGATGGCGTTCAAGCTGATCGAGTCCGCCCAAGCCAGGCGGCGGGCGGTGAACGCACCCCACCTCGTTGCGCTGGTCCGAGCGGGAGCGCGTTTCGACCGAGGCATCCTCGTCGAACGACCCGGCGAATCAGGAGGTGATCAACAAGTCGCATGACACCCCGAACCACAGGTCTTGACTATTCCTCGTGGGGGACGTCGTCTCGCTCGTGCTCCTGAGTAGTCAGCCCGACTTGGCGCGGTGAGGATCTGTCATGTACCAGGACGGCGCGGACCGGTGCCGAGAGAATCGGATCCTGCCCCGGTAGACGGCCCTTTCCCGAGGGACTTACCGCACGGGTCCTGCAGCATTCTCCGCTTCCCGGGACCGTGGTGATCTTCGGTGCTCCCGCAAATGATTCCCGTAAGCGACCTCTTTCGGGAGGTCGCCCCTGCCACGCTACTGGTGCGGACAAATCGACCGTGCTAGCGGGATGGCGACGGCGAGCCGGGTGTGGGGCGACGTACGCCTAGAAGTCGCGGGGCGGTCCAGACCCTCTACCTGGTGACCAGGTCGATGGACCCCAAGGGCACCGGTCAGGCACGACGGGTTACCCAGTGGAAGCCGGCCCTGAACGTGTTCGCCGTCACCTTCGCCGACCGCATACCAGAAGCAGAGAACCTCTTACACGATGAACGCCACTTACACCGTTCATCGGACAAACCCGGGTACCGCCGCAGCCGAGCAAGGGCGACGGGTCCGCTACGTCACCACCGCCGCCCTGGTCAACGAACTCACTGAAGCCGCAGACCACAAGCAGCCCTCACGCGTCGTGGGCCGCTACGCCCGGCTCGACCTGCTCAGCCTCGACGAGCTTGGCTACGTCCACCTCGGGCGTACAGCCCGACGAGCTGAGGTCGCCGTGAAACGCCGGTAGCAGACCTCCACGCACCAAGTACGGGCAGTCACGCCCGGCAATGTTGATTGGGTCGCCATGTCGAGGCTGGAGTGCAGTGCTGATTGTTGACCAGTCGACCCATCCCACGGTGCCGTACTCGACGTCGGCGATGGTCTTGAGCGCGCCGCGCCGGATTGCGTCATTCAGAAGCCATCTGTACGCCAGATCTGCCCTGCAGAGGCCTTACCGAGTAGGCGCTGGGTCAGGAGCGAGCACGATTCATCAGGTGCCGGGACAAAGATCTCGTGGCCGCAGTATGACAGCCCGCTCCCGCCGGTCGTTCAGGCACTGATCGCCTTCGGCTTGTACACCTCGTTCTTCGCGACCGGAAGGACCGCTGCATCGTTCTTGATCGGCATGGCAGCGTTCTCCTCCAGGTAGAGCATCGTGGTGGTGACACGGGACTCCCACCAGTCCTCAGCGATACCGCCCGCCCAGGGAGCCGTCAGGTCGCGGATCTCACGATCGATGGCGATGTGCAGCGGGTCGTCGATCGCCGGCAGCTGCCCGGTGAGGAACGGCACCTGGAACTGCAGCCAGTTCTTCACCGCGTCGTTGAAGCCCGGCCGGGCCGCAACGACCACGCGAGCCGACCCTGCGCGCAAGAATCGCTCGAACTCCGGGTCGTTGGCGGTGAGCTGGGCGAGCGACTCCCACGAACCGGAATCGGCCCAGTAGTAGGGGTAGAACATGTACATCAGGTTGCCCCACTCGAAGGCCTGCTCCAGGAACTGGATGGTGGAAGCGCTCTGGCGGGCCAGGTCGAAGTCGATGCTTCGGAAGTGCGCCGCATTCTCGTGACCCGACAGGGCAGGGCGCCCCGCGAAGTCCTCCTCGTTCAGCAGCCAGCTGATCACCTGGCGCTTCAGCTCCTCGCGAATGACCTCGTCGTTGCGGGTGCTGCTGCCGGCGTCGCTACCGGTGCCGCCGGTGACCGCCTTGCGAAGTTGCGCTGACTCGTAGTCCTTCTTCCACTGGTTCCAGGCCGAGAAGAGCGCGTCGTACACGCTCATCTGCCAGGCAAGCAGCGCCTGGTCGGTCCTGGCGCAGGTGACCAGGAAGGTGACGATGCAGCCGGCCAGCCCTGCGGTGCTGACGCCCACCTTGAGCGACAGGCTCACGCCGGGGTCGAACGGGATGATGGCGGAGGCGTCGGGCTGCAAGTTGTTGTCCGTGTCCTGCCCGATGACCAAGGTTGCCCGACCGTAGGGCGCACTGCGCACCGGCAGGCTCAGCGCCTGGTCGGTGACCTGAATTGCGCCGACCGAGCCTTTGTCACGATTGTCTCCGTAGCTGGTGTAGAACTCCAGCCCCCCTCCTCCCGCCCGTCGATACCCGCCGACCCAGTCGACGATCGTGCGGTCGCCGGCCGACACGGCGGCGAACCCGCTGTGGAAGCCCTCGACGTCGGCGCTGACCGTCGTCGATCCCTCGCGCCATTTCGCCCAGATCGGGTAACCGTGCCCGGAGTACGTCACGCCGGTGGCGCAATAGCTGGTCGGGATCGGGATGTCCAGCTCCTTGGACTGGCTCGGCGCGTTGAGCTGGGTGCTGGTGTCCGGGAGCGCCTCCTTGGCGATGTCAATCGTGATCGTCCGGGTCAGGCTGATGTGCTCGTCCGGCACCGAGGGCAGGTTTGACGCCTGATAGGTGGCGGCCAGGGTCGTGAGGTTGTCAGCCCTGATGTCGTCCAAGGAGACGTCGAACTTCTCCGGTGGCTTGTCCACGCCCGCCGCGGTCTGCGCGCTGGACTTGGTGCGCGTTCGGTAGAACTCGGCCGGCTCCGGCAGCTGGAACTCGAGCTGCAGCCGTTCGGGATAGCGGAAGAGCTGATAGCGGTCCACCCGATCGACCCAGCGGTACACCGCGTGCAGATTGTCCCCCTTGTTCGAGACCTCGTAGTGGGTGACGTCCTCGCTTCGGTGCAGTTCTCGAGTCGACTGGGTCTCCCGGGTACGGGTGTCGACCTTGCGGACCGCCCGGGTCACCGCTTCGCGGGCGACCTTGCTAGCGAACTTCTCGCTTCGCTGGAGTGACAGGCTGACGTCGGCGCCGCCGCCGATGTTGATCGTCGCGACGGGTGTCTTGTATTGCACCGAGGCGTCGAAGTGGCCGTTCACCGCGAGGTTGATCTGGGTGCTGACCTCTTGGCTGAGCTCGGTGGACAGCTTGCTGGAGTCTTCCTGCTCGGTGGACACCTGTTGCGTGGCCTCGGTGGTGCCGATCGCCTCCTGCTCGTCGAGCTTGGTATTGGTGAGCGAGAACGTCTCGCCCGCCATGACGTTGCGGATGTTGGCGACCTCGCCCAGGACGTAGCAGGACCACTCTCTCCGGATGACGTGCAGGTCGGAGACAGTAGCGTCGCGGATCAGCTTGACCCGCGATCGGTCCTTGAGGGCGGCGGCGACCCCCGCGGGAAGGATGACCCCCCGCCCGGTCACCAGCGCAGAGACCTGGGTCTCGTGGAGCTGGCGCAGTTTCGCCTCGTCGCGCGCGACGAGGTCGCACACCAGAGCCAGACGGGTCAGGTCGGTGGCCCGGACGTACTCCGCTGGGTCGTTCGCCTCGATCGCGGCGACGATGCGGTCCGTTAGGCAGATCTGCGCGACCTGGATGGCTAGGGGCCAGTCGGCATCATCGATGGTGGCCGCGTGCCGCAGCGCGACGACCCGATCGAAGAGGTCCTGCCCGGACATCCAGTCGTTGGCCCGAACGAGCGCGAGGCTGGCACCCGCGACAACGTAGTAGCAACGCTGCAGGGGCGTGTCCAGTTGTCGGGGTGTCGTCGGCTCGAGCGGGTCGAGTTCCCGGTCGCCGAACTCGGCCGGCAGCTCCGAAACCGTGATCGGTGGCGGGATGTGGGGGTCCGCTCCGCCGTCGCCCGACGCAGGTGGGCAGACCTGCATCGGCAGGGTGAGGCTGCCGAGGTCATCGGCGACCGGTGTGCGGATGACTCGGAACTCGGTGATGTCCATGGCCTGGTTCCCCTCTTGAGCAACGGCTTCTTCTCTGGCACGAGAGTCAGGGCACGGACGCAGCGGTCTTCTTGAGCACCGCGAGCCCGTCTTCGATCATGTGGATCGCGAGTAGTGAGAACTGGCTCACCGAGGTGTCGAGCACGACCTCGGAGACATTGGCCCCCAGCTTGCGGAGCAGGTCGAGATCGACGCCGGGGATCCGACTCTCGGCGGCGTTGAGGATGTACCGGCGCGCCGTGATTGCTTCGTGCTGCACCAGTTTGAACGCCTGCGGCTGTCCTCGATAAACGAACTCCAGAAGGCCGGGCCCCATCTCACGGGCAAAGACGTCGTGGATGACCTGAGTGACCGCCTGACTGGTCTCTGCCGTCTTCACCTGCGCGCTGATGAAGATGATCGCCTCCTTCGGCTGCTTCGTTCGGTTGATCAGGACGATGATCTGGTCGGCGCCCTCCTTGGTGGCAAGCCGGATCTCGTTCTGCAGCTGTGAGAGGGGGAGCGCCTCCCAGCCCGGCTCCAGGTCCCGAGCGACCTTCTTGGCCTCCTTCAACGCGACGCGAAACCTGCCGCGCCAGACGGGGCTCGCCAGCGCGTACCCCTCGCCCAGGAGCCCGCGAACACCGGAGAGGTGACCGAGCAACGACGCCTTGTTACCCTGCCGCGCCGCTTGCGCGGCAGAGCGGATGCTGTCCGCGTTGTCCCGGATGTAGGCGCTGGCCTTGACGACGGCAGGCGAGTCGAGCCCAACGAGTTTCTCGAAGCGCTTGAACAGTTTCAGGAAGTCGCCACCGGCGAGATAGGCGCCACGGCGCCAGGCCGCGATGATGCCTGACGCGGCCGACGGTCGCTCGGCCCATCGTTCGGCCAGCCGGGCCAGTCGGGTCAGTCGGTACTTCTCGATGTCGCCGAGAATCAGTTTGGCCAGGTCGGGATCCTGGCTCAGCAACATCTGGGTGGAGCGCTCGAGCTCGTAGGCCGCGGCTTCAACCTGAGCCGGCGGAAGCCGTTGCACCGCGGACTCCAGGTCGCGAACGCACTTCCAGGCCTGGTTCCCGGCGTGTCCGCTGCCGCTCTCAAGGAACTCCAACGTCGCGCTGGTCAGCACGGTAACGCTCTTGTTGACTGCCACATCGTTCAACCCGATCAGGGTGGCGAATCTGGCCACCGTATTGCCGTGCAGACGCTCGGCGAACTTAAACAGTTTGGCCGACACGCTGCCGAGACCGAGCACGGCTGCGAGTTTGGCCATCAGCGCACCCCGCCCCGGAACGCGTCGACTGCCTCCTGGGCCTCTCGGCCGACATTCGCGAGGCGAACGCCCTTGAGGGCGCCGCGTACGCCATTCAGGTCCAGGAGCGAGCAGGCGATGCTCACGTAGAAGCCGACGTAGGACGGTTCGGTCGCCCAGGAGAGCTGCGGGTCGAGCGATGCAAGGTAGGCACGGTCCTTCGTCCGTAGCTCGAAGAACTGCAGCGTCGCGTCGATCAGGTTCAGCACCAGACTGGCGACCGCCAATGCCAACAGAACGGGAGGCTCGGCCAACATGAACATACCGCCCAGCTCCAGGGCGCCGGTGACCATAGACAGGATGCTGGCCACGCTCATTCCCTCCTCGGATTGCAGGCGCTCCTGCGCGGCCCGGTACCAGACGGTGTGCCCGGCCTGGCCGAGGTCCTCGAGGGCGGCGTCGACGAGTGGACTGAGTTCCCATACGTTTCCCGGAGCGAGGTCCGCTGACAGGCCTACGTTGGCGTGGTACGCCGCGCTGAGCGATTGGAACAGCTGGCGCTGCAGGGCGGAGACCGAGACATTGCCCTTGCCTGGACGCCCCAGGAGCTGGCCGCGCGCGTCGAAGTACGTCTCGGGGGACAGGCGCACCTGGTCCCAGATCCGGTAGAGGACCGGATGGTCGTCGCAGCGGACCTCCAAGGTGCTCATGAGCGCCTTCGTGGCGTCCTCGAAGTCGAACTGCGCATTGAGGTACTGGGGCGGGCTTGCCGCAACGGCGGCGCTCGCCTGCTCGACGGCGCTGCGGTCCCGGTCGACCTCGTTGATCGCGGCCACCAGGTCGCGCATCCCCGGCCCGCGCAGGAAGGCTCGCGAGGGCTGAGTCTCCCGAACCAGGAAGGACTCCGCCGAGGCGTGGCCGAGTGCGCCGAAGTCGAAGTAGCTGGCCACCTCGTCGACGATGGTGCCTCGGACCTCCTCGAGCCGCGTCCGCCCGATCTTCACCGCACGTTCGCCGATCGCTGTGACCGCCTTCACCGCCTCCGCCGTGAGCGCCTCGACGGCGTCGCTATGAGCCTGGTAGAGCCGGCTTCCGGCCTCGGTGACCTTGGCCAAGGTGTCGAAGCTCGACGCGTTGGGAAGGGTCGTCGGCATGGCCCCGCTCACGCCCTCGGCGAGGTACCGCTGCACGGTCACCGTCAACTCGGTGAAGAACTTCTGGAGCCCAAGGCTGCCTTCGATGAGGTAGAGCGAGCGTGCCTCCCGCATTGCCTGCGCAGCCACGCGTTCGGGATCCAGGGTGAGCGGGATCGTGATCATGCCGTCCGGCTTCGCGTATCGGCTGACTCCGAGCGGCGCGTACTGCACATAGAACTGCTGCTCGGGCGGGTCTTTGGGAGGCGCTGGGCCGACTGTGTCGTCGAGCACCTTGTCGACCATCGCGTCCAGTGCAGCATCGACTCGAACCTCGTCGCTGTCGTCCGGGATCGTTAGCTGCACCAACTCCGGGATGGGAAAACCCATAGCCCTCCGTCATTACGCCCCGGGTGCGAGCGGGTCATGATCTCTCGGTCGACCGCATCGCGACTGTATGCCTGCCTGGGGTCGATGTCGATGGCCCGAGCACCTGAGAACCTGACGTCAGAAGCGGAGTGCGCGTCATTGTCGCCGAGACGTACAGCCGTCAGCCCGACGCCACGCGATTGACGTGCTGACTCGACGGGCATATCCCAGCGGGCTGTTCCTCCACGTGAGATGCGGCTCGTCTCGCAGCGCCACAGAACGCTGGCACGCAGGCGTGGCAACACGCCGGGGCCAACTACGTGAGCGCCGCCGGAGACCGGTGGCGATGATTCGCTGCTCATCGCTTCGATGAGGTGAGCCAATCCTCCTGGCTGCTACGGCCACTCGACCCGAAGGATCTGCGGCGAAGGGCAGCGCTTATCTGGTCGAGTCGAGTCGACTCGACTCACGCGGCGAGGGGCGTGATCGAGATCGCCGGGCCCCAACGCGTTCACTGTCGGGACAACCGACCATGCACCGAACCCGGGGCGGTTCAGTCCACAACGGCGGCGGCCAGGCGGGGGTCGGTGAAGGTAGCGCCCCATTCGGCGCGATGGAGGTGCAGGCGATCGCGGCTTTCTCCTCGCGGGCGGCGATGATCTGGAAGAGCAGTTCCGCGCCGCGGGGGCAGCGGCTCTGGGGTCGAACGTTGGTGAGGACAACGCTTCGGACCGCGCCTGGGTCGAGCCGTGCGGGCTGGGGATGGGCGGCATCTGGTTCGTCCGGGCTCCTGAGGGCAAGACAGTGCGCAATTGTCATCACTTCGACCTGAGGCCGATGTCGTCACACACGGCGGAAGTGGAACGTCTACTCTCGCTAGGCGCTTGCGTTGGCCTCCCGGCTCGGTCCGCGTGAGCGCAGCCCCCAGCCAACTGTCGATGGTGCGGTGGGTGTAGCTCACATACGGACCTGTACGGGGATGTCAATGAGGGGCAAGAGCGCCTCGAGCTGGCCGGTGAACTGAGTGCTGACCCGGTCGTACAGGTCGGGAGTGCGTGGAGAGACTACGTCGACGACGAGGGCGTACCTCATGTGTTCGGCGTGCTTGGCAGGCCCGCCACCTTCGCGTGCTACGTAGTGGATATCAAAGACCGGTCGATCCAGGCTGGTGCCGCGGAAGGTCTGTTGGTGGCGTAGCACGGTCTCCCACTTCTGTGCGTCTCGACGCAGGTCGCCCTCGGGGTCAAAGTTTCCGCGCTTGAAGAACGACCTCGAAACAGGGTCGACGGCGTCGTCCTTCGCGAACTTCTGAGCATGAGGACGGAAGGTGACCTCTAGACCCGAGCGGGTGTACGAGCCGGGATCTTCCGGATCGACCGGCGTGGCGTAGCAGAAGGTGGCCCGGATGGTGGGGTCTGCCCAGGGTCTGGTTGATACCTACCTGTGAGGCCGTGGCCTCGGTGGGAGGATGCCGACCATGCCGAAGCCGTATCCGAGAGAGTTCCGCGAGAACGTTGTCGCGGTAGCCCGCCAGGGCGAGGAAGGGATCGCGCAGATCGCGAAGGACTTCGGCATCGCCGAGTCGTGTCTGCGCAACTGGTTGGCCGCCGCTGACGCCGAGGACGGCAAGCGGGGCGGGTCGAAGGCCGTGGAGGCTGAGCAGCTGCGTGAGCTCAAGCGCCGCAACCGGCTGCTCGAGCAGGAGAACGAGGTGCTGCGCCGCGCCGCGGCCCATCTGTCCCAGGGCATCAACCCAAAATGATGTTCCCGCTGGTCCGTGACCTTGCCGCCCCGGCCGCGCTGCTGCGCGTGCCGGTGACGGTGACCTGCCGGGTTCTGGGTTTCTCCACCCAGGCGTTCTACAAGTGGCTGGCCAACCCGGTCTGCCAGCGGGACTGGGATGACGCGCACCTGATCAACGCCGCTCTCGATCTGCATGGTGACGACCCGGAGTTCGGCTATCGGCTGCTCACCGACGAACTGCACCCCAGCGGCTTCGAGGCGAATGAGAACAGAGTCTGGCGGTTGTGCTCCCAGCAGCGGATCTTCAGCGTTCACAGCCGCAAGCGCGGCCTGAACCGCAAACCCGGCCCGCCGGTGCATGACGACCTGCTGGAGCGGGACTTCACCGCCGAGACGGTCAACAGCAAGTGGCTGACCGACATCACCGAGCACCCCACCAGCGAAGGCAAGCTCTACCTCTGCGCGATCAAGGACTGCGCCAGCAACAAGATCGTCGGGTACTCCCTCGATGCCCGGATGACCTCCGAGCTCGCCGTCGCCGCATTGCGGAACGCAATCGCGCTGCGAGCACCCGACGGGACGATTGTTCACTCGGACAGGGGCAGTCAGGGCGGATTCAACCGGTCGTCGCAACACCTCATGATCACGGAGGTGTCAGATGGTGCGACGTCAGCAGCAAGCAGACAGGGCGCTTCGGCCGGCGATGCGGTCGCCTGGCCGGCCGATCCCCGCCAGGCATGTGGAGCGCGAGTTCTGGCGGCTGATCTCCAAGGGCAAGAGGAGCGAGGACGCGTCGGCCGGGGTCGGCGTGTCTTGGCCGGTCGGGTCGAGGTGGTTTCGTCACGCTGGCGGAATGCCGCCCTTGAGTCTGGCCGAGCCGACCGGCCGCTACTTGTCGTTCCGCGAGCGTGAGGAACTTGGCCTGCTGAAGGTGCAGGGCCTGGGTGTTCGCGCGATTGCTCGTGAGCTGAGGCGTGACCCGGGGACGATCTCGCGGGAACTGCGACGCAATGCCGCGACCCGTGGCGGGAAGCCGGAGTACCGGGCGACGGTCGCGCAGTGGAAGGCGCAGACCGCGGCCAGGCGCCCGAAGCCGGCCACGCTCGTTACGAACCCGCGGTTGAGGGAGTACGTGCAGCCCCGGCTCAGCGGCCAGTTGCAGCGTCCGGACGGGACCGTCGCGGCGGGGCCACCGACGAGGTGGAAGGGCCTGAACAAGCCGCACCGGGCGGACCGGCGCTGGGCCACGGCCTGGAGCCCGGAGCAGATCTCCCGGCGTCTGCTCGTGGACTACCCCGACGATGGGGACATGCGCATCAGCCACGAGGCGATCTACCAGGCGCTTTACATCCAGGGACGCGGGGCGCTCAAGCGCGAGCTGGTGGCCTGCCTGCGCACCGGACGCGCGTTACGCAAGCCCCGTGAGCGCTCACGCAATACGCCGCAGGGGCACGTCACCGCAGATGTCGAGCTCAGCGAGCGACCCGCCGAGGCCGAAGACCGAGCAGTCCCGGGTCACTGGGAAGGTGACCTCATCATCGGCCTGAACCGCTCTGCAATCGGCACCGTCGTCGAGCGCACCAGCCGCTACACGCTGCTGGTGCACATGCCTCGCATGGAGGGCTACGGCGTCATCCCACCCGTCAAGAACGGGCCCGCCCTCGGTGGCTACGGCGCGATCGCGATGAAGGACGCCCTCGAGGCGACGATGAGCACGATGCCGACCGAGCTCTTCCGGTCACTGACATGGGACCGCGGCAAGGAACTCTCCGCCCACGCCCAGTTCAAGATCGATACTGGGATCGCGGTCTACTTCGCTGACCCACACTCGCCCTGGCAACGCGGCACGAACGAGAACACCAACGGCCTGCTCCGGCAGTACTTTCCCAAGGGAACCGACCTGTCCCGCTAGCCCATGGCAGACCTGCTGGCCGTCCAGAACGCGATCAACAGTCGACCCCGCAAGGTGCTCGGCTGGAAGACACCCGCCGAGGTCCTGGACGAGCAGCTACGGTTGCTCCACCAACCGGGTGTTGCAACGACCGGTTGAACCCAGGCAGTTCACCTCGGTGCGGTTCACCGAGCGCCTGGAGGAGATCGGCGCGCGTCCCTCGATCGGGACGGTCGCGGACTCCTATGACAACGCACTGGCCGAGACGACCAACGGCCTCTACAAGACCGAGTGCGTCTACGGGCCGGACACCCACGGCTGGGACGACGTCGACGAACTCGAGCTCGGGACCCTGTCCTGGGTCCACTGGTTCAACGAGGACCGACTGCACGGGCACTGTCAGGACCGCCCACCAGCGGAGTTCGAAGCAGCGTTCTACGCTGCCCAAGAGTCCGACCCCGCCGGGGTGGGAATCCGATAAGAAGAGCCTCCATCAGACCCAGGGCGGTTCAGCTCGACGTTTCGTCCGGGCAGTCGATCGGATCGGAAAGTCCGGTGCCTCGTGGGTCAAAGGTGACCAGGTCGAAGCGCTCGAGCAACTCATCGGGGAACCAGCTCGCCCAAGCCGGGAGGTAGTCGACTCCCGACGCCGCGGGTCCGCCCGGGTTCAGGATGAGCGACCCGATGCGGTCGTGCTGCCCGGTCGTCGCGGACCCGGACGACGGCCACGTCCAGGCTGACGGTCCGGGGATCGTCGTACGCCAACGGCACCCGCAGGTCGGCGCACTCCACCGTGAGGTGGGCTCGACGGGGGGCAGAGGCCCCGGCCACGGCCCAGTTCTGGTCGTCGCCGCACGCCGTCCAGCGGAGTCCGGCTTCGTCCAATTTCGGTCCGGAGACGCATGCGGCCGGCAGCATCAGGAGCAGCGCTGCCGGGACGCAGCGGATCCAGGTCATGGCCGGGACACCACCGGCCAGGCGATGAAGAGCTCGCGACCGCCGACTGCGAGGAGTGCGGCCAGCGTCCAGAGCCCGACGGAGATCGACAGGTAGTGGACACCGTCGTACAGGTCGTGATGGTCGGGGTCGCCAACCGCGTAGACGATGAAGGGAAGCGCTGCGAACCACAGTGCCGCAAGGGCGGAAGCCAACCAGGTCGGCCGCCGGTTCGCGAACGCCCAGCCGCCGATAAGCGCGCTGAAGAGAAAGACCCCGAGACCCATGGGGGCTCCCAGGAACGGGAACGCGACGAGTGCCGCGAGCCGCCAGCCCTTGGAGCGGCCGGTCAGGCGCGCGCCTCGCACCAGCCCCAGTCCTAGCCCGCCGATGGCCGCACTGATGATGATCGCTAGGGTTCCAGACCAGGTGAACCGGTCCGGATTGACGACGATCAGTCGCATCCACAGCCGCGCGAGGACGCCGAACCAGGCACCCAGCAGGAGCCCGAGCACGCCCCAGGCGAACACGGCTCAGACCACCGGTATGGGCGCGACTGAGTCCGCCATGCGCTCGGCCACCAGCAGGCGACCGAGCGCGAACTGCCCGATTGCCCAAAGAACGGCGAACACGGCACCACCCGCAAACCACGCCCAGGGATGGTTGGCGTACTCGTCTGCCGGGCCCAGGCCGGTGAGGTCCTCCAAGACGGCGAAGACCGCAATCGCCACGGGCCAGGCGGCGACCTGCACCCATGCTCCGGGCGGAAGCGGGGCGATCCGAGCCAGCCGGGCCAGGGCAAGCCCGAAGGGAAGGCAGATGAGGCCCAGGGTCACAAGAGAACCCCACGTGAACAGAGCAGTGAGAATGACTCCGAAGCCGGCCATCCCCATGGCTGCCACAGTGCCGGAAGTCGTTCCTGCCCCGGCCCGCGCCAGCGTGCCTACCAGCGCGATCAGACTCGTCATGCTGGAGGCGACGAGGACCACGGCGTAAACCCAGTAGGCGGTCATCTCGCTGGTCCCGGAAAGCTGGACTTGAACCGACGCATACAGCGGTAGGGGCGACACCATGATCAGGGCCGCGGCAGTGAGCGCCGCGATGCCGCCGGCCCGGCTCAATCGCGAAGGCAGCGCGACGCCCTTGCCGTTGGACCGGCACAGCTCGCGCGCAACTTCGCCCGCCTCGCCGATAACGTCGAGCGACTCCTTCTGCGCGCTGACCTCGTCGAGACCGTCGTGTATGCGCCGCTCGACGCCGGAGCGAAGATGGTCCTCCAACTCCGCGACGATCGTGTCAGCGTCGCGTCGGAAACCGACCACCGCGCGCACCTGGGCAAGATAACCGGAGATCAGATCTTGGCTGGCCATGGCGCGCCCCCCAGCACCTTCCCAACCGCGTCAGAGAAGGCCTGCCACGCATGCCGCTGCTTGGCGAGCGCCCCCTTTCCAGCCCTGGTCAACGTGTAAGTACGCCGCCGGCGACCGGCAGCATCACTCCACGCGCTCACAAGCAGGCCCTCCTTCTCCAACCTGTGCAGCACCGGGTAGATCGTGCCCTCGGGCAGATCGAACGAGTCTCCGCTACGTGCCTTGAGCTCCTCGATCACGGCATAGCCGTGCAGTGCGCCGTCGGCGAGCACCGCAAGCACCAGCATGTCCAAGTGGCCCCTGATGGTGGATCCCTTCATGCCTAGCCACGCTATGCCTAGCCCGGTTAGGCCACAAGGGCTGGTCGTCCATGCGGGCAGCACGATCGGGGCGCCGACGCGGGCCGCCGCAGCGGCAGGTTCCTCGGCGAGCTCGTTGCGGTGGACCAGCCGCATCAGCGCCGACAGCTCGGCTGCCACGCCCTCCTACGCCGGCTCGCGACGCCGCAGCGAGTGGGTATTGCAAAGGGAGCCCTGCCTCGAGCCGCGTAGCTTGCCCCAAGCCGCTGGCGGGATCGCCTTCCACTGCGCGCACGCGATTGGCCGCATGGGCACCAGCCCGTGTGTGTCATACCACCGCCTGTCGGCGCGCGCCGACAACCGGACCTGCCGACGAGCGGATGTCGCAGAGTTGGCCACTAGCACCGATCGGTTGCTCAGCTGGCGGCCCCGACCCGTCGCCGCTTACGCACCGTACGGGCGGACGTTCCCAGGAAAAGGTCCTGCAGCCTCGTCGTGTTCCGGGCGGTCCCCAGTATCCCGCTTTTCGACCTGCTGGTCGAGCGGCACCTTTGCGGTGTGAACAAGCTCGTTGAGGCTGATGGAGCACTCGCCTGGCGCGGTCACAAGGCCAGCATGGACACGAGGAAAACCGTTGGCTAGTGGCCGCCCTGTCCGGGGGCATGAAGCAGTGCCGGTTGAGTCGGTCGGATGCATGCACAGACGGCAGGCGCCGTGCTGCCGCCCCCGCCCGGCTCGCGTGTTGGAGGGTGTGTCGTCTCAGCGGGTCATGGCGCTGTTCGGCGTTAGGTGGCGGCGCGCAGGTGCGCGAGGACCGCGAGTACTCGTCGGTTCGAGGTGGCGTCGGCGGGCAGGTCGAGCTTGCTCAACAACTGGGCGACGTGGACCTCGACGGTGCGTTCGCTGAGGACGAGCCGCTGGGCGATGCCGGCGTTGCTGAGCCCTTCGGCGAGAAGGGCGAGGACCTCCCGTTCGCGTGGGGTCAGGCGGTCGAGGGGCTGGGATCGTCGTTTGCGGTCGATGACTGCGGCGACGACCGCGGGGTCGACGACGAGCTCGCCGGCGGTGACCCGGCGAACGCCGTCGCCGAGGGCGGTGGCTTCCAGGACGCGGTCCTTTAGCAGGTAGCCGATGTTTGTGTGCTGCTCGAGCAGGCCCATGACGAGGTCAGGGTCGACGACATGCGAGAGCAGCAGGACCGCGGTTCCCGGGTGCCTCCGGCGCACCTGGGCGGCCCCGTCAAGCCCTTCGGTGGTGTGGGTCGGCGGCATCCGGACGTCGACGACGGCTGCGTCCGGCCGGTGGGTGTCGACGGCGGCAAGCAGCTCCCGGAGGTCGCTGGCTTCCGCGACGACGTCGAAGCCGTCGGCGTGGAGCAGGTGCACGATGCCGGCGCGTGTGACGAGCTCGTCCTCGGCGACGACGACCCGAATCGGCGCCGGGCCAGAATGCGGGCGGGCGGCTTCTGCCATCACCCGAGCGTAGGAGGCAGGCGGCCCTCGTGGCGCCATCCCGAGCTGATCGGCTCTGAGCGAAGTGAGCCACCGAGGGCGCGGAACTGATCTGCGGTGCGCGTGCGGAGGATGCCGCCGGCTGCGGCAGTGACGGTGACCGTGCACCCGCTGTCGGTGAGTCGGAATGTCGCGGTTACCGCCTCGGTAGCGGTGCGCAGCGTGTTCTCCAGCAGCCGGTAGGCGGCTTCGGCCGTCGTCCGGTCGATGTTGTCGGGGACGGTCCCGACCTCGACCGGGACGGGGCTGCGGTCGGCCAGGACGGCCCAGGCGTGGCCGAGGCCGCCGGTGTCCAGCTGTGGGGGGCGGATGCCGTGAGCGACGTCGCGGAGTTGGTCGAGCACCTTTCGGACCGCGCTGGCTGCTTCGCGGCGGACCGCGTCGGGCAGCTCAGGTGCGGACTGAATGGCGAGGCCCAGGGTGAGTACGTGGCGCTGGGCTCCGTCGTGCAGGTCTCGTTCCAGGTGCCGGCGGCCGCGCTCAGCGAGTATGACGAGCCGCTCGGCGGAGGACCGGATCTCCTGGCTTCGCAGTGATGCTTCGGCGGCGAGCCGATTGTTCTCCAACGCGAGCCTCGCGGGGCCACGCAGGACCTGTACGAGCTCGCGGGGAGCCACCGCGGTCAGCCGCCCACGGAGCTGAGCGACTGGGCCTTGCGGGCCCACGATGTCCACGACGTCTTGGCCGCGTGCGGGCGCAGGCATGGCGCGACCAGCCCGGTCGAGCAGCAGTCCGTCGCCTACGGGGTAGCCGAGCGATACGGAAGTGGTACCAAGCGCCTCGGCGAGCACCACCTCCGGGTCGGGCGCCGAGCCCAGGGCAGCGACGGCGCCGGCGAGGCGGGCGCTGCGGGTGGTCGCGCGCAGGAGGTCAAAGCCCAGCGCCAGCGCGGCGATGCTGGCCGCCAGTAGCGGGCCAGACGGTTCGGCAGCAGCGGTGAGAGGGACCGCGACCAGAGCTTGCGCGGCCACGGCTAGCGATTGGGGCTTCAAGGTCCGGGCAGCAGCGAGCAGGGAGAGCAGCAGGACAGCAGAGCCGCCGAGATGCGCGAGGTCGGCCAGACCCGGGTGCGGGGACATAGCCAGCGGGTTCGGGTCGCAGCGCACTAGGCAGCCAGGGTCGTGGAACGGGTCGTCGAACAGCTGCCGCAACGGCCCGGCGACCAGGGCGCCCGCGGCCGCCAGCGCCGTCGCGGGGCGCCAACCGGCGACGACGACCGCGGCGAGCGCGACCAGCAGTGGAGCGGCTGCAGCCGCCAGTGACCGCTCGGTGGGGCTGGTCGTCAGCAAGCGCCCGTTGGCCACCGTGAGCAGCGCGACGCCGCCCGCCACGGCCGCCAGGTTGCGAAGGCGGGCGATGATTGTGCCGGCGGCGGCCGCCACGCCCGTGACTACGAGTGTGGTGGCCAGCGCCAGCAAGGCCGCGGTCACTTGGGTGGGTCGCCGATCAGTTCGAGGGGGTTGGCGAAAAATCCGGTCAGCGGTGGATAGGTGGCCTCGAACTCCGCTGTGGGGGTCCACGTCATCCGGTCACCCGCTCGGGTGAACGTGAGCTCCCACTGTCCGTCGCAGTCACCGACCGAGGTGTCCTCGAGCATCGAGAGACGGTCCCCGTTGACCGCGAATGTCCCGCGGCAGGAGCGTCCACGCGGCTCCACATAGGAGAACTTCCCGTCGTGGCCGAGGTAGAACGTCCATGCACCAGCGTTGAGTCCGACGTCCTGCTGAGAGGCGCCGGCTGCTGCGAGCTTCCCCGCCGAGGCGAGCAGCCGCCACTCGCCTGCCACGACAGTTTGGTCGCCGCTGGCATCGACGCTCGGCAACTGGTCAGCCGGTGTGGACGTGCAGGCCGTCGGCATGTCGGTGGACGGGGACGCGGCGACCAGGGCATGCATCCGGTCCAGTGCCGCAGCGGTCACCGGGTCTGCCTGCTCGAGCGCGCTCACCGCAGACGCGACCCCTTGCCGCCAGGCGGTGAGCTGGTCAGTGTCAGCGATGACGACGTCGCCGAGGTGCCGGTCGCAGAACGTTCGCGCGGACGTCGACAGGGTCACTACCTGGTGCGACGCCCAGTTCCTGGTGGCGGTCGCGGCTGCGCGCAGCCCGTTCTGCTGGTCCTTGGTAAGGCCGGCCCACACCTTCGGGTTGACGATGACCACGTTGGCCTTGATCGACAGCTGCACGTTCGCTGTGATGGCCGAGATGTGTCCGTTGACGCCGCTCTGGGACCCGGACGGGCGGTCGATCGAGGTCTCCGCCCCGACCACCTTTCCGTCGTCGATCGCCGATGCGGCGTCGTCGCCGTTGCGGGGGTCGGCGGTGGCACCGAGCGCGGAGAGCACCAGCGCGCTCGCCTTGCTGGGACGGGCCAGCACTCGTGTGCCCGTCAGCTTCTGCGGTTCGAGCGGCCCGTTGTATCCGAGCGGTTGCCGCATCTGGTCGTAGGTCAATGCGAGTCCCACCACTCCGGCCTTGTCGAGGCCGGCGAGCATCGGCCCGGTAGCAGGGTCGGAGAGGAATGCCGCGGCCTGTGCCGGCGAGTCAACGATCATCGGCGCGTTCAGTGCTTGCAGGCTGGTCGCACCCTCCAGGTCGAAGGTCCGGGAAGCGACGATGCCGACGTCGACGGTACCGTCGCGAACCATCCCGATGACGTCCGCGGAGCCGTCCTGGGCGCCGGGGTCGACCGCCGGGCCTTGCTTCAGGTGCACCGCGCCGTCGGACTTCTCGGCGACGTCGTCGACTAGGTGGGCCATGGTCTCTCCGGCCAGCGCGTTCGTGGTGTACGTGACGGCCGTGAGGGTGGCGCTCTTCGCCGGGCCGCCGGCTTTGGACGGCGCGTCACTGCTGCCGCAGCCGGTGAGCGGGAGCAGGGGGACCAAGAGCAGGGCAATTGCGGGTCGAAGCCTCATGGGGACACCTCCGAAGTCGGTGCTCTCGAGGCTAGGAATGTCGCGCCCTGTCCAGCATCGGCGTCAGCGCCGGACTCGCCTACGTGCTGACGCGTGCCAGAGACCCGGACCTCAACCCGCGTCCCCGGGTCGGCGGCAGCCACGAAGACCGTTCCGCCGACTGCCGCCAGCCGGTCCCGGACGCCCACCAAGCCTCCCGTACCGGGGCCGGCCGCGAGTCCCGGCCCGGGGCCGGCGTCGAGCACCACGAGCACCACCTCGGTGCGGTCCGTGAACAGCCGGACATGTCGTGCGGCCCCTGGTGCGTGCTTCGCGGCGTTGGTGAGCGCCTCCGCACCCGCGAACCACAACGCGCGCCCCACCGTCGCGTCCACCTCGACCTCGGGGTCCCCCACGAAGGTGGCCCCGAGCTGCTTGGCCAGCCGGCGCATCGCAGCGGGCACGGTGACAAACCCGGCCAGCGGGTCCAGCCCAGCCGCCACGTCGGCGATATCTCGCTCCGTGCCGCGCAGGTGCTCCACAAGTTCCGGTGCTGCGCCGCCGACCACGAGTGCGATGCGAAGCTCACGGAGGGCGGCGAGCGGGCCAGTCGCGAGGTCTGCCACCAAGGCAGAGCGTTCGTCGTCTTCGACCCGGACGAGCCTGCCGCGCAGAGCGTCGAGCTCGCGGACCTTGTCCATGAGCGCCCACCTGGCGCGCACATTGGCACCTGCCAGCTGGACCGCGTCGCCCATCGCGGCCGCGAGCGACACAGGGATGGGACGGGCCGCCTCAAAGCGAGCAACCGCCTCCCCCAGCAGTGGCGCGTCGGTGTCGGTGCCGTCCAGCCGGACCCAGCGCCCACGCTCCACCTGCACCACGACGTGAGCGGCCGGGTCACCGGTCACGTCGGCGAGCAGCCCATCGAGGGTCCCGAGGGCATCTGCGCCGACGTCCAGGGCGGCCGAGCCCCGCAACCACGGCCCGACGCCAACGAGCGCGACCGCGGCGACGGCGAGCAGCCCCGCGTAGGCCGCGAACAGGCGCGACTCGGCTGCCCCGTCGAGCACGAGCCGCACGACCTGGACAGCGACCAGCGCACCCCCAAGCGCGACCACGGCGCACAGGTAGGCAAGGGCCGGCCGTCGACTGTGCCGGGGCAGGTGGCGCCACGTCGAGACTCCGGACGCGAGCAGGGCCAGCCCTGTGGCCGGCACCAGGACCTGGTAGCCCCCGGTGGCGGCCGATGCCGACGCGACCACCGCGAGGGCCACCACGGGGCCGTCGCGGCGCGCCCACCTCCCCTCCGGAGCCACCAGCACAGCGGCAGCAAGTAGCGGGACATGCGCGAGCGCGACGGCACCGAGCACCGGTCCCACCACGGCCACGTCGCCTGACAAATCGGGTGCGAACCAGGCCACCGAAGCCCACACGAGGCACATCCCGCTGAGCCGCGTCGACTCCCAGGCCACCAGCTGCGCTCCCGCGACTAGCAAGATCAGGCCGGCGCCGAGGTTGACGACGTCGGGGTCCCGGTGGTGCAGCACCACCGGCAGGCCCGTTGCGGCAACCGCGACGGCCGCGCCGACTACCGGCAGAGCGACCGGCGGCAGGCGCATGCTCGGATTGTTGACCCGCAACCGACGCTCCCGGACTCGTTTGGCCACGTCATCCACTTCGTTCAGCGCCGTTTCGTCGCGCCGGTCGCCGGACGGAGGGGGTCGAACAGCGTCCTGTCCTCTGACTCGTGGGGCCCGTGTTCGGTTCAAGGAGCCGTCGGTCAGCGGGGCGTCGCGACGCCCGGCTCTTGTCTTGCTACTCCAGGGGTGCGGTCCCCCAGTCCACCTGGTGAGCGGAGACGCGGACGTCGGAGACATAGGCCTGGCCGGATCCGTCGGGGTTGATCCGCTGCAACCCGTCGCCACCAGCGGTGCTGGTGAAGCTGCCGTGGGAAAACAGGATGGTGGTGCCGTCCGGCGACCAGACAGGGTCATAGCTCGTCTCGACGCGGAACGCGGTGGAGGCGCCCTTGCCCACCAAGGTTCCGATTCCGACGATGCCCACGTCGTCGGTGACGGCATGCAGCCTGGAACCGTCGGCGTTGACCAGCATCACGCTCGCGGCGTTGCCGAGGTGCTGCTGGGTGGTCTCGAAGGCCAGCCGGGTGCCGTCGGGCGACCAATCGGCGTCGCCGACGTGGATGCCCCAAGGGACGATGCGGTGGGCGTTCCTGCCGTTGATGTCTGCGACCCAGAGCGAGTCGACCTCGCCGACGTACGTGTGCCGGGTGTCCTTGCCGCCCCGTATGACGGTGTAGACGACGTGTCGGCCGTCCGGGGAAATTCGGGGGGCGTCGAGCCAGACGACGTTCGGCACGTCACGTGGCAGGGCCACGATCCGCTCCAGGCCGGTGCCGTCTGGGTGCACAACGTAGATGCCTTGTGCGGTCGGGTAGTGGCCGCCGTCGCTGGAGAAGGCGATGAGATCGCCGGCCGGTGACCACGCGGGCTCATATGAGAAGCCACCGATGTGCGTCACTTGCTCCACCTGCGAGCCATCCGGGTCCATGGTGAAGATCTCGGTAAGGTCACCGTTCGCCTCAGGCGCGAGCCGTGCGCTGTCGAAGGCGAGGCGCTGCCCGTCAGGCGACCAGACGGCCCAGGCGTTGTCGACGTCGCCGCTGGTGATTTGGTGCCGGTGGCTCAGGTCGGGGTTCGCGGTCCAGGTCTGCCAGTGGCCCGCGTCGTCCCGCGACATGTAGCTGATTCGGCCGTTCGGACCGGGTGGCGTCGCCACTGCGGCTCCTGCCGGCGCTGACAGGGCCGCCACCAGGGCGGCCACCAGCATGGTCGGGCGATGGTTCAGCGAGCGACGCCGCATGGGGTCCTCCTTGGTCGGATGCCTCTACCGTCGTGCCGGCTGGTCGGCACGCGCATCGGTGGCGCCACGAGCAGGACATACGTGGTAGCGCTTGCGTGGAGCTCACCCACGTAGGAATCAGCCCGACGGTGGGAGTTGGTGATGCCTGCTTGGTGGTGCTGCGCGCGCTCGACCGGTGACCATCTGCGCCCCGAACTGGACAACGGCGCGCTCGCGCGGTCGCGCAGTCGCGCAGCCCCCTCCCGCCCTGCTAGCGCCACCGGCTCTGCACGCTCCTGCTAGGCAGCCGGCCTCAGCCGCTCGGTATCAGCATCCAGTTCGGCGCAGGATCGCGTGGCTGGAGCGTCCGGTACCGGTAGCTGCGCACACCTGTACTCAAGGCGACACCCTCACCCTTACCAGACATCCCACGAGGGCAGTGATGCAGGAGGAACCGCTGGACGGAGTCGGCGCTGAGCGGCACCGCATACCACGCGGTCCGGGTCAAGGTGCTGTTCGACGGACTGATCCCGAAACCCGCGAGCGGCGGCCACCCGCGGGGCTTTCCCGGGATGCGACGTGCGCCCCGCGGCAGGGGCGCGAGCCGCACGGTCCGCTCCGACTCCAGCGCGGCTGCGCGGAGATTGTCGGCGTCGGTCCGTGGCGGTGTCGAGGAGATCGAGGGGGAGCTCAGAACGCCGAGCGTCTGCGCCGCGCCGGCCGAACCCGAAGACGACCCGTGGCCGGCCGGCGCGGCGCTCCCGCCGTCGCAGCCGGCCGCCAGGACAAGGAGCATCGAGACCCCGCCCGCCACGACCAACCGCCCGTCCGACACGGTCAAGATCGTGCCGGTGCGGCACAGGCCTAGCAATGATCGACACCGAATCGCAACCGAGGCCACCCGGTTGGAGCCGACCGGACCCAAGCCGAAAGCCTGTCTACGCAGAGGTCGAGGGCTGGTTGCGTGCGCCAGCCGCAGCAGCACCCGGCGTTTCGGAGCTGGCACTATTCGACGATCTCGCAGGCGGCAACCTCCTAAGCACTCTGCGCGTCGCAGAGCGATTCTCGGGGCGAGCCCAAGGCGGCAGGACCGGACGTTCCGCGAGGCCGACTCGGTTCTGAGTCCTGCATCACTCGCGGCGGTAAGACGCACATCCGCACTGCGGCACGACCGGTGACGGGGCCCAGGCACGGAAACGTCGCCGCGACAGGTTCGAGGCGTAGGCGACGTACCAGACCGGGTCCTCGGTCGCCAGGTCCGCAGTGTCGCCGATCCCGGTCACGCGAACCCGCCACAGTCCGTCACCCGCATGAGCATATGGAAACGCCGCGCCCGCTTCCTGGCTGGCATCCACGAGCCGCCAGCTGCTTTCGGCAAGCGCAGGTCTTGGTGGAGACAGCACTCCTGACGTTTCGAGCCCCTGGACGTGACGTCATGAGCAAGCGCGCAGAGCCGCGTCTATCTGGGCCGCAATGCCGCACCCGGCCGATAGAGAGATCGCACAGCCGTCCCTGTCGACGCGAGCAGCAAGCCGCGGTGGGCCGGACATGTTTTTCAACCCGCCGACGATCAATCCAGGCTGGCCACCTAACTGCTTGCGCATCACGGTGCGCGATCGCGATGTGCAGCCGAGACTCTTCGTGCCCGCGACGCCCAGGTAACCAGCGGGATCCCGTTCCAGGTGATCACCCCCGCCGCGTGACCCGCGCAACTACGATCGTGGGATACCGCTCGATGCGCCACATGATCGAGTTCGGTCCATGCGCGGTTGCTTGCCAGACATCCATCGGCGGAACGGGTCGAACGTTGAGCGTCGATGACCGCGGCGGTGCGACGAATGTCGTTCACCCGCGCGGATCGCGGCATGTGAGCGAGTCGCCGAGATCGCTCGAACCGGCTGTCCGCGGCCATGTGAGAGTCCTCGCTGATAGCCACGAAATGTCCCCGCTGGGGCCAGCAAAGGTCCCCACGTCGCGTCTCGTCTTGTCTGCCGGGAGCGCAGGCCCCGAGCGGCGACGGTGGCGGTGTCTAGCCAGTTACCGAACACCGCCCAGGGGGCTCCATCGTTGTCTGCGAGGAAAGCGTTGGACGTCAAGAACGCCT
>JANLYQ010000034.1:0-5278 GCA_031365725.1 Sporichthyaceae bacterium | reverse complement strand
GAATCCAAGGGGTTGAGAATCACAATGAAGAAGATCGTGTCCGCTGTCGAGCAGTTCCTTCAGTCCGGTGCAAGCTGGAAATGGTGAAGGCGCCCAGTAGGTGTGCTGCCGATCCCCATCACGCTGTCTGCGCCTTGGGCTCGACACGGGGACGGGGAGGATCCACATGCGCGGGCTGCCCGTGTCGGCACGGCTCTACGTCGTAATAATCGTGGCATCCGCCTGCGTATTGATCGGCGTCTCTTGGATTCACCGGCCGACGGCCCTGGTCACCGTCGCGGTGCTGATTGGGCTGCACATCGTCGGAGAGTCACTTCTTGCACGAGGCAGCAGAGATCTGCTTTCTATCTCTCTAGGTTCTGTAACCACCCTTGCGGCTATTCCGATGGTGGGTACCTCAGGTGCTGTCTTGGTGGCTTGGACTGCGGCATTCGCGCTTGAGCGTGACCACACGGCCCCGGTGAAGCGCATCTTCAACGGCGCGCAACTAGCCCTTGCTGGTGGCGCGGCGGGCGGTGCCTACGAGTTCCTCGGCGGCACCACGCACCTAGGGACGGACAGCTTCCCGAGCGTTCTGTTGCCAATCTTGGCAGCCGATGTTGTCCACTGCGCCGTCAACGGTGCCTTGGTAGCGGTCGTCGTGGGACTTCATCAGAGAGTCTCACCGCTCGTCGTGTGGCAAGGAACGATGGCTCGGTCTGTCTCCTCCTACCTTGCCTACGGCCTATTTGGTGTTCTTCTCGCCGTACTTTGGATCCCAGTCGGAGTCGGTCCACTCGCTGCTCTCTTGCTGCTCCTGCCGTTGTTCGTGGCGCGCTGGGCCTACGCGCAGTACGCCGAGGAGCAGCGCGCCTACGACAGCACCGTGCGCGCCCTGATGGCTGCCGTAGAGACCAAAGACCTCTATACCCGCGGCCACAGCGAGCGCGTGTCGTCAGCCTCGGTGCTCATCGCCCGCGCGATCGGCATGCGCGAAGACCGGGTCGGCTCGCTGCGCTACGCCGGCATGCTGCACGACATCGGCAAGCTCGGGGTCCCGACCCGGCTGCTGCAGAAGGCGGGCGGCCTCACCGAGGAGGAGTTCGCCGCGATCCAACGCCACCCGGAGCAGGGTCTCGAGATCGTCCGCGAGATCGACTTCCTGGACGAGGCCAACGCCGGCATCCGGCACCACCACGAACGTCTCGATGGCCTCGGCTATCCGATGGGCCTACGCGGCGACGACATCCCCGAGTTCGCCCGGGTGATCGCCGTGGCCGACGCGTTCGACTCGATGACCACAACCCGGTCCTACCGCGGGGCGCGCTCGATCGAGCACGCGATCACTGAGTTGCGTCGGTGCTCCGGCACACAGTTCGACCCTCGCATGGTGGAGGCTCTGGTGCGCGGCGTGGCCGAGCACGGCTGGGCACCCGACGCGCCGACCCCGAACGGTAACCAGCCGGTCGCCGCCGACGAGGTCTTCGACCAGGAGCTCGCCGAGCTCGACCAGCTAGCCGGCATCGACGGCATCGACGGCATCGACGGCATCGACGGCATCGACGGCATCGTCTACGCCCACCTGGACCACGACGATCCGACCGCGGTGCTGGTGCGGGAGCAGTCGTGAGCCTTGCGCGTCGCCACCTCGACGACTCGGGGACCACCGTGGTGGTGGCTGCCGCCGCAGCGCTGCTCGGCGTCGCCTCGGTCGTCATCACCAGTTCACCCGGTGGCTTCGTGGCACCGGCGGTGGCGTTGTCGTTCGGGGTCTTCATCGCCATCGGCGAGCTCGTGCGCATCACCCTGCCCGGTGGCCGTGACGCCGCACCTATTGCGACGGCTGGCGCCCTCGGTTATGCGCTGCTCACTCGTTTTCAGGACTCGGGCGCCGCGCAGTCGTCCATGCAGGTGGTCGCTGTGGTGGTTGTCGCGATGATCGTCGGTGTCGCGCCGCACGCCGTCACCGGCCGTGCCCCCGCCATCGACAGCATGGCCCGCCGCATCCTCAGCATCGGCATCACAGCGGGCTTCTTCCGCGGCACCGGCCTCGCCGACCGGGTCGACCGCATGCAGGACGCACGCACCGCGCTCGTCCTGATGGGCGTCGTCGTCGTCAGTCTCGTCGTCGACGCGCTCCTCGCCGCCGCGGTGCGGGCCGGCACCGACCGGGCGCCGTTCTTCGCCGTGCTGCGCAACGAGGCACGAGCTCAGATCGGCATCGGCTCGGCCATCGGCGCGACCGGCGCACTCATCGCTCTTGCCGCGACCATCATGGGTGCCTGGGCACTGCCGGTCTTCGTTCTGCCGCTGCTGCTCACCCAGTTCTCGTTCCGCCGCTACGCCGCTGTGCGCGAGTCGTCCCTGCAGACGATCCGCGCGCTCTCCCGGGTCACCGAGCTCGGCGGCTACACCGAGTCCGGCCACTCACGTCGCGTCAGCTCGCTGGCCACCGCCGTCGGCCGCGAGCTCGGCATGAGCGATGGTGACCTACGCGACCTCGAGTACGCGGCCCTCATGCACGACATCGGTCAGCTTTCGCTCTCCGAGCCGATCCCCGGTGGCGCGACGGTCGTTGCGGCCCCTGCCGAGCAGCGCCGCATCGCCGAGTACGGCGCGGACGTGATCCGGCAGACCGGGGTGCTCGACGGGGTCGCGGCCATCGTCGCGCAGCAGGCCGAGCCCTACCGGCGCGCGCACGACGTGCACGACCGCGACGTGCCGCTGGCGGCGCGCATCATCAAGGCGGTCAACGCCTACGACGACCTGGTCGGCGACTCGTGGGAGACCAGCCGCCGGCTCAACGCCCTCGAACGCCTTCGGTTGGGCATGGCCTACGAGTACGACCCGGTGGTGGTCGAGTCGTTGACCAAGACCGTCGGCCGCGCGGCGCGCTTCGCAGGCTGAGCGACAACAGCGCGACCCCGGCAACCACCAGCACGTCACCCGGGCTGACCACCTGCGGGCGCCACGGCAGGGCGACCGGCACCACGTCAGCCAGCAGCCGCAGATGGGTGCCCGGACCGATCGCCTCGTGCAACGCATCGGACCCCAGATGCAGATCCGCCCGGCTGATGCCGGCCCGCGCAGCGGCAGTCACCGACACCGGCATCGCGGCGTTGGCGACGACGACCAGGACGTTGAGCAACAGGCCGAGCCCGATCAGCGGTACGCCGGGCAGCCGGGAGTTGCCGCCGAGGAACAGACCTACCAGCACGGTCGTCAGGACCAGCGCGAGCGCCCGCGCCCACCCCGACCCGCTGCCCAGCACCGCCGTGAGCACCTGCACGACTGCCGCCGCGACCAGCAGTCGCACAGCGCGCAGGCGAGGGACCGGCGGGCGAGGAGACGCCGCGGCTCTGTGACACACCACGGCTTCGTCCGACACCCCAGTAGTGTCGCCCGCCTGACCGTCCTTGCCCTGGAGGCTGCCCGCCGTGTCCGACCTCGCCGCGCCCGAGCCTGCTCTACCCGCCACCGTCCTGCCCGATGCCGTCCTCCCCGACGCCGTCCTGCCCGCCACAGTCCTGGTGGCCAACCGCGGTGAGATCGCCCGGCGCATCATCGCGACCGTGCAACGACTCGGTCTGCGCGCGGTCGCGGTCTACTCCGAGGCTGACGCCGACCTGCCCTACGTCGCCGAAGCCGATGTCGCCGTGCTGATCGGGCCGGCCGCCCCGGCGGAGAGCTATCGCAACGCTGACGCGCTGCTGGCAGCAGCCGCCGAGACCGGTGCCCGCGCGATCCACCCCGGCTACGGCTTCCTCGCCGAGAACGCGGACTTCGCCCGCCGGGTGCAGGATGCCGGTCTGCTCTGGATCGGTCCGTCGCCCGAGGCGATCGACGCGATGGGCGACAAGATCACCGCCCGGAACCTGGTGGCGGCGGCCGGCGTGCCCGTCTCGCGTGGCACCACCGAGCCGGTCGGTGACGTCGAGGAAGCCGTGACGGCCGCCCGCGGCATCGGCTACCCGGTGATGGTCAAGGCCTCAGCCGGCGGCGGCGGCATGGGCATGGCGGTGGCTGCTGACGAGCCGGCGCTGCGCACCGAGCTCGAGCGGGTGCGGGGCTTCGCCGAGCGGATGTTCGGTGATCCGGCGGTGCTGATCGAGCGGTTCTTCCCGCGGGTGCGCCATGTCGAGGTGCAGGTGCTGGGCCTTGCCGACGGTCGGGTCGTGGCGCTGGGGGAGCGGGACTGCTCGGTGCAGCGACGCAACCAGAAGGTCGCCGAGGAGACACCGTCACCCGCCGTCACGCCGGCTCTGCGGGCCGAGCTCTTTGCTGCGGCGATCGGCGCCGCGCAAGCAGTCGGCTATCGCAACGCCGGCACCGTCGAGTGCCTGCTCGACGTCGAGTCCGGCGAGGTGGTGTTCCTGGAGATGAACACCCGCCTGCAGGTCGAGCACCCCATCACGGAGGTGTGCACCGGCATCGACCTGGTCGAGCAGCAGCTGCGGGTGGCGGCCGGACTGCCGGTGACCTTCGATCCCGACGCGGTCACCCCGGTCGGGCATGCCATCGAGCTGCGCATCAACGCCGAGGACCCGAAACGCTTCCTGCCCGGCCCCGGAGCCATCTCGGTGTGGGAGGAGCCCGGCGGTGCCGGCGTACGGGTGGATTCGGGTTACCGGGCCGGCAACATCGTCACCCCGCACTACGACTCACTGATGGCCAAGCTGATCGTGCACGGCGCGGACCGCGACGAGGCGCTGGCGCGGGCGCGGGTCGCGGTGGCCGGGTTCCTGGTCGAGGGACCCAAGTGCAACCTGCCGTTCTTCGCCGAGTTGCTGGAGCACCCGGAGTTCGTCTCAGGTGACTACGACACCGGCATCGTGGGCCGGATGCGCGCCTGATCAGTCGGGACCGGGCCCTGTGGTTTGATGCCTCCGGCCGGCCGCACGGTCGCCGAACCGCTCGAGAGGAGCCCCCGTGGCGATGGAAGTCCGAGCCGAGATGGTGGCCAACGTCTGGAAGGTGCTGGTCGCCGAGGGCGACACGGTGGCCGACGGAGACACGCTGGTGATCCTCGAGTCGATGAAGATGGAGATCCCCGTGCTCGCTGAGGGTGACGGCACGGTCTCCAGCCTGGCGGTCAACGAGGGTGACGTCGTCCAGGAAGGCGACCTGATCGCGGTCATCTCCTGACTTGACCCATTCGGACCGGTCAAGGACCGGCCGTCGTACGCCGAAGAGCACAACGTGACCACCTCCATCGAGCCCTTCCTGCGCGCGCTCGTCGAGTGCGGCGGTTCCGACCTGCACTGCAAGGTCGGCTCCCCCCCACGGGTGCGCATCGACG
>JANLYQ010000023.1:0-10041 GCA_031365725.1 Sporichthyaceae bacterium | reverse complement strand
CCCTGGTGGTCGACGGTCAACGTCTTGATGCCCGACGAGCCGCGCAGCGCGTCGTCGTACTGCCTCTCCAGGCCGGTGCGCCCGATCAGGTCGGTGCGTTGCAAGACTCGTTCGTTGCGTACGCCCGCGCCGGCCCCCGCGCTGCGCTGCGCGAGCTCCTTGTCGGTGACCGGGCCGAGATAGCCCAGCTCGTGCGCGGCGTTGGCGCCCAGTGGCTGCGGATAGTCGCGCACGGCCGTGAGCTCGGCAGTCACGCCGGGGAAGTCCTCACGGCGTTCCATGATCTGCAGGGCCATCGCTGTCGAGGCCTCGTCGGTCACCGGGATCGGTTGGTACGGCGATCCGTTGAAGCAGCGCGGCGCCGGAGGTGCCCCCTCCGACCCGCAGAGCCGGGTCTTGTCCCACACCATGGCCACCGGCTGGTGGATCACCGCGGCGACCTTGGCGACCAGGGCGCGCCCGCCGTCACGTTGGTGCAGCATCTCGGTGCGGCTGATCGAGACGACCAGCGCCGTGCGGTTGCGGGCCAGTGGCCGACCTCGCGAGTCGAGGATCATGCCGCGTGCTGCCGGGGTCACGATGGACCGGGTGCCGTTCTCGGCGGCGGCCGAGCGGTAGTCGGCGGTGGCATAGACCTGGAGGTACCACAGCCGGCCGAGCAGCGTGACCAGCAGCGACACCACCAGCACCTGCACCACGACGAGCCGCAACCGGCTCCGGTCGCTCACGGGAAAGCCACCTGGTCGGGCTCGGCCCGCTGCACCAGCGTGAGCACGCCGGGGAGCACGAAGGCGCTGAGCACCACGTCGTACAGCACGGCGGTGGGCATCAGCTCGTCGACCCGCGCCCAGGTGACACTCGGGTCGCCGATGAGGGCTCCGAGACCGGCGTAGGCGAGCAACGACCCGGCCGAAGCAGCAGCGACCACGATCAGCGGCACGACCACCGACCGGCGGGTGTCGAGGCGCGCCAGTCCGGCGAGGTAGCCCACCAGGGTGAGCACCAGCGCCCAGCGACCGATCTCGTGCGCAGCCGGCGGCACGACGTCGAGCAGCAGCCCGGCGCTGAAGCCGGTGGCCAGCCCGAAGCCCGGCCCGTGGGCCAGCGCGAGAGCGACCACGACCAGCAGCACGACGTCGGGGGTGGCGCCGGGCAGCCCGAGCTGGGCGGGCACGGTCACCTGGAGCGCCGTCGCCACCACGACGAGGGCGGCAGCGAGAGCGATGCGGGCGGGGGCCATGTCAGTGGGGGGCCGCGGTGACGGTGACGGTCACGACGGGGGCGGGCGCGCTGCTCGGGGCCGGGGGCAGCACGGCGTCGCGCGGGTCGCGACGCGGCGGCTCGACGACGACGCCGACCAGGTCGAGGGCGGTGAAGTCGACGAACGGCTTGACCACGGCCGATCGGGTCTGCGAGCCGGGAGTGCCCTGCACCGAGACGACCCGACCGATCGGCACCCCCGGGACGTAGGGCGCGGCGCCCTGGGAGCCGAAAGTCACCAGCCGGTCGCCCGGGGAGACCGTCGACTGGCTGTCGAGCAGCTGCAGGTCCAGGCCGCTGCCGGTGCTGACGCCCTGACCGGTGGTGAAGCCGACCTGCATGGTGGCTTCGAGCCGGGCACCGACCGAGGACTCGGGGTCGACGGCGAGCAGCACGGTGGCGGTGGTCGGGCCGACCGTGGTGACCCGCCCGACAAGACCATCGCCGTTGACCACGGTCATGTCCGGGCGCAGGCCGTCGTGGCTGCCGGCGTCGAGGGTGACGGTCCAGGCAAAGCTCTGGGCGGACCCGACCGCGATCACCCTGGCCGGCACGATGCGATAGCGACCGGCACCTGCCAGGTGCAGGAGCCGGTCGAGCTCCGCGACCCGGTTGCGGTCCAGAGTTGTCGTGCGCAGCTCACGCAGCAGGCTCTGGTTGCGGGCGGCCAGGCGGTCGGCGCGGGCCTTGTCGTTGCCGAGGCTGCCCATGCTGTGCACCGCGTCACCGACCGGCGAGGCCACCGCAGCGGCCACCCGCTCGACCGGCCCGAAGGCAGCGGCAGCGGCCGAGCGCAGACCGGCCAGCGGTGACTGCGATCCCCCGCGGTTGTCGATGGCGATCAGGGCGACGCTGGTCACCAGCAGCAGCGCGAGCAGCAACCGGGCGCGTCGTCCGTCATGGTTCATGAGGTCCGTGGGGAGTCAGGTGGCAGGCGGTGGCTGGTGGCTGGTGGCTGGTGGCTCAGTGCCGGGGCTCGGCGTGCAGCACCTGCTGCAGCGCCTCGAACTCCTCCACGCACTTGCCGGAACCCAGGGCCACCGAGTCCAGCGGCCGGTCAGTGAGGTGGATCGGCATGCCGGTCTCGTGCCGAAGACGCTCGTCGAGTCCCTTCAGCAGCGCTCCCCCGCCGGTGATGTCGATGCCGCGGTCCATGATGTCGCCGGACAGCTCGGGCGGGCACTTGTCGAGGGTGGTCTTGACGGCGTCGACGATGGAGTTGACCGGCTCCTCGACGGCGCGGCGGATCTCCTCGGCGCTGACCACGATGGTCTTGGGCAGGCCCGAGACCAGGTCGCGGCCGCGGATCTCGGCGTGCGGCTCCTCCGGCGAGGGGAATGCCGAGCCGATCGCCATCTTGATCTCCTCCGCCGTGCGCTCGCCCAGCATGAGCGAGTACTCCTTCTTCACGTAGGTGATGATCGCCTGGTCGAGCTCGTCGCCGCCGGTCCGGATCGACTGGCTGGTCACGATGCCGCCGAGGGAGATCACCGCGACCTCGGTGGTGCCGCCACCGATGTCGACGACCATGTTGCCGGTGGGCTCGTGCACCGGGAGCCCGGCGCCGATCGCGGCGGCCATCGGCTCCTCGATGATGTGCACCTTGCGGGCACCGGCCGCGTAGCCGGCGTCCTTGACCGCGCGCTGCTCGACGCCGGTGATGCCGCTGGGCACGCAGACGATGATGCGCGGCTTGGCAAGGTAGCGGCGCTTGTGCACCTGCTGGATGAAATAGCGGAGCATGCGCTCGGTGGTGTCGAAGTCGGCGATCACGCCGTCCTTGAGCGGCCGGATCGCCACGATGTTGCCGGGGGTCCGGCCGATCATCTTCTTCGCCTCGGCACCCACCGCGACGATGCCGCCGGTGTCGGTGTTGATCGCGACCACCGAGGGCTCGTTGAGCACGATCCCCTTGCCGCGGACGTACACCAGCGTGTTGGCCGTGCCGAGGTCGACGGCCATGTCCCGGCCGATGAACGACATGCTGAAACCCATGGCGGGGCCTTCCGGAGTGACTGCCAGAGCGTGTCGATCGTAGGTGGGCAACCACGCTCGATCCGGCTGCACGCGCCGGGATCTGCGGCCTTTACCGGACCGTCACCAGCCGAGGGACCGACAGTGGAGAAGTCAGGCGGTCAGCGCGGGGAAGAAGATCGCGATCTCTCGCGCGGCCGACTCGGGTGAGTCGGAGGCATGCACGAGGTTCTCCCGGTTGGACAGCGAGAAGTCGCCGCGGATCGTGCCGGCAACAGCAGCCCGGCCGTCGGTCGCACCGTTGATGCCCCGGATCACCGCGATCGCCTCGTCGCCCTCGAGCACCATCGCCACCGACCGGCCGGAGGTGATGAAGGCGCGCAGAGGCGGGTACCACGGCTGCTCGAGGTGCTCGGCGTAGTGCCGGTCGGCGGTCTCGCCGTCGATCGAGCGCAGGTCCATGGCCACGAGGGTCAGCCCCTTGCGCTCGAACCGCGCCAGCACCTCACCCACCAGCCCACGACGGACGGCATCAGGCTTGATCAGCACCAGGCTTCGCTCGGTCACGAGGCGCAAGGCTACTGGGCCTGGCGCCGCTCGACCTTGCGCCCCAGGTGCAGCGCCAGGAACCACAGTCCGCCGAAGAGCAGGCCGAGGAAGAACATCACGGGTACGACGACACCCGAGGCGACCAGAGCCACCTGCAGGACCGAGCCGGCCAGATAGCCACCCGGGCGGCCGAGCACGCCGACGAGCAGCACGCAGAGCAGTGCGGCGGGGCCGCCGACCCACCACAGGGTGGCGTGGTCGATGTCGGTGAGGTCGCGCGCGACCAAGGTGGCGAGGAAGACGACGAGCCCCTCGAACACCAGGACCGCCGAGCAGATGCCTCTCACAGCGGGTCTGCGCCCAGCAGCGCCCGCGCCTCGGCCACGGTGACGATCGAGCCGGTGACCAGGACGCCGGAGCCACCGAAGTTGGCGTCCTCCTCGGCCAGTGCCACCGCGGACTCGAGCGCGTCGTCGAGCCGCGCGCTGACCTCCACCCGGTCGGCACCGAAGACGTCGACCGCGACGGCCGCCAAGTCGTCGAGCGGCATCGCCCGCTGCGAGGTGGAGGTCGTCACGACGACCTCGGCGAGCACCGGTTCCAACGCCTCGAGCATGCCGCGCACGTCCTTGTCCGCCATGGCGGCGAAGACCCCGACCAGCCGGGTGAAACTGTAGGAGTCCTGGATCGCCGCGGCCGTCGCCGCCGCACCAGCCGGGTTGTGGGCGGCGTCGAGCAGCACGGTGGGCGAGCTGCGCACGGTCTCGAGCCGACCGGGCGAGGTGACACCGGCGAAGGCGGTGCGCACGATGTCGGCGGGAAGCGACCCGCGCTCGGCGTGCGCGCCGCCGAGGAACGCCTCGACCGCGGCGAGGGCAGCCGCCGCGTTGTGCGCCTGGTGCTGCCCGAGCAACGGCAGGAAGATCTCGTCGAACTCACCGGCCAGGCCGCGCAGCGTCAGGACCTGACCGCCGACCGCCACGGTGCGGGCCAACAGGCCGAACTCGAGACCCTCGCGGGCGATCATCGCCCCGACCTCGACCGAGCGGGCCAGCAGCACCTCGGCCGCCTCCGGCTGCTGCTCGGCGATGACGCCGTAGGACCCCTTGGTGAGGATGCCGGCCTTGTTCTCGGCAATCTCGGTGAGCGACTCGCCCAAGATGTGCATGTGGTCCATGGCGATGGGCATCACCACCGCGACCTGCGCGTCGGCGGCGTTGGTCGAGTCCCACGTGCCGCCCATGCCGACCTCGACCACGGCGACGTCCACGGGGGCGTCGGCGAAGGCGGCGTACGCCATGACGGTGAGGACCTCGAAGAACGACAGCGGTATGTCACTGCGCGCGTCGACGATCTCGAGATAGGGCGCCACGTCGTCGTAGGTCGCCACGAACCGGTCGGGGGTGATCGGCTCGCCGTCGAAGGCGATGCGTTCACGCACCGAGTGCAGGTGTGGGCTGGTGAACTGTCCGGTGCGCAGGCCGAACCCGCGCAGCAGCGCCTCGATCATGCGGGTCGTCGAGGTCTTGCCGTTGGTGCCGGCCACCAGGATCACCGGCGTCGCGCGCTCCGGTGAGCCGAGCAGGTCGAGCACGGCCTTCACCCGCGCCAGCGACGGGTCGACGGTGTGCTCGGGCGTTCGGGACAGGATCGCCCGCTCCACCTCGGCCAGCCGCTGGTTGCTGACGCCCTGCGCACCGCTCATGCTGCTCACGCCGCCGAGTCTAGGCAGCCGCCCCCCGTAGGATCTGCGGCCATGGAGCAGCAGCAGACCGACCTCGCGACCAGTGGCGCGCGGGTGCCGGACAAGCCCACCCTCGAGGGGCTCGAGGCGCGGTGGATCGAGGTGTGGGAGCGCGAGGGCACCTACCTCTTCGACCGCAGCAAGACTCGCGAGCAGGTCTACTCCATCGACACCCCGCCGCCTACGGTCAGCGGCTCGCTGCATGTGGGGCATGTCTTCAGCTATACCCACACCGACGTCATCGCGCGGTTCCAGCGGATGCGCGGGCGGGAGGTGTTCTACCCGATGGGCTGGGACGACAACGGCCTGCCGACCGAGCGCAGGGTGCAGAACGACTTCGGGGTGCGCTGCGACCCTTCGCTGCCCTATGACCCCGACTTCGTGCTGCCCGACAAGCCCGACGCCAAGCGCCAGGTGCCGATCTCGCGGCGCAACTTCATCGAGCTGTGCGAGACGTGGACCGAACAGGTCGAGACGGCCTACGAGGACCTGTGGCGCCAGGTCGGTCTCTCGGTCGACTGGACGCACAACTACACGACGATCGGCGTCGCCTCGATCACTGCCTCGCAGCGGGCCTTCCTGCGGAACCTGGCCCGCGGTGAGGCCTACCAGCGCGAGGCACCGAGCCTGTGGGACGTCACGTTCCAGACCGCGGTGGCCCAGGCCGAGCTCGAGGCCCGCGAGTACCCCGGCCACTACCACCGCGTCGCCTTCCACCCGACCGATGGCAGCCGTGGCCCGGTGCACATCGAGACCACCCGCCCCGAGCTCGTGCCGGCATGCGTCGCGCTGATCGCGCACCCCGACGACGAGCGCTATCAACCCCTGTTCGGTACGACGGTCAGCTCGCCGGTCTTCGGCGTCGAGGTGCCGGTGCTCGCGCACCCGGGCGCCGAGCCCGACAAGGGCGCGGGCATCGCGATGTGCTGCACCTTCGGTGACCTCACCGACGTCATCTGGTGGCGCGAGCTGGACCTGCCGACGCGTTCGGTGGTCGGACGCGACGGTCGGCTGCTGCGCGACACCCCCGAGTGGCTGACGACGGACGCGGCGGTGGCGGCGTACGCCGAGCTTGCCGGCAAGACCACGTTCTCGGCGCGGACGGCGATGGTGGAGGCACTGCGCGCCTCCGGTGACCTGGTCGGCGAGCCGACCCCCACCCAGCGGATGGCCAACTTCTACGAGAACGGCGACAAGCCGCTGGAGATCGTCACCAGCCGGCAGTGGTACATCCGCAACGGCGGGCGCGACGAGGACCTGCGGGCGACGTTCGTCGAGCGCGGCCGCGAGATCGCCTGGGTGCCGGACTTCATGCGGCACCGCTACGAGAACTGGGTCAACGGGTTGCAGGGCGACTGGCTGATCAGCCGGCAACGGTTCTTCGGCGTGCCGTTCCCGGTCTGGTATCCCCTCGACGCCGACGGGCTGCCGCTGCACGACGCGCCGCTGCTGGCCGACGAGGCCGACCTGCCGGTCGACCCGGCCTCGCAGGCACCGGCCGGCTTCACCGACGACCAGCGTGACACCCCGGGTGGCTTCACCGCCGACCCTGACGTGATGGACACCTGGGCCACCTCGTCGCTGTCACCGCAGGTGGTCTGCGGCTGGGAGCGTGACCCCGACCTGTTCGCGCGGACCTTCCCGATGGACCTGCGCCCGCAGGCGCACGAGATCATCCGCACCTGGCTGTTCGCGACCGTCGTGCGCGCGCACTACGAGCACGGCTCGGTGCCGTGGTCGCACGCCGCGATCTCGGGCTTAGTCGTCGACCCGGACCGCAAGAAGATGTCGAAGTCCAAGGGCAACGTCGTGGTGCCCACCGAGATCCTCGAGCGATACGGCTCCGACGCGGTGCGCTGGCGGGCGGCCGGGGCGCGACCGGGCACCGACAGCCCGTTCGACGAGGCGCAGATGAAGATCGGGCGTCGCCTCGCCATCAAGGTGCTCAACGCCAGCAAGTTCGCGCTGTCCTTCGATTCCGTTTCTGGCCCTGCCGGCTCCAGGGATGCCGTCCTCGATTCCTCCGCGGTGGTCGACCCGCTGGACCGCTCACTGCTCGCCGCTCTCGCCGCCGTGGTCGCCGAGGCCACCGCTGCCCTCGACGCCTACGAGTACACCCGTGCGCTCGAGGTCACCGAGTCGTTCTTCTGGACCTTCTGCGACGACTACCTCGAGCTCGTCAAGGATCGCGCGTACGGCGGTCGCGGAGCAGCCCCCGCCGACAGCGCCAGGGCGACCCTGGCGCTCGCTCTGTCGGTGCAACTGAGGTTGTTCGCGCCGTTCCTGCCTTTCGTCACCGAGGAAGCCTGGTCGTGGTGGCAGGACGGGTCGGTGCACCGCTCGTCGTGGCCGACCGCCGAGGAGGTGTCGGGTACCGCTGCCGGCGCCGATCCGGCGGTGCTGCGGGACGTGTCGGTCGTGCTGGCCGCCGTACGCAAGGCGAAGTCCGAGGCCAAGACCTCCATGCGCACCGAGGTCGCTGCGGCAACGGTGACCGGGCCCCAGGACGCCCTCGACCGGGTGTCGCTCGCGACAGGTGACCTGAAGGCCACCGGCAGCGTGCGCGAGCTCACGATGGCGCCGGGCGACTCGGCGTTGGCGGCGACCGTCACGCTCTGACCCCGCGGCACGCCCGTGGCGGAACCTGGTCGTCCCGCCGCATCGAGTGGCGGAACCTGGTCGTCCCGCTGCATCCAGTGGCGGAACCTGGTCGTCACGGCCGCGGAGAAACCGCCAGGTTCCGCCACTCGCGGCCAGGACGTGCTGGCTGCTCAAGGGACTACAGGGCGCTGCCGAGGACTCTGCTGAGTGCAGAACCTCCGAGGTGGGTCATGAAGCGCACCGAGCATGTCGCGTTCGGGATGCCGAGCCGGGAACCCGCCGACCTCGACTTCTTCGCCACGCGGCATCCCGTCCGGTACGGCGACCAGCCCGAGCGTGGCAGCAGCACGCTCCGGCTCGGCGAGACCGTGCTGGCCAGCGTCGATGCCGAGGATCTAGTTGCCTCACCGCCCCCGGTGATGCGGGTAGCCCGCAAGGTCCTGGCGATCGCTGTGTTGTGTCTCGTGCTGCTGCTGCTGGGCGTGGCTCGGCTCAGCGACCTGGCCGCGCTGATGCACCTGGGTGGTGACGCCGCTCCCGCCTCGGCGGGCAGCGGAGACGCCGGTGCAGCCGCCCTGCGGCAGCGTGCGCCTGCCCTGCCGAGGACGCTGCTGCAGCACGGGCAAGCTCATCGCGCCGGTCCGGCGCGGCCGGTTGCTCGCCCCGGCGTTGCCGCTCTGGCCCGGGCGGCGCAACGGCGGAACCATGCGGCCGCAGCCGCCGCCGCCTACCGGACCGGGTCCGGCGTCATCCTGCGGGTGATCGCCCAAGCGGGCCCCGCCGACGTCGACGTCGAGCTGCTTGCCGCCGGAGTCGAGGGGCGACAGATCTTCCTGCGGCACGACGTCTGCGGCCGGGACGGGTCCGGCTCTCTGGTCTGCGTACGGTCCGGGGCTCCCGCCACGGTCACCGTGCGGGCTCGGCTACCCCTCGCCCAGGTGGCGGCGGCGACCGACCAGGCGTGGGCGGCCGCGACGCGAGCCACCAGCGCGAGCGCCACCAGCAGCACGCGCAGCACAACAAACACGCCCGGCACGACCGGCACGCGCTAGGCGGAGGTCAGCGCCGGGCGTCTAGCGAGGTGACTGCTGTGCTCAGGCCGACTTCTCGCGGCGCTCGCGCTTGGGGGTCTCCCGCGGGACGAGGGTCGGGGCGACGTGCTCGAGCACGACCTCGCGGGTGATGACGACCTTCGCGACATCCTTGCGGCTGGGCACCTCGAACATCACCGACTGGAGGACCTCCTCCATGATCGCGCGCAGTCCGCGGGCGCCGGTGCCCCGCTTGATCGCCTGGTCGGCGACCGACTCGAGGGCGTCCTCGGTGAACTCGAGCTCGACGCCGTCGAGGTCGAAGAGCCGCTCGTACTGCTTGACGAGGGCGTTGCGCGGCTCGGTGAGGATGCGCACGAGCGCCTCCTGGTCGAGGTTGCGCACGTTGGTCAGCACGGGGAGGCGGCCGACGAACTCCGGGATCATGCCGAACTTGAGCAGGTCCTCGGGGAGCACGTCACCGAAGATGTCGGCGTTCTCCCGGTCGGCCTGGGTGTGCATCGTGGCGCCGAAGCCGATGCCCTTGCGCCCGATCCGGGACTCGATGATCTTTTCCAGGCCGGAGAACGCGCCGCCCACGATGAACAGCACGTTGGTGGTGTCGATCTGGATGAACTCCTGGTGCGGGTGCTTGCGCCCACCCTGCGGCGGCACCGACGCGGTCGTGCCCTCGAGGATCTTGAGCAGCGCCTGCTGCACGCCCTCGCCGGACACGTCACGGGTGATCGACGGGTTCTCGCTCTTGCGGGCGATCTTGTCGACCTCGTCGATGTAGATGATGCCGGTCTCGGCCTTCTTGACGTCGTAGTCAGCGGCCTGGATCAGCTTGAGCAGGATGTTCTCGACGTCCTCGCCGACGTA